>CAVQVA010000035.1:0-79288 GCA_963716975.1 uncultured Actinomycetes bacterium | reverse complement strand
GCTTCACGACGACATGCTTGACGCGGGTGTACTCCTCCATCGAGTAGATGGACATGTCCTTGCCGTAGCCGGACTCCTTGAAGCCGCCGTGCGGCATTTCCGGAGTGAGCGGGAAGAGGTGCTCGTTCACCCAGACCGTCCCGAAGTCCAGTCGCGCGGCGACCTTCATCGCCCTGCCGACGTTCTCGGAGAAGACGGACGCGGCGAGGCCGTACCGGACGCCGTTCGCCATCTCGATCGCCTCGTCGTCCGACGAGAACGGCTGGACGGTGACGACGGGGCCGAACACCTCGTTCTGCACGATCTCGGCGTCCTGGCTCACGTCGGTGACGATCGTGGGCTTCACGAAGAACCCCTTGTCCCCGACCGCTCCGCCGCCCGTGACGATGGTCGCCTTGGCGTCGGTCGCGCGCTCGAGGAAGCCGAGGACGCGCTCCTGCTGCTCGGCGGAGATCACCGGCCCCATCTCGATCTCGTCGTCCGTTCCCGGGTCCCCCACGCTCATGCCGCCCACGGCGCTCGCGGTCTGCGAGAGCACGTCGTCGTAGATCCCCTTGGAGACGAGGATCCGCGACGAGGCGGTGCAGTCCTGCCCCGAGTTGAAGTAGCCGCCGATCTTGACCGCCTCGGCGACCGTGGCCGGATCGGCGTCGTCGAGCACGACCATCGGCGCCTTGCCCCCGAGCTCGAGATGCAGCCGCTTCACCGTGTCGGCGGCGTTCTTCGCGATGATCTTCCCGGTCGCCGTGTCACCGGTCAGCGAGACGAGGCGGATGTCGGGGTGGCGGACGAGCGCGTCGCCCGCCGGGACGCCATCTCCGGTCACGACCTGGAGGACACCCGCTGGGATCACGTCCTGCGCCAGCTCCACGAATCGGAGAAGCGTCAGCGGCGTCTGCTCGGCAGGCTTGATGATCTGCACGTTCCCGGCGGCGAGCGCCGGGCCGAGCTTCCAGATGGCCATGTACAGCGGGTAGTTCCAGGGGCAGATTCCCGCGACGATCCCGAGCGGCTCGCGCCGGATCATCGAGGTGTAGCCCTCGACGTACTCTCCGGCCGACTTCCCCTCGAGGCTCCGCGCCGCGCCGGCGAAGAAGCGCAGACAGTCCGACATCGCCGGCGGCTCGTCCTTCGCCACCCACCATGGCTTGCCGACGTTCGTGGACTCGAGCCGTGCGAGCTCGTCCCCGTTCTCGTCGATGACGTCGGCGAGCGCGAGCAGCAGCTCCATTCGGTCCTTCGGCGTCTTGAACTGCCACGTCTCCCATGCGTCCTTGGCGGCCCCGACCGCGCGTGCGACGTCCTCTTCCGTTGCTCGCGGCACCTCCGCGATCACCTCGCCGGTCGCCGGATTCAGGACCTCAATGGTCTCGCCGCTCGACGACTCGACCCACTCACCGCCGATGAACTGCTTGTGCTCGGTTACCGAAACGCTCACAGCCGACCTCCGTTCGGTGAAATCGGACGTGAGCGTAACTCCCTGCATGAACGCGGACAACTGCAAGCAGCGGCCGGCGGCCCACACCCCTGACCGCACGGTCAGGTACAACTGGGCCGCGGTGAGAATCCTCGTTATCGGAACCGGTGGTGTCGGCTCCGCCTTTGCCGCCATCGCGCAACGCAGATCGTTCTATGAGCGGATCGTGCTCGCCGACCTAGACCCCTCTCGCCCGCAAGCCGTTGTCGACCGACTCGGCGAGCACGACCGCTTCGGTTCTGCGGGACTCGACGCCTCGGACGAGGACGCGATCGTCGGCCTGATCGCGGACGTGAAGGCGGATGCAGTCCTGAACGCGACGGATCCACGCTTCAACCCGCAGATCTTCGACGCCTGCCTCCGGGCCCGGGTCACGTACCTGGACATGGCGATGACGCTCTCGGAGCCTCATCCGACGCATCCGCACGAAGAGACGCACGTGAAGCTCGGCGACTACCAGTTCGCGCAGGAGGAGAACTGGAAGCAGGAGGACCTGCTCGCGCTCGTCGGGATCGGGATCGAGCCCGGAGCTGCCGACGTCTTCGCCCGACACGCGGCGGACGAGCTCTTCTCGGAGATCGACGAAGTGGGAATCCGCGACGGAGCGAACCTCGTCATCGAGGGTTACGACTTCGCGCCGACCTTCTCGATCTGGACGACGATCGAGGAGTGCCTGAACCCGCCTGTGGTCTGGGAGAAGGGGCGCGGCTGGTTCACGACGCCGCCGTTCTCGGAGCCGGAGGTGTTCGACTTCCCGGAGGGGATCGGCCAGGTCGAGTGCGTGAACGTCGAGCACGAGGAGGTGCTCCTCGTGCCGAGGTGGGTCGACTGCAAGCGGGTCACATTCAAGTACGGCCTCGGAGACGAGTTCATCGAGGTGCTCAAGACGCTCCACAAGCTCGGACTCGACTCGAAGGAGAAGGTGAGCGTCCGTGACGTGGCGGTCGCGCCCCGCGACGTCGTGGCGGCGACGCTCCCCGACCCGATGACGCTCGGCGACCGAATGACCGGGAAGACCTGCGCCGGGACGCTCGTGACGGGGCTCGGCAAGGACGGCAACCCGCGGAAGACCTACCTCTACCACGTGGTCGACAACGAGTGGTCGATGCGTGAGTACGAGTCGCAGGCGGTCGTCTGGCAGACGGCGATCAACCCGGTTATCGCACTGGAGCTCCTCGCCTCGGGCGAATGGAAGGGCTCGGGCGTCCTCGGGCCGGAGGCCTTTCCCGCCCAACCGTTCCTCGACAAGCTCGCCGAGTACGGCTCGCCGCACGGCATTCTCGAGCTCTCTCAGTAGCGCGACTCGCGAGCAGCGTGATCCGCTGCGCTCTGCTCCGAACTACGGATGCCGTCTCCCCGAAGCGGTGAGAAGCTGGTGGGCGTAGGGCGGCGACTGATCGTGGAGTGTGCCGTCTTCGCCGCTCGACTAATGGAAGGCAACCTCGATCAAGTGTGGCCGGAGTCACACGAGAGGGGTGTTTCAGTATGAACGTCATCCATGGCAAGGGTGCCGCGGCTTTCGCGGTTGCCCTAATCGCCCTGTTCGTCGCACTCGCCGGCACAGCAGGCGCGTCCGAGCAGGCGGCGGTTCCGCTCGCGAAGCGGGCGCTCGTCGCCGACAACGCGAAGAAGCTCGGCGGGTTCACCGCCGCCCAGATCGCCGCAACGGGTGCGAAGGCCGCTGTGACCTTGTCGCCGGCGGGAGCAAGGCCGGCGAGCACGGCTGCATCGCTCGTGACGGTCAAGTCCGTGCCCTTCACCGCGAGCCCGGGAGCCGAGCAGGTCATTACTGCCGCGTGCGACGCGGGAAGCAAGGCGCTCGGTGGCGGGTTCAGCAATCCGACGAGCGCACTGGTCGTCAGTGCAGGATCCTTCGCGACGACGGACGGCGGCGGCTGGACCGAGGATCTGGTCAACCTCAGCGACTCGACCACCGCCACGGGCACGGTCGTCGTGACCTGCCTGAAGTAGGGAACTAGGCGTGGCAGCGGCCGACGTTCGAGCCGGCCGCTCAGCGGCCCGGTGACATCCGGGTCGCTGTCGTCTGGCTCGTCGTCGATCGGCGAACGCCGCACCTGCCGTGTCGATGATTTCTGCCGCCGTCCGTCGTCTTACCGTCGATGCGATCTAGGATCGAGCCATGGCGGTCGTGAGGCTGCGCGCTCCCCTCTCCGAGCTCGCGGGCGGCAGGCGGGAGCTTCGCCTCGAGGGCTCGACGGTGCGCGATGTCCTGCGCGCCCTCGAGCGGGAGCATCCCGCGATCCAGGGCTGGATCCTCGACGAGCAGACGACCATCCGGGAGCACATCAACGTGTTCGTCAATGGCGAGAAGGGCCAGGAGGAGACGACCCTCGACGCCGACGATCGCATCCACGTCATTCCATCGATCAGCGGGGGTTAGGATGACCGAGCTTCTCGTAGGCACCAAGAAGGGACTGTTCGCGCTCCACGGAGACGAGGACGGCTTCGAGATCGTGGCGCGCGCGTTCGCGGGCGAGCCGGTCGAGTTCGCGATACGCGACCCTCGAAGCGGCCGCTACTTCGCGTGCGTAACGTCGGCCTTCTACGGCCCGAAGATCTTCGTCACCGACGATCCGACGGGCGAGTGGCAGCAGGCCGAGGGACTCCAGCTTCCCGAGGGCGGGGACACGTCGCTCGAGCGTCTCTGGTCCGTCGTTCCGGGTGAGGAGGAAGGCTTGCTGTATGCGGGCGGAGCTCCCGGGCGTCCTCTTCGAAAGCCGGGACGGCGGCATGACGTGGGAGCTCAACCAGGCGTTCTGGGAGCAACCGACCCGCTCGGAGTGGAACCCCGGCGCCGGGGGAATGTGCATGCACTCGATCGCAACCTGGCCCGGCGACCCGTCGCGGATCGCGCTCGCGATCTCGGCCGTGGGCGTCTGGCTCTCGGACGACGGTGGGAGCACCTGGCGTCACGGGAACAAAGGTCTCGTTCCCCGCTACGTCCCGGAGGAGTCGCGCGAGGAGACGATCACGCTGTGCGTCCACAACCTGCACCGTCACCCGTCGCGACCCGAGAGGCTCTTCATGCAGTTCCACGGCGGCGTGTACCGCTCGGACGATGCCGGCGAGAGCTGGATCGACATCGGGACGGACACCGGCCTGCCGTCGGACTTCGGGTTCCCGCTCGTGATCGACCCGGACGACCCCGACAGCGCGTACGTCATCCCGCTGACCGCCGACCTGGACCGCGTGACTCCCGATGGCCGCGTGCGCGTCTTCGAGACGCGCGATGCCGGGGCGTCGTGGGCCGCCCGCGGCGACGGGCTTCCTGCGGAGGACGCGTACCTCACCATCCTCCGGCAGGCGTTCGCACGCGAGGGCTCAGGGCCGGGGATGGGCCTCTACTTCGGCGCGACATCGGGTGACGTCTTCGGCTCGCGCGATGCAGGCGCGACGTGGTTCACGGTCGCGTCGAAGCTCCCGCCCGTGCACTCGGTTCGGGCGGCGTAGGAGGACCCTGCTCAGTCCAGCCCGCGGCTCGAGATCCGGTCCGGCGTGATCCGGACCGTGACACGCTGCTCGTCCGGCGTGTGGTTCGCGTACACGGGGTTGCCGGTGTACTTGAGCGAGAGCCGGTCGATGTGCGCATCGGCGCCCTCGTCCACGAGCGTCCCGGTGCCATTGAGCTTCACCCAGCGGTAGGGGTCGTTCGGGTCGACGACGACGAGCGAGATCCGCGGATCACGAGCCAGGTTGCGCGGCTTCACGCGCCCGTACGCGGTGTTGATCGATGGGCCTTCGTCGTCGACGTCCACCCAGACGACGGTCGATTGCGGCGACCCGTCCGGCTGCAGCGTCGTCACGACACCCACGAACGGGTTCTCGAGGAACCCGCGCTCGTCTGCGGTGAGGTGCTTCACGAGATCGCAACCATACGATCGATTGCTCCCCGCGCGCGCTCGGCGATGTCCTCGGGAACCGTCACGACGTGCTTCCAGTCGCGCAATGAGTCGCGCAGCTTCTCGAGCGTGATCATCTTCATGTAGCGGCAGATCGCCTTCTCGGAGACGGCCTCGAAGCGCTTCTCGGGCGCCTCCTTCTGCAGGCGGTGGATGATCCCGGTCTCCGTCGCTATCAGGAAGCGCTCCTTGGGCGACTGCCGCGCGAAGTTGATCATCCCCTCCGTCGAGAGGATGTGCGTGCGGTCGTTCCCGAACGCCATGCACTGGCTCGCGCAGCCGCACTCGGGATGCACGAGGAACTCGGCGTCGGGCGCTTCCGCCTGCCAGCGCTCGATGTCGGACGGCCGGATGCCCGCGTGGACATGGCATTCGCCGAGCCAGATGCGGAGCTTGCGCCCGGTCACCTTCTCGAGCCAGAGCCCGAGGTACATGTCCGGCAGGAAGAGGATGTCCCTGTATTCGGGAATCGACTCGATGACCGCCTTCGCATTTCCGGACGTGCAGCAGTAGTCGCTTTCGGCCTTCACCTCGGCCGTCGTGTTCACGTAGGAGACGACCACCGCGCCAGGGTTCTCCGCCTTCCAGGTGCGCAGCTGATCGGCCGTGATCGACGCCGCGAGCGAGCAGCCCGCGTCGAGGTCGGGGATGAGGACCGTCTTGTCGGGCGCGAGGATGACCGCGGTCTCCGCCATGAAGTGAACGCCGCAGAAGACGATCGCCTCGGCGTCGGTGGCCGCCGCCTCGCGGGAGAGTCCAAGCGAATCGCCTACGAAGTCGGCAACGTCCTGAACTTCCGGCACCTGGTAGTTGTGGGCGAGGATGACCGCTTCGCGCTCGGTAGCGAGCGCGCGAATCTCCTCCTGCATGGTTTCGGTCTCGAGCGTGGTCATGTGAGCTCCAGTGAGACGTCGAGTGATGGAGCCGAATGCGTGAGCGCGCCGATCGAGATCTCGTCGACGCCGGTCTCGGCGATGGCGCGAACGGTTTCGAGCGTGACGCCGCCGGACGCCTCGAGCCGGGCGCGACCGTCCACGAGCGCGACGGCGTCCCTGAGCTCGTCGATTCCCATGTTGTCGAGGAGGATCGCGTCGGCGCGTGCTGCGACTGCGTGGCGCACCTGATCGAGGGTGTCGCACTCGACCTCGATCGGGAGGTCGGTGACCGCCCGCAACCGCTGGACGGCTTCCGCGACGGAATCCGTTACGCGCAGGTGGTTGTCCTTCACGAGCACACCGTCGTCGAGACCGAACCGGTGGTTGCGGCCACCGCCGGACACGACCGCCTTCTTCTCGAGCGCCCGGAGGCCGGGAGTCGTCTTGCGCGTGTCGAGGATCGCCACGCCCGTCCCCGCAACCGCGTCGACGTACCTGCGTGTCAGCGTGGCGATGCCGGAGAGGCGGCCGAGCAGATTCAGGGCCGTGCGCTCGCCGGTGAGGATCGCGCGAAGAGAGCCGGTCACGCGGGCGACCGAGACCGGGCGTTCGAGCACCTGGCCCTCGTCGACGAGCCGCTGGAACTCGATCCCGGGGTCGAGCGCCCTGAAGACGGCCTCTGCCGCTTCGAGACCCGACACGACGCCCGGGGAGCGAGTTACGAGCTCCGCCGTCCCCACCGCGTCCACATCGACGGTCGCATCCGTGGTGACGTCACCACTGCCGACGTCCTCCGCGAGCGCCGCCTCGACGAGGCGCTCCAGCCCATCGGCGGCTACAGCCATGTCTCCAGCTCCGGCGGCGCGCCGGGCCGCAAGACGACGTGAAACTCGAGGTCGGCTCGCTGTGACGGGAAGTCGACGCGGAAGTGCGACCCGCGGCTCTCCTCGCGCATGAGGGCGCTCTCCGCGATGAGCCGTGCGAGCAGATGCGGCACGGTGCGAAGACGCTCGAGGCCCGCGGCGTCCCGCACGACGCCGCAGTCGCGCCAGAGCGCGCGGCGCAGCTCCTCGGTCACCGGCTCCGGGCAGGCCACGGGCCGACCGGGCTCGGGCTCGACCTGACCGAGGCCCGGCTCGGCCACCGCCGCGAGCGCAGCACGGCGGCCGAAGACGAGGCACTCGAGCAGCGAGTTCGAGGCCAGCCGATTTGCCCCATGGACGCCGGTGGCCGCGCACTCTCCGGCCGCGTACAGGCGCGGAAGCTCCGAGCGGCCGGCGAGGTCCGTGACGATGCCGCCGACGGTGTAGTGCGCCGCGGGCGCCACCGGAATCGGCACCTCGGCGGGGTCGTAGCCGGACTCCTCGAGCGTGTCCATCAGGGACGGGAACCTCGCCCGATCGATGGCGCGGAGGTCGAGCAGCGCCGTCCCGCGTGCGGCGATGTCGCGCGCCACCACGTCTCGCGGGGCAAGCTCGTCCGTGAACCGGTGTCCCCCTTCGTCGAGCAGCAGCGCGCCCTCGCCGCGGAGCGCTTCGGACAGGAGCAGGGACGAGTCGACGAGCGTGGTCGGGTGGAACTGGACGAACTCGAGATCGGCGAGCCCGGCGCCCGCGCGATACGCGGCGGCCATTCCCTCCCCGGTCGTACCGCGGGGATTCGTCGTGCGCTCCCAGAGCGCCGCCGCTCCGCCCGTCGTCAGGAGCGTCGCCCGGGCCGTGATACGCCGCCGGTCGGTAAGCGCTCCAACGCACTGGCCTGCAGCCGTATCCAGCGCGAGCAGCCTCTCTCCCTCGGAGATCCGAATCCTGGGGTGCTCGAGCACGCGCTCGGCCAGCAGGCGCGCGACACGGTCGCCGGTCGCCGCGCCGCCGGCGTGGACGACGCGACGCCGACCGTGACCGCCTTCGAGCCCGAGCCCCTCGTCGAACTCGACTCCGAGCTCGACGAGGTCGCGAATCCGTGCCGGCGCTTCCTCGGTCAGCGCGGTAACCGCGCTCGGCCGGCAGAGACCACGCCCCGCTCGCAGCGTGTCTGCGGCGTGAAGCTCGGGAGCGTCGTCCTCGCCCACTGCGGCCGCGATTCCCCCCTGCGCCAGCGAGCTCGTGGACGCGAGCAGCGAGCCCTTCGAGACGAGCACGACATCCGCCTCGGACGCTGCGCACAGCGCTCCAAAGAGGCCTGCGACGCCGCTCCCGACCACCAGGACGTCTGCCCGATCCTGCGTCTGCTCGCTCCCCGTATGGCTCATGCTAGTTTTCGCCGAGTAGTTTTAGCCTGAGAGGCAATAACCTGATGCCGCAGTCTACCACGGTCGACCCTTCTAGCCGGCCAACCGGCCCGCCAACGAGCCAGCAAGCCGGCCACTCACCTGCGCACACCGCGCTCGCAGTCGTCTTCCAGGTGCGTGCCGGCGTCCTGCAGGTGCTGCTCTGGGAGCGAGCCCGCGAACCGCATCGCGGCGCATGGTCGCTCCCCGGCGGGACCCTCGCCCCCACCGAGACACTCGAGCAGTCCATCTTGCGCCACCTGGCGACGAAGGTCGACGTTCGCGAGGTCGCCCACCTCGAGCAGCTCGGAACCTGGAGCGATCCCGCGAGGCACCCGGAGCGCTGGGAGCTCGCGACCGCATACCTCGGCCTCGTGCCGCTGGGGATCGATCCGCGCGTTCCTCCGGACACACGCTGGCACGCGGTGGACGCGCTTCCGCACACGGCGTTCGATCACGGCGCGATCGTGCTCGCGGGCCGCGAGCGGCTCAGGGGGAAGCTCTCGTACTCGAATATCGGTTTCGCGCTCGCCCCCGGGTCGTTCACCCTCGCCGAACTGCGCGACGTGTACACGGCCGCCCTCGGCTACGAGGTTTCGGCGACGAACCTGAAGCGGGTGCTGCTGCGCAGAGGGGCAATCGCGGCGACGGGCACGCGCCGCGCTCACGGCCCTTCGGGCGGCCGGCCGGCGGAGCTCTTCCGCTTCCGTACCCACCGGTTCGAGGTCACCGATCCGTTCGCGGTCCTGCGTCCGCCTTCGTGACGGCCCGCAAGACTTGACCACTCCCCGCAATCGGCCGATAACGCGGAGATGCGGCACATACGTCTGTGGCTACTCGTGATCGGCGTCTTCAGCCTCGTCGCGCAGGCGGTCGGCGCTGCGGCGGTCCTCTGGCGGGGCCCCGCGCGTCGCTGGTCCTGAGCGATAGCTAGAAGACAGCGGTTACGAGCGCGGCGATCGCGATCACCGCGACGATCGGCACTCCTCAGCCCTCGCGCGTCCCGTCGACGTAGGCGAAGAGGCGTCGAGCTCCCGGGAAGCCCTTGAGCTCGTGCTCGCCGCGGTCCTCGAACTCGAGGCCCGTCCCCGCGACGAGCGCGCACGTCGTCCCCGACACGAGGATCTCACCGGGTGCGGCCAGGGCCATGATTCTCGCTGCCTCGTGCACCGCGACCCCGCGAATCTCGCTCCCCGCCAGAGCGACCTCGCCCGTATGAACGCCCGAGCGAACCTCGATCCCGCGTGCCGCTGCGCCCGTCCGGATCGCGGCCGCGCAACGGAGAGCCCGCGCCGGGGTGTCGAAGGTGGCGAGCATGCCGTCTCCCGCTGTGTCGATCTCGCGACCTCGAAACCGCTCGAGCTCGGCGCGCATGGCACCGTGGTGCATCGCGAGCAGGTCGCGCCAGGCCGTGTCTCCGCCACTCAGGATGGTCGCCGTGGACTCGACGATGTCGGTGAAGAGAAGCGTTGCGAGGACGCGGTCGTGGAACTCTCCGTACGATCCCGCGAGCGCGCGCATCCCCGACCACTCGATGAGGACGCACGGCTCGTCGCCGACCGTGTAGCCGTCGTGGCCGGGAGGGACGTCGTAGACATCGTCTGGCCCGAACTCGAGCACGCTGCCGTCGCGCAGCTCGGCCGCCCACGAGCCTGACACGACGACGCCGATGTGGCGCGCCTCGCACCACTCACCTCCGACCAGCGGCCGCGTGTGCTCCGACCATCTCCAGCCGGGAACCGTGACGGACCGCGAGACCGTGAAGCCGCCGATCTCGACCATGTCCTCGGTGATCCCGGGCAGTGCGATGGACTCCTCGGGCGAGCGGAGGTTCTTCTTCGTGAAAGGCTGGCTCACGCAGGGATCATGATCCTGGTGGCTCGACCGCCGCAAGCCCGCCGGCTAGACGAGGATGCGGACGGCCGCCGTCACGACAGCGGCGACCACCATCGCCGCGACGATCGGCGCCCCTTTCCAGAGGGCGACGGCCGCCGCGGCCACCCCGGGGACCCGGGCATCCACCGTGAGCTCCTCATGGCCGCCGAATGTCTGCACTACCACGAGCGCCGTCAGCATCACTGGCGCGATCAGGGCGACGACGGCATCCGCCTTCGCGGGTAGCTCGCGCTTGCCGAGGAAGACCGGGCCTGCGGCCTTGAAGGCGATCGTCACGACCCCGACGACGCCGACGACGACCCAGGTCTCGGTCGACGACGTGGCCAGCGCGAGGATCATCGTCTCAGCCCCAGGACGCACGCGATCGCGGCCATGACGAGCGGGGCTCCGGCGGGGGCGATCGGGATCAGCACGAGGGTGATGAGCGCGGCGAGCCCGGCCGCTTCGAGCGCACGCCTCTGCTTCAGATACGGCAGCGCGAGACCCAGGAACAGCGCGGCAAAGGCTGCGTCGAGGCCGAGCTCGTTCGGGTCCCCGAGAAGCCCGCCCGCGATCGTCCCCACGAGCGTGCTCGAGACCCAGAGCGCGTACAACAGTAGACCCGCTCCGGCGAGAATCGGCCACTGGAAGGTGCCCGACCGGCCCGACAGTGCCCACGACTCGTCGACGATCAGCTGCGACTCGGCGAGGCGTCGCGCTCTCCGTCCCGGGAAGATCGAGGCGACGGCGACGCTCATGCCGACGTAGCGGGCGTTGAGGAGCAGCGCGGACGCGATCGCGGCGCCGGCCGTGCCTCCGTCCTGGAGGACGGACGCGGCAGCGAATTGCGCCGAGCCGGCGAACGTCGTGGCGGACATCAACACCGCGGCGGCACCTCCCATTCCGGCGGCCTGGGCGAGCACGCCGTACGTCAGCCCGAACATCAACGGACCTGGAGCAAGCGGGAGCGCCGCGCGAACGCCGTCGCGCAACGTCGGTTCGGTGCGCTCGCCCCCCATCCGCCGAACCTAGCAGCCGAGTCCTTGTCAGAATCCGACACGTGAGAGTCGTCGTCACGGGTGCGTCCGGCCTGCTCGGATCGGCGCTCGTGCCGGCGCTCGAAGCCGACGGGCACGACGTTCTGCGACTTGTCCGGCGTCCGGCTTCGAGCGACGCGGAGGTCCAGTGGGACCCCGCTGCCGGGGGGATCGACTCCGCGGCGCTCTCCGGCGTGAACGCCGCGATCCACCTGAGCGGGGCGACCATCGGCCGACGGTGGACGCGCTCGCGCAAGGCCGAGATCCGAGCCTCGCGGATCGACTCGACGCGGCTTCTCTCGGAGACGCTCGCATCGCTCGACCCCCGTCCGGCCGTCCTCGTATGCGCCGGCGGCGTGGGCATCTACGGCGACCGCGGCGATGAGATCCTGACCGAGGAGTCGACGCTCGGCGACGGGTTCCTCGCGGGAGTCGGACAGGCCTGGGAGGAGGCAGCGGCGCCCGCGCGCGCCGGCGGGATCCGGGTCGTCAACTTCCGGCAGGGCATCGTCCTGACGCAACGAGGCGGCGTGCTCGAGCGCATGCTGACCCCGTTCAGGCTCGGCGTCGGCGGACGAGTCGGAAGCGGAAAGCAGTGGTGGAGCTGGGTAGAGCTCGACGATCTCGTCGACGCGTATCGCCACGCGCTGACGAGTGATCTCGCAGGACCTGTCAACCTGATGTCGCCGAACCCTGCGACGAACGAGCAGTTCACGAATGCGCTCGGAAAGGCGCTCCACCGGCCGACGGTCGTCCCGCTTCCGACCGTGCTCGCGAAGACGATCTTCGGCGAGATGGGAGGCGAGGTGCTCCTCGGCGGCCAGCGTGCCTTGCCCGCGAAGCTACTCGACTCCGGCTTCACCTTTCGCCACCCGGACCTCGGCTCGGCACTGGAGCGGGCGCTCGCCGAGTGACTCACGACGACGGAGCCGCCACCCTCAGGTCGCTGGGATGGGACGCGGCGTGGGAAGCGGCCTTCGAGCAGTACGCGAGTGAGGACACCGAGCCCGGGCGGATCGCCGCACCCCACCGCGGAGGCGCCTACGACGTTCTGACCGGCGCGGGTGAGGTGCGAGCTCGACTGCCGGGACGCACGCGCAAGCAAGCGGCTGTCGCCGAGCGCCCGGTCGTCGGCGACTGGGTGGTCCTCGGTGCCCCGGCGAAGACGGATCGCGCGATCGGTGCGGTGCTCCCTCGCCGGACGAAGCTCTCGCGCCGCGCGGCGCACGAGACCAGCAACGACCTCGCACGCGAGCAGGTGGTCGCGGCCAACGTGGATGTGGTCTTCATCACCCTCTCCCTCGCCGACGAGGCCGATCTGCGGCTGCTCGAGCGTTACCTCACGCTCGCCTGGGACAGCGGCGCCCGGCCCGTGGTCCTCCTGATGAAGGCGGATCTCGTCCAGGATCCCGACGCGCGTGCAGCCGCGATTGCCCCGATCGCAGGCGAGGTTGCCGTCATCGCCCTCTCGATGCGCACCGGGTTGGGGCTCGACCGCGTCCGTGCCGTCCTCGAACCGGGGACGACCGGGTCGCTGATCGGACCTTCGGGCGTCGGCAAGTCCACGCTCGTCAACGAGCTCGTCGGCGAGGAGCTGCTCGCGACCGGTTCCCTTGCGAGCGATGGCACCGGGCGGCACACAACGACACGTCGACAGCTCGTCGTGCTCCCAGGCGGCGGAATCGTCGTGGACAACCCGGGCATACGGGAGCTCTACCTCTGGGTCGCGCGCGAGGGTCTCGAGGAGGCATTCGACGACGTCATCGAGCTCGCCGCCCACTGCCGTTTCGCGGACTGCAGGCACGAGACCGAGCCGGGATGCGCCATCCGGGCCGCCCTTGCAGATGGGACGCTCTCCGCGGACAGGTGGGCGAGCTATCGCGAGCTCGAGCGCGAGCTCGCCGCGCTGGACGTGCAGCTCGAGCGGCAGGAGCGGTCTCGTGCCCGGCGCGGGAGGCCGGGCACGAGAGACTCCTAGCTCAGCCCGTCAGCACGTTCGCAGCACCGGACGTCTTCGTCGTCGTGAACTTCCAGTCCGAGGCAGCGTCGTTCGTGTCCTGCCCATCCGGAATGCGCGACAGGGATCCGTCCACCGTGTTCGAGTCGGCGACCGAGGTAGGCAGCACGGTTCCCTCGACGAGGTTGTACGTCTGCCCGTCGACGACCGCCGCGGTGATCGCGCCCTCGTATGACAGGGCGTCGAGCAAAGCGCCGCTCGCAGTGTCGATGAGCGCCACGCCGTCGGGTGCACCGTTCTGTGCCTCGATGGCGACGGAGAGATACGCACCGGCAGCCAGTGACCCGGTGAGGTCGGCCCGGTCGTACTCCTGCCCGTCGCCGCCGTTCACGAGCACCAGCGCGATCTCGTCGAGCGTCACTGCGGATGCACCGACGTTCTTGATCTCCACGAACCCGCTTCCGTCAGCACCGACCTGGTCGTAGTCGATCTCGTTGATGACGAGGCTCGAGCTCGGAGGAGGCGGAGGTGGCGGAGGTGGCGGAGGTGGCGGCGGGGGTGGAGGAGGCGGAGGAGGCGGTGGGCTCCCCGAGCCACAGCGAAGCTCGATCAGGTTGGAGGCCGAGGTCGCGACCTCGATCGCTCCCGCGGATCCGTCCGCCCGCTTGCACGCCGTCCCCGAGAGCGCCGAGAGCGACGCCGGGCCAGGCGGGCCGGCAGGCCCAGCGGGTCCAGCGGGTCCGGCGGGCCCTGTAGTCCCGTGCTCGCCCTGAGGGCCTTGCGGTCCCTGTGCACCTTGAGGTCCCTGTTGGCCAGCCGGTCCAGGCGGTCCGTCAGGCCCCTGGGGTCCTTGCACTCCGGGCGGTCCCGGCTCTCCTTTCGGACCGGCTGGCCCGGGAGCTCCCGCAGGCCCAGGTGGCCCGGCCGGCCCAGCCGGTCCGTTCTCTCCGGCCGGACCGCGGATGTTCCAGATGACGACGCGCTCCGACTGGCGGCAGCGCGAGGCGCTGTCGACGATGCGCAGGAAGCCGCCGTTCTTCTGACAGGCGACGATCCGGCCGTCCGTCGTCCCCTTGCCGCCGCCGGCGAGCGCGGTGGAGACCCCGAGGGCGGCGAGCCCGACGAGCGCGATTCCGATCATGCGCGAGTGCACGCATCCTCCTTTGGTTCGATGACGCCGCCTGTCGTATCCCGCTCGGCGCCTATCGGCCAGACGGCCCGAGAGGACAGTGCGGCCTCGATCCCGCATTGCTCCGCGGTGCTGGGGAGAGCTCGGCGCGAACTCGTGACCGGTCGTCCACAGACGGCACCCGAGCCGAGGGATCCGTCGTATCGGCCAGAATGCAGGCACATGCACGAGCCCCTCAGTCCCGAGCTCGCCCTCGTCGACCCCGATCTAGCCGCCCGCGCGCGGGCCGCCCTCCCCGATCCGGGCGGATACCGGACACCGGTGTTCCGCACCATCGGCCCGGCCGCTGCGAGCCCTGCCCCACATGTTCCCGCCCAGGAAGCGCATCACCATCGCCCCTATCCCATCTGGGCGCGCGTGACCGCCGCGCTCTGGCTGCTCGTGCTCGGCATCCTTATCGGCGGTGCGGCCATCCCGCACGCTCAGGACCTCCCGCGCGTGGTGCCCAAGGCGGAGGAGCCCGCGATCTGCAAACCGGCGACCACTCCTCCCGCGTCGCCGACCGGGCCCACTTTCGGCTCGCCGTACGTGCCGGGCCCGTAGCAATGTCCGCCGCCGATCGTCGCGCTCGCTTCCGGGCGCTGCACGAGCGAGAGCAGCTCTTCGTCATGCCGAACCCGTGGGACGCCGGTTCGGCGAAGCTGCTCTCGAGGCTCGGCTTCGAGGCTCTCGCGACGACGAGCGCCGGCTTCGCGTGGTCGCTCGGGAAGCTCGACCAGCAGGTGACCCGAGCCGAGCTCGTCGCCCATGTCGCGAGTGTCGCCGCTGCGACGCCGCTTCCCCTCAACGTCGACAGCGAACGGTGCTATCCGGACGACCCCGGCGGCGTCGCCGAGACCGTCACGCTGCTCGCGGACGCCGGCGCGGCTGGATTCTCGATCGAGGACTTCGACCCGGGTGCGGGCACGATCGACGACGTGAGGGTCGCTGCCGATCGGGTCGCGCTGGCGGCGGCTGCCGCGCACGATCGCCCCGATCCTCTCGTGCTCACCGCCCGGGCCGAGAACCACCTCAACGGCGTGGACGACCTCGACGACACGATCGAGCGCCTCGTCGCCTACACGGAAGCGGGAGCGGATGTCGTCTACGCGCCCGGCTTGCGCGACCTCGACCAGATCGCTCGTCTCGTCGCGTCAGTCGTTGTCCCGGTGAATGTCCTCCTGCTCGCGAGCGGCCCGAGCGTCGCGGAGCTCGCGTCCGTCGGCGTTCGCCGCGTTTCGACGGGAGGCGCCCTCGCCGGGTTCGCCTACGGAGCGCTAATAGAGGGAGCGCGCGAGCTGCTCGAAGAGGGAACGTCGCACTACTCGGACCGCGGCATCGCGCGCGACCTGCTGACGGACGCGCTCGGATCGTAGGTCGTTCGAGTCAAGGCGGCCAGGCGGCTCGGTACAATCCCGGTTCCCCGGGGCTATAGCTCAGTTGGGAGAGCGCCTGGATCGCACCCAGGAGGTCGCCGGTTCGAGCCCGGCTAGCTCCACTCCGTTGTCGAAATGACAACGATTCTCCTGCTCAGTGGCACCTTCTGGGTCCATTCACTCAAGTGAGCCAAAGTGGCAGGTACGAACCCTCGCGTTTGGCTTCAGGTTGGAGTCCACTTATGGCCACCCGGTTCAAGTTCGAAAGTGCTCCGTCTATGTCCGCAGGTTCCTCCGGTTCGGCGGCGCTGGAGCCCCCTTCCGGGGGCTCCAGCTGGTCTTGCTCGGTGGTCGCGTTGGTGTGCGACGGCAGCTAGTGGCAGCCCCAGACCGCTTTGCTGGGCGATGCCGTACCGCAGCTGTTGTGGCTGAAGCTGGGCGTGCCGGTGCCGTCCCACCAGAGATCGGCGCCCGAGCTGCCGCTCGCCGAGTTGTGGCTGAAGGTGCCGGTTCCGCCGGACTCTAGGATCCCGTAGATGCCGCCGGTCGTCGAGCTTGTGATCGACCTGCGCTGCGTCCCCGATGTCGGTGGCGATGCCGACGTCGCGGGAGGCCACGTCGTTGTGGTCGATCGTGACCCCGGTGTCGGTGTAGATGCCTACGTCATTCGTGTACAGGCTGTTGTGGGAGACCACAGTCGACGAGGCAGCCCCGATCATGAGAACGCCGTTGGACTCAAAGTCGTTGAACCAGTCCGAGCCGCACCGATAGTCCGGGTCGTTGCATTCGTTGCCGCTGATCGTGTTGTGATCGATGGTCGCCGCACCACCGAAAAACACCCCGATTCCGCCGGGGCCGGCACAGACACTGCAGGGCGTGCCCTTGACGGTGTTGTGGTCGATCTGCCCGGTCGAGCCGTCGTTGATGACGAAGATCGCGGCTCTCTGGTAGCCGGTCACGGTGGTGTGGTCGACGGTGAGGTGGCCGACCTCAGGATCGGGCGTGAGTTGACCGCCGCGGATCTGGGTGCCGGCGCCGACGCCGAAGCCGTTGTTACAGTCGTTGCTCGGCACGTTGTCGCGGATGTCGCTGACCGCCGCCCGCGTGAGCGCAGCGACGCCCCGCCGATGACGGAGATCCCCCTGTCGATGCTGTTGCAGGCTCCAGGGCCGGGGCCGGCAACAGCCAAGTGGCTCATCCGAACGCTCGCGCCGCTGTTGATCTCGACGATGTTCAAGAAACCCGCGCTGTCCGGCACGAGCGCGACGGCAGGCGAGATCTCGTGCTCGCTCGGAAGCCTGCCCCGGTCAGGGTCAGATCCTTCGGGATCGACACCGTCGACGTAGTTGCCCTTGGCAAGCGAGATCGTGTCGCCGACCCAGGCGACGTTGACCGCCTGCTGGACGTGCTTGCACGGTTTGTTCTTGCTGCAGGTCGAGGTTGTCCGCTCGACGGTGACACGTACCTGGTCGTGCCGCCTGCGGCTGCCGCCGCAAGCACGAACACACTCAGTGAGAGCAGCCCGATGGCTGCCAGCATTGCTCGCTTCATCACTCCTCCGTTTCGGTTGCGGTCTGTGGTCGTGGGATCGCGGTCGCTCCTGCCAGCTCGACGTGGAACAGGAGCACCAACGCCTCGTCGTGCGAGAGCGCCATGCAGTGGGCCTCCGCGGCATGGCGCCTGACCGCCGCGACGAGCCCTTCCTCGTCCGCTGCGCGGGCGTCGAACCCGCACTCGCACGTGAGCACCCTTTCCACACGCATCGCGGCGAGGCTAGGCATCCGCGCCTAGATCGAGTCAAGATCACGCCTAGACCGTGGCTAGGTCATTGCGGCGCAATCGATTCTGGCGCCGCACTCGACCCTCTCCGACGCCGTCACGACCGTGCTGTCAGCGCTGTCCTACCGCACCCAGAGCTGGTCGAGGCTCGCGCCGGTCAACCCGCTCGACCCCGACAGCCACGAATACTTGTAGTTGCCGACCCGCCGGCCGACGAAATCGGTCGAGAGGAAGACCTTCATGGGCACGAACGGCGCCTCGTCGGTCAGCATGCGGTCGATGCTGTGCCAGGTGCCGGCCGCTGCGGCGGGGTTGGTCGTCTCGAGCGACCGTGCACGCGCGACCTGCGCGTCCAGGCGACGGTCGCAGATTCCCGCGGGGTTCTGGTTGGTCGCGGGATCGGTCGTGTAGGAGCTGCAGAGGAACCCGCGCAAGACATCGTTGGCGGACGGGTAGTCGGCGATCCAGTAGCTGCCGCCGACGCCCGCCTGGCGGTCGGGACGCCAGGACGTTCGCCCGTCGTGCGGAAAGAACTCGACCCGAGCCTTGTAACCGATGCTTTGCAGGACTGAGACCAGGTACGCGGCGTTCCGGTGCCCGGCCGGGATGTCGGGGAGCCAGATCGTGACCGGCTGCCCCATGGTGCCGGACTCGGCGACGAGCCGGCGGGCCTGCGCGAGGTTGGGCCCGTTGTACGGGCAGTACAAGCTGTAACCGTTCACGTTCGGCGGCAGGTACTGGCACGCCACGTCCCCACCGTTGATCTGGGCGAGCCGGTCGCGGTCGACCGCAAGGTTGAACGCCTGCCGGACGCGGACGTCGTCGAACGGCGCGAGCCTCGTGTTCAGCCAGAGCCCGAGGTGGTAGAGGGTCGGCGCGGGGTAGAGCTGGCTCGAGTAGCGCGTCTGGAGCGCGGCGGCGAGGGCGGGTGGCCAGGTCTGGTCGAGGCCGTCCGTGGTGACGTCGGCCCTGCCTCGCTCGACCGCGTGGATCGCCAGAGCGCCGGTGTAGCGGTAGCGCTCGACGATCTTGTCCGGGTAGCCCTCCGGTTGCGCCACCGTCGACCAGACGTGGAAGCGCGGGTTCCGGACGAGCACGACGACGCCCTTCTTCTGGTAGCCCGAGATCTCGTAGGGCCCGGTTGCGGGCAGCGGCAGCCGCGCGTGAAGGGGCGTCGAGGCCGGAACGGCGTCGTAGTCGGGCAGGGCGAGCTTGAACAGGAAGTCGGGATCGGGCTTGCTGAGGTGGAAGGTCACCGTGCTCGAGCCCGGGCTGGTCGTGATGCCGCGCGTGAGATCGCAGTGCTTGCCCGTCAGGCAGCCTCCGGCGCCGAGGATCGCGGCCAGATAGCTACCGGGAGTCTGGCCAGCGCTCTCGAGGAGCGCGCGTTCGATTCCGCGGCGGATATCCGCGGGCTGGACGACCCCGCCGGTCGAGTAGCGGATCCCCTTGCGCAGCTGGAAGGTGTACGTGAGACCGCCGTCGCTGACCGTCGGGAGGCCGGTCGCCAGGTCGGGGACGACCTTGTAGCTCTCGGCTCCCCCGGCACGGCTGTAGGTGAGGAGCCCGTCGTTCGTCATCGAGAGGAGCTCCCAGGCCGAGTAACCGGAGGCGGGATCGAGCGACGTCGGGATCGGCTGCGAGTAGAGGCCGGGCGGGTTCGCGATGGCGAGCGTAAGCGTGCCGCCGCGGTGCGCGCTCGGCGGCACCAGGGCGGCGACGTACGCCGTCTCGCCGTCCAGCGCCACCCCGCCGGGCGGCGCGCCGGTCGGGACGGTGCGGATCACGTGGCCCGTCGAGGGGTCGAGCTCGGTCAGGGTCGCCGAGCCGGCGTTCGCAACCCAGACGTGGCCGTCCGCTGCGACGGCGATTCCACTCGGCTGTTTGCCGGCCGGGAAGCCACCTTCCAGGTGCCCACTCGAGGGATCGATCTTCGACACCGTGCCGTCCGCTCCGTTCGCAACCCAGACGGCGTCGGGGCCGACGGCGACGGCGGCGGGCTCGTTCCCGACGCTCGTCGTGCCGGCGACCGTGCGCGCCGCCGGGTCGATGCGAGAGAGAACCCCGTGCGACTGTCCGATCACCCAGACGCTGCCGTCTCCCGCTGCCACGCCGTCCGCCCCTTCTTCGACCGAGATCGGCCGGCCCGCGGTTCCGGTGACCGGATCGATCCGGATGACGGTCCGGTCGACCGAGTTGGCCACCCACACGGCACCGAGGCCGTAGGCGATGGCCGACGGCGCGTTCCCGACGCGGATCGGTTTGCCGACGACCTGGCCGCCGTTCGCGCGCGGGTCGATCCGCGCGACGGTGCCGGCGAGCGTGTCCGCGACCCAGACGAACCCACCGCCCACCGTGAGCGCCGACGGTCCTCCCGGCGTCGAGATCGTCTGCTGCACCGTGTTCGTGGCCGGATCGATCCGCGACACGGCCGCGCGGTCGGACATCGCCACCCAGATCGACCGGGCTCCGGCCGCGATCGCGTCGGGCGAGGCCGACAGCGGGATCGCGGCGAAGATGTGTCCGGTCGACGCCGAGACGGCGCCGACCGCGTTCCCGCGGAGCGTGCCGTCGAGTTGCGTGGCGCGCGAGCCACCGCTCGAGAACGCGACGAGCGGAACCACCACAACGGCAGCGATCACCCCGGTGAGCGCAGAGAGAAGGACTGCGCGGCGCTTCCACGACCGTCGCTCGACTACCTGCTCCGCCCGGAGCGGTGGAGCCTCCGGCTGGACTCGCGAGAGCTCGGACGTACCGGGTTCGACCGTCGCCTCGGCGACCGGCGTCGTTCGAACGGACGTCTGCGGTGCCTTCAGGAGTGCACGGTAGATCGAGTCTGTCTCCGGCGACGGATATGCGCCGAGTTCCTCCGCGAGAAGCTGCCGGCACTGCTCGTACACGCGAAGCGCGTCTGCGCGGTTTCCCGCGACGACGTGTGCCTCCATCAGACGGCGGTATCCAGCCTCGCGAAACGGCGAGAGCGCGATCAGTTCCTCGGCCCACTTTGCCGCCTCCCGCGCGGCTCCCGAACGCAGGCACGCATCGGCAAGGACGCTCAACGCGCGCTCGCGGATGTCGGCGAGGTCGTGTCGCTTCTGCTCGACCCACGTTCCGTCTTCACCGGGCAGGAACGGCCGGCGCGCCAGTGACTCCGCCGACTCAGCCGCCGCCCGTGCCTGGTCGAGCTCGCCTGCGGCGAGCGCTTCTTCCGCGTCCTGTGCGCTGCTCACGGCTGCGAACAGGTCGACCCACGTTCCCTCGGGAAGGTCGAGCCGGTAGCAGCCGAACGCGGCTGTGAGCGTGATCCCGTCTTCTGCGAATAGGCCGCGGAGCTTGCTCACGATTACGGTCAACGCTTTCTCCCAGGTCGCGGGCGGCGATTCCCCCCAGATCGCGTCCGCGAGCTCGTCCCGGGGCACCGGTCTGCTCCGCTCGGCGACGAGGTAGGCGAGCAGAAGCCGTCCCTGCCGGCCTCCGAGCTGCGCCTCGTCGATCACGGCGCCGTCGGTCTCGACCGCGACACGGCCGGTGAGAAACACCTTCAGCCGCAATGACTTAGCCACGGTCTAGGTGTGATCTTGCCTGATCCTGGGCGCGGATTCCTAGCCTCGCCGCGATGCGAGTGGGAGCGGTGATCACGTGCAAGTGCGGGTCCGAGGCCCGCGCAGCGGACGAGGAAGTGCTCGCTCACCGACTCGCTTGGTGGCTCGGAACTCGATCAGCGGCAGTGCAGGGCTGACAGTTCACGGGGGCGGAATCAGCACGACCTCCCAGTCACGCTTCAGCGCAGCCTGATCACACAGAACACGCCCGACCAGTGCTACGGCTGCTGACCTAGCCATCTAAGCCGTGAGGAGGCTCTTCCAAGGGCGGGCCTCCTCACGATTCCTTGATATCGCGACGGTGTTCTCCGTTGGTTCAGCGGTCGTGCGCCGACTGGTAGACGCCGTGCCGGATACGTCGGAAGCGCGGCCGCTGGCCCGCCGTTCCCGCGGCGAGCGCTGCTTTCACTGAGTTCCGCAGTAGCGGCTGGCCGGCGAACTCTTCGGCCGCACGATGGATCTCGCCGACAGGCAGCGGCCCATGGGTCACTCCGAGGACGTGGGCCACCGCTGCGAGTAGGGGCGGAGAAGAGGGCGGTAGTGGTCGCGGAGAGCGGGGTGCCGTCATGGAATTGGCGATAAGCCCGGCGTACACGGTGTTCAGCCGAGAAAGCTCAAGTACCGCTCGAGGGTTGGAAAGTGCCCCGTTTAGTTCCATCTGGTTCAAACGTGCGCCGGTTGTACGAGACAACCTGTCAGGTATGAACCGCGCGACCCGGTAGCGCAAGGTTCCTGGCCGTCGGCTTCCACTTTTCCGCACATTGCGCAAACCGCGGGTATGACGACGCGGTACGTCGGGATGTCTCTTCGGCCGTTGACGCGCAGTTCCTCGATCAGCAGCCGTGGGAGCACCTTGGCCTTCTGCGAATCGCCTCAGCGGACCCACAGCTGATCGAGGAGGACCCCCCCTCCAGGGGGGTGGTGCTGGTAGTTCCCGACGCGCTTCGAGAGGAAGTCGCCCGACCACGGCGTGAAGAGCGGCACCCAGGGCGCGAGGTCGACGAGCTGGTTCTCGATTCGTGTCCAGGCCAGGACCGCGGCATCCGGATCCGTGACCCGCATCTTCCGCGCCCGTGCGATCTGGGCATCCACCCTCCCGTCGCAGAAGAAGCTCGGATTCAGGTTCTGCTTCCCGGGCCGGATCGAGTCGCACGTCAGCGTATCGAGAAGGGATTCGGGCGTGCTTGAGGCCCAGTAGCCCGCCATTCCGGCCTGCACCCCGTGGGTCTTCTGGTCGCCCGTCTTCGCTATGTACGCGTCGATGACGCCGGCTACTACCCTGAGGCTCGCGCGATAACCCAGCCTCGTGAGAGTGGAGATCGCCTCGCGCGCGGCGGGCGTCCAGAAGTCCGGAGACGTCCAGACCGTCACCCTCATTCCCTTCGTGCCAGAGGCAGCGACGAGGCGACGCGCCCGCGTCAGGTCCGGCGCCTTCCACTCGCCCGTCCGATCGGGATCGGCGGTGTAGGGGCAGTAGCGCCGGAAGTAGACCGTGCCGGGAGGGCGGAGCTGGCACGTCACCTGAGCGAGCTGCGGCCCTCCCTCTGACCTTGCGAAGGCCGCGCGGTCGACGGCAAGGTTGACGGCGCGCCGGACGCGAACGTCGTCGAATGGCGGAAGCCGCGAGTTGAGAAAGAGGAAGACCGTCGCATGCTCGGGATGGAGGTGCACCCGCGACGGGTACCGCGCCTCGAGCTCCTCGGGTCGCGTGTGTTCGGCGAGAATCGGGGTAAGGTCGGCCTGCCCACGCTTCACCGCCGCCACGGCGGCTCTTGGGTCGTCCGACAATCTGAGCACGATCTCATCCGGGAAGCCGTCCGGACTCGCGACACTCGACCAGACGTGGAAGTACGGATTGCGAACGAGCGTGAGTGTCCGCTTCGGGACGTAGCTCTCGATCATGTACGGGCCCGTCGACGGGACCGGGCGCGTGCCCAAGTCGTGGTTCGGCGTGCCGGGCGGGATCGGCGCCCACTCGATGAGGCTCCCGAGGAAGTCGGCATCGGGCCGCCGCAGGTGGAAGACGATCGTCCCCGTCGCATCGTCCGTGTGAACTCCGTGGCTCAGGTCGCAACGGCGCGGCCGCTGCTTGCAAGCATCGGCCCCGACGAGCGACGTGAACCACTGGGCGGCCAACGAGCGCCCACGGAATGGTCGTTCGAACGCGCGCAGGAAGTCGCTTGCCTTGACGAGCGTCCCGTTCGAATAGCGGACGCCCCGGCGCAGTTGGAATGCATACCTCGTCTCCCCGGCCGTGATCACCGGGAGCGACGTCGCAAGGTCTGGCACGATCTGCGTCCCCTCGCTCCCTCCGCGACGGGCGGGGTCGACGAGCCCGTTGTAGGCCACGGTGAGTGTGTCCATCGTCCCGACCCAATCCATGAACGACGGATCGATTGAATAGAGAGGGCCGTTGACCGCGACGACCAGGCGCCCTCCCCGGTGCCCGACCCCGGAGGGCTGGACGGCGACCCACACCTGGTTCTTCAAGATCGCGAGCCCCTTCGGTGGGTTCCCGATCGCGATTCGCCCGGCAACGTCGCCCGTTGCCGCGTCGATGCGTACGACCGACCGCGAAAGCTCGCTCGACACCCAGACGGTGTCGGCATCAGCGGCGATGGCGTTGGGATCCCCGCCGACGTCGGTGGTCGCCGTCACCGTGTTCGTCCTCGGGTCGATCCGCATTACGGTGCCGTCGAGCGAGTTCGCGACCCACACCGAGCCCGCGCCGAAGGCGATCCCGGTGGGTCCGTTGCCCACGGACACGGTCGCCACCACCCTGCCTCTTACCGGATCGATGCGCACGACACTGTGGCCCGACTCGTCCGTCACCCACACGGCGCCGGCGCCGACCGCGACACCACGTCCGAACGCGCCGGTCGAGATCCTCTCGACGACATGACCGTGCACGGGGTCGATCTTGTTCAGGCTGCGGTCGTCCGCGCTCGTCACCCACAGCGCTCCCCGGTCAAAGAGGACGGCGTTCGGCGTCACGCCGAGGGGAATCGTCTGCACGACGCCGTTCGTTCCCGGGTCGATCCGCATCAGCGTGCCATCGAGCGAGTTGGCGACCCAGACCGCGCCGGCGCCGACCGCGATCCCGCTCGGATCGCCGTTGAGGGGGATGCGCTGAAAGCTCTTCGACCCGGGATCGATGCGGAGGACGGAGTGCTCCTGCTCGCTTGTCGCCCAGATCGCGCCTTCCCGGACGGCGATGCTCGTCGGCCCGATATTCACCGGAACGTCCGCCACGAGTCGATTCGACTTCGCATCGATCACGGCGGCCGAGTTCGGGGCGGCCGAGGTAAGGCCGCCGGCACCCTCCGCGCGAGTGAGCGCGACGACGGGCACGGCGATAGCCGAGGCCACGACGACGACGGCGGCGGTCGCAATCAGGAGAGCAGCCCGCCGACGAGCTCGGAAACCCACGGCCGTTCGGCCACGCGTTTCTCT
Organism: uncultured Actinomycetes bacterium; assembly: GCA_963716975.1. Classification (GTDB taxonomy): domain Bacteria; phylum Actinomycetota; class Thermoleophilia; order Gaiellales; family Gaiellaceae; genus GMQP-bins7. The sequence goes on along the minus strand of CAVQVA010000035.1, from coordinate 54,500 downwards.
GCGGGCGAGAATCGCATCGGACTCTCTCCTGGGTGGGGCCCGCGGTGCAGGAGAAGGAGTGTCGAGGAGACCGCGGTAGATCGACTCGGTCTCCGGAGACGGGTACGTTCCGAGCTCCTCGGCGAGGAGCCGGCGGCACCGCTCGTATGCCCGGAGCGCCTCCGCACGATTGCCGGCGGCGATATGCGCCTCCATCAGACGCCGGTATCCCGTTTCGCGAAACGGCTCGAGTGCGATCATTTGCTCGGCCCACTTCGCCGCCTCCGACGCATCACCTGAACCCAGGGAAGCTTCGGCCAGCGCGCTCAGTGCGCGGCTACGGATATCCGCGAATTCATGCCGCTTCGCCTCGACCCACGATCCGTCTTCCCCGGGGAGGAAGGGCTGCCGCACGAGTGAAACGGCCGACATGGCCGCGGCCTTCGCCTCGTCCAGGTCGCCTGCCGCGAGCGCTTCCTCCGCCTCCTGCGCCGCGTTCGCCGCCACGATGACGTCGACCCAGGTCCCCTCCGGCAGCTCGAGCCGGTAGCAGCCGAACGCGCCGGTCAGAGCGTTCACGCCGTCGAGACCGTTGTCCGCGAGCAGGCCGCGCAGCTTGCTCGCGATCCCGGTGAGCGCCTTGTCCCAGGTCGCAGGCGGGTGCTCCCCCCAAAGCGCCTCGGCGAGCTCGTCCCGGGGAACCGCTCGGCCCTGCTCGGCCACCAGGTAGGCGAACAGGAGCCGGCCCTGCCGGCCTGGGAAGCGCGCCTCGTCGATCACCGCGCCATCGGTCTCGACTGCGACCCGACCCGCGAGGAAGACCTTCGATTGCAAGCCCATGGCCACTCTCTTGCCCAGATCTTCCCTCGTTCTGGGGGTGGACTTCTACCCTCGCTGCAGAGGAGTCGTGGACAAGGTACTTCATTGTGAGTGCGGGTTCGAGGCGCGGGCCGCGGACGAGGAGGGGCTCGTCGCCGAAGTCGAGCGCCATGCGCGCGAGGCGCACGGCATGGCGCTCTCGCGCGACGAGGCGCTGCTGCTCGCCTTTCGCGCGGAGCTCGACGAGAACGCGCCGCTCACGATCCCTCGCAATACGACAGTTCCAACAGAGGAGGAGGAGACATGAAGCATCGCAAGCGCGTCCTCGCCGCGACCGGGCTCGCGGCGGTCGCCGCCCTGGTCGTCACAGCGTTGTTCGTGGTGCCGGCCCTGGCCACGCCACCAGCGCTCGTGACCACCACCACGTTTGGAGTCGGGCGCTTCGACAACATCGACTCCACGACGAAGACCAACATCCCCGGCGGCGCCGGAATCCACTTCTGGCAGGCCCGGATCAACACGAAGGGGGCTTCAGACCTCTACGTGCTACAGAACACCATCCAGCCGGGCGGGACCTTCGGCTGGCACAGCCACCCCGGCCCGAGCCTGGTGATCGTCAAGTCCGGCACGGCCACCTTCTACATGGCCGACGATCCCACCTGCTCGCCCCAGGTCGTTCCGGCCGGATCGGGCTTCGTCGACAACGGCCACGACACGCACGTCGTCCGAAACGAGGGCAGCGTCGACCTCGTGACAGTCGTGGTCTCCCTTGTTCCGGCCGGGTTCGCAAGGCGGATCGACGAGCCGGCGCCGGCCAACTGCCCCGCGCTTCCAAACGGTTGAGTGAGTGCTGGAGGGTGGGCGTGCTTGCCCACCCTCCAGCACCCCTGGAATGCGAACAGCTCTGGCCTGCGCAAGCTGAAATGGCTGGTGATGGACGGGGATGAAGGAGCGACGTGCCACGTCAGCCACGAATTACCGTGACCCAGAGAGAGGACGCGCGAGGAGATCTCTGAGAGCGTCGGATGGGTTTGAAAGCTGCCCGGTGAGGTCCATCGCAGAACCCGCTGCAAACGCGCTGATGTTCGAGTCCGCACGTCGTACGTGCTCAAGAGTCCTGACCTCCTCGCACCGTAACCCCCCAGCTACTCCGGGTGCTCATCGTGTTGCTGACAGGCGCCGAGCCCTTGGCATGTCGCGAGATCGACGTCAAGTGTCCAAAACAGACAGTCTCGCGAGCCGCCGTTCGAGTCAGCTTCCAACCCTCCTGACCTGCTTCGTGTTGTCAGATCAGCCGCCCTTTTGTCGTCGCTGGTGAGAGGACGCCCCCGAGGAGCCGTCTTAGTGGTTCCGTAGGGTTTGAAAGCTTGTCCGGTTAGGTCCACTTCGTTCCTGCACGAACCCCCGCACGCTGGCGTGCGCGGGGGTTCGCTCCTTTGCCGGTAGCGCCTCAACCCCGGGAGATCTTGTGCGCGCTCCAGTGGCCGCTTCCGCCGTCGCCCGTCTTGTAGTGGCCGGACATCGAGGAGCCGGTGACGGAGCCGGTGTACGTCGCGCCCGCGCCGACGGCCCCGAACGAGATGGCAAAGCCGCGGACCTTCCCCGAGATGCCGTACGTCCCCTGCGGACGCGAGAGGGTGATCTTGCCCGTGAGAGCACCGGAGCTCTTCTGCCTCCAGTGAATCGTGAACGTGCCGGAGTAGGAGCCGCTGTAGCTCCCCGCCCAGGTGCCTCCGAGCTTCGTACTCGAGGCGCTCGTGCCAGAGGCGATGGATGCGCTGCTGCAGACGATCGCAAGCAGAGCCACAACGCACAGGGCGGGAACAAGCCGCGAGGTCACGTGCTGACGAAGACGCTGCATGAAGATCCTCCTTGGGTTGGCGTGCTGTCGGTCCGACGGGTACGGCCGAGAACCCGAACAGGCGGGTTCGCTCGCGCGCCGTCGGGATGGCGCGTCACCGGCGCTCACTCGCCTCCGGGACGGGCCACGACGAGCGCTCGGCCACGACGATGCGCTCGAACGGCACGTGCGCTCGCTCCGCCGCGGCGCGGACGGCGTCGGCGTCCCCTGCGAACAGGCAGAGGACGACCTCGTCCGTACGCATGAGCAGCGAACCGAGGTAGCGCACCGGGCGCCCCTGCTCGACGAGCGCACCGGCGGAAGCTCGAGCGCGCTCGTCGAGCGCGCTGAGCTCCGCCTCCCCCACCCCGGGCCAGAAGCACTCGGCCACGTACTCGACGCCGCTGCCGTCCATAAGCGCCAGGCTAGGACGCTCTCCGGGAGCGGGAAAGAGGGAAAACCCTCGCGCTACGACAGCCTGCGCGCGAGGCCCGCGCGGGAGCGGATCCCGAGCTTGCGATACACACGCGTCAGGTTCGCCTCGACGGTCTTGACGGAGAGGAACGCACGCTGCGCGATCTCCTGATTCGAGAGACCCTGCGCCGCGAGCTCGGCCACCCGCCGCTCGGTCTCGTTCAGCTCGTCAGGCTCGCGCCGGCGCAGCCCTGCACGTGCGGCCTCGGCGCGTGCGTGCTCCGCCCAGAGCGGAGAGCCGAGCTCCTCGAACACGCGCAGCGCCTCGGCGAAGGCGTCGCCCGCCAGGCGCTTCTCCTTGCGCCGGTGGTGCACACGTCCCTTCGCGAGTAGGGTGCGCGCACGCTCGAAAGGCATCGGCAGCCGCTCATGTTCCTCCAGACTCCGTTCGAGCGTCACCGCCGCGGCGTCCAGATCGCCGCGCGCGGCCTCGAGCAGGCCCCGGCAGCGAGCGCCGACGGCGAGCGTCCACGGTGTCGGCGCGGCGCGTCCGGCGTGCTCCATGCGCTCGACGGCGCGCTCCGCGCGAGCGAGATCACCCACCCCGATCGCGGCTTCGACGAGATCGCCCGCGTGCCGCGAGCGCAGAGGATGCTCGACTCCGAGCCGCTCATCGAGCTCCGCCGCAGCCCGCAGCTGTTGATCGGCTTCGTCGATGTCGCCCACCGAGAGCGCCACGAACCCGAGGACGTTCCGGTGCAGGGTCGCCACGACGAGATCGCCGGCCTCGCCCGCAAGCTCCAGGCCGCGCTGCGACAGTTCGCGTGCCTCCTCCACACGGCCCTCGAGCGCGTCGACCAGCGCGAGACCACGCAATGCAAACGCGGGATAGAGGTCGGCGCCCTCGCGCCTGTAGGCCTCGATCGCCCGCTCGGCCCAGGCGCGCGCGCTCGACCAGTCGCCGAGCCAGGCGTTGATGAGCGCAGCGTGGACGAACCAAAACGGATCCTCCGCTCCGCGGCCGGCCTGTTGCTCGATATGGGCGGTCAAGCGCGCGAGCGCCGTCTCGAGATCGTCCGTGTGCCGGGCAAGCTCGTAGAGGATCACCTCGCACCGGTCCCACTCCCACGAGCGACCGCTCGTCGTGTGCAGCCGAGCGCCCCGCTCGACATCGTCGGCGAGCAGCCCTCGCGCCATCTGGAGCTGGCCGTTCGCGCGGTCGAGGAGTGCCTCGGCCATGAGGTCGGAATCGACCTGGACCTCGCTCTCGAGGGTCCCGACGGCCTCCTCGACCTCGCGCAGGCTGCGCGCCATGTCCACCTGCCCGTGCAGATAGGCGCAGCGGAGGAGGATCTTCGCGCGGACACTGCTCTCGCCCCCACTCTCGGCGAGCGCCTCCTCGCAGAGCCGCGTGGCCTCCGCTTGCCGCCCCTGGAAGTACCAGACGAGTGCCTGCAGGCTCATCGCCTCCGCGCGGTCAGGACCCGCCGCGGCGCGGCCAACCGCTCCCGTGAGGATCGCATCGGCGTAGTGGAGATCCGCAAGGTCGATGAACGCTCCCTCGGCGGCCAGGAGCGCGCGCGCAGCAGCGGGCTCCGGGCGAGGCGTCAGCAAGCTCGCGCGCTCGTAGAGCGCGACGGAGTCCAGGGAGGCGCCGCGGTCTCGTGCCCTCGAGGCAGCCCGCTCGAGAGCCGCCGCAGCCCCCTCGTCCGGCTCGGTCGCCGCAGCGCCGAGGTGGTGTGCGCGCGTGTCCTCGGAACTCGCCGTGCGCGCCAGGATGATATGAAGCTCGCGGAGGGTCGCCTCGTCCACCGAGGCCAGCGCGGCCTGCGCCAGGAGCGGGTGCTCGAACCGGACAAAGCCGCGCTCGAGCGCGAGGATGCCCTCACGAATCGCCGGCCCGAGGACGCGCTCCGGGTCGACGACGCCCGCGTGCGCCAGCGTCTCGAGCCGCGGGACAGGCGCGGTCGCGGCGAGGAGCACGGCATCGCGCGTGTCGTCGGGCAGCAGTCGGAAGCGCTCGGCGATGAGTGTCGCGAGGCTGTCCGGAATCGGCAACGGCTCACCAGCGCTCACCTCCTCGCCACGCCTAATGAGTGCGCGCCCGACCTCGAGGGCGTAGAACGGGTTCCCCCCCGACGCCGTCTCGATGTTCCTCACGACGAGCCGCGGGAACGAGCGACCGAGCCGCAGCTCGAAAAGCCGATGCAGGGCGGCCAGCGAGAGAGGTCCGAGATGGCAGCGCTCAACCGATCCGGCCGGCAGTCCGGCCGCCAGCTCGACGAGCTGGTCCGGGCCGCCCCCACGGGCCGCCAGGAGGGCGCCGACGGGCCAGCCTTCGAGGCGGCGCACCGCGAACCCGAGGACACCGACGGAGCTCTCGTCCGCCCACTGCACGTCGTCGACGGCGAGCAGGAGCGGCGACTCGGCCGCGAGGAGACGAACGAGGCCGAGGGTGGCGACCGAGAGAGTGCGCTGATCCACGGCCACGCCCTCGGGATCGGCCCGGAGCAGTGCGACGTCGAGCGCTCGCCGCTGCGGCCCGGGGAGTCGCGAGAGCAGCCCCGGTGAGACGGTCGAGAAGAGATCGCCGAAGACTCCGAGCGACAGCTGCGCGTCGGATCTCGCCGGCCTCGACGACAGGATGCGGAAGCCACGCTCCGCCGCCGCCGCTCGCCCTGCCTCCCAGAGCGCGGTCTTCCCGATCCCCGGCTCGCCTTCGAGGACGAGCGCCGCGAACCCACCCGCGGCGTGTTCGAGCATTGCGTCCACCGCGACGAGCTCGTCGCCGCGGCCGATGATCTCGTCGCGACCGACTGCGAGGGCCACGTTCGTCACTCTGCAGCCACGGGCTGCGCGGCGCAAGGACGGAGCTAGCCGTCGGAGATCGCGCGCGCAGCACCTCCTCGCTCCCCGGGCTGGAGAGCGTGGACGTCGCGGTCGACGACCTCGCAGCCGCGACGGCGCTATTTCCCGAGCCGGGTCTAGGCCATCGCTCGGTTGGGTGAGAGCGGTTGTCCGACAAGAGAACTCCCGTGATACCACGCCTGCTACCAAACGGAGCAGATCTGAGCCAACCGAGGTGAGGTCGTTTGGCCCAACTAACGCGAATTTCACGAGGGGCCAACTCGCCCAGGAGCAATCGCACCCAGGAGGTCGCCGGTTCGAGCCCGGCTAGCTCCACAGCAGAAGTGGGGAGCAGTGGCGGACACACGAAGCCCGGCCGAATGGCCGGGCTTCGTTGTCTCCGCGACATGCCTCTACCGGAAGTGCAGGACGAGATCGCTCAGACGCTGGGTTGCCTGCTGCCGCTGCGCCGCCTGCATCTGAGCCGACGGGTTTGGGACGCCGGGGAACAGCGCGTCGCCAATCGTCGGGATGAACTGCGGCGGGACACGGACGTGCGTCGCCTGCTCGTAGTCGTAGGCGAGGCCGAGCAGCTCCGGTTCGGCCCAGCGGCCGCCGATGAAGGTGATCCCGATCGGCAGTCCCGCGTCGTAGCCGGCGGGCACCGTGATGTCGGCGTAACCCGACACTGCAGCCGCCGTCGACGAGCCGACGAAGTACTCGAAGTGGCCGTTGAGGTCACCTTCGTCGGGGTTGTCGTTTGTCGGCCACGCCGGGCCGTTTGTCAGCGCGATGATCGCATCGAGGTCGTTGTCGGCCATGACCTGGTCGATCGCGTCCTGGACGGGCGGCGTCGTCGCCTCCCGGAGGGCAGCGCAATCGGCGTCGCGACCGTTCGTCGCCTCGGCCGCCTCGAAGACGGCGTCGTTCCAGGGGCCCTCGAGCTTGGGATGGTGCTGGTCGAACTCCATCAGCTCGGCGAGGGTCTGCGGATACGGCCGTCCGGTCTTCGGGTTCGTCCCGTCGACGTAGGTCTGGAGGTACGTCGCGATGTCGGTCTTGAACTCGCACAGGAGCGCCGGGAACTCGTTGGCGGTCGCCGACAGGTCGATGTCGGTGTTGTCGATCACGGTGGCGCCCTGCGCCTCGAGCGCCGCGATCGTGTCGGCGAGGATCGGCTCGACGACCGGCCCGACCAGCGACGGGTCATAGGTCCCGGCGCGCCAGACGCCGATTCGTGCGCCGTCGAGCGCCCCGTCGTCGAGGAACTGGGTGTAGTCGGTGAAAGCGTGGCCTGCCTGGTCGGCAGTCGCGGCGTCCGCGGGGTCGACGCCGGTCGCTGCGCCGAGGAGCACCGCGGCGTCGGTCACGTTGCGGGCCATCGGGCCGGCCGTGTCCTGGTCGGCGCTGATCGGGATCACGCCTGCACGGCTCCACAACCCGAGGGTCGGCTTGATCCCGACGACGCCGTTGGCGCCTGAGGGGCAGACGATCGAGCCGTCCGTCTCCGTGCCGACGGCCGCGGTCGCGAGGTCAGCAGCCGCGGCGACACCGGAGCCGGAGCTCGAGCCGCACGGGTTGCGATCGAGGACGTAGGGCATGTTCGTCTGGCCGCCGATGCCGCTCCAGCCGCTCGACGACGGGCCGGACCGGAAGTTGGCCCACTCGGACAGGTTGGCCTTGCCGATGATGATCGCGCCCGCGGCCTTCAGCTTTGCAGCGATGAACGCGTCCCCTGGCGTGCTCTTGGCGAGCGCGTAGGAGCCGGCTGCCGTCGGCATGCCGGTGGTGTTGACGTTGTCCTTGACGATGATCGGAATCCCGAGCAGTGGACGATGATCGCCATTGCGTCGCGCCTGGTCGGCTGCGCGTGCGTCGTCTGCGGCCGTCGAGCTGACCGTGATCACCGCGTGGAGCGTCTTGTGGAGCTGGTGGATGCGCTTGACATAGAAGTTCGTCAGCGCGACGGAGCTCAGCCGGCCCGAGTTCATCAGCTGCTCGAGCTCCGGGATCGTCGTCGCGTCGACGTCGATACCGCCAACCTTGGTCGGCGGCGAGTTGGCCGCATGGCCGATCAGCGCTGTGGCGCCGGATGCGGCGAGCAAGAGGGCCAGCAGGGTCGTCAGAACAATGGAACGCCGAAGTCGGCTGCTCATCGCGTGACCTCCACGGGATCGGGTGGGGTGGACGCTGGGATCGCACGGCTGAGAGCGGCGATCTGGGGCTGGAGTCTATACCCGGCCCGCTGTCAAGCAAATGCATGGTTGAGCCGAAATCCGATCGCCAACCGTCGCTCTCGACCGTCTGGTCCGACTCTTGGTCTCCCCGATCCGGATCACGTTGCGACTGCGAAGACGCGCCACGTGCCGGGGACTCCGGCCAGCTCGCGCTCCCCTCGCTCGGTGAAGACGATGCCCGAGCCGGCGACGATGTCCTTGACCGTGCTCGACACGAGCACCTCGCTCGGTTGGGCGGCCGCTGCGATGCGGGCCCCGATGTGGACGGCGATCCCACTCACGTTCTCGTTTGCCTGCTCGATCTCGCCAGTGTGCAAGCCTGCCCGAACCTCGAGACCGAGCGGCCGGACGGTATCGACGATTGCCGCGGCGCAGCGCACCGCGCGGGCGGGACCGTCGAATGTCGCGAGGAATCCGTCGCCGGTCGTGGCGACCTCTCGTCCTCGAAACCGAGCGATTTGAGCTCGAACCACCTGGTGGTGGCGGCCGAGCAGCTCCCGCCAGGCGCGATCGCCCAGCTCTGCCGCCCTCGCCGTCGAACCGACGATGTCGGTGAACAGGAGCGTGGCGAGGACACGGTCGGGCTCGACCTCGTGCACGACGGAGAGAAACTGCTCGACCTCGTCGAGCAGACGATCTCGATCGCCTTCCCATGGAAGGTGGTCGTCGCCCGGAAGCGCGATGAGCTCGGCGCCGGGAATGTGCTCGCCCATGAATCGTGTCCTCTCGCTGAGGTGCTCGTCCGACCGGTAGACGACCAACGTCGGCACGCTGATCGTAGGGAGCACGTGGCGGATGTCGATCTCCGCGTTCATCAGCCGGATCGCCCGGGTCGCAGAGGGGCTGGCGCCGCGCGCGAGGTAGGTCCGATACCAGGAAACCGCCGCCGGGTCGCTCAGGACAGCGGGCGCCACCCGGGCCAGCCACTCCTCCGTGGAAGCGTCCACCCAGCCGTCTTGATCCAGGACGTCGAGGCGTCTTCTGAACTCGTCGTCGGTCAGTCCGAGTGGATAGTCGGGCGCCCACATCATTCGCGCGAACGTGCCCATGAGCACCAGCGCGTGTGTTCGCTCAGGATGAGTTGCAGCGAACAGCGTCGACATCGCTCCCCCCTCCGAGATGCCGAGGACGACGGCGCGGCTCGAGCCGACGGCGTCCAGCACGGCGCGGACGTCGTCCATTCGCGTCTCCAGATCGGGTAGCCGCTCCGGAGATACCCGGTCGGAGAGCCCGGTGCCGCGCTTGTCGAAGAGGATGAGCCTTCCCATCGACGCGAGACGGCGGTAGAAGCCCGCCAGCTTGGGGTTCTCCCATCCGGGTTGGAACGTGCACACCCAGCCGTGGACGAGCACGAGGTCGAGCGGCCCCTCACCCACGACCTGGTACGCGATCCGAACGTCTTCGCTGCGCGCGTACGCGATCTCGGAGCCGACCTCGATCGCCGTCTTTCGGCGAACGTCCCAGGCCGGTTGTGCAGGGCGTGCCGGCGAGAGCACCGCAACCTCCAACCCCGGGTCTTGACGCAGCATCCGCCGCTCCAACTCCTTCAGTGCCGAAGACGGCTCCATCCCAAGCTCGACATCGAGCGCGCGCCGGTACGCCTGGTAGCTGGCAAGCGCGTCAGCCTGGCGACCTGACCGATAGAGCGCGAGCATGTGCTGCGAGCGAAGACGTTCACGCAGCGGATGACGGGCGATCAGCGTCTCGAGCTCGCCGATCACGTCGCCGTGCTGGCCCAGGGAGAGCTCGGCTTCGATGCGCCACTCGAGCGCGGCAAGGCGCAGCTCCTCAAGACGGGCGCTCTCGTGGCGGGCGAACTGCTCCGAGAACTCGGCCAGCGCGGGCCCGCGCCACAGCCCGAGCGCGTTCCGCAGGAACTCGGCCGCTTTCGCCGCATCTCCCCGAGCAAGTTCGCGCCGGCCCTCTGCGACGAGACGCTCGAAGTGGGCGAGATCGAGCTCGTCCTCACCGACCTCGAGGAGGTAGCCGGGCGCACGGGTGTGGATCCGCGGCTCGGGCAGCGTCTTCCGGAGCTGCGAGACGTGGATCTGCACCATCTTCTGAGCGGACTCGGGCACGTCGTCCCCCCAGAGCTCGTCCACGATCCTGTCGCGGGCGACGGTGTGGTTCGCGCTCAGGAGCAGCACTGCCAGCAATGCCCGCTGCTTGCCCGAGGCGAGCGGCAACGGCTCCGTACCGTCGATGACTTCGAGAGGGCCGAGAAGCCGAAACTCCACGCTTGGTCTGCGAAGCTAGCACGACGAGGTGAGCAGGGCAGGTGCCGGGTGGTGCTGACGGCGCCCGCCAACGGTGGCGGCTGCGGCAAGGAAGAACAGCCCGATGATCGCCCCGAGGGCCGGGTAGCCACCCAGGGCGAGCGCGGCGCCGGCCACGAACGAGCCGGAGAAGTAGCCGAACTGCATCGAGGCGGCGCGCATGGCCATCGCTCCCGGGCGCAGCTCCGGGGGCGCCGCCAGCCCGAACGCGCTCGAGATGAACGTGCGCCCGCCTGCGGCGAATGCTGCAAGCGAGAACAGCGCCGTGCTGACGCCGAGGGAGGGCCGCGACGCACCGAAGAGCACGGTCGTCACGGCCAGCGCGATGGCCAGGCCGACCAGAAGCTGCGCCGCGTCGCGCTGGACGAACCGTCGAAGGGCGAAGTTGCCCGCGACGTACGCGCCCGCTCCGATCGCGAGCACGGCGCCGGTGAGCTCCGTGGACGTGCCGTACGACTCGACGAAGAGGGAGCCCGCGTAGACCAGCGTCCCCGCCCAGGCCGTGTTGGCGAGCAGCTCTGCGGCAAGCCACTTCCCCAGCCCCGGAGCGGCGAGAGCTGCGCGAAGGTGCCGCGGCGGCATCGACGGTGCCTGCTCTCCTCGTCGGCTTCCAACCGCCGCGCCCGCGAGCAGGGCAGCGAAGAGCGGGAGCACGAGCCAGGCAAAGCGCCAGCTGTCCTCTGCAACGAGGCCGATCAGCGGCTGCCCGACGATCCAGGCCGCCGGCTGACCGACGAGCGCAAATCCGAGCACCGCCGGCCGCTGCTCAGGCGGAACCCAGGCGGCGGCGGCAAGGGTCCCCGCCGTGGTGAGGATCGCGATGCCGGCACCGACCGGAACCTGCGCAGCGGCGAGCAGGGTCAGGCTGGGCGCGGCCGCGCTCATGAGCGATCCGAGCGCGAGCAGCATCGCGCCGCCGAGGAGTTGCCGCTCCAGCCCGATCCGTCCGCCGACACGCGGAAGCGCGAGCGCCGTCATTCCAGCGACGAGGCCCGCGATGGTTCGCAGCTGACCGGCCGAAGCAGTCGAGACGTCGAGGTCATCGGCGACCTCGACCAGAACGGGCGAGAGCGCGATCGCGCCCGACTGCGCCGCGAACAGGCACAGGAACAGGACGACGCTGACCGCCCGGTGACCACCGTTCGCGCTGGTCGTTGTGTTGCGGGGCATTCGGGCCACCTCCTGTCGCTTGGTCGGTCACAGGAGACAGCGAGACGGCAAAGGGCGGGTTAGCCGCCGGACCAATCCGCGGTAAGGGACGACGGCCTTCGCCATTGGTCCGCCTGCACGAGCGCCGGATCCGAACGCGCTGCGGTTGACCCGCTAGGGCTCGAGAGTCACTGCGTGAGATCCGTCATGCACGGACGGCGTTGACCGCAGTGGAAGGCTCGAGCGGTCCGGTTGGATCCGCTGCGCTTGGTCGTCGTCGGCGTCATGCGCTGACGAGCGATGCCTAGTCCGCCGGATCGGTCGGCGGCTGCACCATGCGCCAGACATGCCCCCGGTCCCAGGCCTGTTGCTCGAACTCGACCGCACACTCCGCGTCGTAGCCGAGGTTGACGACCAGGTGCTCGAGCGAGCCCAGCGACTCGACCCGGAGCGCGTCCAGCTCCCGCTCGCGGTGCCTCGACATGGCGAGTCCCACCGCTTCCACGACCTGCTCGCCGGCGAAGGGCTTGCGCACGTAGGAGGACGCGCCAGCATCGAGCGCTTCATCGACGACCGCCTGCGAGGCGCCGGTGAGAGCGACGATGGGGATGCTGCGCTCGGCGAGGATGCTCTGGGTTGCCTGGATGCCGTCCAGCCGCGACAGGCCCAGGTCGAGCACGATGACGTCGGGGCGGTGCTCGCGGGCGAGCTCGATCGCCTCCACCCCGTCGCGGGCGTCGGCGACCACCTCGTAGCCCGCGTCCTCGAGCACGAGCCGGAGGTCGGCCCGCGTGATCGGGTCGTCCTCCACGGTGAGCACGGATACTGCTGCTGCTACGGACATGCTTCGTTTCCCCCTTGTTCGTTTCCAGACAACGAAAAAGGCCACGGGCTCATTGCCCGCGGCCTCGAAGCCGAGCCGGTCTCTTCATGCAACCGACGGCCCCATGGTAGCGACACCGTCGCGAGCGGCGCGTCGCCACAATCGCGCGATCGCGACCCAGACGCCACGAACGCTTCAGCGAGAACGACCCGGCGTAGGCGCCTGCTCGCGGTCGACGCCAAGGCCTCCGTCAAACCCACCGCTCGTCGAGCCGCGAGGCCCGGCCCCGGCCTCGCGGCATCTCTGCGCCTCGCCCGCGGCTTCAGACCGTGGTCGGGGTGCTCTCGAGCGCAGCCGCCAGGCGGCCGACGGTGTCTCGCCAGCCGTTCTGGACGAGCGACCACCACTCCGGCACGCCGTCGTCCGGAAGGTGCGCCGGCAACTCGACGTGAACGATCGTCTCCGTGCACCCGCCGGCCTCGGTGAGCGTCACGGTGACGAGGGGGCTCTCGTCGAGCCGGTCGGGGTCGAGCGTGGGCCAGCCGTCGGTCGCACCCCAGGCGAACACGAGCTTCTCGTCGGGAACGATCTCGCGGTAGACGCCGCCCGTGAAGTAGTCCGTGGACTCGTCGACGATCATGTGCAGGCGCCAGACGCCGCCGACACGCAGGTCGAGCTCCATCGGCTCGCTCGGCACGGGGAATCGGTCGTTGTAGAACCAGTCGAGGTGGTCCGGGTCGGTCCACGCCCGGAAGACCTGCGCGCGGGGCGCGTCGAGTGTCCAGGCGAGGGTGAAGTGGCGTTGCGTGCTCGCGGTGCTGGTCATGAGTCCTCCTGCTTTCGTTCGTTGGCCAATTGCTCTTCGAGGCGCGCGAAGCGCTTCTCGAAGAAGTCGCGGTACGGCGCCATCCATGCGTCCGCCTCGGCGAGTGGCGCAGCGTCGAGTCGACACGGACGCCACTGCGCCGACCGCCCCTTGACGACGAGGCCTGCCCGCTCGAGCACCTTGAGATGGCGAGACACCGAGGGCAGGCTCATCGCGTGCGGCGCGGCCAGCTCGTTGACGGTGGCATCGCTCTCGATTAGCCGGCTCAGGATCGCCCGCCGGGTCGGGTCGGCGAGGGCGGCGAACGTGATGCTGAGTGGATCCGTTTTCATTTAGCTTCTTTACTAATTAGCAAGAAGGCTAAATAGAAGCAAAATCGAGACGAGATGTCAACCCGCGCGGTCGGCTCCGCCCCTGATCGCGAAGTAGGCGAGGGCGCCGATGGCAGCGCCGAGCGCGGGCGCGAGAAGATAGATCCAGATCGCGTGGAGATCACCCGCGACGATGCCCGGGCCGAGCGACCGCGCAGGGTTCATCGACGCGCCCGTGATCGGCCCGCCGAACATCGCGTCGAGACCGACTGTGGCGCCGATAGCGATCGCAGCCGCCTCACCGACCGCCCGGGTGTCGGTGGCGACGGCCATGATCACGAGCATCAGGAAGAAGGTGAGCACGGTCTCCCAGACGAACGCCTGCGCATCACTCCCACTCGGAAACGTGGCGCCGATGTGGGCGATGTCGCCGAGCGACGGCCGAAGGAGCGCTGCAGCGACAAGCGCGCCTGCGGGCCGAGCGGCCCAGTACGGGAAGATCTGCCGGCGGGGAAAGTGCCGCGTCAGCGCAAACGCGAGCGTGACCGCCGGGTTGAGGTGCGCGCCCGAGACGTGGCCGAGCGCGTAGATCATGACCATGATCACGCGCCCGAAGCTGATCGCAACGCCGACGTGGCCGAGCTGACCGGTCTTCGCGTCGACCATGATCGCGCCGCACCCTGCGAAGACGAGCGCGAAGGTGCCGACGAACTCCGCGGCGAGCCGGCTCAACCGGACACGGCCGAGCACGGCCCCGGTCACAGGCGGCAAGTCACGAAGCCGTCAGGAAGCGGGGTGAAGATCTTCCGGAAGCAGCTCGGCGATCAACGCCTGCACACGTTCGTCGAGCTCGTCGCGGATACGGCGCACGGTTGCGAGGTCCTGGCCGGCGGGGTCGTCGAGCACCCAGTCCTCGTACCGCTTCCCGGGGAAGATCGGACACGCATCACCGCATCCCATGGTGATGACGACATCGGCAGCTCGTACGACCTCGTCGGTCAGGGGCTTCGGGAACTCCTCGCCCATGTCGACTCCGATCTCATTCATTGCGTCGACGACGGCGGGATTGATCTCGTCGGCAGGTGCGCTGCCCGCGGAGCGGACGTGGACGTGGCCGCCCGACGAGCTTGACCAGGCCAGCAGCCATCTGGCTCCGCCCGGCGTTGTGCACGCAGACGAACAACACCTCGGGCATGTCCTTCGCGATCATGCCTTCCGCCTGGGCGAGCGCCTTCAGTCGCTCGCGCGCGAACCGGTGCGCGAGCACGGGCACGAAGACGTTGATCCGGCCGCCCCCGAGCAAGTCGGCCGACTCGCCGACATAACGCTCGATCGTCTCCTTCGAAAAGACCCCGGCGAACTCATCGGCGAGCGCTCCCGCCACCTGGCGAACATGGTGCTGCGTGACCGGATCGAGAGCCTGGCTCATTGCGAGCTCCTCCACGTATCGACGGCGATCTATGTGCTGGAGTCTTACGTGGTCATCGATGCCTGTCAATATCTAGTGGTGAAGACGATTACGACAGTGACGCCAACCTGCCCTCCACTTCTGGCCGGGGCGCTCGACCCGACGGACGCGGACAGCCTCGCTCGAGTCCTTCGAGTGCTTGCCGATCCGGCTCGCCTGCGGATCCTGAGCCTGATCCAGGCACAGCCGACTGGCGAAGCGTGCGTCTGCCATCTCATCG
Source organism: uncultured Actinomycetes bacterium (assembly GCA_963716975.1). Lineage (GTDB taxonomy): Bacteria > Actinomycetota > Thermoleophilia > Gaiellales > Gaiellaceae > GMQP-bins7. The sequence continues at coordinate 39,291 of CAVQVA010000035.1, read as the reverse complement.
AGCCACTCGGGCTGACACAGCCGACAGTCAGCCACCACCTGAAGGTGCTGCTCGAGGCAGGCCTCGTCGAGCGTGAGCAGCGCGGTAGCTGGGCCTACTTCCGCGTCGTCGCCGATCAGCTGGCCTCGGTGCGAGAACTCCTGGCCTAGCAGCAACCGGCGGCGGGGCCGGCTGCACCACCGGCAAGCCCTTCGTCTCGGGTGATCTCGTCTTCTCGGCTTGGACGATCGCGCCGTGCATGCCGTCGGCAACCCGGTGAGTGAACTCGACGAGACGTGCTCGAACCCGGCTGCCTCGAGCCCGGCCTCGTACTCACCCTTCGAGAGCGCACCGGCGATGCAGCCGACGAAGCTCCCACGCTCAGCGCGCTCGTCGGGCGAGAGCCGGTCATCCGCAACGATGTCGCTGATCCCGATCCTGCCGCCAGGCATCAGCACGCGCGCGATCTCCGTGAGCACCGCCGGCTTGTCGACGGACAGGTTGATCACGCAGTTCGAGATCACGACATCGACCGAGTCCGCGGGCAACGGGATCTGCTCGATCACTCCCTTCAGGAAGTGGACGTTCGTCACGCCCGCCTCGGCGACGTTGGCGCGCGCAAGCGCGAGCATCTCGTCGGTCATGTCGAGCCCGTACGCGATCCCGGTCGGTCCGACGCGCTTCGCCGACAGGATGACGTCGATGCCGCCACCCGGGCCCAGGTCGAGCACGGTTTCGCCCTCGCGCAGCTCGGCCACCGCGGTCGGGTTTCCGCAGCCGAGCGACGCGAGCGTCGCTGCCTCGGGAAGCTCGCCGCGTTGTTCTGCGTCGTACAACGCCTCGCCCAACTTCGACGGGTCGACCTCGCCGGGAGCGCAGCACGAGCCGCTTCCGCAGCCGCAGTCTGCGGAGCCCTCGGTGACCGCACGAGCGGATTCGGCGTAGCGCCGTCGCACCTCCTCGCGCAGGTCGTCTGCCGTGGCGGACATCAGCAACACACCCCTTTCAGGTCGGCGACCGCAGCGAGCGTCTCGACCGCGTCGCCCCTCAGAGAGAAATACGCCCACTTGCCACGCTGCTCACGAGCGAGCAGTCCGGCGTCGGTCAGCTTCTTCGGTGATGGCTCACCGTCGGCTGTGACAGGCCGAGCGCGGGCTCGAACTCACACGCACACACCGGCTCGCTGCTACGGCCAGCGCATTGACGATGAGCACCCTCGCCGGATCGGCGAGCGCCTTGAAGAGCGCCGCCGTCGCCTCTGCCTCATCCCCGAGATCGTGAGCGCGGCGAGAGGCGCACAACACGCCGTCGGCGGCACCGGCGTCTCGACGATCATCTCGTCACCTCGTTCATATCGACGTACGTCAATATATCGAGGAACATCGATCTGTCAAGTCGCGTGCGGCTACTCCGAGTGCTTCTGGAACTGCGGCAGGTCGTCCGTGATCTCGAACCATGGCGCCTTGAGCCGACGAAGATGTGCTCCGTCGGGCGGATCCCGGGAGCGTCCCGGAGCGATCCCATCGCGACGTGCACGTAGTCGCCGTCCCGGACTACCGAGAAGAGGAGCGCGCCGCACAGTCCACACCTGGTGTGGTTCTCGTCTTCGTCTCCGAAGACGAAGAGGGTGTCCAGACCCTCCGTGATCTCGAGCCTCTCACGCTCGATCCCGGCAAATGCCTTGAACGCCGAACCGGTGGCCGCGCGGCAGTTCGAACAGTGACAGTTCGCCGCATACAGGAACGCGTCCGCAACCTGGTAGCTGACGGCGCCGCACTCGCACCTGCCGGAGAGCACGGCGATGCCTCCATCACCCGCCGACGACATCTCGCTGCGCATGTTCTTCGCCTCCTTTCTCATTCACCCGCTCCTCGGATAGACGTTCGACCACCGCCGAAGTCATCGCCTCCCCGGGGCCAGCAGGGGTCGCGGGACGACGGCCGATGGATCGCCCATGGGCAACCGCTGGGACACGGTCCGGACGGAGGCGTTCAGCGATGGAGTCTTTGCGATCGCGATCACGCCTCGTCATCGCCGTCGTGCTCGTGCTGACCGCGCGCGGCGACTCGACGTCCCGCGCGGCGCCCGAATCCGCGTGAGCTAGGCCGATGACGTCCTTCTTGGGGGCCGACCTCACGGCCGGCCCCCACGAGCGAGAGCGTTACGGGCCGACGATCCTTCCCTCGACCACCGGGCCGACCGGAGAGTGGGCCGTCACGTAGTCGATGGCGACCAGCAGCAGGTCGTCGCCCGGCTGCAGGACGTTGGTGCCCTGCGAGAACATCGTGTAGCCGTCGCCACCCGTGTACATGAAGTCGTTGGTGACGAAGCGAACGCTGTCCGCAGGGCCGATCACCGTCAACGGCCCGCTGGGGCCGTCCGGCGCCTTCCACATGCCGTCGATGACCGGGGTCGTCCCGTTGCAGTGGTACTGCACCTTCAGGCCGGAGATCTGCGGGAACCGGCCGGTGTTGATCGCTGGATTGCACGACGGCGAGAAGCCGTTCAGGTACGCCTGCTCCAGCAGCGCGCCGGTCAGCGTCAGGATGACGGTGCGGTTGCCGAACGGGAGCACCGCGAACATCTCGCCCCACGTGATCTCGCACGGCTGCTCGCTCGCCGTCGGCGGAGCGCAGTTGACGTCCGCCCGCAGGCCGCCCGAGTTGGTGTACGCACCGTCGAGACCCGGATACGCACCGCGCATCGCGTCGGCGACCATGTTCCCCATCGCCGATTCGAACAGCCTCGTCGGTGCCCGCTTGATGTCGAACTGCTGTGTCCCGATCACCTTGTTGCGGAGCACGGCGGTCTGCGCGTTGGCGTCGTCGACGATCGCCTGGACGTCAGCCCGCTTGGCGACCCCGAGGTTCTTGGCGATTCGGGTTGCCCCTCCCGCCCATTCGACGTCGCCGCCGGAGACGACCATCTGCACGACCGAGTAGCTCGCGCCGGCGTTGATCCCCTCGGCGACGAGAATGTCGCCGACCATCAGGTTGGAGACACGGTGGGTGTGACCGGCCATGATCACGTCGACGGTCGTGTCCTGGACGCCCTGCGCGATCGTCATGATCGGGCCCTGCCAGGGCACCGGCGGGGTCGCCGTCGACGGCGTTCGAGCCGAGAGCGGTGCCCTCGTGGATCAGGACGACCTGGATCTGCACGCCCTGGCTCTTGAGCTTCGCCGACTCGTTCTTGATCGTCTGGATCGCGGGCAGGAACTTCAGCCCTTCGGTCGCGCCCGCCTTCACGAGCTCGGGCGTGCTCTCCAGCTCGATCCCGATCACTCCGACCTTGAGCCCCTTGTAGGTGAAGACCCTCGTTCCCTTCACCCAGTCGGGGTTCTTCAACGTGTTCTCGTCGACGATGTTCGCGCCGAGGAACGGGAAGTGCGCACGCGCCTGGTGCTGCAGCAGGCGCTCCACGCCGTAGTCGAACTCGTGGTTTCCGTACGACGTCGCCTGGAGGCCCCAGGCGTTCTCCACGTCGATCGCCGGCTTGTCCTCGAGCAGGCCCGAGTTCGCCGGTGAAGCACCGACGTTGTCGCCCGACGCGAACAGGAACGAGCTCTCCGAGAGCTGAGCTGCTTCCTCGTCGAACATCGTCGCGAGCTGCGACGCGCCGCCGACGGGCACGTTTCGTCCGTCGATCGTCAGCGACGTCGGCTCGAGCTGGCCGTGGAAGTCGGTGAGACCGACGAACGGCACGACCATTCGCTGGTCGCCTCCGCGGAGCAGGTCGAGCCTGCACCTCTCCCTCGGACTGCTGCGGCTCGGGAACGCCGAGCAGATACGCGAGCGTCGGCGCGAGGTCGATCGTGCGCAGGCCCTTCGCGACCACTCCGGGACGAATCGCATCACCGCTCGCGATGAACGTCGCCCGCATGTTGACGTTGGCGTTCTGCACCTGAACGTCAGGCACGTAGCCGTGCTGGCCGAAGAAGGCCGACCGCGCCACGAGCGTGCCCGGAGTCTCCGCATCGAACTGGTACGGCGGATAGGCGAAGACCACGAGGTCGCCTGTGCGCGTCGGATGCGCCATGTCGACCGTCGTGCCCGGGCCGTTCGGGATGTAGCGAGCCTCGGCCTTCGTGTACGCCCGGTCGATCATCTTCCAGCCCTCAGGCGAGCTGTCTCCGGTCCAGTCGTTCGGGTCGGAGAGCCCGAGGAAGGCCGCCTTGATCGCGGCGACGGTCGAAGCCTCGTCGCCCGCGGCGACCTGCTGGAACCCGCCACCGGTCGGGTCGCGGCCCGCGAGGTTGAGGTAGATCTGGACGGTGCCGCCGGCCCAGCAGGCCTTGGCCTTGCCGATGGTCTCACCGGTGGCCGGACGGCAGTTCGAGGTCTGCGGCTTCGAGAGCAGTCCCATGTCCACGAGCACCTTGCTCGCGTCGATCGCGAGGAACTGCGGCGCGAAGCCGTGATCCGAGGACACGAAGTTCGTCGCCCCGTCCGGCATGAGCGAATCGACGAGGGCCAGCGTGTCGTCAGCGCCCTTGTACGCCCTTTCCAGGAACGCCTTGCGCTGCTGGACGCGCTTGTCCGGCGTTCCGTTCACCTGCACGTCGTCGTAGGCGGGGTTCGGGGCTCCGTTCGGCAGCGTCTGGGTCACGAGCCCGAGGAACTGATGTTGGAACTCGTCCGTCGTCGGATAGCCCACCATCGCGAGGTCCGGCTTGTACTTGTCGAGGATGTACTTGATCATCGGCTGATGGCCTGTAGCCCAGTACAGGCCCTGCTGGACGTACGTCTCCTCGCTGACGATCCCAGACTCCACGATTGCGAAGTCGGCAGCGGTGGCGGTGGGGAACTTCTGCGCGACGTATTCCGCGAAGTCGCCGGTAAAACCGGACTCTGACCATCCCGGCCAGCTCGCGATTGCACGTGAGACCGACGTGTGGAACAGCCGCACCTTGGAGAGGTTCCCGGTCAGCTCTTCGACCTTCACGAGCATGCCCGCCGTGAGCCCGTCGAGCGAGCCTCCGGAGATCTTCACCTTCACGTCGCCGAACACACCCTTGGGCAGGTTGGCGACCGCATCGGCACCGCTCTTGCTCGGCGAGAACAGCACCTTGTCGTAGTCGATCTTGCCGTTGTTGGTCGAGTCGTAGATGTACGCGTTCAGGCCGTACTTGTCGACGCCGAAGTCGAGAACGCGCAGGCGCATCTCCTTCGGCGGGCTGAACGACTGCGGTGTTCCGGACCAGCCGGTGGCATCGACCGGTTGCGCTCCGGCGAACGGAGCCTGTCCAGCGAATCCAGCCGGATGGTCGAACTGCAGGCCGAACGAAGCGACGAAGGCGGCGTTGTCGTCCGGGCTGATGTAGTTCGTAGCCACGCCGCGCCCGGAGAAGAAGCTCTGGAAGTCGACGGTCGGGCCGTTGATCGCGCCGATGCGGCCACCCGCCCACTCGATCTGGGCGACCTTCTTGCCGCCGCGCTCGGCGGACTGAGCGAGGCTCTCGGCCTGGAGGACGCCCGAGTCGAAGGAACCCGTGCGATTCCCGAACGGCTGTCCGTTGACGTGGAACGTGTTGTTCGTCGAGCCGTGCACGCCGGGCCACGCACCGGTGGACAGGCTGTACCACCCCGCGCCCGTGTTGGGTGGCGCTTGTGTCAGGAGCCCCTCGCCGCCGGCCTTGGCGCCCGACTTGAGGAACTTCGCGATCGTCGGCATCGACTTGTTCGCCGCGTAGTACGAGGCGAGATCCTGTCGCATGCCGTCGGCGACGAAGAAGACCGCGGAGCTCTCGCCCCCGCTCAACGACGTTCCCGACGCCTTCGTCGTCGATGTACTTCCGACGCCCGTAAAGACTGCGAGTACGACCACGAACACGAGCAGCACCACAACGCGAGCTCGCGAGCTCAACATCTCACCCTCCCCTGTGTGTGATTCGCGGGACGCGGTCGCCCGACGCGACGGCCTACGACCTCCCCGCCCCCCTCGACCTCTCAGCGGCAACTCCAAGCCTTTCTCGGTGACCCATCCCCCCAATGGACCGCGCCATCATCTCGCCGGCCGGGGCCGGTGTCAATTCGCCCGTGATGCCGTTTGAGGTGTTGCGGTGAAGTTGTCGTCTCTAACTCTCGACTAGCATCGGCGTCAAACGCTCGTGATCCGTCGATGTGCCTTCGGGGGAGGGGGCGTCTGGCGGTCCGCGCCACCGCCAACGCACATCGACGAAAGGGGATCAGCATGCCGCCACATCCGAGCGCCCTCGCCTCCGCGAGCAGGCCGACCACCTGGAGGCGCCGGATCGCCCTCCCTCTCCTTGTCGTCCTCGGTGCCGCGATCGTGGGCGTTCCTCTGTCCGGCGCGCAGAGCTCGACATCGGCGAAGCCGGTCGGGACCTCGACGGTTCACGTGGTCACGCTCGTCACGGGTGACGTCGTCCGCGTGGCCGAGCGCAGCGACGGCAGGCGCTCGGTCAGCCTCGAGCCGACCGCGACCGGCGCAGTACCCAACGCGGCGATCAGCGAGGCGGGCGACCACCTCTACGTGGTGCCGCAGCGCGCAGCGCGGTTGCTCGCCAAGGGACGCCTCGACCTCGACCTGTTCGACGTCGCAGCCCTCATCGACCTGAAGTACGACGACGCCAGCCGCTCGACGATCCCGGTCATCGTCGACTACGGCCGCGGCACGGTCGCAGCCGACGAGTCTCGAAGCGCCGCGATCGACGCCGCGAAGAAGACCGTCACCATCGCCTCGGTCGGCGCGGCCGCGTACTCGGCCAACAAGGAACGAGCACGGGGCTTCTGGCGCTCGTTGACGACGGGAGTGGACGCCTCTGGCGCCGCGACGGGACTCTCCGACGGCGCCGCCCGCGTCGATCTCGACGGCCGCGTCGAGCCGACGCTCGACGTCTCCGTGCCGCAGATCCACGCGCCGGAAGCCTGGGCCGCGGGTTACGACGGCACCGGCTCGAAGGTCGCCGTCCTCGACACCGGCTACGACCCGACGCATCCCGATCTCGCGGGCCAGGTGACCGAGACCGCCAACTTCACGACCGACCCGACGGTCACCGACGGGAACGGGCACGGCACGCACGTCGCCTCGACGATCGCCGGTACAGGTGCGGCCTCGGGCGGCAAGTACCGGGGCGTCGCTCCCGGCGCCGACTTGCTGATCGGCAAGGTGCTCGCGGACGAGGGGTTCGGAGAAGACTCGTGGGTGATGGCCGGCATGGAATGGGCGGTCGCGCAGCACGCCGACGTCGTGAGCATGAGCCTCGGCGGCGACGTCACCGACGGAACCGACCCGCTGAGCCAGGCGATCGACGACCTCTCTGCTCAGTCCGACACGCTCTTCGTCGTGGCCGCTGGCAACAACGGCGCGTCCGAGACGGTGACTGCGCCAGGCGCCGCGGATGCCGCCCTGACGGTCGGCGCGGTCGACGACACCGACACGCTCGCATGGTTCTCGAGCCGCGGCCCCCGCTCCGGCGACCGCGCGCTCAAGCCGGACGTGTCAGCTCCCGGAGTCTCGATCATCGCCGCCCGAGCGGCCGGGACGTCGGAGGGCTACCCGGTCGACGACTACTACACGAATCTCGACGGCACGTCGATGGCAACGCCGCACGTCTCGGGGGTCGCAGCGATCCTGAAGAACGAGCACCCCTCGTGGGACGGCGAGCGGATCAAGGCCGTCATCAGCAGCTCGACGGTTCCCGTGCCGGGGTCGACCGCGTTCGAGACGGGGACCGGACGGGTCGACGCGGCGAACGCGATCGCGTCCACGATCGTCTCGAGCCCGTCACTGAACCTCGGGAACTACCCGTTCCCGCAGACCGACCTCAAGCCCACGACGACCCCGCTCACCTATACGAATCTCGGAGACGCGCCGGTCACGCTCGACCTCTCCGTCGCGGTGCAGGATCCTGCCGGAGACGCGCCCGCGGGCGTGACACTCTCGACTGACCAGCTCACCGTCCCCGCGGGCGGGCAGGCGACGGTTGACGTCGTGCTCGATCCGAGCGCCGCAATCCTGGGTGACTCCTCCGGCGTGGTGCTCGCCGACGCCGGCAGTGGGCCGACCGTCCGCACGGCCTTCGGCTTCACGCTGGAAAGCGAGCACTACAACCTCACGGTCGAGATCGATCCGCGGGCCGGCACACAGAGCGCGACGCACACCGTTGCTCTCGTCGGCCTCGATCCCTTCACCTACGACCAGCGCGAGCTGGTCGGCGACGGCAGCCCGCAGTCGGTGACCTTCCGGCTGCCTCCGGGCACGTACAGCGCAAGCGCGCTCACGTTCGGGGTGGCTGCCGACGAGGCGCAGGAAGGGGTCGTGAGCTTCGACCCGACGATCCACCTCACGTCGAACACGAAGGTGGTCCTCGACGCCGGCAAGGCGAAGCCGTTCACCTACGTGACGAGCCGTCCCGCGTCGAGTGACGGGCAGATCATGCTGGCCGATTGGAGCGCCGAAGGCGGTTTCGCAGGCCTCATCTTCGCCGGCAACGTCGACCGCCTGTACGCGACGCCGTCCGACTCGTCGGGAGGCGCGATCTTCACGTCGTCGCTCAACTGGATGCTCTCGCAGCCGGCCGCCGAGGTCTTTCCGGCCTCGGGCGACTCCGTTCCCATGCAGTCGCTCGCCGCACCCGGGCAGCAGCCGTGGGACGTTCCTGTGGAGCGGTTCGAGGGCACCTACAAGGTGGTCGACGCAGGTGACTCCGGAAACCTGGACACGTCGTCGGCAAGTCGGGCGATCGCAGTCGTCGCGGGCAACTGCGGCGACCTCACGGGCGCCGCGAAGGCACTCAAGGCTGCGGGAGCGGTCGCGCTGGTCGCCTACGCCGGGGACGGAGCGGAGTGCGCAGGCACGGTCGAGCAGCCCGCGGTGATTCCCGCGTTCCAGGCCCGGCCGTTCGACGCCGCGCGCCTTCTTGCACCGAGCGGGAAGCCGGGGCGAATCGTGACCCACTACACCACGAAGTACATCTACGACCTGATGGGCGCCTGGTCGGACAAGGTGCCGGCAGGCGCAACGCTCGACGGGCGCGCCAAGCGCGTTGCGACCTTCGACGAGCGCTACGACTCGCTCGGCGGCACGTCGAGAGAGGGGTACAAGGTCTGGGACCTCCGCATCGGCTGGGTGCCGGGGCGCGGCGTGGCTGCGTTCGGGCTCGTCCGGCCGGTGTCGGTCCCGGGCAATGTCATGCACTACGCGAGCCCCATTGCCGAGTGGGAGCGATGGGTCGAGGTACGGAGCGCAGAGGGCGCCCCGGAGACGTCGCTCTCGGCACCGAGCATCCCGGTCGTTGCGGGCAAGACGATCAGCGACCGCTGGTTCGGCGGCCCGATCACGACCAACCTCTCGCCGCTCATGGCGAAGTTCGGTTGGCAGGCATTCCCGTACCGGCAGGGCGACTTCATGTGGCTCTTCACGCCGTCGTTCGTCGACGACGCGGGCCACGTCGGCGGGCCGATCTACCTTGGCGAGTTCGAGGGGAAGCTGTACCAGGACGGGGAGCTCGTCCTGGACGTTCTCGACGATCCGATATGGATGCAGACCTCGCCGCCGCCCGAGGCACACGACTATGAGCTCGTGTACATCACGCATCGCCAGAGCGCCTTCTCGCAGCGATCGACCGCGTCGGAGACCAACTGGAAGTTCAGGTCGGAGACGCCTTCCGGCGACCACGAGGTCCTGCCGCTGATGAGTGTCGACTACGACCTCGGGTTGACGAAGTACAACTCGGCGTCGCCCGGGGCGTTCAGCTTCGGCGTGAAGTTCACGATGCCGCTCGAGGTCGGCCCGGCACCGATCTCCAAGGTCACGGTCGAGCTCTCGTGGGACAAGGGCGCGACCTGGACGAAGGCGGCACTCAAGAACTGCGGCGCGACCGGCTGCACGGCCCAGGTCCAGAACATCCGGAACAAGTCCGCGTCACTCCGCGTATCGGCGACGGACGCCGCCGGCAGGTCCGTCCGCCAGACGGTCGTCGACGCGTACCTCGTCAGGTAGCAGGGGGTCGTGCAACCGTAGATCGCGCCGGTACGCTCGTTCCATGGCCGTCCGCTCCGAGATCCGCAATGTCGCGATCGTCGCGCACGTCGACCACGGGAAGACGACGCTCGTCGACGCCCTGCTCTGGGAGTCCGGCGCGTTTCGGGAGAACCAGGACGTCGCCGAGCGCGTTCTCGACACGATGGACCTCGAGCGCGAGAAGGGCATCACGATCCTCGCCAAGAACACCGCTGTTCGCTACCGCGGGACGAAGATCAACATCGTCGACACGCCCGGTCACGCCGACTTCGGGGGCGAGGTCGAGCGCGGCCTGACGATGGTCGACGGCGTGCTCCTGCTCGTGGACGCGAGCGAGGGGCCGCTCCCGCAGACGCGCTTCGTTCTCCGCAAGGCGCTCGAGGCGCGACTCCCGGTGATCCTCGTCGTCAACAAGGTCGACCGGCCGGACGCGCGGATCGAGGCCGTCGTCAACGAGGTGTACGAGCTCTTCCTCGATCTCGACGCCGACGAGACCCAGATCGAGTTCCCAATCGTCTACTGCAACGCCAGGGCGGGGCGCGCGTCGCTCTCGCCCGATCCCGACGAGCTCGCGGTCGACCTCCAACCGCTCCTCGACCTCGTCCTCGAGCGGATCCCCGCCCCGACATTCGAGGCGGGTCATCCGCTCCAGGCGCTCGTGACCAATCTCGACGCATCGCAGTACGTCGGCAGGCTTGCGCTGTGCCGCGTCGTCCAGGGGACGATCCGCCGTGGCCAGCAGATCGCGTGGTGCCGCGCGAACGGGACGATCGAGCGCGCGAAGGTCACGGAGCTCTACGTCACGGAGGCGCTCGACCGCGTCGATGCCGAAGCCGCCGGCCCGGGTGAGATCATCGCCGTCGCCGGCATCCCCGAGGTGACGATCGGCGAGACGCTCGCGGATCCGGACGACCCTCGTCCGCTCCCTGTCATCGCCGTCGACGAGCCCTCGCTGTCGATGACCATCGGGATCAACACGTCGCCGCTTGCGGGACAGTCCGGCGACAAGGTCACCGCGAGCCTCGTCGAGGGCCGTCTTCGCACCGAGCTCGTCGGCAACGTCTCGCTCCGTATCCTCCCGACGGTCTCGCCCGACGTGTGGGAGGTGCAGGGCCGCGGCGAGCTCCAGCTGGCGGTCCTCGTCGAGCAGATGCGCAGGGAGGGTTTCGAGCTTACGGTCGGCAAGCCCCAGGTCGTCACGCGTGAGATCGACGGCGCGGTGCACGAGCCCGTCGAGCGAGTCTCGATCGACGCGCCCGAGGAGTACCTCGGCGTCCTCACCCAGCTCTTCGCGCTCCGCAAGGGGCGCACGGAGGCGCTCGTCAACCACGGCAGCGGCTGGATCCGGATGGACGTCATCGTCCCTGCGCGTGGGCTGATCGGCTTCCGTACGGAGTTCATGACGGAGACCCGCGGGACGGGGATCCTGCACCACGTCTTCGAGAGGTTCGAGCCGTGGTTCGGCGAGCTCCGCACGAGACCGACCGGCGCGCTCGTCGCAGACCGCATCGGGAAGACGACGTCGTACGCGATCTTGAACCTCCAGGAGCGAGGCTCCCTCTTCGTCTCGCCGGGCGTCGACGTGTACGAGGGGATGATCGTCGGTGAGAACGCGCGCGCGGAAGACCTCGACGTGAACGCGACGAAGGAGAAGAAGCTGTCGAACACCCGCGCGCCGTCCGCGGACGCCACGGTTCGGCTCATCCCGCCTCGGCCGCTCTCGCTCGACCAGGCGCTCGAGTACATCCACGAGGACGAGTGCGTCGAGGTGACTCCGACCGACATCCGCATGCGCAAGATCGAGCTCTCGGCGCAGAGGCGACAGACCGACGCCAGCCGCAAGGCTCGCGGCCTGGCCGCGATCGTGAAGGGTTAGCCGCCTCGCGATGCGCGTGCTGGTGGCCGTCGCAAGCAGGCACGGCGCGACACGGGAGATCGGCGAGGCGATCGGCCGCACGCTGGCGTCGAGCGGCGTGGAGGCGCACGTGCAGGCATTCGAAGAAGCCGGCGAGCTCGCCGCCTACGACGCGTTCGTGCTCGGAAGCGCGATCTACATGGGCCGTTGGCTCGAGCCTGCACGCGACTTCGTCGAGGCGAACGACGAGACGCTCGCCGCACGACCGACCTGGCTCTTCTCGAGCGGGCCGATCGGCGATCCGCCTCGTCCCGCCGCGGACGATGCGGTTCAGATCGATGCCGTCGTCGCCGCGACCAACGCGCGTGATCATCGCCTGTTCGCCGGCAGGCTCGACAAGAGCGCGCTCGGCTTCGGGGAGCGGGCGATGGTGCTCGCGTTCAGGGTCGCAGACGGCGACTACCGCGACTGGGCCGAGATCGAGGCGTGGTCGCAGGAGATCGCGGCCGCGCTACACGGCCTCTAGATCGTCTCCGGCTCCATCACGATCGCGCCGCAGGGACACTCCGCGACGCAGATACCGCAGCCCTTGCAGTAGTCGAGGTCGAACGCGTACGGCTCGTCCGGGTCGGCGAGCTTGATCACAGCGTTGTCGGGGCAGACCCCGTAGCAGTTGTCGCAGTTGAAGCAGTTCCCGCAGGAGAGGCAGCGCCGTGCCTCGTAGAGCGCCGTCGACTCGTCGAGCCCGCCCGTGACCTCCTCGAACGTCGACCGTCTGCGGGCGAGCTCCAGATGCGGCTGGACACTTCGCGGCGCATCGGCGTAGTACCACGTGTTGAGGTGGTCGAACTCGGCGAGCTCGTGCTTCTCCCCCGGTTCGCGGCTCTCCGTGCGAAGCCAGGCGTCGATGTTGCGGGCGGCTTTCTTCCCGTGCCCGATCGCCACCGTCACCGTCCGCTCGGCCGGCACCATGTCGCCGCCCGCGAAGATCCCCGGGTAGCCGGTCATCATGTTCGACTCGACTTTCACGACGCCGTCCTCGACCTCGAGCCCTGGAACGCCGTCGAGGAGCGAGAGGTCGGTCTCCTGTCCGAGCGCGAGCACGAGCGAGTCCGCCTCGAGCTCCTCGAGCTCGCCGGTCGGCTGCGGGAATCCGGTCTCGTCGAGCTCCATCTTCTCGAGCACGAGTTTGCCGCCGTCGGCCTGCTTGATGGTCGAGAGCCACTTCATGAGGACGCCCTCCTCCTCGGCCTCCTCGACCTCGAAGTCGTGAGCCGGCATGCGGTCGCGCGTCCGCCGGTAGACGACGATGGCCTCCTCCGCGCCGAGCCGCTTCGCCGTACGCGCGGCGTCCATCGCCGTGTTGCCGCCGCCGTAGACCACCACGCGCCGCCCGAGCAGCGGCTTTTCCTCGCCCTCCATGCTGCGGAGGAGGGAGACCGCGTCCATGATCTTCGCGGCCTCTCCAGCGGGGATGTACGCCCGCTTGCCGAGATGCGCTCCGACGGCGAGGAACGTGGCGTCGAACTCGCCCTCCTCCATCGCCTCGAGGATGTTCGTCACCTTGCTCTCGAGCTCGAGCGTCACGCCCAGGTCGAGGATGCGCTGGATCTCGGCGTCGAGCACGTCTCGCGGCAGCCGGTAGGTCGGGATTCCGAAGCGCATCATCCCGCCCGCGCGCGGGCCGGCGTCACGAATTGTGACCGTGTGCCCGAGGCGCGCAAGGTGGTAGGCCGCCGAGAGCCCGGACGGGCCTGCGCCGACCACGAGCACGCGCTTGCCGGTCGCAGGAGCCGCGACCTTCACCTTCCACCCGAGGCGGATCGCCTCGTCGCCGAGGAACCGCTCCACGGAGTTGATCCCGACGGCTTCGTCGAGCTGCGCGCGGTTGCAGACGGTCTCGCACGGCCGGTAACAGACACGGCCCATGACGGCGGGGAACGGGTTGTCCTCCATGATCTGCCGCCACGCGAGCTCGTAGCCTGCCCCGCCCTGCTCGGCGTCGTAGAGCCACTGCTGGATGTTCTCGCCCGCGGGGCATGCGTTGTTGCACGGGGGGAGGCGGTGGACGTACACGGGACGCTCGGTTCGCCAGCTGCCGGTCTTGTTGGCGAGGCTCGAGCCGACGTCGAGGGTGATCGCAAAGGGCTTCTCCATCACTCCGCTCCCCCACTCTCGTCCAGGAGCCCGAAGCGCCTGATGTTGCGGTCGGCGTGCGCCTGGATCTGCTCGATGACGTCGGTTCGCGGCGGATCGCCGAAGAGATGAGCGAACCGCTTCTGCGGCCGCAGGTACTCCTCCACGGGAACCGGCCGGCGGATCTTCGAGACGCTCGTGACCTCGCCGTGCTCGGCCTCGATCACCGGGAACAGCCCGGTTTCCTTCGCGAGCCGCGCGATCCTGATCGTGTCGCCCGCGGCGGATCCCCAGCCGAGCGGACAGGGAACGAAGACATGCAGGTAGCGCGGGCCGTGAATCTCCATCGCGCGCTCGACCTTGGCCTCGAGGTCGTGCAGCTCGGCAACGGTCGCCGTGGCGACGTACGGAATCTCGTGCGCCATCGCGATGAGTGCCGCGTTCTTTCCCTGGCCGAAGACGTTGCCCGGCTCCTCACCGACCGGCTTCGTGGTCGCCGTACGAGCGGCGGGCGGCGTCGCGCTCGAGCGCTGGACGCCGGTGTTCATGTACGCCTCGTTGTCGTAGCAGACGTAGAGCACGTCGTCGCCGCGCTCGAACATCCCGGAGAGGCTGGCGAACCCGATGTCCATCGTCCCGCCGTCTCCTCCCTGGCCGATGACCCGGATATCCGTCCTCCCCTTGACCTTGAGCGCCGCCGCGATCCCGCTCGCGACCGCCGGCGCGTTGGCGAAGAGCGAATGGACCCACGGGAGCTGCCAGGACGACTCCGGGTACGGAGTGGAGAACACCTCCAGGCACCCGGTCGCATTCGCTGCGATGAGGCGTCCCTCGGTCGCGCGCATCGCGGCGTCGAGGACGTAGCGGGCGCCGAGCGCCTCCCCGCATCCCTGGCACGCACGGTGGCCGGAGGTGAGCGTGTTCGAGCGCTCCGTCCGCGCCTGCACCGTGCGCTCGTCGGGGCTGAGCAGCCGGTTGCCGACCGCGAATGTGCCTACCTGGTAGAGCTTGATGGGCTGGGTCGCCATCCCCGCCTCCTCAGTGCGACCCCGCGGCGACGACGCCGAGATCGCGCAGCATGTTCTCGGCATGCGGCCCCGAAAGACGCTTCTGGCTTGCCCGCATGAGCTCGCGCTCCACGAGCTCGACGTTGAGATCGAGGAATGTCAGCCGACCGGGCTCGAGCTTCCCGGTCGAGCACGTCGCCGAGGAGCGGCGGAGCGAGGCCTTCGTGATCGGGCGGCCGCCGAGCCCCGCGACCACGTCGAACACGTCGCAGGGTCGAGGCCCGGAGAGCGCGAGCCGGACGTTCTGGCCGACGATGCCCCCGACGCCGACGGCGAACGCCTTCTCGAGGACGACGACCCGCTCGCGCGTGTCCGAGCGCCGCGCGCAGCTCCTCGAGCGGGTACGGCCGGAAGCACTTGAGGCCGACCGCGCCAGCCTTGCACGCCCTCCTCGCGCAACTCGTCGACGACGTCCTCGATCGTGCCGAGCACCGAGCCGAGCGCCAGGACGACCGTCTCGGCGTCCTCGCTGCGGTAACGGCGGAGCAGGCCTCCCGACGCCCGTCCGAACGACTGCGCGAACTCCCCGGCGATCTCGGGTACGAGGTCGAGCGCCTGCATCTGCTTCGCGTGCATCAGGTAGCGGACCTCCATGAACGCTTCCGGCCCGACCATCGCTCCGATCGTGATCGGGTCGTCCGGGTCGAGCACCTGGCGCGGCTCGAAGGGTGGGAGGAACGCGTCCACCTGCTCCTGGGAAGGGATCTCGACCTGCTCGTAGGCGTGCGTGAGGATGAAGCCGTCCATGCAGACCATCACCGGGAGCGAGAGCTCCTCTGCGAGCTTGAACGCCTGGATGTGGAGGTCGAGCGCCTCCTGGTTCGACTCCGCGTACAGCTGGATCCAGCCCGAGTCGCGCTGCGACATCGAGTCGGAGTGGTCGTTCCAGATGTTGATCGGGGCGCCGATCGCACGGTTCGCGACTGTCATGACGATCGGGAGCCCGAGGCCCGAGGCGTTGTACAGCGCCTCTGCCATGTACAGGAGCCCCTGACTCGCGGTCGCGGTATAGGCACGCGCACCCGCTGCGGAGGCCCCGATCGCCGCGGACATCGCGGAGAACTCGGACTCGACGTTCAGGTACTCGCACGGTGCGAGCTCACCCGTGCGAACGAGATCGGAGAGGTTCTCGACGATGTGGGTCTGGGGGGAGATCGGATACGCCGAGATCACCTCCGGCCGGCAGAGCGCGACACCCTTGGCGACCGCGTACGAGCCCTCGACCTGGCTAGGCATGGACGTGCTCCTTGTGCGTGCCGAGAGCAAGCTCGTAGGCGGCTTCCGCAGCGGCGACGTTGCCCTCACCGACCGCGCCGGCAAACCGCTCGCGGATCGCTGCGGCGACCGAGGGGAGCGTGATCACTCCCGTCAGAGCCGCGAACGCGCCCAGCAGGGGAACGTTCGGCAGCGGTCGGCCGAGGTGCTCTCGTGCGAGCTCGGTGGCCGGTACCGCGAGCAGGCGCTCGGGGCGAAACTGCGCGGAGAACTCGCCGAGCGAGAGCTCGTCGAAGCTGCGGGTGGTGTTGATCAGGATGTATCCGTCCGGCCCGAGCCCACCGAACAGGTCGACCTGGTGGAGCAGCGTCGGATCCTGCACGACGACGGCGTCAGGGGCTCGACGATCGGCTCGCGCGCTCGGATCTCGCGATCGTCGATGCGGCAGAACGACGTCACCGGTGCGCCCGTCCGCTCCGAGCCGAACGTCGGAAACGCCTGAGCATGACGTCCTTCGGCGAACGCCGCGAGCGACATGAGCTCGGCGGCGGTCACCACTCCCTGGCCGCCTCGCCCGTGGATCCGAACCTGAAACATGCTCCGTACCTCCCGTACCTCTTGATCTCTAGGCCCCACTGTTGCGACGTAGACGTTGCACGGGCATCAGAGGCGAGCCTGATCTCGGTACGGAAAAGCCACAGTCGCGGATCGGCCGAACCCGGATGCGGCCGCCCGTGCGCGAGACGACGATCTCGGCATGACGACACTGACCGAGACCCTCGGCACAGCTCCGAGCACGACCGTGCCGGCCAACCTGACCGTGCATCCGTCCGCGTCCTTCAGCGCCACCATCCGCGTGCGCCTCGAGAACCGGCCCGGGTCGTTCGCGTCGCTCGCGGAGGCGATCGCACACGCAGGCGGCCTGCTCGGCGCCATCGACCTCGTGCGGATCGGGCGCGACCACAAGATCCGCGACGTGACCGTGCTCGCCGGCGACGCCGCGCACCTCGACCGGATCATCGCGGCGGTCTCCGCCGTCGACGGCATCGAGGTCGAGCACGTCTCCGACCGCACGTTCCTCATGCACCTCGGAGGCAAGCTCGAGGTCGCCCCGCGCATGCCGCTCAAGACGCGCGACGACCTGTCGATGGCCTACACCCCCGGAGTCGCGCGGATCTCGACGGCGATCGCCGAGGATCCCGCGAAGGTCTGGGCGCTGACGATCAAGCAGAACACGGTTGCCGTCGTCTCCGACGGCACGGCCGTGCTCGGGCTCGGTGACGTCGGCCCCGAGGCGGCGCTCCCCGTCATGGAGGGCAAGGCCGTCCTCTTCAAGGAGTTCGGCGGGGTCGACGCCTTCCCCATCTGCCTCGCGACGAAGGACGTGGACGAGATCGTGCGCACGGTCATCGCGATCGCCCCGGTCTTCGGCGGCATCAACCTCGAGGACATCTCCGCGCCACGCTGCTTCGAGGTCGAGCGCCGGCTGCGCGAGGCACTCGACATCCCCGTCTTCCACGACGACCAGCACGGGACGGCGATCGTCGTCCTCGCCGCGCTGCTGAACGCGCTCCGCGTGGTCGGCAAGCGGATCGAGGACATCCGCATCGTCCTCACCGGGGTCGGCGCAGCCGGGGTCGCGACCACGAAGACCCTGCTCGCCGCGGGCGCGCGCGACATCGTCGGCTGCGACCGGCGCGGCGCCCTGTACCCCGGACGCGGGGGCCTCACACCGCAAAAGGCCTCCTACGCCGAGCTGACGAACCCGCGCGGACTCCGCTGCCTCGCGGACGAGGCGCTCGAGGGTGCAGACGTCTACATCGGCCTCTCGTCACCTGGTGCGGTCAGCGCCGAGGCGATCCGCCGCATGGCCGACCGGGCGATCGTGTTCGCGATGGCGAATCCGACGCCCGAGGTGATGCCCGAAGAGATCGCGGACGCGGTGGAGGTCATCGCAACCGGGCGCTCCGACTACCCGAACCAGATCAACAACGTGCTCGCGTTCCCCGGGGTGTTCCGCGGGGTCCTCGACGTTCGAGCGCGTGAGATCACACACGAGATGGAAACCGCCGCCGCCGAGGCGATCGCGGCGATCGTCCAGCCCGACGAGCTGGAGGCCGACTACATCATCCCGAGCGTCTTCAACCGCGACGTCGCGCCCGCCGTCGCGAACGCCGTCGCCGAAGCCGCAGAGCGGTCAGGAGTCGCGCGCCGGCCACGCAAGCAGCGCGGAGCCGACATCGCCGAGCTCTCGCACGGATAGGGAGCGGAAGGCGTGACGTCCGGGGCACGCCCCCACCCGCGCCGAGGGACGCCGGTCGTCGGCATCTTCGGCTGGCCGCAGACGACGAACGAGGCGATCGCCGCCGCGTGGCGCTCGCTGGGGATCCAGGCCTCGCTCGTGTATCCGGACGTCGCCCTCGAGTGGCTCCGGCCCGGAGACACGGCCGTGGGCCGTCTGGACGTCCTCCCGACCGTGGACGGGATCGAGCCCGGGATCGAGATCCTCGGCGAGCTACGCAATCGCGGGGTCCGCGTCCTGAACGGCGTCGACGCCCTGCTCGCCGCGCACGACAAGCTACTCACCGTCACCCGCCTGCACGAAGCCGGCCTCCCCCACCCCGCCGTCACCCACATCCTTCGACCGGACGAAGCCGGGGAAGTCGCGCTGCCCATCGTCGTGAAGCCCCGCTTCGGCAGCTGGGGAACGGACGTCCTGCGCTGCGAGACCGAGGCCGACCTCGAGCGTGCGATCGAGGTGATCCGGGACCGGCCGTGGTTCCGGAGCGACGGCGCGCTCCTCCAGGAGCTCGTGCCCCCCGTCGGCTACGACCTGCGCGTGGTGGTGGCGGGCGGCGAGGTCGTGGGCG
Source organism: uncultured Actinomycetes bacterium (assembly GCA_963716975.1). Taxonomy (GTDB): domain Bacteria; phylum Actinomycetota; class Thermoleophilia; order Gaiellales; family Gaiellaceae; genus GMQP-bins7. The sequence goes on along the minus strand of CAVQVA010000035.1, from coordinate 20,182 downwards.
CCACGGAACGGGTCGCCCGGGCCGGCGAGTGGCGCACGAACACGGCCCTCGGCGGCACGCGGCGTCATGCCCACCCGTCCGAGGAGGCATGTGCTCTCGGCGTTCGCGCCGCGGAAGCGATCGGCGCGGATCTCGTCGGGGTCGATTTGCTCCCGCTGCGCGACGGATACGTCGTCCTGGAGCTGAACGGCGCGGTCGAGTTCGACCACGCCTACGACCTCGACGGACACGACGTCTACGAGGCCGCCGCGACGGCGCTCGCGCTCCCCCGGGAACGGGATGCCGACTCGAAGAGGGCCGGCGCTGCATCGCGATCGCCGCGATGACCGCTCTGCGGCACGGGTGACGTGATCATGCAAGCTCTCGACTCGACCGGTCGTGGATGCCCTCCCCCCGCACGCCGCTCCTGCAGACGAGGTGGCACACAGCCTGGGCTCCGACCTCGAGCACGGCCTCACCGAGCGACGAGGCCGCAGCCCGCCTCCTCGCCGCCGGCCCGAACCAGCTCGAGTCGCCGTCACGCCCTCGTTATCTCTCCATCGCCGGCCGGCAGCTCGCCGATCCACTCGTGGCCCTCCTGCTGGCAGCCGCGGTCATCTCCTTCGCGATCGGAGAAGGGATCGAGGCCGCTGTGATCGCCGTGATCGTCGTGCTGAACGGGGTGCTCGGCTTCGTCCAGGAGGCGAGCGCCGAGCGAGCCGTGCTCGCGCTCGGAGCGGGAGTGGAGGAGCCCGTCTCCGTACTGCGGGACGGGCGGCAGCAGCAGATCCCGGTCGCGGCTGTCGTTCCGGGAGATGTCGTCCGCCTGCGCGAGGGTGGTCGCGTCCCCGCGGATGCTCGCATCGGCGTGGCCGAGGGCCTCGCCGTCGACGAGTCCGCGCTCACGGGCGAGTCGGTCCCTGTCTCGAAGACGGCGGAGCCGGTGCCGGAGGAAGCTCCTCTCGCCGAGCGTTTCTCGCTCGTGTACGCCGGGACCGGCGTAACCCGAGGGCGCGGCACGGTAGTCGTCATCGCGACCGGGCCGTCGACCGAGATGGGTCAGGTGGCGACGCTCGTTGCGGCCGCAAAGCCTCCGCCCACCCCGCTCCAGCGCCAGCTGGGCAATCTCTCCAGGCTGCTGGCGCTGCTCGGGGTCGGGCTGACAGTCGTGCTCGCACTCGGGATGCTTGCCCAGGGCTCCCCGCCCCACGAGGCGTTCCTCGTCGGCGTCGCCGTCGCAGTCGCCGCCGTTCCCGAGGGACTCGCTGCGGTGGTGACGATCGCGCTCTCACAGGGCGCCCGGGAGATGGCCCGGCGTGGGGCGATCGTCCGCAGCCTCTCCGCGATCGAGACGATCGGCGAGGCGACGGTGATCGCGACCGACAAGACCGGGACGCTGACGCTCAACCAGCTCCGCGTCGTCGAGGTCGAGCCGGCGCCGGGTCGCATCGCAGACGACGTCGTCCTGGTCGGCGCCCTCGCCTCCGGCGGCGAGGTGTTCGAGGAGGAGGGCGAGCGGCGATTCTCGGCGACCCGGTCGACGTGGCGTTCCTGGTGGAGGCGGCCAGGCGCGGCCTTCTCGGCGAGCGGAGCAGGCCGGCTCGCGGAGATCCCCTTCGACCCGGAGCGGAAGCGAGCGGTCGCCGTCTACGACCACGGCGGGCGCAAGCGGGTTGCGATGAAGGGCGCCCACGAGATCCTGCTCGACCTCGGCTCCCTGCACAACGACGAGCGCGCGGCGCTCGACGAGACCGCAGACCGCTGGGCGGAGAGCGGGCTCCGGGTGCTGGCGGTCGGCGAGCGCTGGCCGGACGAGGACGTCGACGATGACGATCTGGAGCAGGGCGTCGAGATCCTCGGTCTCGTCGCACTCCAGGACCCGCTGCGGCCGACCTCTCGCGAAGCGGTGCGCGCGGCCCGCACGGCGGGCATCGACGTGGTGATGGTCACGGGCGACCATCCCACCACGGCGGCGGCGATCGCACGCGACCTGGATCTCGACCAGGATCGCGTCCACGCGCGCGTGACGCCGACAGACAAGCTCCGCCTCGTCGAGTCGCTGCAGCAGGAAGGTCACGTCGTTGCGGTGACGGGTGACGGGATCAACGACGCGCCGGCGCTGCGGCGCGCCGACGTCGGCGTCGCCATGGGTCTGTCGGGGACCGAGGCGGCGCGCCAGGCGGCGGAGATCGTGCTCACGGACGACGACTTCGCGACCATCCTCGCGGCCGTCCGCGAAGGACGGATCATCGGCGACAACGTCCGCAAGTTCGTCGCGTTCCTGCTTTCGGCGAACTTCGGCGAGGTCGTGCTCTTCGCGATCGCGGTCCTCGCCGGGCTCGGGGCGCCGATGACGGTCGTCCAGGTGCTAACTGTCAACCTCCTCACGGACGGCCTTCCCGCGATCGCTCTCACGCGCGACCCGGCATCGCCGGCGACAATGCGCAGGCCGCCCACTCCACTCGGCCGGTTGTTCAGCCGCGACCAGATAGCCCTGCTCGCCGTGGCCGGAACCGCGATCGGGATCGCCGCGACGGTCGCGTACGTCGTCGGCCGCGACCTCGCGCCCGACGCGGCTCAGACCATGGCGTTCGCGACGGTGGCGCTGGCCGAGCTCGTGTTCGTGTACTCGATCCGCTCGCCGTCGCGTCCCGCCTGGCGGGGGCCGCGCAACCACCTCCTTGCGCTCAGCGTCACGGCATCCGCAGCGGTGGTGTTCGTCTGCATCTACGTCCCCTTCGCCCGCGACCTCCTGGGCGCGGAGCCGCTCTCCGCGACCGAGCTGGGAATCGTCCTCGCACTGGCGATCGCACCCTCCGTTCTGGTCGAGACGACGAAAGCACTGCGCCGAGCGGCTCGATCTCGTCGAGAATGAGGCCGTGACCGTCGCAGCCGAACCCGTCGACGTCATCCTTCGCGACGGAAGCACGCTGCGTCTGCGACCACCGTCGGGCTCCGACGCCGAGGCGCTCCTCGGTTTCTTCCGAGGGCTCTCCGACGACAGCCTCTACCAGCGCTTTCATGGCCACCCCAGCCTCGACCTGCGCCTCGTCGAGCCGTCGCTCGACCCGGACTGGGCCGACCGCGGCGCGTTCATCGGCGCCGTCGCCGAGGACGGCGCGGAGCGGATCGTCGCCGTCGCGGACTACGTGCGGCTTCGGAATCCGGCAGCGGCCGAAGTCGCGTTCGCAGTGGCGGATGCGTATCAGGGCCGGGGCGTCGGCACGCGGCTGCTCGAGCAACTCGCGGCACGCGCCGCGGAGCAGGGCATCGAGCGCTTCGTCGCGGAGGTGATGTCCGCGAACACACGGATGATGCGGGTCTTCGAGGACGCCGGGTTCGAGGTCACGCGCACGCTCGAGGGCGGAGAGACCGAGGTGACGTTCCCGATCGCCCCGACGGAGGCGTTTGCCGAGCGCGTCGCCGAGCGTGACCATGTCGGCGTCGTCGCCTCCCTTCGCCCCTTCTTCGAGCCGGCGACCGTCGCCGTGCTCGGCGCTTCCTCGAGACGCGGGACGATCGGAGGCGAGCTCTTCCGGAACATCCTCGAAGCGGACTTCTCCGGCACGGCCTTTCCGGTGAACCGCAAGGGCGAGCCGGTGGCGGGAGTCAAGGCCTTCCGCTCCGTCGAGGAGATTCCCGACCGGGTCGACCTCGCGGTCGTCTGCCTCCCCGGAGAGCACGTGCTGGCGGGGGTCGGAGACGCGCTGCGGGCAGGCACGAAAGCGATCTGCGTCATCTCGGCAGGCTTTGCGGAGACGGGCTCGGAGGGCGCCCGCCGCCAGGACGAGGTCCTGGCCGCGGTCCGCGCCCACGGCGCCCGTCTGATCGGTCCGAACTGCCTCGGCATCGCGGTCGCGGGTCCCGGCCTGAACGCAACGTTCAGCTCGGGGCCGCTTCCTCCCGGAAACGTCGGGCTCTCGTCGCAGAGCGGAGCGCTCGGGCTCGCCCTCCTCGAGGCGGCAGACTCGCGGGGGATCGGCCTGTCGGCGTTCGTCTCGATCGGGAACAAGGCAGACGTCTCGTCGAACGACCTGCTCGAGTACTGGGAAGACGACCCATCGACGACGGTCATCGCTCTCTACCTGGAGTCGTTCGGGAACCCGCGCAAGTTCTCGCAGCTCGCCCGGCGGGTCGCACGGGAGAAGCCGATTCTCGCGATGAAGGGCGGACGGACGCGGTCAGGAGCCCGCGCTGCCGGCTCCCACACCGCGGCGCTCGCGGGATCGGAGACAGCCGTGCAGGCCCTCTTCCATCAGGCCGGCGTCATCCGTGCCGACACCCTCGAGGAGCTCGTGGACGTGGCTGCGCTCTTCTCGTCCCAGCCGCTTCCGAGGGGACGCCGCGTGGCGCTGCTCACGAACGCAGGCGGGCTCGGGATCCTGGCTGCCGACGCCTGCGAGGCGGCCGGCCTCGAGCTGCCCCCGCTCTCCGACGCAACCAGCGAGGCGCTCAAGGCACTGCTCCCGACCGAGGCAAGCCTCGCCAACCCGGTGGACATGCTCGGTTCGGCCACCGCCGAGACGTTCGAGGCGGTCCTCCCACTCATCGTGCGCGATCCAGGAGTGGACTCGGTCATCGTGCTCTTCGTCCCGCCCGTCGTCGCGAACGCGGAAGACGTCGCGGCCGCCGTCGTCCGTGCGGTCGAGGCCGCGGCCGTGAGCGAGAAGCCCGTTCTCGGGGTTTTCGTCAGCCACGAAGGGACGCCGACGGCGCTCGTCCACGAGCGTCGCGTAACGGCATTCCCGTACCCGGAGTCGGCAGCACGTGCGCTCGGCCGTGTCGTCGAACGCGCGGAATGGCTCCGCCGGCCGGTCGGGAGAGTCCCCGAGCTGGACGGTATCGACCGGACCGCCGCCGAAGCGCTCGTGCGGGCGGTGCTCGGCGATTCGAGCGAGGCCTGGCTCACTCCGGCGCAGGTCCGGGAGCTGCTTGCGGCCTACCGCATCTCCTTCGTTGCGGAGCATCTCGGGGCGACGATCGACGAGGCGGTGGCCGCGGCCGAGACCCTTGGCTACCCGGTGGTTGTGAAGACCGCTGAGCCCGGAGCGCACAAGACGGAGAAGGGCCTGCTCGCGCTCGACCTCGAGAGCGGTGCCGAGGTTCGCGAAGCGGCGAAGCGCATCGGCCTCCCTGTTGTGGTGCAGCCGATGCTCCGGGGAGGCGCCGAGCTTCTCGCGGGTGTCGTTCAGGATCCGGTCTTCGGACCGCTGGTCGCGTTCGGTCCCGGTGGCGTCCTGGCGGAGCTGATCGGAGACGCTGCCTTCCGGATCGCGCCGCTGACCGACGTCGACGCGCTCGAGCTCGTCACGACGGGGAAAGCCGGTCGCCTCGTCGCGGGTTTCCGCGGCGCGCCGCCGTCCGACGCGCCGGCGCTCGCCGACCTCGTCCTCCGGCTCTCCCGCTTGGCCGACGACCTGCCAGAGGTCGCGGAGCTCGACCTCAATCCGGTGCTCGGGCTTCCGAACGGCTATGTCGCAGTCGACGCCCGGATCCTCCTGCGCACGCCACCGCACGTGCGGCGCACGAAGGGCTGGTAGCCCTTCCCGACGCCGACTCGCCGCGGGAGCGCACGAGGCGACCCGCAGCACCGCGTGCAAATGCGTACTTTTCCGCGCTCGTTCGCGGCCTCCTGCCGACGTGACGCCCGGCACCCGGTGGAACTCTCGGAGCAACGACGCGAACCAAGGGAGGCGCAATGGCTGTTGGCGTGAGCGCCCCGCCCCGAGTTGCCGAGGAGGCCACGCCTCGAGTGCGCGATGCGATCGTGGAAGCCCGCGCGATTCGCAAGACGTACGACAGCGGAGCCGCCCGGGTCGACGCACTTCGTGGCGTCGACCTCGCCCTCGAGAAGGGCGAGATGGTCGCCATCATGGGGCCGAGCGGCTGCGGGAAGACGACCCTCCTCAACTGCCTGTCGGGGCTCGACTCGCTCGACGGCGGCGAGGTGGTCATCGAGGGCACGGCCCTCGCCGACATGTCGGACCGAGAGCGCACTGACTACCGGGCGCGGCGCATGGGATTCGTGTTCCAGTTCTACAACCTGATGCCCGTCCTGACCGCGGCCGAGAACGTCGAGCTGCCGCTCCTCCTGGCTCGGGCAAGCGGCGCCGAGGCGAGGCGACGCGCGCTCGACGCCCTCGAGCTGGTCGGCCTCGGCGACCGGGCGAACCACGTCCCGGACGCGCTGTCCGGGGGTGAGCGCCAGCGGGTCACGATCGCGCGCTCGCTCGTCAACGACCCCGCGATCGTGTGGGCGGATGAGCCAACGGGCGACCTCGACTCGGAGAACGCGGCGGAGATCGTCGAGCTCATGCGCAGGCTCAATGTCGAGCGCGGCCTGACGTTCCTCGTCGTCACACACGACATCGCCGTCGGTCGCAAGACCGACCGGATCGTCCGGATGGTCGACGGGCAGATCCGCGGCGAAGAGCTCCTGGGGGTGAGATAGCCATGGTCGTACGAGCAACGGAGGCGGAGATCGACGTCGTCCGCACGAATCCGAACGACGCGGTCGCGCTGTTCAGGGAGTCCGTGATCCCGGCCCTCCACGAGGAGGAGGGATACGAGGGGTGCTACGTCCTACTCTCGGAGGAGGGGAAGATGCTGGTGCTCAGCTTCTGGGATAGCGACGAGGCGGCGAGGGCGTCACGGCTCTCCGGCTTCTACCAGGCGCAGGTCGAGAAGTTCTCGGACGTCGTGTTCTTCCGCCAAGCGCCGGGGCGCGAGGCGTATGACGTCGTCCTCGCCGAGACACCACAGGAGGTAGTCCTCTAGGAGCGGGCGATGCAGGAGCTCTTCGGCATCCCAGTCGACACGCTTCTCGTCATCCTCGCGGTCGCGCTGGCCGTCGCCCTCGGCATCGTCGGTGCCCTGGCGCTCCGCAACCGCATCCTCCTCAAGCTCGCCGTCCGCAACGTCGGGCGCCGACGTGGGCGGAGCGCCCTCATCGTCGTGGGCCTGATGCTCGGCACGGCCATCATCGCCGCCGCGCTGACAACGGGCGACACGATGAACAACACGATCCGGGCGACCGCGGTCGACGCCCTCGGTGACACCGATGAGACGATTGCCGCCCGCGGCGCCGTCGACGACATCCCCGGCGCCCTCGGATCCGCGACCGGCACCGGTTGGCTCCCCGAGGCAACGGTCGACCGGGTCGAGTCCGCGCTCGGTGGATCGAACCTCGTCGACGGGGTGACCGGCGCCGTCGTCGAGCAGGTCGCCGTTCAGGCTCCGGCTCAGCGGCAGAGCGAGCCGAGCGTTGTGCTCTTCGCGGCGGATCCGAGCCGGATGGACGGCTTCTCGCCGATCGTCGGCGCGGACGGAGCAGAGCTCTCCCTCGGGGATCTTTCGCCCGGTGAGGTCTACCTCAATCACAAGGCCGCGGAGGAGCTCCGAGTTGCGGCGGGCGACCGTGTTCTCGTGTACGCGGGCGGGTCGCGCAGCGCGGCGCGCGTCCGCGACGTCGTGCGCTTCGAGGGCGCGGGCACCGCGGACGCCGCGATGCTCGTCCCGCTCGCAGCCGCGCAACGGCTCTTCGGCCATCCGCACGAGATCAAGGCGGTGCTCGTCTCGAATCGCGGCGGCGCGACGGCCGGCGCAGCGCTCTCGGACGACGTCGCGGCCCAGGTGAAGCCGGTCGCAGACGAGCTCGGGCTCGAGGTGCAGACCCTGAAGAAGGACGCGATCGAGGACGCCGAGGCCGCCGGAGCCGCGTTCACCGCCTTCTTCACGACGTTCGGGACCTTCTCGATCGCCGCCGGAATCCTGCTGATCTTCCTCATCTTCGTGATGCTCGCCGCCGAGCGGCGCGGCGAGCTCGGGATCGCCCGCGCGATCGGCACCCGCCGGGGGCACCTGGTCGAGATGTTCACGTTCGAGGGGGCGGCGTACGACCTCGCGGCGGCGGCGGTCGGCGCGCTCCTAGGCGCGATCGTCGCGTTCGGCATGGTGATCGTCATGGCGAACGCGTTCGGCGCGGCCGACGCCGACGAGGGGCTCCAGATCGAGTTCGCGGTTTCGGCGCGCAGCCTGCTGATCGCGTTCGCGATCGGCGTCCTGCTCACCCTCGGCGTGGTGGCCTTCTCGGCCTGGCGCGTCAGCGTGATGACGATCTCGACAGCCATCCGCAACCTGCCCGAGCCACCGTCTCCCCGGCGGCGACGGCGGCTCGTGCTTGCGCTCGTCGGGCTCGCCGCCGGCCTCGGGCTGGCGTTCCTCGGCATCTCGGGAGGCACCGCGACGCCGCTCCTGCTCGGTGTCTCGCTCGCGATCATGTGCCTCGTCCCGATCCTTCGGCTCGTCGGAGTCCCCGAACGGCTCGCCTTCACGGCGTGCGGGCTGACGGTCGTCGTCTTCCTGCTGCTCCCCTGGAGATGGCTCGAGGACGTGTTCGGAACCCTCGCGATGGACTTCTCCACGTGGATCGTCTCCGGCCTCCTGATCGTCGTCGGCACCGTCTGGGTGATCGTCTTCAACGCCGACCTCCTCCTCGGCGCCGTCATGCGCGTCTTCGGCCGGATCCACAGTCTCGCCCCCGTTCTGCGGATGTCGATGGCGTATCCGCTCCGCGCCCGCTTCCGCACCGGCACGACGCTCGCGATGTTCACCCTCGTGGTCTTCACGCTCGTCACCGGGTCGGCGTCGAACGGCTCCTTCGTCCACGCGATCAACGTCGACGACTACGGCGGCGGCTACCAGATACGGGCGGGAACGGTTGGAGCCGCGCCGGTGAAGGACATGGCGGCGGCTCTCGAGACCGCGCCCGGGATCAGCGCGCGCGACATCCCGTACGTCGGGAGCCAGTCCGTGCTCGCCGTCGAGGCGAAGCAGCTCGGAACGGGCCGCGGCTACGAGAGCTACCTCGTCCGCGGGCTCGACTCGCCGTTCCTCGTGCACACGACCTTCGGCCTCGGGCAGATCGCGCGCGGCTACGGCTCGGCGCAGGAGGTGTGGGACGCGGTGCGCACGCACCCGGGTCTCGCGGTCGTCGACAGCTTCGTCGTCCCCCGTCGCGACAGCTTCAACTTCGGGGTCGCCCCCGACTTCGCGCTCACGGGGTTCTACTACGAGGAGGGCGAGCTGGATCCGATCCCGATCGAGGTGCTCGACAAGCAGACGGGAAAGACGGCGAAGCTCACGGTGATCGGGATCCTCAAGGACACCGCGCCGTACGAGATGGTCGGGATCACCACCTCCCAGCAGACGCTCACGTCCGCGTTCCCCGGCCGGACGCAGCCCACGATCCACTACTTCGGGCTCGCGCCCGGCGTCGACCCGGAGGACACGGCGACGAAGCTCGAGTCCGCCTTCCTCGCGAACGGACTGGAGGCGCAGTCGATCCAGGAGGTCGTCGACGACACGATCGCGGCGAGCATGACGTTCAACCGGCTGATCCAGGGCTTCATGGGCCTCGGGCTTCTCGTCGGCGTGGCCGCCCTCGGCGTCATCAGCGCACGCGCGGTCGTCGAGCGCCGCCAGCAGATCGGCGTCATGCGCGCGATCGGCTTCCGGCGGGAGATGGTGCAGGCGGCCTTCCTCCTCGAGTCGTCGTTCGTCGCACTCACGGCGATCGTGGTCGGCACGGCACTCGGGCTCGTCCTCGCCTGGAACATCGTCGACGACCAGCGTCAACAGCCGAGCTGGGAGAACCTCACGCTGCACGTGCCGTGGCTGAACCTCGCGATCATCTTCGTCGTCGTCTATCTCGTCGCCCTCGCGGCGACGCTCGCACCGGCCGTCCGCGCGTCCCGCATCCGTCCCGCCGAGGCGCTGCGCTACCAGTAGCCGCGCCAGCGTTCGCCGGGCTGGCCGGGACGGCGCTAGCGTTCGCGCGGCGATGAGCCGCCTGGCGACCGGGGCCGAGATGCGCGTGTCCGGGTCGCGGTCGGCTCGGGACCGTCGTCTGCCTGGGCGGTGGCCAGGCGCACGAGACCGAGGGAACGTGGGGCGCGTCGATCGAATGGCTCGTGCGGGAGCTCTCCCCCCGACTGCCCGAGCTTGCGTTCGCCGAGGTGCGCTACCGCATCAGATCGTGGCGCCGTCTCGACTGGTGCATCGAAGACGCCCGAGCGGCGATCGACGAGTCGGCAGGCGAGCGCACGCTGCTCCTCGGCTTCTCGATGGGCGGCGCCGTCGCGATCGCCTCGGCGGTCGATCCGTCGGTCGCAGGGGTCATCGGGCTGGCCCCGTGGATCCCCGACCGGCTCGACCTCGAGCCGATCGCCGGCAAGTCGCTCATGGTGTTCCACGGATCGCTCGACCGGTGGCTACCGGGCATTCCGAGCGTCTCGCCACGCTCTTCGAGACGCGGCTTCGAGCGCGCCCTGGAAGCCGGCGCTACGGGCACGTACACGAGCATCCCCGGAGCGCTGCACGGCATCGCGTTGCGGAGACGCGACGGCGGGCTCTTCACACTTCCACGGGCGACGCGCTGGGCCGATCTCCTCGAAGCCGAGCTGCGGAGGTTCGCGCACTCGTGATCGAGCAGCGCTGGCTCCTGTTCCTCGTCGGCTGGGCCATGGTCGCGGTTCTCCAGGGTGCCCTCTACCTCCGACAACGCTCGACCCGCAATGCGACGCTCGTCGACGCAGGCTGGGCGTTCTCGCTCGCGCTGCTCGCCGTGCTCTATGCGCTTCTCGCACCTGGCGGGCTCGAGCACCGGCTCCTGATCGGCGTCCTCGCGTCCGTCGAGTCGATCAGGATCGGTTGGCTCGTCGCCCGTCGACTCGGGAAGGAGGAGGACTCCCGGTACGCCGAGCTGCGGCAGCGTTGGCGCGCCCGCGGCCGTGAGCAGTCGAGCTTCGCGGTGTTCTTCCAGGCCCAGGCGCTCGTTGCGGTAGTCCTGTCGATCCCGTTTCTCCTCGCGTCCTTCAACGATCACGACGGCCTCGAGCCGCTCGAGTGGGTCGGCGCAGCCCTCTGGGTCGTGGCGTTCGGCGACGAATGGCTGGCCGATCGGCAACTCGCGGCGTTCAGAGCGGATACAGGCAACCGCGGCAAGACGCTCCGCAGTGGTCTCTGGCGCTATTCGCGGCACCCGAACTACTTCTTCCAGTGGCTGATCTGGGTCGCATACGCCCTGATCGCGCTACCGGCCGCATACGGCTGGCTCGGCCTGATCGCTCCGGCCGTCATGCTGCTCTCGATTCTCTTCGTCACCGGGATCCCTCCGTCCGAAGCACAAGCTCTCCGCAGCCGCGGCGACGACTACCGGCGCTATCAGCGGGAGACCAGCGCGTTCGTTCCGCTTCCTCCGCGGACGCGCTAGGAGCGCACGACCCAGGCGGCGACGGCCTCCTCGCGCCCGCGCAGGTCGAGCCGGCGGCTCTCGAGCCCTTGGGTGTCCATTGCTGCCGCAGTCGCCGCACTCGTGCTCACGAGGATCTCGCCCGCCGCCGCCGACGACGCGAGACGTGCGGTCGTGTTCACCGCGTCTCCGACCGCCGTGAAGTCGCACGCGTCGCCCTCTCCGACACGGCCCACGTACGCGACTCCGCTGTGCACCGCCGCCCCGATGGGGATCCACGGCTCCGCGCTGTCGTTCCCGGTCTCGCGCATGAGCTGCCGTGCCGCCTCCACCGCCCGGCTCGCGTACTCCTCGCCGGCGAAGCCGGGAACGAACAGCGCGACCACCTCGTCCCCGACGAACTTGTCCACGATGCCGTCCCACTCGTCGATGACGCGTGCTGCGGTGCCGTAGAAGCGCGAGATGAGCCGCGAGAACTCCTGTGCGGGAATCCGCTCGGCCAGAGACGTCGATCCGCGCACGTCGGCGAAGAGGAGCGACAGCTCGATTTCGGCGCCACCCGGCTTCTTGTCGACCGTGCGAAAGCATGCGCGACAGAGGCGGCGGTTCAGTTTGGACGGGCCGAAGCCGAGCGGCTTCAGGAGCAGGCTTCCCGGCGCCTTGAGCGGCGCGGCGCAGAGCTTGCACCGCGGGCCTGCCGGAATCTTCCCGAGGACGGCGCGGAAGTACTTGAGCTGGCCGAGATCGCCGTTGAGGACGCGTCGCCACGCCTCGCTCTCCTCCGGGTCGACGACGTGGACGTGATCGTCTTCGCTCATGGCCCGTGCATTGTGCGCTACGCGTGGAAGTCCGCGAGCCGGTTCGCCTCCTCGTCGACCTCGCGTGCGACGCTGCGGTCGAGCCGCTCGAACGGCGCCACGCGCACGCGGCCGTCCTCGTAGCGCCACGTGCCCGCGACCTGGCCGTCCACGAGGAACGTCGCGAACGAGTGCGGCGTCTTCGTCGAGAAGATGCGGGACCGGAAGTGCTCCGGGAGGATGCCTGTCCTCCGGGCGTGGACGAGCAGCGTCGCGTCCCACGTCGGCAGGAACCGCACCGGCGCCGGTGTCTCGGGATCGGGGAGCGGCGCGCGGTGGACGTCGAGGAGCTCCTTGCCCTGCTCGTCGCGGAACCGCCGAAGCGTGAGGCGCTCGAGGGCCGGTGCGAGGTCACGTGCCTTCACGCCCGCCCACAGCGCGATGTCGCCGCGCGGGGCAGGCCCGAACGCTGCGAGGTAGCTCCGCACCAGCTGATCGAGCGCATCGTCCAAGGCAACCCGCTCCTCCGGCCCGACCCACCGCTCCGCCGTCTGGAACAGATGGGCTCGTCGCTGCGCCCACGTCCCGGAGGGCGGCACGCGGACGAGCTCGAGCCACGGGCCGACCATGCCCCACCGCCGGCCCGCGATCTCGGCGAGCTCCTCCTGGCGCCGCGGTCCGGTGGACATGAGCTCGCCGAGCTCCTGGGCCGCCCGCTCGAGGTCCGCCTCCTCGGGTCGCGGGCGGGTGACCCGCAGCCACCAGTCCCGCTGAGCGGGGCGAATCGCGACCGCGAACGGCCAGAAGTCCCGCTTCGAGACGACGTGGATGGTCGCGCGCATGAGCGTCGCGTTGACGAGAGTCCGCCGCTCGAGCGCGCGCGTGAGGTCGTCGCGCCGGAAACCCTCCACGCAGGACCAGAGCCTGATGTACGCGTTCGGTGCGTACTGGTTCTGGATCCCGCCGATGCCCTCGACCACACGCGAGAGCGGTAGCGTCGAGCGCTCGAGTAGGAGTTGTCGCGCGAGCAGCGCCCGGTTCAGGTCGCGCTGCGCGAGGGTGCGCTCTGCCACGGCTCGACGCTACCCGAGGCCTGTCGCACCGGAGCCCGCTGCGTGAGGGCGATGCCGCCGACGACGAGAGCCGCTCCGATGGCGAGCCAGACCGTCACGGGCTCGTCGAGGACGACCGCGCCGATCAGCACGGCGAGCGGGGAGATGCCGTAGGTGTATGCGACGGCACGCGTCGGGCCGAGGCCGCGGAGCCCGACGTTCCAGAAGATGTAGCCGAGCAGCGTCGCGAGGATTCCGAGGTAGAGGATGAGCGCTGCGTCCTCCGCCGAGAGCCCCGTCGCGGCATCGACCGTCGAGCCGCGGAAGAGCGGCACCAGCCCGACGGTTCCTACCAGGCTCGTGGCCGCTGTCAGAGCCAGGAGATCGTAGCGAGCGAAGAGCGGCTTCAGGATGACGTTGTAGAGAGCGAAGGACAGTGGCGCTCCGATCACGATCAGCGGCCCCTTCGCGCTCTGGAACGACAGCTCCTCTCCCGTCCCGAGCGCCACGACGACCGCGACGCCGCCGAGCGCAATCGCGAGCCCGAGCAGGCGCCGCGCGGAGAAGCGCTCGAGGCCGACGACGATCGCGAGCACCAGCGTCATGCCCGGGGCGAGAGCGACGACGAGCGCAGCCACCCCTGCTGTCGTGTACTGGGTCCCGAGGTTCAGCGAGAGGTGGTAGCCGAGGACGATGACGAGCCCCGCGACCACGACCCGCACGGCATCGCGCCGCGTCAGGCCGGGAAGGCCGCGGGCGCGCCAGAGGATGAACGCGAACCCGGGAGCGGCGATCGCATACCGGATGAGGGCGATGTCGCTCGCCACGAGCCCGTGGTCGAGCAGGACCTTGATCACGGAGAACGAGCCTGCCCAGACGACCACGACCGCGAGAACCGACAGGTGGGCACGCGACGCCATCGACCGTGACAACGCTGGCGACCTCCACATCGTGAGACGAGCAACGCCCGCGGTCGCGCGATGCTTCCGGCTAGCGCGTTCGCGCGAAGCGGTGCACCGCAGCCAGGAGCTCCTTGCTCTTCTCCGCCGCTGCCGCTGGGTCGCCGGACGCGAGCGCCCCGACGACGCAGTGGTTCACGTGGTCGTCGAGGATCTTGAAGGCGAGGCTGTCCAGCGCGGTCGACACCGCGGCGATCTGCGTGAGCACGTCGATGCAATAGCGGTCGTCCTCGACCATGCGCTCGATCCCGCGTACCTGGCCCTCGATCCGATGCAGCCGCCGGACGAGCGCGTCCTTGTCGGCGGCGTAGCCGTGCGTGTGGGCGTCGGCTTCGGTCTGACTCATGTCACAGCTCCTTCCCGCGAGCTCGAGAACCGGCGGAGGCGGAGGCTGTTCGTGACCACGAAGAGGCTCGACGCCGCCATCGCGGCCGCGGCGATCATCGGGTCGAGCAGCCCTGCCACGGCAAGCGGAATCGCCGCGACGTTGTAGGCGAACGCCCAGAAGAGGTTGCCCTTGATCGTGCGCAGCGTCCGCCGGGCGAGCCGGATCGCGTCGACGGCAGCGCGGAGGTCGCCGGACACGAGCGTCAGATCCGACGCCTCGATCGCGACGTCGGTGCCCGTTCCGATGGCGAGCCCGAGATCAGCCTGCGCGAGCGCCGGGGCGTCGTTGATGCCGTCGCCGACCATGGCCACGACCTCTCCCTGCTCCTGGAGCCGTCGCACCTCGGCCACCTTGTCCTCCGGAAAGACCTCGGCACGAACCCGTGCGATACCGACCTCTCGCGCGACCTGCTCGGCCGTCTCGGTGTTGTCTCCGGTCAGAAGCACCGTCGTCAGCCCGAGCGACTCGAGCTCCGCGACCGCCTCCGCGCTCGTCGGCTTGACCGTGTCGCGAACGACGAGCGTCGCCTGAGGACGTCCGTCCCACGAGACCGTGATCGCACCGTCGCTGCGGCCGACTTCGATCTCATGGCCTTCGACGACGCCGCTCACACCGACACCGGGGACGTTCCGGAACCCGGTCACCGGCGGAAGCTCTCCGACCTCGCGCCGGGCGGCCGCGGCCACCGCTCTGGCGATCGGGTGCTCGGACGCGGCCTCTACCGCCCCGGCGAGGCGAAGGACGTCTGCCCGCGTCTGCCCGTCGAGCGGCGTGATCTCGCTGACCTCCATCCGGCCCTCCGTGACCGTGCCGGTCTTGTCGAGGACGATCGTCCCCACCCGGCGCGTCTGCTCGAGCACCTCGGGCCCCTTGATGAGGATCCCGAGCTGCGCGCCGCGGCCGGTCCCGACCATGAGAGCCGTCGGGGTCGCAAGACCGAGCGCGCACGGGCAGGCGATGATGAGAACCGCGACCGCGGCGGTGAAGGCGTCGGCAGCGGACGAACCGGCGATCAGCCAGCCGGCGAGCGTGGCGAGCGAGATCGCGATCACCAAGGGAACGAATACCGCCGAGATGCGGTCGGCGAGGCGCTGAACGGGCGCCTTCCGCGACTGTGCGTCCTCGACGAGGCGCGCGATCTGCGCCAATGCGGTGTCCGAACCGACCTTCGTCGCCCGAACCACGAGGCGCCCGTACGTGTTGATCGTCGCGCCCGCGACGTCGGATCCAGGGCCGACCTCGACCGGGAGGGACTCGCCCGTGAGCAACGACTGGTCGACGGCGGACCCTCCCTCCACGACCTCTCCGTCAGTCGGAACCTTCTCCCCAGGCCGAACGACGAGCAGGTCGCCGACGGCGACGTCCTGGACTGCGACGGAGACCTCCTCGCCGTCCCGGAGGACGCGTGCGTCCTTCGCTCCGAGCTCGAGGAGCTTGCGAATTGCCTCGCCCGAGCGGCTCTTCGCCCGCGCCTCGAGATAGCGACCCAGCAGGATCAACGTCGTGACCACGGCCGCGACCTCGAAGTACGTGTCCTCCTCGAGCCCTCCAACGAGGACCACCGTGGACCAGAGCAACGCAGCGAGCGTCCCCATCGAGATGAGCGTGTCCATCGTCGCGGTGAGGTGGCGAGCGCCCTGCAGCGCGACGCGGTGAAAGCCTGCGCCACTCCAGAAGACGACCGGCGTCGATAGCACCAGCGCAGCCCATTCCCAGCCCGGGAAGCGGAGTGGCTCGACCATCACCATGAGCGTGATCGGCACCGTCAGGGCAACCGCAACGACGAGACGCAGCCGGAGCACCGCCGCGGACTCCTCGTGGTGGTGATGCCCCGAGGCGGCGCGGCTCTCGGTCACGGGATGCGCGTGGTACCCGGCTGCCTCGACGGCCGCGACGAGATCGTACACCGTGACTGTGTGGTCACAACGGACGGTCGCTCGCTCCGTCGCGAAGTTCACCGAGGCATCGACACCCTCGAGCTTGTTCAGCTTGCGCTCGATGCGGTTGACGCACGAGGCGCAGGTGATGCCTTCGAGATCGAGGCGTACTTCCTTCGACTCGACCTCCTTCGATCGGGTCGCGACCGTGCTCACGCGACCTCGTACCCCGCTTCCCCGATCGCGGCGCGGACGAGCTCGTCGGAGACCCCGTCACCCGAGACCTTCACGGTCTTCGCGTCGAGGTCGACATCGACGGTCTCGACACCCGGGACCTCCGTCACTTCCTCCCGGATCGACATCGCGCAGTGCTCACAGTGGATCGCCGGAACCGCGTACGTGATCGTGTCGCTCACGGCACTCCTTCGAGTCGAACCACGACCCACACTATACCCCTTATGGGTATATAAGGCGGCGTGCCTAGAACGTGAGGCGGGAGGCGCCGAGAATGGATTCGGAGCCGTCACCGAAGCGCACGAGCGCCTTGCCCTTGCCGTCGTAGTCGGGAGACCACACGACGACGGTCGCGTCCTCGTCGAGCGCACGGCATGACCTGCCGTCCTCCGGGTCGAGCCCGCGCCAGTACCGGACGAACGGGTTCTCGTCCCACTCCCTGCCGATGGTCGTCTCGTCCGTGTGCCCCGGGTACGCCCGGGTCTCGTGCGGGAGCGCCATGAGCACGTCCATGACCGAGCGCTTGACCTCGCCCGCAGGCCCGCCGCCGACCGCGTCCTTGAAGAGCGTGTCCCCCGTGAAGCACGCGTCGCCGACGACGAAGGACACGCCGTCGTCCGAGTGACCCGGGGTAGCGAGCACCTCGACGCGGAGCCCGCCGGTCTCGACCGGGCCCGAGGTCACCTCGAGCCCGAACCGCGAGACGAGCTCGTCGTTGCCCGCGACGTGGTCGGCGTGGCCGTGGGTCACGAGCAGGTGGGTCGGAGTCAGGCGCTCGCTCTCGATGAAGGCGATGAGCGGCTCGAGCGGCGCACCGCTGTCGACGAACACCGCCGTCCCTCCCGGCTCGTCTCCGAGGACGTAGGCATTCGAGAGCCAGGACGGGTGCATGCTTCGCTCGATCAGCATCTCCGACCGGATCGTACGGGAGGATACGCGGGGTCAGCGCAGAACCCGCGCGCGGGACACGACTGGAGGAGGTTCCATGTCCACCCTGGACAACATGTTCGAAGAGCGGGAAGTCGTCCGCGAGGCCGCGAGGTGGTGGTGGCTGTTCCTGCTCGCAGGAATCGCGTGGCTCGTCTTCTCGCTCGTCATCTTTCGCTTCGACATCACGAGCGCGAAGTCCATCGCGATCCTCTTCGGCATCGTCGCCATCGTCGCCGGAGTCGACGAGTTCATGGCGATCGGCGTCTCCACGACCGGCTGGAAGATCGTCCACGGGCTCCTCGGAGTGATCTTCATCGTGGTCGGGATCTTCGCGTTCGCCCATCCGGGCAGCACGTTCGAAGCGCTCGCAGCGTTGATCGGGTTCTTCTTGCTCTTCAAGGGAATCCTCGACCTCGCGGTGGCGTTCGCGACCAAGGCCGAGTACGACATGTGGTGGGTACAGCTCGTCGTCGGCCTGATCGAGATCGGCCTCGCGTTCTGGGTTGCCGGAGACTTTCAACGGAAGGCGACACTGCTGATCGTCTACGTCGGGATCGTCGCGCTCTCGAAGGGGATCACCGACATCTTCCTCGCGTTCAAGCTCAAGTCGCTCAAGAACGAGACCGCTCGAGCCTGAGCCGTTCCTGCGAGACGAGAAGAGGGTTGGCGGGCCAACCCTCTTCTCGTCGTGTATAGGATCGCCCCGAATGAGACGCGCCGCTCTCGTGCTCGCCGTCCTCGCAGCTACACTCGGGTTCGCCGTGGCGGGCTGTGGCGGCGAAGAGGAGGCCACGCCGACACCCGAGACGGTCGTCGGCACGGTGCCCCAGACCGAGACGACGCCGACGGAGACCACCGGAACGGAGACCACCGGAACCGAAACCACGGGGACGGAGACCACCGGAACCGAGACGACTCCTCCCGCGGTAGAGGGTGACCCGGTCGCCGGCAAGGCCGTGTTCACCGGCGCCTCGGGTTGCATCGGCTGCCACACGCTCGCCGACGCCGGGGCCACGGGGACAGTCGGGCCGAATCTCGACGATGCGAAGCCGAGCGCGGATCTCGTCGTGGAACGCGTGACGAACGGGAGCCCGGCAGGAATGCCGGCGTTCAAGGACTCGCTGACCGAGCAGCAGATCGCCGACGTCGCTGCGTACGTCTCGTCGGTCGCGGGAAGCTGACACCGCCCCGCGCCCGACCGCCGGCGCGACTCTTTCTAGACTCCTCTCGTGATCGATCTCAAGGTCGCCCGCGCGGACCCTGACCGCTGGCGCGCCGCGCTCGCCCGCAAGGGCGGCGCGGAAGACTTCGATCGTGCGCTCGCCGCCGACGAGACGTGGCGAGCCCTCATCCCCGAAGTCGACGACCTCCGGTCTCGGACGAAGCTGAAGGGGAAACCGAGCCCGGAGGAGCTCGAAGAGCTGCAGCGGGTGAAGGTGGACCTCAAGCAGTCCGAAGAGAGGCTCGCCGCCGCCGAGGCGGAACGGGACACGGCGCTCGCCCTCGTGCCCAACCCGCCGCACGAGTCGGTTCCCGACGGTGACACGGAGGACGACGCCGTCGAGCTGCGCAGCGTCGGGGAGGCGGTCGTCCCCGAGCCCACGCTCGAGCACACGGAGGTCGGCCGGTTCGACATGGAGCGCGCCGCGCGGATCTCGGGCGCACGATTCGGCTTCGTCATCGGCGACTCGGCCCTCGTCGCCATGGCCCTCTACCAGTACGCGCTCGCGCATCTCGCGAATGCCGGTTTCACACCCGTCATCCCGCCGGTACTGGTCCGCGAGGAAGCGATGTACGGAACCGGCTTCTTCCCCACCGACCGCGCGAACATCTACGCGCTCGAGTCGGACGGCCTCTACCTGACGGGCACCTCGGAGGTCGCGCTCGCATCGCTGCACATGGGAGAGATCCTCGACGAGCTGCCGCTCAGATACACGGGCTTCTCGACCTGTTTCCGGCGCGAGGCCGGGGCTGCAGGCAAGGACACGCGTGGGATGTTCCGCGTGCACCAGTTCAACAAGGTGGAGATGTTCGTCTTCGTCGAGCCGGACACGTCGTGGGGCGAGCACGATCGCATGCTCGAGCTCGAAGAGAGCTTCTTCCGGTCCCTCGGGCTCCCCTACCGTGTCATGAACGTCGCCGCGGGAGACCTTGGCGCCTCGGCCGCCAAGAAGTACGACATCGAGGCGTGGTTCCCGTTCCAGAAGCGCTACCGCGAGGTGACGTCCTGCTCGAACACGACCGACTACCAGGCCCGTCGGCTCGGGATCCGGTACCGGAGCGACTCCGGCCTCGAGCATCCGCACACGCTGAACGGCACGATGGTCACCGACCGCGCGCTGCTCGCCATTCTCGAGAACTTCCAGGGCGGCGTTCCGGAGATCCTGACCGAGTACGGCGCCCCGGCCGAGATTCGATCCTAGAAGTCACAAGTTTGCCACGGCGACGAAGAGTGGTTGCCCCATGCCGCTACCGTCAGTGATGTGCGAACGACTCAGCGCAAGGGAGATACTGCGACGTCCCGTGCGATTGCCACGTTCACAGCGATGGGATACGACGTCTCGATCCCGCTGACCGAGTCCGCGGCCTACGACCTCGTCGTCGATCACGGCCACCGACTCGCGCGCGTGCAATGCAAGTTCGCCAGCGACCGTCGGCAGGTCGATTTGCGCAGGATTCACTCCAACTCTTCCGGGTATGTCGTGAAACGCACGA
>CAVQVA010000034.1:0-21058 GCA_963716975.1 uncultured Actinomycetes bacterium | reverse complement strand
GCTAGCCGGAAGCATCGCGCGACCGCGGGCGTTGCTCGTCTCACGATGTGGAGGTCGCCAGCGTTGTCACGGTCGATGGCGTCGCGTGCCCACCTGTCGGTTCTCGCGGTCGTGGTCGTCTGGGCAGGCTCGTTCTCCGTGATCAAGGTCCTGCTCGACCACGGGCTCGTGGCGAGCGACATCGCCCTCATCCGGTATGCGATCGCCGCTCCCGGGTTCGCGTTCATCCTCTGGCGCGCCCGCGGCCTTCCCGGCCTGACGCGGCGCGATGCCGTGCGGGTCGTGGTCGCGGGGCTCGTCATCGTCCTCGGCTACCACCTCTCGCTGAACCTCGGGACCCAGTACACGACAGCAGGGGTGGCTGCGCTCGTCGTCGCTCTCGCCCCGGGCATGACGCTGGTGCTCGCGATCGTCGTCGGCCTCGAGCGCTTCTCCGCGCGGCGCCTGCTCGGGCTCGCGATTGCGCTCGGCGGCGTCGCGGTCGTCGTGGCGCTCGGGACGGGAGAGGAGCTGTCGTTCCAGAGCGCGAAGGGGCCGCTGATCGTGATCGGAGCGCCACTGTCCTTCGCTCTCTACAACGTCATCCTGAAGCCGCTCTTCGCTCGCTACGATCTCCTGGCTCTGACAGCGGCCACGAGCCTGGTAGGAACCGTCGGGCTGGTGCCGCTCTTCCGCGGCTCGACGGTCGATGCCGCGACGGGGCTCTCGGCGGAGGACGCAGCGCTCATCCTCTACCTCGGAATCCTCGCGACGCTGCTCGGCTACATCTTCTGGAACGTCGGGCTCCGCGGCCTCGGCCCGACGCGTGCCGTCGCATACACCTACGGCATCTCCCCGCTCGCCGTGCTGATCGGCGCGGTCGTCCTCGACGAGCCCGTGACGGTCTGGCTCGCCATCGGAGCGGCTCTCGTCGTCGGCGGCATCGCCCTCACGCAGCGGGCTCCGGTGCGACAGGCCTCGGGTAGCGTCGAGCCGTGGCAGAGCGCACCCTCGCGCAGCGCGACCTGAACCGGGCGCTGCTCGCGCGACAACTCCTACTCGAGCGCTCGACGCTACCGCTCTCGCGTGTGGTCGAGGGCATCGGCGGGATCCAGAACCAGTACGCACCGAACGCGTACATCAGGCTCTGGTCCTGCGTGGAGGGTTTCCGGCGCGACGACCTCACGCGCGCGCTCGAGCGGCGGACTCTCGTCAACGCGACGCTCATGCGCGCGACCATCCACGTCGTCTCGAAGCGGGACTTCTGGCCGTTCGCGGTCGCGATTCGCCCCGCTCAGCGGGACTGGTGGCTGCGGGTCACCCGCCCGCGACCCGAGGAGGCGGACCTCGAGCGGGCGGCCCAGGAGCTCGGCGAGCTCATGTCCACCGGACCGCGGCGCCAGGAGGAGCTCGCCGAGATCGCGGGCCGGCGGTGGGGCATGGTCGGCCCGTGGCTCGAGCTCGTCCGCGTGCCGCCCTCCGGGACGTGGGCGCAGCGACGAGCCCATCTGTTCCAGACGGCGGAGCGGTGGGTCGGGCCGGAGGAGCGGGTTGCCTTGGACGATGCGCTCGATCAGCTGGTGCGGAGCTACCTCGCAGCGTTCGGGCCTGCCCCGCGCGGCGACATCGCGCTGTGGGCGGGCGTGAAGGCACGTGACCTCGCACCGGCCCTCGAGCGCCTCACGCTTCGGCGGTTCCGCGACGAGCAGGGCAAGGAGCTCCTCGACGTCCACCGCGCGCCGCTCCCCGATCCCGAGACACCGGCGCCGGTGCGGTTCCTGCCGACGTGGGACGCGACGCTGCTCGTCCACGCCCGGAGGACAGGCATCCTCCCGGAGCACTTCCGGTCCCGCATCTTCTCGACGAAGACGCCGCACTCGTTCGCGACGTTCCTCGTGGACGGCCAGGTCGCGGGCACGTGGCGCTACGAGGACGGCCGCGTGCGCGTGGCGCCGTTCGAGCGGCTCGACCGCAGCGTCGCACGCGAGGTCGACGAGGAGGCGAACCGGCTCGCGGACTTCCACGCGTAGCGCACAATGCACGGGCCATGAGCGAAGACGATCACGTCCACGTCGTCGACCCGGAGGAGAGCGAGGCGTGGCGACGCGTCCTCAACGGCGATCTCGGCCAGCTCAAGTACTTCCGCGCCGTCCTCGGGAAGATTCCGGCAGGCCCGCGGTGCAAGCTCTGCGCCGCGCCGCTCAAGGCGCCGGGAAGCCTGCTCCTGAAGCCGCTCGGCTTCGGCCCGTCCAAACTGAACCGCCGCCTCTGTCGCGCATGCTTTCGCACGGTCGACAAGAAGCCGGGTGGCGCCGAAATCGAGCTGTCGCTCCTCTTCGCCGACGTGCGCGGATCGACGTCTCTGGCCGAGCGGATTCCCGCACAGGAGTTCTCGCGGCTCATCTCGCGCTTCTACGGCACCGCAGCACGCGTCATCGACGAGTGGGACGGCATCGTGGACAAGTTCGTCGGGGACGAGGTGGTCGCGCTGTTCGTTCCCGGCTTCGCCGGCGAGGAGTACGCGAGCCGGGCGGTGGAGGCGGCACGGCAGCTCATGCGCGAGACCGGGAACGACAGCGCGGAGCCGTGGATCCCCATCGGGGCGGCGGTGCACAGCGGAGTCGCGTACGTGGGCCGTGTCGGAGAGGGCGACGCGTGCGACTTCACGGCGGTCGGAGACGCGGTGAACACGACCGCACGTCTCGCGTCGTCGGCGGCGGCGGGCGAGATCCTCGTGAGCACGAGTGCGGCGACTGCGGCAGCAATGGACACCCAAGGGCTCGAGAGCCGCCGGCTCGACCTGCGCGGGCGCGAGGAGGCCGTCGCCGCCTGGGTCGTGCGCTCCTAGCGCGTCCGCGGAGGAAGCGGAACGAACGCGCTGGTCTCCCGCTGATAGCGCCGGTAGTCGTCGCCGCGGCTGCGGAGAGCTTGTGCTTCGGACGGAGGGATCCCGGTGACGAAGAGAATCGAGAGCAGCATGACGGCCGGAGCGATCAGGCCGAGCCAGCCGTATGCGGCCGGTAGCGCGATCAGGGCGTATGCGACCCAGATCAGCCACTGGAAGAAGTAGTTCGGGTGCCGCGAATAGCGCCAGAGACCACTGCGGAGCGTCTTGCCGCGGTTGCCTGTATCCGCTCTGAACGCCGCGAGTTGCCGATCGGCCAGCCATTCGTCGCCGAACGCCACGACCCAGAGGGCTGCGCCGACCCACTCGAGCGGCTCGAGGCCGTCGTGATCGTTGAAGGACGCGAGGAGAAACGGGATCGACAGGACTACCGCAACGAGCGCCTGGGCCTGGAAGAACACCGCGAAGCTCGACTGCTCACGGCCGCGGGCGCGCCAACGCTGCCGCAGCTCGGCGTACCGGGAGTCCTCCTCCTTCCCGAGTCGACGGGCGACGAGCCAACCGATCCTGATCGACTCGACGGACGCGAGGACGCCGATCAGGAGCCGGTGCTCGAGCCCGCCAGGTGCGAGAAGCGCATAGAGCACGGCGAGCAGCGCGAGCGAGAACGCCCAGCCTGCGTCGACGAGCGTCGCATTGCGGGTCGAGCGTTGTCGGAGGTAGAGGGCACCCTGGAGAACCGCGACCATGGCCCAGCCGACGAGGAACAGGAGCCAGCGCTGCTCGATCATGAGTGCGCGAACCTCCACAGCTCGGCTTCGAGGAGATCGGCCCAGCGCGTCGCCCGTGGAAGTGTGAAGAGCCCGCCGTCGCGTCTCCGCAACGCGATGCCGTGCAGCGCTCCGGGGATGCTCGTGTACGTGCCCGTAGCGCCGGCTTCCAGGGCGCGCTCGAAGCCGCGTCTCGAAGAGCGTGGCGAGACGCTCGGAATGCCCGGTAGCCACCGGTCGAGCGATCCGTGGAACACCATGAGCGACTTGCCGGCGATCGGCTCGAGGTCGAGCCGGTCGGGGATCCACGGGGCCAGCCCGATGACCCCTGCAACCGACGGATCGACCGCCGAGGCGATCGCGACGGCGCCGCCCATCGAGAAGCCGAGGAGGAGCGTGCGCTCGCCTGCCGATTCGTCGATCGCCGCTCGGGCATCTTCGATGCACCAGTCGAGACGGCGCCACGATCTGATGCGGTAGCGCACCTCGGCGAACGCAAGCTCGGGCAGTCGGGGGGAGAGCTCCCGCACGAGCCATTCGATCGACGCGCCCCACGTTCCCTCGGTCTCGTGCGCCTGGCCACCGCCCAGGCAGACGACGGTCCCGAGCCGACCGGAAGACCCGGACACACGCATCTCGGCCCCGGTCTCGAGAAGGCTCATCTCCATCGCCACGCTAGCGGTGTGATGTCTGTCGAGGAACGGCAATAGTTTTGTCCAATGTTCTGTACGATCGGTGAGATGGGCGGAGAGGGTTACCTGCGAATCGGCGAGCTGAGCCGTCGTATCGGTCTCAGTCCGGAAGTCTTGCGGGCGTGGGAGCGCCGGTATGACCTCCTCGAACCCCAGCGGTCGGCGGGCGGGTTCCGGCTCTACTCGGACGCGGACGTCGAGCGGATCGGCGTGATGAGGGAGTACCTCGCGCGCGGACTGTCGCCGGCCGAGGCGGCACGCCTCGCGCGGGCGGGGGCGCCGATGGAGGTGCAAGCGGTCGAGGATCGAGCCGAGCTCGCTGCGGCTCACGACGCGCTGCATGACGCCCTCGACCGGTTCGACGAGGTGGGCGCACAGGCAGCGCTCGACCGCCTGCTTTCGACGTTCACGGTGGAGACGGTTCTCGGCGATGTGGTCATACCGCTGCTCCGCGATCTCGGCGAGCGTTGGGAGCTGGGGCAATCGACGATCGCCCAGGAACACTTCGCGAGCAACCTTCTTCGGGGTCGGTTGTTGGGGCTGGCGCGTGGCTGGGACCGGGGGAGCGGGCCGCGTGCGGTCCTCGCTTGTCCTCCGGACGAGCTGCACGACCTCGGACTCGTCGTCTTCGGGCTGGCGCTGCACGCGCGTGGGTGGCGCGTCATTCTTCTCGGCGCGAACACGCCGCTCGAGACGATCGCCGACACGGCGCGTCGGGTGTCTCCCGACCTCGTCGTCATTGCTGCGTTGATGCCGTCTCGCATTCGCTCCGTGCTGCCGGAGGTGCGCCAACTTGCGCTCGACTGGCGCGTCGCGCTCGCTGGAGCGGCGGCGACGCAGAAGTTCGCCGAGCAGGCCGGGGCAGAGCTGCTCGGCGAGGATCCCCTCGCCGCCGCCGAACGGGTTGCGGGCTTCTTGCCTGCTTCGGCGAGCAGCCACTAGGCTTCTGTAGGAGCAGCGTCGATCCCGAGCGCGAGGCGCGAGGCGACGTCGAACGAGGTCAGCTCGAACGGGATCAGAGCGCGGATCCGCGTGTCGCGCACGACGGTCTCGTTGCGGAGCCCCTCGATCAGCGGCCGGGCGACTGCGGCCCCGACCGGCGTGACGAGGTGGAGCCAGTACGACGAGAGACGCGGCGTAAGGACGGGCACCTCGACGATTCTCGACCGTCGACCGAGCAGCTTGCCGATCCGCTCGATCATGTCTCGATAGGTGAGCACCTCAGGGCCCCCGACGTCGAACGTCCCTCCGTCGAGGTCCGGACGGTCTGCAACCTCGCTCAGGTAGTGGACGACGTCGTCGAGTGCGATGGGTTGCGTCGGAGTCGTGACCCAGCGCGGGCACACCATGACGGGCAGCCGCTCGACCAGCGCCACGATCGTCTCGAAGGCGGCGCTTCCCCGCCCGACGACGATGGCCGCGCGCAGGGTCGTCACCGGCACGGTTCCCGACGCGAGCCGAAGTCCCGTCTCGCGTCGGCTGCGCAGGTGTGACGAGAGATCGGCCGCGTCGTCTCCGAGCCCGCCCAGGTAGACGAGCCTGCGAACGCCCGCGCGCTCGGCTGCGCGTGCGACGTTCTCCGCGGCGTGGGCATCGCGCTCCTCGAAGTCGCGCCTTCCGAGCGAGTGCACGAGGTAGTAGGCGGTGTCGACTCCCTCGAGCGCGGCGCGCACCGCCTCAGCCTCGAGCACGTCCGCCTCGAGCCAGCGAACGTCGTTCAGCGGATCCGGCGCGTGCGGCCGCCGCGAGACTCCGATCACCTCGTGGCGCGACGCGAGCACGGGGAGAAGGGCACTGCCGACGAAGCCGGTCGCGCCGAAGACGGCGACCCTCATGGCCGGTCCCCCTCGGCGAGAGCCCGGAAGAAACGACGGCTGATCCAGACGTGGAGGCGGTGCTGGATTAGCGCGTAGAGCGGGCGCGACCAGCGCGGCCGGCCCGGCCGTGCGGCGAGCCGGGGATGGAACCCCGTGACCACGGATCGGAGACCCGGTGCGGGTAGACGGAGCTGCGTGAGAGCGAGCGAGCCGCGTGGTCCGCGCGCGAGAAGGCCTCCGCGGATCGCGAAGCGGCACGTGACACCGTCGCCCGAGACGATGATGTCCGCAGGCGCGAAGACGAGCAACACAGGCCCGCGGTCGAGGACTCGCAGCTCGACCTGTCGTTCGCCGTCGCTCGACCTGACGAAGCGAACTCTGACGAGTCCGAACGTCGACTGCTCGACCTCCGACCAGTAGCGGCAGCCAAGCTCGCGGGCACCTTCACGCGAGTGCTCCACTGCCGGGGAGCCGAGCTCTGCGTACTGCTCCGACTCGACCGCACCCTCAGGCGTCAGCCGATGGGTGGACCGCCAACCGTCGAGTCCTTCTTCGTGTGCCAAGCGCATGCCACCATCATATAGACAAAAATTTGACAAACTCTCTACAAACATGCATCCTGGTCGGCGTTCCTTCAATGACGGAAGCAAAGGAGACAGCAATGCGCACCAAGAAAATCGCGCTCGGGCTGGGAGCCCTCGCCGTTGCGGCGGTCGCCGCTTTCGGCGGGCAGGCTTCGGCGGCACCGGCAGAGCCAGCCGCCAACAAGAACATCGTCCAGACGGCGGTCGCCGCCGGTCAGTTCAAGACGCTTGCCTCACTGGTGAAGAAGGCCGGCCTCGCGTCGACTCTCTCCGGTAAGGGGCCGTTCACAGTGTTTGCGCCTACCGATGCGGCGTTCGCCAAGGTTCCCAAGGCGACCCTCGACGCGCTGGCCAAGAACAAGGCACGGCTCAAGGCCGTTCTGCTCTACCACGTCGTCAGCGGGAAGGTGACCGCGGCGAAGGTGGTCAAGCTGAGGTCGGCGAACACGCTTCAGGGCCAGTCGGTCCGGATCCGGGTGACGGGTGGAAACGTCTTCGTCGGGGGCGCGAAGGTCGTGACTCCCGACGTGATGGCCTCCAACGGCGTCATCCACGTCATCAACAAGGTCCTCCTGCCGCCTACGTAGCGTCGAAGGAGGAGTGGGGCCAGGGCTGCGTCATCGCCGGTGGCCCCACTCCTCTCGGACGAGGCTGGCGAACGGCCTGAGATGAGACCTGCGGTCATGCTCTTCACGCGTGACCTTCGCGTTCATGACCATCCTGCGCTGAGCGCCGCGACGCGTGAGTTCGAGCACGTCATCCCGCTGTTCGTGATCGACGACCGGATGTCGAAGAGCGCCAATCGCATGGCGTTCTTGCTCGAGGCGCTGGCTGACCTTCGCGGCTCGCTGAGAGGCGCTCTCGTGATCCGGCGAGGGGATCCGGTCGCCGAGGTCGCGGCGCTCGAGCCCGGGGCCGTCTTCCTAACCGGTGACGTCAGCCCGTATGCAAGAGCACGGGAGCGAAGGCTCAGGGAGATTGCCGAAGTCCGAACGCTGCCCGGTGTCGCCGTCGTCGATCCGGGATCGATCGCGCCGCAGGCGCGAGGCCACTATCGAGTTTTCACGCCGTACTTTCGTGCGTGGGAGAGGGCGACTCGGCGAGAGCTCGTACCTGTGGCCCCGGCGGTCTCGCTTCCCGCCGGGGTCGATCCGGGCGTGCTGCCTCCCGCTCACACGCTCCGACCGAGAGCGCCGTCGCCGGACCGTCTTCCAGGCGGCGAGGCAGCGGCGCGCGTCCAGGTCGAGCGGTTCCTGCGGGACGGCCTCTCGCGCTACGGGGCCGAACGAGATGTGCTTGCCGTAGGGGTCGGCTCACGACTGTCCCCGTACCTGCGGTTCGGCTGCATCTCTCCGCTCGAAGTCGTCCGCCGGATCGAGCGAGCTTCCGAGTCGGGGCAGTTCATCCGCCAGCTCGCCTGGCGCGACTTCTATCTCCAGCTCCTCCTTGCGAACCCACGGCTCGCGTCGGAGGACCTGAACCCCCGCGGTGACGTCTGGAGCGAGGCCCCCGACGCATTCGCCGCCTGGCGCGACGGCCGCACCGGAATCCCGATCGTGGACGCGGGGATGCGTCAACTTCGTGCCGAGGGCTGGATGCACGGTCGCGCGAGGCTGCTTGCAGCTTCCTACCTGGTGAAGCACCTGGGCGTGGACTGGCGGCGTGGCGCGGAGCACTTCTTCGGGCTCCTCGTCGACGGTGATCTCGCGAGCAATTCGGGAAACTGGCAGTGGGTGGCAGGGACGGGAACCGACACACGACCCAACCGCGTCTTCAATCCGATCGCTCAGTCGCGGCGCTTCGATCCCGACGGCGCCTACGTGCGCCGCTACCTGCCTGAGCTTGCGGACCTCCCGGAGAGCTCGATCCACGAGCCGTGGCGCCTCGGGCCTTCGGAGCTCGCGCGCCTTCGGTATCCGGCTCCCGCCGTCGAGCACGCCGAGGCCGTCGCCGCCTTTCGCAGCCGCCGGGCTGTGCGCCGATGACCGCCCGCTTCTGTGACGAGTTGCCGTTCGGCTTCGGCTGGATCGCGGCCACGCCCGGCTACATGCAACGTGCCTCGCACGCGCTCGTCGACGAGGGGCGAGTGTGGCTGGTGGACCCGGTCGACGTCGAGGAGCTCGACGAGCGGATCCGGGCGGTCGGGAAGCCGGTGGGCGTGATCCAGCTCCTCGATCGGCACGGCCGGGATTGCGCGGCTCTGGCGGAGCGGTACGGCGTCCCTCTGCACCGGCTGCCGTTCTCGGGAGTGATCGGCTCGCCCTTCGACGTCCGACGAAGCGTCGATCTCCCACGCTGGCGCGAGGCCGCGCTCTGGTGGCCGGCACGCCGGACACTGATCGTGGCCGACGCTCTCGGGACTGCGAGCTACTTCCTCGCGCGGGGCGAGCACCTCGCCGTGCATCCGCTGTTGCGTCTCGTTCCACCGCGCTCGCTCGCCGGACTCGAGCCGGAGCATGTGCTCTGCGGTCACGGCGAGGGAGTGCATGGAGTCGAGGCGGCCGCCGCCCTCGTAGGCGCGCTCTCGACCTCGCGCCGTGGCATCCCGCGCTGGCTGGTCGGCTTCATGCGCCGCCCACGAAGCCTCTCGTAGTGCGCGGAACCCGCTACGCAAGCCGGCCGAGGGCGATTCCGAAGAGTGCGTGACGCCAGGTTGCCTGCGCGAAAGCCCGTGGATTGGTGAACAGCTGCGGCACCCCGGCCTCGCCGCGCGCCGGGTGGTAGCGGTCGACGACGTAGCAGAGCGGATACAGGACGACATGCTCGGTGAGCGCCATCCCGAGCGCGAGCCGCCTCGGTTCCGCGCGTACGAGACGGCGCGCTTGGTGGTACGCAAGCCCGAAGAGCGCGCCGTTCAGGAGGTGGGCGGCGAGGCCGATGCCGCGCCAGCCCGGCTCGCGCGTCATTGCCTTGCCGAGAACGGCGACGTCCGAGTAGTCGCAGCGGAAGAGTCGCTGGTCGAGAGGCTCCTGAGCGGCCCAGACAGCGGCTGCGAGCGCACGACCCGCCGCAGCTTTGAGGCGCTCCCCCACGACCTCAGTCTGCCAGTCGGCCGGCTACTGGTAGCGGAGCGCCTCGGCGGGCTCGATCTTTGATGCCCGGAGCGCTGGAGCGAGCGTCGCGGCCAGGGCGACCGCATAGACGACGAAGAAGATCACGAAGAGGTTGAACCAGGGCACGATGAGGGTGAGGTTCTCCCAGCTCGGCTGAGCCTGTTGGTCCCTGACGATGTTCCAGGCGAGCAGCAGGCCGAGGATGGTTCCCACGACGATCGCGGTGAGCGCGACGAACGAGGACTCGAGCAGGAAGGCCGCCTGCACCATACGGCTGCGGAATCCGATCGCGCGCAGCACGCCGATCTGCTGCCTCCGCTCGACGACGGAGCGGGCGCTGATCACGCCGAGTGCAGCAACTCCGACGAGCAGGCCGAGCGCGAGGAACCCCTGGATGAGGTGGTTGAAGGTGAGGCTGGCGGCGATGCTGTCGTCGACCACCTCTTGAATCGACTGCGCCTCGAGCCCGTTCGCGAGGAACGCGGACTCGAGCTTCGCGGCCTCGTTCTCCGGATCCACCCCCGGAGCTGTCGCGAAGTAGTGGATCGTCGGTCGTACGCGTCCCGGGAACGCCTTCGCGAGCGTGGACTGCGATGTCGAGATGCCGAGCATCTCGAGTGGGGCCGTGTCCTTCAGGATCCCGATCACCGTGAGGTGGAGCCGATTGCCGGTCTGCTTGTCTCGCACCTCGAGCGGGATCGGATCGAAACCCTCCTCGAAGAGAAACCCCGAGAGCTTGAAGTCGGGCGGAACGCCGAAGTTCCAGTTGTCGCGGCGCGGGACGATCATGCTGTCCACGACCGCGAGCCCCGGGTGGGTTCGCAATGCCGCCCACACCTGTGCGGCCGAGGTGTAGCCGCGCGC
Organism: uncultured Actinomycetes bacterium; assembly: GCA_963716975.1. Classification (GTDB taxonomy): domain Bacteria; phylum Actinomycetota; class Thermoleophilia; order Gaiellales; family Gaiellaceae; genus GMQP-bins7. The sequence continues at coordinate 10,454 of CAVQVA010000034.1, read as the reverse complement.
CATGTCTCCGAGCCCGAACGTCGTGTGCTCGAGGAACGGCCGGTCGAGGCCCCTGACGAGGTAGGTCTCCTCGGGGCGCGTCGTTCCGAGCTGCCTCGCAGCGACGGCCAGCACTGACTGGCTGCCGACCGCTGTGAAGTCCGACGGGTCGACACCCGGCGCGCGAGCGAGTGCGGCCCGCATGTCAGTGATCGGCGATTCTGCGCCCGTGCCGGAGCGAATCTGGAACCCGCCGCCGTAGTCGTCGACCCCGATGGCGTGGACGAAGGAGCCGTTCGATGCGGTGCCAGTGACGAGCGTGAAGACGACGAGCGTGAACATCGCGAGCGTCGTGCCGGTGCGGAACCGCGCAGCGAGTGGATACGCGATCGACATGCGCAGCACCGGGGCGAGGCTCCGGATGCGCCCGAAGAGCCTCATGACGAGGCCGAGCAGGAGATCCGCGTTGAACACGATGAGCCAGACCGCGCCGACGATGATCATCAGCCCGGCGACGATCCAGGTCGAGAAGTTCATCGCGAGCTTCCCGAAGACGGCGTCCCACAGGTTCCACGGCAGCATCAACAGCACGACGATCGCGCCCCCGCACGCGGTGACGGCGAGCCGCTCGGGAACGCCGAGGACACGCAGCAACGGCACGAGGCCCATGAGCACGAGCGAGACGCCGAGCATCACGGGAGTCGCCGTGCCCGAGCGCGTTCCCGAGACGACGAGAACCAGGCCCAGAAAGATCCCGAGGCCGGCGAGCACGAGACGTCGGCGCCGCCGCGTGACGGGGGGCTCGGGGAGGTTGCGGATCGCGGTCGAGATGTTCATCACGCTCACCCTCCACGCCGACACGGCGACGACGACGAGGGTGAGGAGGATGCCGAGCGCCGCGGCGATGACGAGGCTCCGTACCGAGACGGCGAACTGGATCTGGAGCCCTTCGTCCGCATCGGCGGCCCCGAAGGCGCTGGCCATGACCAGCACCATCACCAGGGCGACGGCCGCACCGAGCAGCGCACCGACGACCGCTGCCGCCAGGTCGTAGGCGGCGCCCTCGAACGTGAACATCTCCACGAGATGGCCGCGGCGCATCCCGATCGCGCGGGCGATGCCCAGCTCCCCTCGTCGCTCCGCCGCGAGCATCACGAAGATCAGGAAGATGAGCAGGATGCCTGCCGCGATCGAGAAGGAGCCGAAGGTGGTGAAGAACGCCATGAACGCGGTGCCCGCGGCCTGGGCGTCCTCGATCGCGTCCTTCTTGACCGTCTTCACCTCGAGCCCAGAGGAGGCCGCGACCGACTGCAGGCGCTGAGCCACCTCGTCGCTCAGCTCCGCTCCGGAGACAGCGTCGCCTCGGTTCGAGACGAGGACGATCTTGACCTTTCCTTGCCGTCCGAACAGGCGTTGCGCCTCGGAGAGGGGGAGAAGCATGGCGGTGTCCGCGGTGCCCGAGCCGTCGAAGCTGACGGCTCCGCGCACGGTCGCGGGCACCGGGTCGCCGCCCGCGTAGACGAGGATCCGGCCGCCGGGTGCGACCCGCAGCTCGTGCGCAGCCTTGCGGTTCAGGAAGACCTCTCCTGGCCGGAGGTCCGCCAGCGAGACGGTGCTTCCGTCGCTCGCGCGGATCGGCGAGAAGCCGTGCATGCGAGCTGGATCCGCGGCGAACAGGACGACGCTCGGCTCGCTCTGGCGCGTCGCCGGAGCCTGCACCGCGACCTGCTCGACGACCGCGCCCGTGACTCCATCCGTGAGCCTCGAGCCGGCAAGCGCCGAGTCGATCCGCTCGACCTCCGACTGGTCGAACCAGCCGGTTCCAGTCGCCGAGCCGAGCGCCCCGGGGATGTCGTCGGCGGCGCCCTTCGCTGCGATCGTCTCGTCCGTGCTTCCGAGCGTCTTGACCGCAGTCGAGCGGATCGTGTTGTTCATCGTGTCGCCGGTCGTCAGCGCGGCGGCGATGATCGTCGTTCCGAGCATGAGCCCGACGACGATCAGAGCGCTGCGCCCCGGCCGGCGTTCGGCGCTGCGGACGGCGAGCTTCAGCAGGACGCCGTTTCGCAACGCGAGCGCGGCAAGTACGGCGAAGGCGACCCCGAGCGCCACCGCCAGGATGACGAGCAACGTGTCGACGGGGATGCCGAAGAGCTCTTTCATCGGCTACGCCACGGCCACCGCCGGCATGTCGGCGAGGACCACCTCGTAGTGCTCGCGTCCAGGTGGCGAGCGGAAGAGCGTGATGCGATCTTCGACCGCCGACGTCGCGAACTGCGCGGCTTCGTCCGCAGCTTCCTCGGTGTCCCAGACCGTGATGATCATGCCCTTGCCCTCGGGCGTGGCGAGGACGGCGACACCCGCATATCCGTCCAACTCCTCGAGGGACGGCAGAACCTGGTCTTTGAACACGGCGACGGCCTCGTCGACGCCGATCCGCATCGTGTCGATCTCAAGCAGCGTGACTCGCGAGTACACGTGGCACCTCCAGTCGTTGCTCCTCGACGACCTGTCCGTCGAGCATTCGCACGATCCGATCCGTCTTGCGTCCGACTGAGATGTCGTGCGTGACGATGAGGAACGTCAGCCCGCGCTCGAGGTTGAGCTGGCGCATGAGCGCCACGATCTCCTCGGCGTTCTCCGAGTCGAGGTCGCCGGTCGGCTCGTCGGCCCAGACGATCGCAGGGTCGTTGACGAGCGAACGCGCGATGGTCACGCGCTGTCTCTCGCCGCCCGAAAGCGCGTCCGGAACGTGTCCGGCGCGATCGGCGAGCCCGACGAGGCCGAGGGCCGCGAGCGCTCGCTCGCGCGCTTCGGCGCCGGAGACGCGTGCGACCAACAGCGGTAGCTCGACGTTCTCGACGGCCGTGAGGACGGGGATGAGGTTGTAGAACTGGAAGACGAAGCCCATTCGCCTCGCGCGGTAGTCGGTGCGCTCGCGATCGGACATCTCCGACAACGGCGTTCCGTCGATCAGCGCCTCTCCGCCGTCGATGGAGTCGAGCCCCGACAGGCAGTTGAGGAGCGTCGTCTTGCCGCAGCCGCTCGGGCCCATGATCGCGACCATCTCGCCCGGCTCGAGCACGAGATCGACTCCGCGGAGCGCGTCCACCCGCACTGCGCCGGTGTCGTACGTCTTGCGGAGTGAGCGGGCCTCGACGATAGGCGTGCTCATCTCTGCACTCCCTTCGTTCGGTCCGTCCGAGCGTCGCACCCGGCAGTGGTGCGAACCTCGGCAGGAGCCCGCGAACCGCCACGGGAAAGTACGCATTCGCACACGACGCGGACACGGGCCGTTGGAGCAAGGCGGCCGCGCGCTGATGGTGGGCGCGATCTACCGGTTCGTCTACCTGCGTCCGCGGGAAGCCGCGGCGGACTGGCTCGTCGGCCTACCAGCCCTTCGTCCGCCGCACGTGCGGTGCCGTGCGCAGGAGGATCCGGGCGTCGACCGCGACATAGCCGTTCGGAAGCCCGAACACCGGATTGAGGTCGAGCTCCGCGACCTCTGGCAGGTCGTCGGCCAAGCGGGAGAGCCGGAGGACGAGGTCGGCGAGCGCCGGCGCGTCGGACGGCGGTGCGCCGCGGAAACCCGCGACGAGGCGTCCGGCTTTCCCCGTCGTGACGAGCTCGAGCGCGTCGACGTCGGTCAGCGGCGCGATCCGGAAGGCCGCATCTCCGATCAGCTCCGCCAGCACGCCACCGGGACCGAACGCGACCAGCGGTCCGAAGACCGGATCCTGGACGACACCCGCGAGAAGCTCGGCGCCTCCTCGGAGCATCGGCTGCACAACGACGGGGACGCCGATGCGCTTCGCGGCTTCGCGAACTTCGGCACCGTTCTGGAGGTCGAGCGCGAGCAGGCCCTTCTCCGTCTTGTGCGCCCCGGGCTCGGCGGTCTTCACCACCACCGGGTAGCCAAGGGTCTCGGCCGCGGCCACCGCCTCGTCAATCGTCGCTCCGAGATGCTCCGGCGCGAATGAGATGCGGTACGCCGCAAGCAGCTCCCGAACCTGCGCCGGAGTGAGCCAGGCCTCGCTCGAATCGCCGAGCACCGCCCGCACGAGCGCTTCGGCGGCGGCCCGGTCGATGCCGTCCAGCTCGGGGACTCTCCCGACCGGCCGGCGGAGCCATTCCGCGCGTTCGACGACACGGCCGAGCGCGCGTGCTGCCGACTCCGGGTACGGGAATGCCGTTACGCGACGCTCGTGGACGAGCGCCGTCGGCGTCCCTTCGTGGCTGACGAAAACCCCGAGAACGGGCTTCTCGCTCACGGCCGCGGTCTCGACCGCACGGACGACGGCGGCCGCGACGTCTTCCGCGTTCGCGACGACGGGCGGGACGAAGAGCACGATGACCGAGTCCACTCCTGGATCGCGCACGATGAGTGGGAGGACCGCCTCGAACGTCTCGGCGGTGGCCGAACCGAGCATGTCCACCGGGTTGGCGAGGCTTGCCTCGGTCGGAAGCAGCGCCCTGAGCGCCTCGCAGGTCGCGTCGGAGAGCGGGGGCAGCTCGAGGCCGGCCGCCTCGCAGGCGTCGGCAGCCAGGATCCCGAGCCCGCCCGCGTTCGTGAGCAGCGCCACGCGGCGTCCCCTCGGAAGCGGCTGGGACGAGAAGAGCGCCGCCACGTCCACGAGCTCCTCGAGGGTGTCGGCACGGATGACGCCGGCCTGATGGAAGAGGGCCTGCACGGCTGTCTCCGATCCCGCGAGCGCCGCAGTGTGGGAGCCGGCAGCTCGGGCTCCTGACCGCGTCCGTCCGCCCTTCATCGCGAGAATCGGCTTCTCCCGTGCGACCCGCCGGGCGAGCTGAGAGAACTTGCGCGGGTTCCCGAACGACTCCAGGTAGAGAGCGATAACCGTCGTCGAGGGGTCGTCCTCCCAGTACTCGAGCAGGTCGTTCGACGAGACGTCTGCCTTGTTCCCGATCGAGACGAACGCCGACAGGCCGATTCCCCGCGAGTCCGCCGCCTCGAGGAGGGCGAGCCCGAGCGCCCCGCTCTGCGACGAGAGCCCGACGTTTCCGGGAGGAAGCGGCCCCGAGCTGAACGTCGCGTTCAGCCCCGGCCCAGCGACGGCGATGCCGAGGCAGTTCGGCCCGATCAGACGGGCGCCGTGGGCGCGGACCGCGGCCAGGACCTCGTCCTGGCGGCGGGCGCCCTCCGAACCCGTCTCTGCAAAGCCTGCCGAGATGACGCAGATCGCCTTCGTGCCGGCCCGCAGCGCGTCTCCGACCCCCGCCAGCACGTGCTCTCCGGGGAGGCAGACGACCGCGAGATCGACCGGGTCGGGGATCTCCTCGACGGACCGGAAGGCCTTGACTCCCGCCACCGGCTCGCCCTTGCGGTTCACCGGGAAGGCGGTGCCGGAGAAGTCCGCCTCGAGGATGTTCCGGAAGAGCTCGCCTCCGATCGTCCCCCGCCTCGAGGACGCCCCGAGCACGGCGACCGTCGCCGGCTCGAAGAAGGGCCGTAGAGAGGCGACGACGCCGACGTGGTCACGCTCGGCGACGCGCTCGGCAAACGCCTCTGTCGGCGCGATCGGGAACGTCACCTCGGTCTCTCCGCCCTCGAGCGTGCGCGTGACCTCGAACCCGGCGTCCTCGAAGACCCGCATCATCCGCGTGTTCCCGGACATCACCTCCGCGACGAAGCGCTCGATGCCCTGCTCCGCCGCGCGTGCCGCGAGTTGCTCGAGCAGCCGCGTGCCGACGCCCCGGCCCTGATACGCATCCGCTACTGCGAACGCCACCTCGGCCGCCGCGGGATCTCGAAGCCTCACGTAGTCCGCGACGGCGACGATCCGCTCTGCGCCGTCCTCGGCGACGGCGCCGATGAAGGCGCCGCGGTCGGCCCAGTCCGGGTCGAGCGACGGCTCGACGAGGCGCAGGTCGAGGCTGGGGTGGCCGTGAAAGCGCTGGTAGAGGCTGTCGTCGGAGAGCCCTCGGAAGAAACCGAGGAGCGCCTCGGCGTCAGCGCCGGACGGGGGTCGCAGTCGCAGCGTGCTTCCGTCCCGGAGGATGACGTCGACGGGCTCGGCTATGACGGTCACGGTGTCATTCTCGACGAGATCGAGGCAGACGTTGCGCTCGAGCTCCGGCCGGGCACTTGCAGAAGCCCCAGCGCGACCGCGGCGGCCTCGTAGACGTCGTGCTCGTCGAGGTCGTAGGCGTTGTCGAACTCGACCGCGCCGTTCAGCTCCAGCACGACGTACCCGTCGGGCACGGGAAGCAGATCGACCCCGACGAGATCCGCGCCGATCGCTTCCGCGGCGCGAACGCCGAGAGCACATGCTTCCTCGGACGGGTGGGCATGGCGCCGCGTGCCGCCGAGGGCCGTGTTCGTGCGCCACTCGTCGGCCCGGGCGACCCGTTCTGTCGCGCCCACGACCTTGCCGCCCGCCACCACCACGCGCAGGTCGTAGCCGACGGGGGGCACGAGCTCCTGCAGGAGCGCGCCGCCGCTCCGGAACCACGGCCGGTCCCGGATCACCTCGGTCGCGCGCTCGAGGTCGGCTTCGGTCTCGCAGCGCAGGACGTCCGTTCCCCAGCTGCCGAAGCGGGGCTTCACGACGACCGGCAGTGCGACTCTCTCGGCTTCGTCCAGTCGGACGATGTGGGTGACGGCGGGGTGGGGGAGGCCGGCCTCGCGCAGGCGGGTGACGGTGAGCAGCTTGTCGTGCGCGGCGAGCAGGGCGTCGGCGCCGTTCAAGACGTGGACCCCGCGGGAGCGGAGCTCGCCGAGGATCTCGATCCCGGGCTCGATCCCGTCCACGGTCGGGAGGACGTCCAGACGGCCCACGGCCGTGTCTCCCGGCCGGAGCCACTCGAGGGCGACGTCCGGATACACGAGCGAGGCCTGGATCCCGAGCGAGCGCCACGCGGCGGCGATCGCCTCGTTCGTCGTCTGCGGCCAGCCGAAGATGCCGACGACCGGCGTCCCTCCGCGCGGGTGGGGGCGTGCCCGGGACGTCATGCCTTCGGCTCCCTATCCGTGCGAGAGCTCGGCGATGTCGGCTCCGCGCTGCTTGCGTGGCCGGCGCGCGACTCCTGACCGCTCTGCGGCTTCGGCGACGGCGTTCGCGACGGCGGGCGCGACGTCGCGGTTGAAGACGCTCGGGATGATGTAGTCGGCCTCCAGCTCGTCGGGCTGGACGATCGCCGCGATCGCCTCGGCGGCGGCGGTTTCCATCTCGTGTGTGATCTCACGCGCTCGAACGTCGAGGACCCCGCGGAACACGCCGGGGAACGCGAGCACGTTGTTGATCTGGTTCGGATAGTCGGAGCGCCCGGTTGCGATGACCTCCACCGCGTCCGCGATCTCCTCGGGCATCACCTCGGGCGTCGGATTCGCCATCGCGAACACGATCGCCCGGTCGGCCATGTGGCGGATCGCCTCCGCGCTGACCGCACCAGGTGACGAGAGGCCGATGTAGACATCTGCACCCACGAGTGCCTCGTCCGCGAGGCAGCGGAGGCCGCGCGGGTTCGTCAGCTCGGCGTAGGAGGCCTTTTCCGGTGTGAGGTCCCCGCGTCCGGGGTACAGGGCCCCGCGCCGGTCGCAGCCGACGATGTCGCGCGCGCCCGCGGCGAGCAGGGTCTTCGTGGTCGCGACTCCGGCCGCGCCGACCCCGGTGAGGACGATCCGGATGTCCTCGATCCGCTTGCCGACCACGCGGAGCGCGTTCAGCAGCGCAGCGAGGACGACGATCGCCGTCCCGTGCTGGTCGTCGTGGAAGACGGGGATGTCGAGTGCCTCGCGCAGCCGGCGCTCGACCTCGAAGCAGCGTGGCGCCGAGATGTCCTCGAGGTTGATGCCGCCGAAGACCGGGGCGATCGCGATTACCGTGCGCACGATCTCCTCCACGTCCTTCGTCGCGAGGCAGATGGGGAAGGCGTCGACCCCGCCGAACTCCTTGAAGAGGACGGCCTTGCCCTCCATGACGGGGAGCGCCGCCTCGGGGCCTACGTCGCCGAGACCGAGCACGGCCGTGCCGTCGGAGACGACGGCGACCGTGTTCTGCTTGATCGTCAGCGCCCAGACCTTCGCGGGATCCTCGGCGATCGCCGTCGAGATCCGCGCGACTCCGGGGGTGTAGGCCATCGACAGGTCGTCGCGCGTCTTGAGCGGCATGCGCGGCGTGACCTCGAGCTTGCCTCCGAGATGCATGAGGAACGTGCGGTCGGAGACGTGCTCGACCTCGATGCCGTCGACGGCGGAGACCGCCGTGATGATCCGGTCGAGGTGCGCGGCGTCGCCGGCGAGCACGGTCACGTCGCGGATCTTGTGGTCGCGCCCGATCCGCACGAGGTCGATCGCGCCGAGCAGGCCGCCGGCTTGTGCGATCGCCTCCGCGAGCGACGCGAACGAGCCCGGCCGGTTCTCGAGGCGCACGCGGATCGTGGCGCTGAAGGACGCGGACGGATGGACGGTGGGGTTGGCCGGCACGGCGGTGCCCGGCGCGGTGCCGAGGGTCTCTGTGAATGTCGTCATGCCGAGATCGTCGTCCCGCGCGCGGGCGGCCGCATCCGGGTTCGGCCGATCCGCGACTGTGGCTTTTCCGTACGGAGATCAGGCTCGCCTCTGATGCCCGTGCACCGTCTACGTCGCCACAGTAGGCCCAGAGGTCAAGACGTACGGGAGGTGCGGAGCATGTTTCAGGTTCGGATCCATGGGCGAGGCGGCCAGGGAGTGGTGACGGCTGCTGAGCTCATGTCGCTCGCGGCGTTCGCCGAAGGACGCCATGCGCAGGCGTTTCCGACGTTCGGATCGGAGCGAATGGGCGCGCCGGTGACCTCGTTCTGCCGCATCGACGACCGCGAGATCCGGGCCCGGGAGCCGATCTCGGCCCCTGATTGCGTCATCGTCCAGGATCCGACGCTGCTCCACCAGGTCGACCTGTTCGGTGGGCTCGGGCCCGACGGATACATCCTGATCAACACCACCCGCAGCTTCGACGAGCTCTCACTCGGCGAGTTCTCCGCGGGGTTCCGCCCTGAGCGCCTGCTCGCGGTACCCGCCACCGAGCTCGCACGAGAGCACCTCGGGCGACCGCTGCCGAACGTTCCCCTGCTCGGCGCGTTCGCGGCTCTGACGGGAGTGATCACGCTCCCCTCGGTCGCCGCAGCGATACGCGAGCGGTTCGCAGGCGCGGTGGGAGAGGGGAACGCCGCCGCCGCCGAAGCCGCCTACGAGCTCGCTCTCGGCGCGCACAAGGGGCACGCCCATGCCTAGCCAGGTCGAGGGCTCGTACGCGGTCGCCAAGGGCGTCGCCCTCTGCCGGCCTGAGGTGATCTCGGCGTATCCGATCTCCCCCCAGACCCACATCGTCGAGAACCTCTCCGACCTCGTCCGTACGGGTGAGCTCGCACCGTGCGAGTACCTGAACGTCGAGTCCGAGTTCTCCGCGATGTCCGCGGCGATCGGGGCCTCTGCAGCGGGTGCGCGTGCATACACCGCGACCGCGAGTCAGGGGCTCCTGTACATGGCAGAGGCGCTGTACAACGCCTCGGGCCTCGGGCTCCCGATCGTCATGACAGTCGCGAACCGTGCGATCGGCGCCCCGATCAACATCTGGAACGACCACTCCGACTCGATGTCGCAGCGCGACTCGGGCTGGATCCAGCTGTACGCGGAGTCGAACCAGGAGGCGCTCGACCTCCACATCCAGGCGTTCAAGCTCGCAGAGGAGCTCTCGCTTCCGGTGATGGTCTGCATGGACGGCTTCATCCTCACGCACGCCTACGAGCAGGTCGAGATCCCTTCCCAGGAGGACGTGGACGCGTTCCTCCCACCCTTCGCGCCGCGCCAGGTGCTCGACCCGGACGACCCGATCACGATCGGAGCGATGGTCGGGCCGGAAGCGTTCATGGAGGTCCGCTACTTGATGCACGCGAAGCAGATGCAGGCGCTCGACCTCGTACCTGAGATCGCAGGGGAGTTCGCGCAGTCGTTCGGACGGGCGTCGGGAGGCCTGCTCCGCCGTTACCGCAGCGAGGACGCCGAGACGGTCGTCCTGGCGCTCGGCTCGGTGCTCGGCACGATCGAGGACGTCGTCGACGAGTTGCGCGAGGAGGGCGTCAAGGCTGGCGCGGTCGGCCTCAAGTGCTTCCGGCCGTACCCGCTCGAGGAGCTCCGCGCGGCGCTCGGGCACGCCGAGCGCATCGTCGTCGTCGAGAAAGCGTTCGCCGTCGGCGTCGGGGGCATCGTGGGCCAGAACGTCCGGCTCGCGCTCTCGGGCCTCCCCTGCGACGTGTTCGACGTGGTCGCGGGGCTCGGCGGCCGCCCCATCACGAGGGCCTCGCTCCGCCGGCTCCTCGGTGACGTCCTCACCGGGAAGATCGGGCCCGGTCGGCTGACATTCCTCGATCTCAACGTCGAGCTCGTGGAGCGCGAGCTCGTTCGGGCAAGCCAGAAGCGTCTTTCGGGGCCGCATGCCGAGAACATGCTGCGCGATCTCGGCGTCGTCGCCGCGGGGTCG
>CAVQVA010000033.1:0-32904 GCA_963716975.1 uncultured Actinomycetes bacterium | reverse complement strand
CGCTTCCTCTGGGCGTGAACGCGGCTCGGAGGGATCTCGGGCTCGAGGTGCTGCACGACGTCTCCGAGGTCCTGAGCGAGGCGATCCAGTGCTCGCTCGACAACCGGGCGGAAGCGCTCGAGTACGCGGTTCAGTTCGGACGTGGGATCGATGCCGCCGTCGCAGATCGGTTCGTCGCGATGTACGTCAACGAGCTGACGCAGGACTACGGCCAAGAGGGTCGGAAGGCCGTCACGGAGTTTCTCCGGCGCGGAGAGGCGATGGGCGCCTTCCCGGCTCCCGTGCAGCTCGACTTCATCGACTGACCCGAAAGGTCGGGACCTCTGAACATCTGGTCCCTGATCCCCCGACACGACAACGGCGAGCCGGCTGCGCGTCCGGAGCCTCCGCGGGAGACCTCGCGGCTTCCACGCAGTGCGTACGCCGGGATCACACAAACCGAGGCGGCGCAGCTCGCCGCCTCGGATCTCGCAAGCCTGCTGGGAGGCTCCGTGTCGTCGGGCGCGACGCTTGCGACCGAGAACCCACGCTTCGTGCGTACGCGGTGCTTCGAGGATCGAGGTCCTGTTGCCTATTGGAAGGTGACGTTTTCCCACTCGTCCCCGGTCTACGAGTCAAGGCGCGACGCACTGCTGTTCAGTAGCGACAACGCGAGCGTGACGATCGTGAGCCCGGCGATCGAGCATCGATCCGAGAAGCTTCGGGGCTGAGGTTCTCGGGCGCAGCGCCTGTCGCGTAGCCTCTCCTGGACGTGCGGAGGGCTGTCGTCATCTCCGGGGTGCGCACGCCGATCGGGCGCTACGGCGGCGCGCTCTCGCACACTCGGCCGGACGACCTAGCTGCCCTCGTGGTCTCTGCCGCCGTCGAGCGAGCCGGCGTGGAGCCATCCGAGATCGACGACGTGTACTTCGGCGCCGCGAACCAGGCGGGTGAGGACAACCGGAACGTCGCGCGCATGGCCGTGCTCCTCGCTGGGTTCCCGGAGTCCGTCGCCGGCGTCACCGTGAACCGGCTCTGTGCCTCGGGTCTCTCGGCGGTCGTGTCCGCGTGCCACGCCGTCGCGGTCGGGGACGCGGACGTCGTCGTGGCGGGAGGTGTCGAGTCCATGAGCCGCGCGCCGCTTGTCATGGCCAAGCCGGACAAGGCCTTCCCGCGCGGCGATCGGGTCGTGTACGACACGACGCTCGGCTGGCGCTTCCCGAACCCGCGACTCGAGGAGATGTTCCCGCTCGAGTCGATGGGGGAGACGGGGGAGAACGTCGCCGAGCGATATGGCGTATCGCGCGAGGAGCAGGACGCGTTCGCGCTCCGCTCCCAGCAACGCTGGGCGGCGGCCAACTCGGCGGGTCGCTTCGCGGACGAGATCGTCGCCGTCGGCGATGTCGCCACCGACGAGCACCCACGGCCGGAGTCAACGCTCGAGGCGTTGGCCGGGCTCAAGCCCGCCTTCCGTTCCGAGGGAACCGTGACCGCAGGGAACGCCGCGGGGATCAACGACGGCGCGGCGGCGCTCGTCGTCACGACGGACGAGCGTGCTGCCGAACTCGGTGTGGAGCCGCTCGGTGCGTTCGTCGCGAGTGCGGCCTCTGGGGTGGACCCCCGAGTCATGGGGATCGGCCCGGTTCCGGCGGTCCGGAAGCTGCTTGGCAGGGTGGGTGTGGACGTGGCGGAGCTGGACCTCGTCGAGCTGAACGAGGCGTTCGCGTCACAGAGCGTGTACGTCGTTCGCGAGCTCGGTTTCGTCGAGGAGCGCGTGAACGTCAACGGCGGCGCGATCGCGCTCGGGCATCCGCTGGGCATGAGCGGCGCGCGCCTCGTCGTGTCGCTGCTGCACGAGTTGCGACGGCGAGACGGGCGCCTTGGCCTGGCGACGCTCTGCGTCGGGGTCGGCCAGGGCGTCGCTGCTCTGTTCGAGCGCCAGCGCTGAAGCTAGCTCAGGCCGCGAACACGCGCTTTCGGCGAGGTCGGACCCACACGGTCTGACCGCGCCAGAGCTCGAGCTCCTCGAACCGGTCGCGCGCGAGCACGGCGACGATCTCGGCGCCGTTCGTGTCGTGGAGCTCGACCTTCGCATCGCGCCCGAGCATCGTCACACGCACGATCATCGCCTCGACCGCCCCGTCGGAGGAGCTCGCGAGCAGCTCGAGGTCGTGCGGGCGCACGAGCACTCCGCCGACGTCGTTCGCATCTCCCACGAAGCGCATGACGAACTCGTTCGCCGGGCTGTCGTACAGCTCGCGGGGCGTGCCCACCTGCTCGAGGCGGCCGTTGTTCATCACCGCGATCTGGTCGGCGACCTCCATCGCCTCCTCCTGGTCGTGGGTGACGAACACGGTCGTGACGTTCACGACGTCGTGCAGGCGCGTCAGCCACTCGCGGAGCTCGGCGCGGACGCGGGCGTCGAGAGCTCCGAACGGCTCGTCGAGGAGCAGCACCTCGGGCTCGGGCGCGAGCGCGCGGGCAAGGCCCATGCGCTGGCGCTGGCCGCCCGAGAGCTGAGCCGGGTACCGGTTGCCGAGACCTTCGAGCTGGACGAGGTGGAGCAGCTCGTCGACACGCTCCCGGATCTCCGACTTGGGCCGCCGGCGCACCTTCAGCGCGAACGCGACATTGTCGGCGACGGTCATGTGCTTGAACGCCGCGTAGTGCTGGAACACGAACCCGACACCGCGCTTCTGCGGAGGCAGGCCCGTCGCGTCGACGCCCGAGATGACGATCCGACCCGAGTCGGGCCATTCGAGCCCCGCGATGATCCTGAGCAGGGTCGACTTGCCCGAGCCGCTCGGCCCGAGCAGCGCCGTCAGCGAACCACTCTCCACCCCCAGCGACACGTCGTCCACGGCGGCGAAGTCGCCGAAGTGCTTCGAGACGTTGTGCACCTCGATGGACATCTAGGTCGTTCTCTCCTCTTTCGGCCTGATCACGGTCATCGCGACGAGGACAAGTATTGCGAGGAGCGCGAGGACGATCGAGATCGCGTACGCCCCTGCAAGGTCGAAGCTCTCCCAGCTCTCCTGCACACGAAGGGTCGCCGTCTCCGTCTGCCCCTGGAGGCGTCCCGAAACGACCGCCACGGCTCCGTACTCTCCGAGGCAGCGCGCGGTCGTCAGGATCACGCCGTAGATCACTGCCCACCGGATTGACGGCAGCGTGATACGCCAGAACGTCTGCCAGCCGCTTGCGCCGAGCGTTCGCGCCGCCTGCTCCTGCTCGTCTCCGATCTCCTGGAGCGTTGGAACGACCTCGCGCGCCACGAACGGGATCGAGACGAAGATCGTCGCGATAACCATCGCCGGGAGCGCGAACAGGATCTGGATGTCGTGCTTGTCGAACCAGCTTCCGAACCAGCCGTTGGCTCCGTACAGGAGGAAGAGGGAAAGCCCGACGACGACGGGAGAGAGCGCGAGCGGCAGGTCGATGAACGCGTTCAGGAGGCTCTTGCCGGGAAACGTCCTGCGCACGATTGCGAGCGCGGCCACGATCCCGAACACGGTGTTCACCGGGACCGCGATCGCCGTGATGATCAGGGTCAGCTTGAACGCGTGGATCGTGTCAGGCTCCGTGAGCGCATTCCACGCAGGCTCGAGGCCGTGCTCGAACGTGCGCCAGAAGACGATCGCGAGCGGGCCGAGCAGGATGACGGCGAGGTAGCCGAGCGCGACGAGCCGCAGGCCGAGTCTCGAGACGACCTCACCCACGATCGTGCCTCGTCGCGAGGTAGCGGATCCCGCCGATCGAGAGCAGAGTGAGGAACGAGATCACGAGTAGGACGACCGCAACTGCTGCCGCCGCGGTCGAGTCGCCGCTCTCGATGCGCCCGAAGATGTAGACGGAGGACACCTCGGTCTTGAACGGGAGGTTCCCGGTGATGATGACGAGCGACCCGAACTCGCCCACGGCTTTTGCGAACGCGAGCGCGATCCCCGACAGGAGCGCGGGCGTGATGTTCGGGAAGATGACGCGGCGAAACGTCGTCAGCTGGGAGGCGCCGAGCGAGTGCGCGGCCTCCTCGAGCTCCGGGTCGAGCTCCTGGAGGACTGGCTGGACCGTTCGGACGACGAACGGCAGCGTCACGAACATCAGCGCGAGCACGATCGCCGTCTTCGTGTAGGCGACGTTCACTCCGATCGGAGACCTCGGGCCGTAGAGGGCGAGCAGGGTGAGGCCGGCGACGATCGTCGGCAGCGCGAAAGGCAGGTCGATGATCGCGTTCACGAGCGACTTCCCGCGGAAGTCGTCGCGAACCAGGACCCAGGCGGTGATCGTGCCGAGCACCGCGTTCAATGCGGCAACGCCGATCGAAGTGCCAACCGTGAGCTTGAGCGCGGCAACGGACTGGGGGTTCGAGATCGCGTCCCAGAAGCTCTGCGCGCCGTTGCTGCGTGCCTGCCAGACGAGGGCCGCGATCGGAAGCGCGACCATGATCGTCAGGAAGGTCGTCACAAAGCCGAGGGACAGGACCGTCCCGGCCCTGTCCCTCGATGCCCGACTCGGGCGTGGTGTGACGACCGCGGCGCTAGCCTGTGACACCACCCACCTTGCGCTCGATCTTGGCCATGATGCCCGTGTTCGGGTCGAAGAAGCGCTTCTGCACCTTGTCCCAGCCGCCGAGACTCAGCGCGTCGATCGTGAACTGACCGGGGCGGACGGGGAACTTCTTCCGGTTCTTCTCGAGCACCTTCTTGTCCACCGGCCGGTAGCCGTTGTCGGCGAAGACCTGCTGCGCCGCGGGCGTTCGCAGGAAGCGCAGGAACTGGTTCGCCTTGTCCTTCGACTCGCTCGTCTTCGTGACGGCGATCGGATTCTCGATCAGGATCGTCGACTTCGGGATCACGTACGGCACGGTCTGGCCCTTCAGGTTGGCGAAGATCGCCTCGTTCTCGTAGGCGAGGAAGACGTCGCCCTTGCCGCTCAGGAACGTGTTCAGCGCGTTCCGCGCGCTCGTGTCCTGGACGGTGACGTTCTTGAACAGCTTGAGGAGATTGGCCTGCGCCTGCTTGTCGGTCTTGCCTGTCCTTCTCCAGGATCCGTACGCCGCCATGACGTTCCAGCGGGCGCCCCCGGACGTGAACGGGTTCGGTGTGATGACTTCGATGCCGGGGCGCAGCAGGTCGTTCCAGCCCTTGATCTTCTTCGGGTTGCCGTCGCGTACGGCGAAGACGACGACCGAGTCCGTGACCATGCCTTTGTACGACTGCTTCTTCCACTTCGAGTCGACGAGGCCTGCGCTGACGAGATCGTCCACGTCCGGAGCGAGCGAGAGGGCGACGATGTCGGCCTTCAGACCGGCTTTCACCGCCCGCGCCTGGTCGCCCGAGGCGCCGTAGGACTGAGTGAAGGAGACGCCATCTCCGTCGGGCGTCTTCTGGAACATCGGGATGAGCTTCCCGTACGCCTCGCGCGGCGTCGAGTACGCGACGAGGTTGAGCGAAGTGGCGGCGCTACGGGCCTGGGTCGATGATCCGGCGAACGCCACGGTGGCGGTGGCTGCTCCGACGAGGAACACCACAAGCGTCGTGCGGGCGAGTTTCCTCCACATAGCTTCTCCTCTATTGTTGACAAACTTTGTCGTCATACCTAGGCTCAGAAATTAGCCATGACTCCCGGACCTGTCAAGTCGAAGGTTCGAGGGAGAGGAGGAAGCGATGTGGGTTTCGAGGCGAACTGATTACGCGACCCGGGCGATCCTCGTCCTGTCGCTCGAAGGTGGGGGTCCGATCAAGCTCGAGGAGCTCGCGCGGCGGACGGCGGTCCCCCAGTCCGTGCTGGAGCAGGTCATGCCGACGATGAGAACCGCCGGGATCGTTCGGTCCGAGCGGGGACCGACCGGCGGCTACCGACTGAACAAGGATCCGGAGGAGATCACGCTCGAGCGCATCGTCCGGCTCTTCCAGGGGCCGCTTGCGCCGATCAGCTGCGCGACGAGGCACAACCCCGAGCCGTGCCCGATGACGGTCGGTTGCACGCTGAGAGATGTCTGGGAAGAGGTGCGGGACGCGACGATCACGCTCCTCGGCGGCGTGACGTTCGCGCAGCTCGCGAAGCGCGCAGGCGGGCCGTGGACGGATACGTCGCTGCTCGTCACCGCGACGGCGGACCTCGCGGAGTAGATTCCGGCGCGATGGCGATCGCGCTGCACCGCGAGTACGGGCTTCTCGGGCTGTAGCGCGCCATCCGTACCGGTGGGCGGTGCTCGCGGCCGGAACGGTCGCGCAGGCCAGCTTCTCCGCGATCACCGTCGGGCTCGCCGTGCTCGCGCCGACGCTGCGCGACGAGTACGGGCTCACGCTCGGCCAGGTCGGCCTCCTCCTCTCGGCTGCGTGGCTGGGCGCGACGGTCACGTTCTTGCCATGGGGCCTCGCGGCAGATCGCTACGGCGAGCGGGTCGTTCTCGTCCTCGGTCTGGTCGGGTCGGCCGTCTGCCTCGTCGGCGCCGCAGATGCGGGTAGCTACGCCCTCCTCATGACGCTGCTCGTGCTCGCCGGAGCGGCTGGCGCGAGCGTGAACTCCGCCAGTGGCCGAGCGGTGATGCTGTGGTTCCAGCCACAGGAGCGTGGCCTCGCTCTCGGGATCCGACAGACGGCGGTCCCACTCGGCGGGCTGCTCGTCGCGGTCGTCATCCCCGCGCTCGCCTCCAACGGTGGATCGCGAGCCGCGTTCCTGTTCCTTGCAGCATTCTCGGCCTTCGGCGCCGTCGTGGGAGGGGTGTTCCTGCGCAGCCACGACGGTGACGGCGTTGTGCTCGAGACGGGGTCGATCCTCGAGACCCTTCGCGACCGTCGGCTCTTGCGGCTCTCACTCTGCAGCGGTCTCTACCTCTACGCACAGGTCGCGGTTGTCGGGTTCGGTGTCCTGTTCCTCCACGACGAGCACGGGCTGACGGACTCCGAGGCAGCGCTCGTGATTGCGGCGTCGCAGGTTCTCGCCGTCGGACTCCGCATTGCCCTAGGGCGTTGGTCCGACCTCCTCGGTTCGCGCATCACTCCGCTGCGGCGTGTGGGCATCGCCGTCGCGCTCGCACTTGCGGTGACCGCACTGCTGGCGGGCGGCCCCCTTCTCGTCCTCGTTCCGACGCTCGCGATTGCCGGCGGGCTCTCGATGGCGTGGAACGGGCTGGCATTCACTGCAGCCGCCGAGCTTGCGGGCGCGGCGCGGAGCGGAGCCTCCATCGGCTTTCAGCAGTCGGTTCTCTCCGGACTCGGCGTATTGGCGCCCGTTGCGTTCGCGGCGACGGTCTCGGCGAGCTCGTGGTCGTCCGCGTTCTTTCTGGCGGCGCTTCTGCCCTTGGCCGCCTGGGCAGCCCTGCGCCCACTCCGTGCCTACTAGCATCCGCGCTCGCGATGCCCGTCTTCCTGCGAGAGGTTCGCAACGACGAGTTTCCCGCCTGGCTCGAAACGGGTCGAGGGCTCTACGTCCGCGATCTCGTGCACAACGCCGGGATGACGCTCGCCGAGGCAGAGGAGAAGGCAAAACGCGATCACAGTGCCGTCTTTCCGGAGGGGCGACCGACGGCGGATCAGCACCTGTTCGTGATCGAGGATGAGGACGGGAACCCGATCGGGCGCCTCTTCTTCGCGCTGCGTCCGACCGGCGTGTGGCTGTACGAGATCGAGCTCGACGAAGCGGTTCGCGGCAGAGGTCTGGGGCGTGAGGCGATGCTCGAGTTCGAGACGCGAGCTCGTGATCTCGGAGCGGAGAAGCTCGGGCTCAACGTGTTCGGCGCCAACGAGGTCGCCCGGTCGCTCTATCGCTCGCTCGGGTATGTCGAGGAGTCGGTGCAGATGGGGAAGAGACTCGAGGGCGTGGCACGGCGTTGAGGGTCCTCGACCGACTCGACGAGCTCTATGCCCTCGGTGGAGGCCCTGGCGCGAACCGGCCGCACCCGAGTTCTGCCGAGGACGAGGCGTGCGAGCTCGCCGCCGGCTGGATGCGCGAGGCAGGGCTCACTGTCGAGCCCGACCCCGACGGCAACGTCGTAGGGCGCTCCGCGAGTCACGACGACGTTTGGATTGGATCGCACCTTGACAGCGTTCCTCGTGGCGGTCGCTTCGACGGCGCGCTCGGCGTCGTCGCGGCACTCGAGGCCGTCGAGCGCACTGGATCCGGTTCGGTGGTCGTCTTTCGCGGCGAGGAGGTCGGATGTGTCGGTAGTCGTGCGCTCGTAGCGCGCGGGTCGGTGCTGCCGCGCGTCTTTCTCGAGCTCCACATCGAGCAAGGGCCCGTGCTCGCGGATGCCGGCGTGCCGGTCGGAGTCGTGACCGGGATCGTGGGCTACGCGCGCGGGGAGCTCGTTCTCGAAGGGCGGGCGGGGCATGCGGGAACGACGCCCATGGCTGGTCGCGAGGACGCTCTCATCGCGGCGGCCGGCGAGATCTTGCGAGTCCGTGATGCTGCGCTCGCCGTATCCGGCGCGGTGGCGACGATCGGCCAGGTGGAGGTCGAGCCCGGGGGTGCAAACGTCATCCCGTCGCGAGTGTGGCTGAGCCTCGACGTCCGGGCCGCGGACACCGGCCAGCTCGATGCCCTGATCGCCGGAGTCGGGTTCGAGCCCGACTATCGGGTCGAGCCGGTGGGGTTCGCGGGCGCCGCGACGCAGGCAGTGCGAGATGCGATCGCCGCGCATGACTTTGCGATCGTCGATCTCCCGTCAGGCGCAGGCCACGACGCTGGAATCCTCGCTGCCGCCGGTGTCGACGCGGCGATGCTTTTCGTGCGCAGCCTGAACGGCGGCGTGAGTCACTCGCCCGACGAGCTCTCGTCTGAGGAGGACGTCGCCCTCGCCGTCGATGTCCTTGCCGATGCGCTGGCTGGCTTGATCGCCTCCGCCTGAAGCTCAGACGGGCTGGAACAGCTCGACGGGATTGCCCGACGGGTCTTCGACGAGGATCTGGGTTCCGCCCGGGCCGCTCACGAGGTCGTTGCGAAAGGTGGAGCCCGATGCGCGCAGCTCATCGACGACGTCGTGGATCGCGCTCACCTCGATGACGACGCGATTCCAGCCTCCAGGCTCCGGGTTCTGACCGTCGGGCATGGGTATGGCGGCCGATGTCCGGGGCCCGCTCAGCCAGAGGAAGAGGTCGTCGCGGCCCACGATGGCGAATGCCGTGCCCATTCGCTGAACGAGCGTGAACCCGAGCCGTTCAACGTAGAACCCGATCGCCTCGTCCACGTCGTGGACGAGATAGCGGATGGTCGCCACTCACGTCTCCCGGAAGAGAATCTCCTGGGCGCCGTCCCAGAGCATCCTGCGGCCGAGCTCGCGGAGGTTGTCTCCGCCCGCGACGATCGTCGCGAAGTGGTTTCCCGCCAGGGCACCTGCCTTGCTGGCGAACGCGACGTAGCCGTACGCCAGCAGGAGCTCCGTCTCGCTGACGCCGCCGGGGTAGAAGATCAGCTCGCCCGGGCTCGGATAGCGAGTTGCGTTCTCCGGCCCGATGCCGACGTCGAGGTCGCCCATCGGGATCCAGCCGCCCTCACCCGACCAGCGAACGTGGATGATCTTCGAGTCGAGCGGGAGCATGCGGCGGAAGGCAGCGACCGTCTCGGGGGCTGTCTCCTCCTCGAAGCGGGCGGTGAATGAGAACCCGCCAGCAGTGATCTCGAGCATCGAGCGAATCTACAGCAGCGCCTGTCACGCGTCCGGCATAGACGAAACAGAGGGGACCTGGCTCGTAACGCGAGTGGTCAGCGCCCAAAAGGCGAAGCCCGCCAAATGGCGGGCTTCGCTGGTTGAGCGGGTTCGCTGCCCGCGACTGCCTGAGAAGCGCCACGAAGTGTAGATCGCTCTTGGGGCGGAGGGCGCCGGACTCGAACCGGAACCGGCTCCCGCCGGTCGACTGCTTCTCAGGCAGTCATCCCACCGTGGGACTTCAACCCTCCGCCACCGGCCACAGTAGGAATGCGCTCGTGCGCAACTCGGGTCTCATGAGGGTTGGTACTCAGTTGACACACCCTGGTCCCGTCAAGGATGTGTCCAGCGCAGGGGCTTCTAGGACGAACTGCTCTCGCGCGTTCGCGTTGCCACCGTTCGCGCAACGCGGGATCGGGACCGGACTACCGCGATGCGATCCACGCGGCGAGCAGCTTCCGCTCGTCTTCGGTCATCCCGGTCATGTTCCCCGGGGGCATCGCACGCGTCTGCACCGCCATGCGCTCGATGTCCGAGGCGCGCGCCTCGATCTGCTCGGCGGTCTCGAGCTGGATCCCGAGTGGCGCCGAGGCGCCCGAGTGGCACGGTGCGCAGCGCTCGGCGATCACGCTCTGGACCTGGGCGATGGTGACGGCTCCGGGCTGTGCCGGCGCGGACGACTCGGGGCGGAGCCAGACCGCGATGGCAACGGTCGCGATCGTTGCGACCACGGGTATCCACCAGACGCGGCGGCCCGCATGCCAGGAGTTGAAGAAGACGCGGATGAGGGCCGTCAGTACCGCGATGAGGACGAGAACGAGCCAGGCGTTATCGGCGCCGAAGGTGAACGCGGCATGGCCGGCCAGCATCGTGAAGAGGACCGGAAGCGTCAGGTAGTTGTTGTGGACCGAGCGGTTCTTCGCCTCGATGAGCGGCACAGGGTCAGGCTCGCGCTTCTCCTCCATCGCGACCACGAGCTTTCGGTGCGCGGGGATGATCACGAGAAGGACGTTCGCCGCCATGATCGTGCCGAGCATCACGCCGAGCTCGAGGTATGCGGCACGGGCCGCGAACAGCTGGCCGGCTCCCCAGGCCGCAACCGCGACCAGCACGACCCCAATGACTGCGAGCGCCACCTGGCTGCGCTGGCCTACGGTGCGACAGAGCACGTCGTAGACGAGCCAGGCGAGGACGATGCCGGCGATGCTGAGGAGGATCGCCTGCCAGGCGTCGAGGTCGGCGACCTGGGGGTCGACGAGCCTCAACTCCGGATCGATGTAGTAGAGGAGTACCAGGAGTGCGAACCCCGAGATCCACGTCGTGTACGCCTCCCACTTGAACCAGTGCAGGGGCTCGGGCATCTCCGCGGGCGCGAGCCGGTACTTCTGCGAGTGATAGAGACCGCCGCCGTGTACGCCCCAGAACTCGCCTGCAACCCCCGCCTCCGCGTCGCGCTCGTCCTTCGGCGGCTGCAGCGCGAGGTCGAGCCGGACGAAGTAGAAGGACGCCCCGATCCAGGCGATCGCGGAGACGACGTGCAGCATCCGCAGGCAGATGTCGAGGACGTCTTTCAGGTACGGGTCCAACGATCCCTCCACCTATCTCTGGCTATCGCGATCAGCTCACGGCACGCGGTGTCGAGCTCCTCGTCCTCCGTCCTCGCGATTCGCGCGAGCAGCACGTCGAGGATCTCCTGCTTCGAGCGCCTGTTGACGAACACGACGAACCGGAAGCCGAACTTCTCCTCGTAGACGTGGTTCAGGTAGGCGAGCTCCGAGAGGACCGACGGGTCGGCATCGGATCCCTGCTCGGCAGCCGAGCGCGCCGACAGCCCCTTCCGCTGGCCGATCGCGGGGTGCGCGTTCAGCGCGTCGACCTTCTCCGCGTGACTCAGCTCTGCGATGACGTCGTCCGCGCGCGAGAGCGGGTTGTCGAGCTCGGCAAGGCGTTCGACGAGTTGCGTGCGTCCTTCGAAGAGCTCCGCGAGCTCGTCGGTGCTCAGCTTCCGCGGTAGATCACGCACGAGTAGGGCGCGAGGAGGAGCGGGACGTGGATATGGTCGTCGGGGACCGGCACCGCGATCGTGACCTCGACCTTCTCGAAGAAGCCGCTGTTCGCGAAGAAGACGATGCGGTACTCGCCAGGGCCTGGAAGCGATCCTTCGGAGAGATCGGCGATGCGGCCGTCCTGGTCGGTCTCCTGGAGCGAGATCAGTTCCTTGCCCCGGTAGAGACCCACCTTGATTCCGGCGCCCGGCTCGCCCTGCTCCGTATCGAGGACGTGTGTCGAGATCACGAAGCGAATCTTCGCGCTTGCACCCGATGGTCATGTGCGATGTCGGTCTCGTCGGCGTGCACGAGTGCGCCGCCGCGGACCACGTCCTCCCCACCGACGACGAGCCGGTCGACCCGATGTGGGGCCGAGAGGACGAGTCCTGCGACCGGATCCTCGGCTCCCCCGAGCTCGAGACCGTCGGTGCGCCAGACCGCGAGATCCGCACACTTGCCGGGCTCGAGCGAGCCGATGTCGACGCGGCCGAGCACCGCAGCGCCGCCACGCGTGCCAAGCCGGAGCGCCGCGCGGGCGGTCATGGCTCCCGGCCCGCCATGCCCGCGGGCGACGAGGAGCGCCTGCTTGACTTCGAAGAGAAGGTCACTCCGCTCGTTGGAGGCGGAGCCGTCGACACCGAGCCCGACTCTCACTCCCGCGTCCAGGTATTCGGCAACGGGCGCGACACCCGCGCCGAGCCGGAGATTGGAAGTGGGGCAATGGGCGACGCCCGTGCCGGACCCCGCAAAGTCGGCGACGTCGTCCGGCGAGAGATGGACGCAGTGCGCGCACCAGACGTCCCGTCCGAGCCAACCGAGATCCGTCAGGTACTCGACCGGCGTGCAGCCGTAGAGCTCTAGGCAGTACGCCTCCTCCTCGTGCGTCTCCGCGAGGTGCGTGTGCAGCGGGAGTCCGAGCCTCCGGGCGAGCTCCGCAGACTCGGTCATCAGCTTCTTCGTGACCGAGAACGGCGAGCACGGGGCAACTGCGATCTGGACGCGGGCATGCGGACCGTGTTCGTGCAGCTCGGAGACGAGGCGTTCGGTATCAGCGAGAACCGTGTCGACGTCCTCCACGAGCTCGTCCGGCGGCAGGCCGCCGTCGGACATGCCGAGGTCCATCGAGCCACGCGACGCGACGATACGAACGCCCAGCTCGCGGGCGGCTTGCACCTCGGCCTCGACCAGCCCGGAGCGTCCACGCGGGAAGACGTAGTGGTGGTCGAAGACGGTCGTGCAGCCCGAGAGGGCGAGCTCCGCGAGGCCGGTCCGGGCGGCGGCGTACTCGGCTTCGGCGTCGATGCCGGCCCATACCGGATAGAGCTCTCGCAGCCAGCTGAACAGGTCGGCTTGCTGTGCCCGCGCGCGCGTCAATGTCTGGTACAGGTGGTGGTGGGTGTTGACGAGGCCCGGCGTGACGACGGCGCCGCCGAGGTCCACGCGCTCGTCTGCGGCTGGCTCGTCGCCCGTCCCGGTCGCGGCGATCGAGCCGTCCTCGACGAGTACCCAGCCGGACGGGTGCTCGGTGCCCGCGTCGTCACACGTCACGACCCAGGCGCCGGCGAAGAGCCGTTTCACGCTTCGAGAGGCACGAGCTCGAAGCGGTCGACGTCGACGAGCCCGCGATCCGTGATCTTGAGGCTGGGGATCACCGAGAGCCCGAGGAACGAGAGCGTGAGGAAAGGGGTCGCTCCTGTCCAGCCGAGCGCGTGGGCTGCGTCGTTGCATGCCCGGCTCTGTGCGATCACGTCCGCGAGCGGCGCGTCCGAGAGCAGGCCGGCGATCGGCAGCGGGCACTCCGCCATGACGTTGCCGTCATCGACCGCGACGATGCCCCCGCCGATCTCGGCCAGACGTTGGACAGCGAATGCCATGTCGGAGTCGGACATCCCGACGACGACGATGTTGTGCGCGTCGTGGGCCACGGACGAGGCGAGCGCTCCGCGCTGGAGGCCAGAGCCCGAGACGAAGCCGCGCCCGATGCGTCCTGTCGCCAGATGACGCTCGACGACCGCGATCTTTGCAAGGTCCCGATCACTCGAGGCGATGACAAACCCGTCCGAGATAGCAGGCTCCGCGACGATCGACTTGGTCACGACCTGATTGGGGATCAGCCCGATGGCACGGATCTGACCATTTGCCGCGGGAACGGCGAAGTCGCCGGGCGAGATCGGCGCGATGCGCACGCTCTGGCGCACCCAGTCGGGGACGTCGATCGGTGGACTCTCCTGGATCCGGCGACCGCGCTTGAGCACGACCTCCGGCGCGAAGCTCGTGAGGTCGGGCAGGACGAGCACGTCGGCTTGGTAGCCGGGCGCGATGGCGCCATGGCGCCGAAGCCCGTGCCAAAGCGCGGGATGGAGCGAGGCCATGAGGAGGGCATCTTCGGGAGCGATGCCTGCTGCAACGGCTTTCCGCACCATGCCGTTCACGTGGCCGTCGTCCGCGATGTCCTCCGGATCGCGGTCGTCGGTGCAGAACGCGATTCGCGTCGGCCCGAGCTCCTGGACGAGCGGGAGGAGATCGAGCAGGTTCCGCGCCATCGAGGCCTCGCGGATCAGGAGCCACATCCCCGCACGCAGGCGCTCGCGGCCCTCTTCGACCGTAAGAGCCTCGTGATCCGAGCCGATGCCGGCGGCTGCGTACGCCTGGAGATCCTTGCCGAGGACGCCCGGCGCATGTCCGTCGACGTGAGCAGCGCCGTCGAGCGCGAGTTTCTCGAGCTCGGCCGGAGAGCCGGCGATGACGCCGGGGTAGTTCATCATCTCCGCGAGCCCGAGCACGCGCCGCCGTCGCATGAGGGACTCGAGGTCTCCGGCGGTGAGTGGTCGCCGCGGCGACTCGAACGGCGACGCGGGAACGCACGACGAGGCGGTGAAGAAGATGTCGAGCTGCAGGCCGGCCGAGACGTCGAGCAGCCAGTGGACGCCGTCGACGCCGAGGACGTTCGCGATCTCGTGGGGGTCGGCCACGACGGCAGTCGTCCCGAGCGGCAGGACGAGGCGCGCGAACTCGTCCACCATGAGCTTCACCGTCTCCAGGTGCATGTGTGCGTCGATGAACCCCGGGACGACGTACTTGCCGGTCGCGTCGAGCGTCTCCGTGCCCTCGTAGTCGCCGAGCCCGGCCACGAAGCCGTCGACCACGGCGATGTCCGTCTCGAGCCACTCCTTCGTGAAGGCGGAGAACACGCTGCCGCCGCGGACCACGAGGTCGGCAGGCTCGTCCCCTCTGGCGACGGCGAGACGGCGGCTCAGTCCCTCCACGTGCGGAGCGTAATACCGCGGGCACCGAGATCGCGAAATGCAACGAAGGCCCGGCCTCGCGGCTCGCGCTGGCCTATAGTCGAGCGGTCATTCGTGCGGGCGACTGGAGGAGGAAGATGAGAAGGAAACTCGTGGCGACGGGGCTCGTGCTCGCGTTCGCCGTTGTGGCACTCGTGCTCGCCGCAACGGTCTCGGCGAAGTCCGAGCAGACACCGTTCAAGGTGGCGTGGATCTACGTCGGGCCGCACAACGACAACGGCTGGTCACAGGCGCACGACAACGGGCGGCTCGCCGTCGAGAAAGCCCTGGGCTCGAAGGTGGAGACGACCTACAAGGAGCTCGTCCCCGAGGGCCCGCAGACGTGCCAGGTGATCGAGAGCCTCATCAACGACGGGAACAAGCTGATCTTCTCGACCTCGTTCGGCTTCCAGGCGTGCGTCGTCACCGAGGCGAAGACGCATCCGGACGTCCTCTTCGAGCAGGCGACGGGCACGGCCACGACCAAGAACGTCGCCGAGTACTTCGGCGCGGGCGAGGACTCGATCTACCTCTCGGGGATGGCTGCGGGAGCCGCGACGAAGAAGGGCGTCATCGGCTACATCGTTCCGTTCCCGATTCCCGAGGTGATCCGGCACACGAACGCGTTCGCGCTCGGCGCGCAGGCGACGCATCCGGGAGCCAAGGTCAGGCTCGTCTGGACGAAAAACTGGGTCTCGCCGACCCTCGAGCGGAAGGCTGCGGAGAGCCTCGTCGCTGCGGGCGTCGACGTACTGGGTCAGAACGTCGACACGCCGACGGCCGGTCAGTACGCGGAGTCGAAGAAGATCCCCTGGGTCGGCTACGACTCGAATGCGAAGAAGTTCGCCCCGACGTCCTGGCTCACTGCGGCCGTCTACGACTGGAGCGTCTACTACATCCCGCGCGTGAAGGCGGCGATGAACGGCACCTGGAAGACCGGCTTCTACTACGGGAACATGAAGGACGGCTTCACCGACATCGCACCGTTCGGGAAGCGCGTCACCGCGAAGACGCGAGCGGCCATCAAGGCGAAGCGCGCGGCGATCATCTCCGGGAAGTTCTACGAGTTCACCGGACCGCTCTACGACCAGAAGGGCAAGCTCCGGGTTCGCGCCGGCAAGCGGCTGACGGTGCCGCAACTGTATGCCCAGAACTGGCTGGTCAAGGGCGTGATCGGCAGCGCGAAGGGATAGGCGCATGGGGGAGGCGAATCCACCTCTCCTAGACCGCGATCGACCGAGAGGCGCCGGCTCGTCCGGCGCCTCTCCCGTGGCCGCAGTCTCCATGCGGAGGATCACGAAGCGGTTTCCAGGCGTTCTCGCAAACGACCGGGTCGACTTCGAGGCAGCGGTCGGCGAGGTGCACGCGTTGCTCGGCGAGAACGGCGCGGGCAAGACGACGCTGTCGAACATCCTGACCGGGCTCTATCGCCCCGATGAGGGCGAGATCGAGCTCTACGGCGAGCCCGTGCGATTCCGGTCCCCGCGCGATGCGCTCGACGCGGGAGTCGGGATGGTGCATCAGCACTTCCGACTCGTCGCCCCGTTCACCGTCGCCGAGAACGTCCTGCTCGGCGATCATCGCGCGGACGGCCGATCCTTCGTCGTCCATCCCCGCGCGGTCGAGCAATCGGTTGCCGAGCTCGGAGAGCGTTACGGGCTCGCAATCGATCCGAAGGCGCGAATCTGGCAGCTGTCCGTGGGGGAGCAGCAACGGGTCGAGATCCTCAAGGCGCTCTACCGGGAGGCTCGGATCCTCATCCTCGACGAGCCGACCGCGGTGCTCACGCCGCAGGAGGCAGAGGTCTTGTTCGGGACCCTGCGCGCGATGGCCGCGGAGGGAAAGACCGTCCTCTTCATCTCGCACAAGCTGAACGAGGTGACCGCGGTCGCGGACCGGGTCACCGTGCTGCGGAGCGGGACGAACGTCGCGACGGTCGCCACCGCCGAGTCGACGCCGCGGTCGCTCGCGGGGCTCATGGTCGGCCGGGACATCGACGAGGCACGGCGCGTGGAGCGAGCGAGTCCCATCGGCGATGTCGTCCTCGAGGTCGAGGGCCTCACCGCGAGCGGCGATCGAGGTGGCCGCGCCCTCGACGACGTCTCGTTCGAGATCCGCGCGGGGGAGGTCGTCGCCGTCGCCGGTGTCGCCGGCAACGGCCAACGTGAGCTCGCCGAGGTCGTCTACGGGATTCGCGAGGCGGACACGGGAACCGTGCGCGTCCTCGGCGAGGCGCTCCGCCCGGGAGATCCGCGCTCCGCGATCGCCGCGCGTGTCGCACACGTGCCCGAGGACCGGCTCGGGACTGGCCTCGCGCCGAGCCTGACCGTAACGGCCAACACGGTGTTGAAGACGTACCGCAGCCCGCCCGCGTCTCGCGGCCCGCTGTTGCTCGTAGGCAGGATGCGCGCGCTCGCCGTCGACCTGATCGACCGCTACGACGTCAAGACGCCGGGGCCGGACGTGCCGGTGCGCAACCTCTCCGGAGGAAACCTGCAGAAGCTCGTGCTCGGTCGCGAGTTCGGCGGGGAGCCTCGGGTCCTCGTCGCGGCGCAGCCGACGCGCGGGCTCGACGTCGGGGCGATCGAGACCGTGCACGGCTACCTGCGCGAAGCATCCGAGAGCGGGGTGGCCGTGCTGTTGATCAGCGAGGATCTGGACGAGATCCGCGCACTCGCGGACCGGGTTCTCGTCATGTACGAGGGCGCGGTCGTCGGCGAGCTCGACGCTGCCACGGCAACGGTCGAGGAGATCGGCTACCTCATGGCGGGGGGGCGGAGATGAGAGGAATACGGCTCGAGCGGCGGCTCGACCAGCCACGCTGGCTCTCCGTCGCTGTACCGCTCGGCTCGATTGCCGTTGCGTTCCTGCTCATGGCCGTCGTGCTCCTTGCGACCGGCCACAACCCGGGCGCGACCTATCGCAGGATGTTCAACGCCGCCTTCTTCGCGAACGGTGCCTTGACGTCGACATTCGTGTTCGCGACGCCCATCGTGTTCACGGGTCTCGCGGCCGCCGCGGCGTTTCGCATGCAGCTCTACAACATCGGCGGGGAAGGCCAGTTCTACTGGGGTGCGATCGCCGCGGTCGGGATCGCCCTGTACCTCGGCGACCACGGTGTCGACTCGACTCCGGTCTTCGTCGTCGCGATGTCCGTCGCCGGCGCTCTCGCGGGTGCGGCGTGGGCCGCGATTCCGGCTCTCCTCAAGGCATTTGCCCGGACCAACGAGATCATCACCTCGTTGATGCTCAACTACGTCGCGGCGCTCGTCCTCACGTACCTCATCATCGACAGCCACTCGTACTGGCGCGACACCGAGTCGTTCGAGGGCCAGACGTTCCCGCTCGGGAAGACGATCGGGGATGCCGCTCAGTGGCCCACCTCCTCGCTCGGTGCGTTCGGAGGCTTCCTCGTCCCGCTCGGCTTCGGAATCGCCGTCGGCGTCGCCGTGCTCATGTGGGTCGTGTACTGGCGGACGCGGTTCGGCTTCGAGCTGCAGGTGATCGGCGACTCCCAGCGCGCGGCGCGGTTCGCGGGGATGCGGCTGCGCCGCAAGATCATCGCGGTCATGTGCATCTCGGGCGCGATCGCCGGCCTCGGCGGGGCGAGCTTCGAGGGCGACTTCGCCTACCAGCTCGACCCGACCGGCCTGCAGGACTCCGTGTTCGGCTACACGGGGATCGTCGTCGCGGCGCTTGCCCGCTACAACCCGCTCGCGGTGGTGCCGGTCGGCTTCTTCCTGGGCGGGCTCCTGAGCGCCGGCTTCACGCTTCGAGGCGCTGACTTCCCGACCGGTCTCGTGGGTGTCATGCAGGGTCTCATCCTCTTCTGCGCGCTCGGAGGCGAGGTGCTCGTTCGCTACCGGATCCGCTTCGGGAGCACGGTCACTCCGGTGGCTCCCGATGCAGCGGTGGAGGCGAGCTCGTGACTGGCCAGATCCTCGCGAGCGGGATCAACCAGAGCTTCGTCGTGGTCATCGTCGCGTCCGCCGTGCTCTATGGGACGCCTCTCGTGTTCGCTGCGCTGGGAGAGCTCCTCGCAGAGCGTTCCGGAGTCATCAATCTCGGGGTCGAGGGCATGATGCTCGTCGGCGCGGTGATGGGGTTCTGGGCCGTCCAGCGCCTCGACGCGGCCGGAGGCGTGTCGCTGACCGCGTCGCTCGCCGTCGCGGCGGTCGCGGGAGCGGCGATGGCCCTCATCCACGCCTTCCTGGTGATCACGTTGCGCGCGAACCAGATCGTGTCCGGTCTCGCGCTCACGATCTTCGCCGGCGCAGCCGGCCTCTCGGCGTACCTCGGAAACGACCTGAACCTGAGCGGCGCTCCCGCGAGTCACGTCTTCACGGAGGTCGATCTCTTCGGGCTCGAAGACGTACCGATCGTCGGCCCGATCGTGTTCCACCAGTCCGCGCTCGTCTATCTGTCCTGGGCTCTGGTCGTCGCAGTCAGCCTGTATCTCTCGCGAACGCGGCCTGGCCTGAACGTGCGCGCGGTGGGGGAATCCCCCGCCGCCGCGGATGCGATGGGAATCAATGTCACGGCTTACCGCTACGCCCACACCCTTGTCGGCGGTGCGCTCGCCGGGATCGGCGGCGCCTGTTTCAGCCTGCAGATCACCGGCCAGTGGACCGTCGGCCTCACGGGCGGAGCCGGCTGGATCGCCATCGCGCTCGTGATCTTCGCGTTCTGGCGGGCCGACCTCTGCCTTCTCGGCGCCTACCTCTTCGGCGTGTTCTCGGCGCTTCCGTTCGCACTGCAGGCCCGAGGCTGGCTGACGGGCGTCCCGTCGGAGGTCTTCACCGCGCTGCCCTACGTGATGACGATCGTCGTCCTCGTCGCGGTGTCCTCGACCGCGGCGAAGCGACGACTCGGCGCTCCCGCGGCGCTCGGGGTTCCGTACGTGCGGGAAGAGCGGTAGAACCAGGGATCGTGGAGGTCCTGACCCCCCGTTCCCTAGACGAGGCGCTCGAGCTCCGGGCGCGGCATCCGGACGCGCTCCCGATCCAGGGCGGGACGGACGTGATGGTTGCGCTGAACTTCGACCGTGCGCGGCCCGAGATGCTCCTCAACCTGAACGAGGTTCGCGAGCTGCGCGGCTGGTCGCGAGAGAACGGGACGCTGCGGCTCGGTGCCGGGTTGACGTACACGGAGGCGATGTCCGCTCCGATCTCGGAGTCGTTTCCGGCTCTTGCGGAGGCGTCGCGCACGGTCGGCTCGCCGCAGATCCGGAACCGCGGGACGATCGGCGGGAACCTGGGGACCGCATCGCCCGCGGGAGACGCGCTGCCGCCGTTGCTCGTGGAAGGTGGAGAGGTCGAGCTCGCCAGCGTAGGCGGGTCACGACGTCTCCCGCTCGACGAGTTCCTCCTCGGCCCGAAGCGCTCGGCGCTCGCCCCGGACGAGCTGATCACTGCTGTGCTGGTTCGGCCCTCCGGGCAGCCGCAGACCTTCATGAAGGTCGGCCCGCGCAACGCGATGGTGATCGCCGTCTGCTCCCTGGCGCTCGTGGCCGATCGCGAGCGAGGTGAGCTGCGGGCGGCGTTCGGCTCCTCGGCTCCGGTGACGCGACTCGTGACGTCGCCGATCGAGGACGCGCAGTCGTTCGCGGAGCAGGTCGCCGGCGCTGCGAGCCCCATCGACGACGTGCGCGGGACGGCCGCGTATCGCCGCCATGCCCTCCGCGTCCTCACCGAGCGTGCGCTCGAGAGGTGTCTGACGTGAGGATCGCGGTGACGGTTAACGGCGAGCGGCTCGAGGCCGACGTCTGGGCGGGGGAGAGCCTCCTGACGACCCTCCGTGACCGGCTCGAGCTCCCAGGCTCGAAGAACGCGTGCGAGCAGGGTGAGTGCGGATCGTGCTCCGTGCTGCTCGACGGAACGCTTGTCTGCTCCTGCCTCGTTCTCGCCGCGCAGGCCGACGGCCACGAGGTCGTCACGGTCGAGGGACTCGCAGAGGGAGACCGGCTCCATCCCGTGCAGGCGGCGTTCGCCGAAGCTGGCGCGGTTCAGTGCGGCTTCTGCACGCCGGGGCTCGTCGTCGCGACCGCGGATCTGCTCAGCCGTACCGCCGACCCGACGGAGGACGAGATCCGCGAGGCGCTCTCCGGGAACCTCTGCCGCTGCACCGGGTACCAGAAGATCCTCGACGCCGTGCGCCTGGCGGCCGGCGCGTGAGCGCGCCGACGCGCACCCTGCAGCGGGGCCACGCCGTGACGGCAACCCGGCGCGACGCCGTACCCAAGGTGAAGGGCGAGTTCGCGTATTCGAGCGACCTCCACCAGGCCGGGATGCTCTGGGGCCAGACCGTCCGCAGCCCACACGCGCACGCGCGGGTTCTCGGCATCGACGTCGCGGACGCACTCGCGATGCCCGGCGTGCACGCGGTGCTCACGCACGAGGACGTCCTCGGCGAGAAGACCTACGGGCTCGACTTCGCAGATCAACCCGTGCTGGCGATCGATCGAGTGCGGTACTTCGGCGAGGCGGTCGCTGTCGTCGCTGCAGAGGAGCCGGAGCAGGCACGACGCGCGGCGGCGGCCGTGCGCGTCGACTACGAGCCCCTCGAGCCCGTGATCGACCCCGAGCGCGCGACCGAGTTGGAGCCGCTCCACCCCGATCGGCCGACGATGGGCCGCCGCGCGCACGGTTATCGCGACGATCCGCGCCCGAACGTCGTCCGTTCGATGGTGATTCGGCGTGGCGACCCCGAAACTCCTGGAGATGTCGCCGTCGAGGGCGTCTACGACGTCGGTCAGCAGGATCAGGCATTCCTCGGGCCTGAATCCGGAGTCGCGATCCCGGACGGCGAGGGCGGCGTCGACATCCACGTCGCGACGCAGTGGCTCCACGTCGACCGCGATCAGGTCGCGCCGTGTCTCGGGCTCGAGCCGGAGCAGGTGCGGATCCACCTTGCCGGAGTCGGCGGAGCCTTCGGTGGCCGCGAAGACCTCTCCATGCAGATCCACGCCGCGATGCTCGCGCTGCGTACGAATCGGCCGGTGAAGATCGTCTACAACCGCGAGGAGTCGTTCGTCGGGCACATCCACCGGCACCCGGCACGGATCTGGGCGGAGCATCGCGCGACGCGCGACGGTCGGCTGGTCTGCGTGCGAATGCGGATCCTCCTCGACGGTGGGGCCTATGCCTCCAGCTCGACAGCCGTGATCTCGAACGCCTGCTCCTTCGCGGTCGGACCGTACGCCGTCGACGACGTCCTCGTCGAGGGGCTCGTCGTCTATACGAACAACCCGCCCTGTGGTGCCATGCGTGGGTTCGGTGCCGTGCAGACGTGCTTCGCGGCCGAGGCGCAGATGGACATGCTTGCCGCCGCGCTCGACATCGACCCGGTCGAGCTGCGACTCCTGAACGCCCTCGAGCCGGGGGGGATGCTCGCGACGGGCCAGGTGATCACCGGATCGCTACCGACCAGGGAAGTGATCAGGCGCACTGCCGCGCTCGCGGTCCCTGACCCGGAGGAGCTTCCGCGCGACGCCATTCGGCTGCCCGGGGGCGCGGGCAACACCACCCGCGGGGAGGGCGTACGCCGCGGGGTCGGCTTTGCGCTCGGGTTCAAGAACATCTGCTACTCCGAGGGCTTCGACGACTTCTGCACGGCGCGCGTGAAGCTCTCGGCTTCGGGACGCGCGGAAGTGCACTGTGCGGCGGCGGAGGTCGGCCAGGGAGTCTCGGAGGTCATTCTCGAGGCTGCTCGCAGAGAGCTCGGGACGGACGACGTCGTTCTCGCCGACGGAACGACGTCGGGGGTCGGATCGGCCGGCTCTGCGTCGGCGTCACGCATGACATGGATGGCCGCCGGCGCAGTTCAGGTCGCATGTCGCGCGGCACTCGAGGAACGAGAGCGGAGCGGCGGCGAGGTCGACGTCGAGCGCGTGTACCGCCATCCCCGGACATACCCGCTCGACCCCGAGACCGGACAGACGACGGGCGAGCGCTCGCATGTGGCGTTCGCGGTCGCCGCAATGCGGGTCGTCGTCGAGGTCGACGTGGATCTCGGTCTCACGCGCGTCGTCTGGATCGGGACCGCGCAGGATGTCGGCACGGCTCTCTCGAGGACTGCCGTCGAGGGGCAGATCGAAGGCGGCACAGCCCAGGGCCTCGGGCTCGCGCTGATGGAAGAGATCCAGACGCGCGACGGAGCGATCACGAACGCGAGCTTCACCGACTACTTGATCCCTACGTTCCTCGACATGCCGCCTGTCGTCTCGGACCTCGTCGAGGTTCCCGAGCCGGACGCGCCGTACGGCGTCAAGGGAGTGGGCGAGCCGCCGACGGTGGTCTCCACTGCGGCGATCGTCTCGGCTCTCCGGAACGCGACGGGTCGCGAGCTCGCACGAGTGCCCGTTCGCCCGGACGACATCCTCGGTCTCTAGGAGTCCCCGACAGCGAAGAGAGGCCTTGTGGCCCCTCTTCGCTTCCCCCGGATGGATCGGTCGGAAGGGTCTAGAGAGAGTGCGATCGGGCGAGTCGGAGCACAAGGACCCGTGCCCGATGCGAGCTGACCCTCTGCGCGGTGACCGCTGCGCTGACGCGCTGCACCTTCTGCTGAGGCTTGACCTGGGCCGTCACCTGAGCCCTTACCACCTGGGCCCTTACCTGGGTCTTGACCTGCACGGTGGATCCGCTGCCTGCGCTTGCGACCGAAGGTACGACTCCGATGGCTACGACTGCGGCGAGGACGGCTGCGATGCGCTTCATGGTGTGCTCCCTTCTCGTCCGATCCGTCATGAACCGACCCTAGGCGCTTGCCGGCTCCGTGTCGTGCGCATGCGCGACGTTGCGAATGTCACGGCCGTCACACACACTTGGGCTCGTGGAGTGGCCGCTGCTCGAGGGGCTTCCGGAAGAAGACATACTCGAGCTCCTCTCGATCGCCCGCCGGCGGACGTTCTCGAGGGGCGAGGTGGTCTTCCACCGGGACGATCCTGCCGACTCGCTGCACCTCATCGCGCGCGGCCGTTTTGCAGCCAGGCTTCAGGGACAGCACGGTGACAGCGTGCTCCTCGACGTGCTCGGGCCAGGCAAGTCCTTCGGCGAGCTCGCCCTCCTCCTTCCCGGCTCCCGGCGCTCGGCGACCGTGTCCGCGCTCGAGGACGGCGAGACGCGATCGGTGTTCCGCGACGACTTCGTGCTCCTGCAGCGACGGCACCCTGGCGTCAAGGATGTCCTTCTGCGCCTGCTCGCCGATCAGCTCAGGCGTTCGAGCGACCGGGTCGTCGAAGCGCACTACGTCGATGCCGAGACACGTGTCCGGCGTCGGGTCTGCGAGCTCGCCGAGACCTACGGAGCAGGCGTCGTCCCGCTCACGCAGGAGGATCTGGCGGCGATGGCCGGGACGTCGCGCGCGACGGTAAACCGCGTCCTTCGCGACGAGGAGAAACGTGGCGCGGTCGCGCTCCAGCGTGGACGTGTGACAGTGCTCGATACGAACGAGCTCGAGCGCGGCTGCCGCTGGCCCTCGTAGCCCTACGAGCGGGAGAGGTCGTCGAGGAGTCCGCCGAGCAGCCGGTAGAAGCGCTGCGTGCTGGAGATCCCGACGCGCTCGCCAGGGGCGTGCGGATTCTCGATGACAGGTCCGATGGAGATCATCTGCAAGCCGGGCAGGCGCGCTCCGATGACCGCGCACTCCAGTCCGCCGTGGACGATCTCGAGCGCCGGTTCAGATCCGTTGAGATGTGAGAACGTGGCGCGCGCGGCCGTGAGCAGCTCAGAGCCGAGGTCCGGTCGCCACGGAGGGTAGGAGCGTGTCACCTCGACCTCCGCCCCGGCGAGACGCGCGGCGGACTCTATTCCCGCGATGACGTCCTCGAGTCCCGGCGTATTCGCGCTGCGCGTCATGGACGCCAGCGTGACGACCCCGTCCTCCGTGTCCGCGACGTTCAGGCTCGTGCTCGTCTCCACGGCACCCGGAATGCTCGGGTTCATGGCGACGACGCCCGTCGGGGTCACCGCGAGCAGCTCGAGCAAGCGCTCGGTGGAAGCAGCGGACGCGGCCGTCGCGGCGTCGCCCGGCTCGAGGGAGAGCGAGACGCCGCCGTCGGAGTCCGCATACTGCTCGCGCACTGTCTGCAGCTCGAGCTCGGCGGCCTTCCGGAATGCGTCTTCGCTACCTGCCGGGAGCGCGACCATCGCCCGTGCTTCGCGCGGGATCGCGTTCCGGCTGACGCCTCCGTCGATCGTGCAGAGCCGGAAGGGCGCGGACGCATGCGCTCGAGAAAGCACCCGGCCGAGGGCCTTGATCGCGTTGACGCGACCGCGGGCGATGTCTCCGCCCGAGTGACCACCTCGTGCGCCGGAGAGGTGCACGACAAGGACCACGTGCCCTGGGGGAACCGGCTCGCGGTGGAGATCGATCCGGGTGAACGTGTGTGCGCTGCCTGCACAGCCGACCGTCAGCGCGTCGTCGCTCGTCCCGTCGAGGTTGACGAAGAGGCGACCCGCGACGAGCCCAGGATCCAGCTCTTTTGCACCGTCGAGCCCTTGCTCCTCGGACACCGTGAGGAGCAGCTCGAGCGGCCCGTGTGCGATCTCGGCGTCCTCACCGGCTGCCATTGCACCCGCGACTCCGATGCCGTTGTCCGCGCCCAGCGTCGTGCCCACGGCCGACACCCAGTCACCGTTCCGGACGACCTCGATTCGCCCCGCTCTCGGATCGTTCGGGCTGCCCGGATCCCGTTCGCACACCATGTCCAGGTGTGCCTGGAGCACGACCGTCGGTGCACCCGCGCGGCCGTCCGATGCGGGAACGCGTACGACGACGTTGCCCGCCCCGTCGGCCTCGGAGTCGAATCCTTGCTCACGGGCCCAGCCGAGCACGTGTGCTCGCACCTGCTCCTCGTGCTTCGGTGGGCGCGGGATGCGGGTCAGCGCGAGGAAATGGCTCCAGACGAGCTGGGGCTCGAGGCTCGCGATCTCGTGGTTCGTCACCGCCGCAGCGTGAGCGCAGCGCCCGCGAGGAGGAGCGCGATGCCGACGACCCGCGGCCACGTCGTCGCGACTCGCTCCACGCCGAACCAGCCGTAGTGGTCGATCGCGGCTGCAAAGCCGAACTGCGCGGCGATCAGGAACGCGGTCGTCGCGACGATGCCGATCCGTGGGCCGGCCACGGTCACCGAGAACACGATGAAGACACCCATGATCCCGCCGAGCAGGAGCCACTTCGGCCCGCCGATCGCCTCACCGACTCCGGCGAACGAGCGCCGCACGACGAGGAGCACCGCCACCGCGAACACCGCACCGATGACGGCGGCAGTCGTGAGCGCCTCGAGGCTTCCCACGCGTTCTCCGAGTCGGCCCTGCACCGCGATCTGAATCGCTCCGCCGAGGCCGGCAGCGAAGGCCAGCAGCGCGGCGACTCCGGTCGAGCTCACGGAGCGTGACGCTATACGCTCACGCCTGCCTGCGACGAAGGAGAGCGCATGATCCGCGCGATCGTCCAGTACGAATCCGAGCCCGATCCCGAGCGGTACCGACAGCACATCGAGGAGTTCGTCACACCGGTCGACTGCTCCGCGTTCCGGCACGGCAAGGTGTTCGGATCCCCGTTCGGGGAACCGAGCTCCCGCTACTACGCCGAGTTCGAGTGGCCGGACATGGAGTCGTTCAAGGCTGCCTCGAGCTCGGAGGCGTTCGCTGCTTCCGGGAAGGACGCGATGAGCATGGGAATCCCGTTCACCGTCCAGTTCGTGGAGATCGGGTGACCGAGCCGACGCACCCGAGGCCTCGCGATCCCGCGGAGCTCGGGTTCGAGACGATCGTCTACGAGAAGGCGCCGCCGCGCGCGACGATCCGGCTCGATCGGCCCGACGTCCTGAATGCGTTCGACTTCCGCATGCTCCGCGAGCTCGCCCGCGCGTGCGAGGACGCGTCGTGGGACGACGACGTCCGCGTCGTCGTGCTGACCGGAACGGGGCGAGCCTTCTGTGTCGGCGCCGATCTCCGTTCGTGGGACGAGGACTACCTCGGGAAACCGGGCGAGTACTGGAAGTGGTTCGGCGCGTTCAAGGATGCCCACGACCGGCTTCGGGAGCTGGGCAAGCCCACGGTTGCACGCATCAACGGCATCGCGGTCGGCGGCGGGA
Organism: uncultured Actinomycetes bacterium; assembly: GCA_963716975.1. Lineage (GTDB taxonomy): Bacteria > Actinomycetota > Thermoleophilia > Gaiellales > Gaiellaceae > GMQP-bins7. The sequence goes on along the minus strand of CAVQVA010000033.1, from coordinate 5,847 downwards.
ACGAGCTGCAGATGGCGTGCGATCTCGCGGTCATGGTGGACGACGCGTTCATCCGCCACGTGGGGCTCGAGCACGGCTCCGTGCCGGCCGGGGGAGCGACCCAGTGGCTCCAGCTCATGGTCGGCGACCGTCGCGCCCGTGAGATCGTCTTCCTCTGCGACGAGATCCCCGCGCCGCAGGCCGCCGAGTGGGGTCTCGTCAACTGCGCCGTCCCTGCAACGGAGCTCGACGCCGTCGTCGACGAGTGGGTCGGGAAGCTCGCGGCGAAGCTCCCGCAGACGACCCGGTACGCAAAGCACCAGCTCAACGTCTGGCGCGACCTCGCCTGGCATCAGACCGTCGGTCACGCGCGCGACTGGCTGTCGCTCTCGATGCTGGGAGAGGAGGCGCAGGGCGCGGTCCGCGCGTTCCTCGCACGACGAGCCGGCGACTAGGTCGAGCGAGTAGGCTCGGGTCATGGCGGACGACGTGCTCACCAGCCGCGCAGGGGCAGTCCTCACCATCACGCTGAACAGGCCCGACGTCTACAACGCGTTCAATCGTGCGCTGCACGACGCGCTCCGCGGGGCGCTCGGCGAGGCGGCGGATCCGGAGGTGCGGGCCGTCGTGATCACCGGAGCCGGCCGCGGGTTCTGCTCGGGACAGGATCTCAAGGAGTTCAGCGAGCTTCCGGGGGGCGTCGGCCAGGCGCTCGAGGAGACGTACCACCCGAACATCCGGGCGATCCGGGCGCTCGAGAAACCCGTCCTTGCGGCGATCAACGGCCCGGTTGCGGGTGCCGGCCTCTCGCTCGCGTTCGCGTGCGATCTGCGGATCGCATCCGATCAGGCCTCCTTCGTCCCCGGGTTCATCGGGATCGGGCTCGTCCCGGACGCGGGCAGCTCCTGGTTCATCCACCGCCTGCTCGGATACGCAGGCGCTTTCGAGTGGATGGTGTCGAACCGCCGACTGAGCGCGGACGAGGCCCTGATCCGTGGCCTCGTGGCCGAGGTCGTGCCGCACGTGCGCTTCGAGAAGCGAACATCGGAGCTCGCGGAGTGGTACGCGGCATTGCCGACCCGCGCCGTCGCCATGACGAAGGAGCTGTTCGAGCATGCGCACACGGCATCGCTCGAGGAGCAGCTTGCGCTGGAGGCAGAGCTCCAGCAGGCCGCGACGCAGAGCGAGGACTTCACCGAGGGCGTGCAGGCGTTCGTCGAGAAGCGGCTGGCCCATTTTCAGGGCAGATAGCGCCGAGGCAGCTAGCGCTCGAGGGCACACCGCGTTCGAGGCGGACCGGCAGCGTCCGGGAGGAAGCCGGTCGAGCGCGGCGAAGCTGGACGTAACGACAACGCCGGGCGCGCCCTTCCCTTCCCCCGCCCGGCCACGAACCGGGCGCCCGGGGGTTCCACCTCGACGGGATCCGCGGGCGCCTCTCCCCTTCGTGGCAGGATCGTGGTCGTGACGCGGATCTCCACGACCGACTACCACACGGGTGGCGAGCCGTTCAGGATCGTCACGGGCGGCGTCGACGAGCCACGCGGCGCCACCATCCTCGAAAGGCGACGCGACGCGCTCGAGCGACTCGACCCCGTTCGGCGGCTGCTCGTCTATGAGCCTCGAGGGCATGCTGACATGTACGGCTGCTTCGTCGTTCCGCCCAACGACCCCGGTGCTGACCTCGGGGTCGTGTTCTTCCACAACGCGGGCTACTCGACGGCGTGCGGCCATGGGACGATCGCCCTCGTCACCTGGGCACTCGACGAGGGGATCGTCGAGCGGCACGAAGGGGAGAATCACGTCGTCGTCGACGTGCCGTCCGGGCGGCTCGAGACCTGGGCCCAGGTCGAGGGCGGCCGTGTCCGCTCCGTTCGCTTCCGAAACGTGCCGGCGTTCGTCTGGGCGGAGGGGCTCGAGCTGGGAGATCACAAGGTGGACATTGCGTTCGGCGGCGCCTTCTACGGGTCGCTCGAGGAACGTGTCGAGCCGGCGGAGCTTCCACGCCTCATCGAGCTCGGCCGCGAGCTCAAGCGGGAGATCCAGAGCTGGCAGCACATCGAGCATCCGCTGGAGCCGGAGCTGCGAGACGTCTACGGCGTCATCTTCTGGCAGGAAGAGGGCGAGGATCCGCTGACGCAGCGAAACGTCACCGTGTTCGCGGACGGCGAGGTCGACCGCTCGCCGTGCGGAAGCGGAACCTCGGCGCGCCTTGCGCTACTCGACCGGTCGGGCCGGCTGCCGCGCGGCGCCGAGCTGCGTCACCGGAGCATCGTCGGCTCCGAGTTCTCTGCCCGGGTGGTCGGAGAAGCGGACGTCGCGGGTATCCATGCCGTGGTCACCGAGGTCGAGGGCAGTGCTTTCCGGACGGGTGAGCACGTGTTCGAGCTCGACCCCGACGATCCGCTGGGAGACGGCTTTCTCCTGCGCTAGGAGAGCTTGGCGAGGATCTCGTCGGTTTCGGGGAAGCGACCTTCGGTGTGCTTCGAGAACACCAGGCGGCCGTCCGCGAGCACGTCGAACTGACCGTTTCCGCCAGGTGTTGCGGTGACCGTGACGTCGAGCTGCGACTCGATCTCGCCCGCGAGACTCGCGGCGCGCGTGTCGTATCCGCTTCAGGTGGGGCAGTAGAAGATCTCGACTGTCACCGGGATGAACTCTACGCGCCGCGTCAGAAGAGGTCGAAGTCGCCTGCGAGAACCCGGTCGAGGCGGCCGGTCCGGTAGCCCCGATTCGAGTCGCGGACGAGTGGAGCGCGTCCCGGTCGGTAGCGCCGGACGATCGCTGCCGTCGTCTCCGCCTCGCCTGCTGCCTGCAGCGCGTCACGCGCCATCGTGGCGGCACCGGCTTCCGGGCCGGGCGCCTTGGCGAGCACGAGAACGCGGACCTGCTCGCGGTCGACGACCTTCTCCCCGTCGCGTTCGTCATCGACCTGCTCGAGGACGTGCAGCCCCGACTCACCGCGGAGGATCTCGCCGCAACCGAGGCCTGACACGGCAAGGAGGTGCTCACCGAGCGGAGCATCGAGCGGAGTGAGGTGCATTCCGCGGTTGCGTGCCCAGCCGGCGTACATCTCCGCGAGGAGTGCGGCAAACGCCTCGGCCTCTGGTCCGCGATCCGCTCCCGTCGAGCGAAGGTGGACGAAGACGTCTGTCGGCGCATCGGCCGCGATACCGGCGAGCGAGCAGTCGACCACGTAGAGCCGGTTCGCCAGGAGCTCGACGAGCTCGGCGTTCGCTCGCCCATCGGGTCGCATGCTTCGCTCGACTCTCGCACCGAGCCGCTCGGCGGTCTGGGTCGCTGCAGAAAGCCGATCGAGGTACTCGGCCTCGCCGAGGATCGCGAAGCGGTCATCCCGCTCCCAGAACCCGGGCTCGGCCATCGTCGACATCGCGTGGCCCTTCCGCGACTGCAGCTCCTCGACGGCTGCCACGACCCGGGTGAGCTCCGAGCGCACGAACCGGACCGAGGCTTCGTCGCCACGCGCCGAGCGAGCGACCGCGCGAAGCTCCAACTCCGTCGGCTCGGCTGTCTCCGGCGTCTCAGGCTCGGCATCCGGGTCGACGAACGTGACGTCGATCCCGTCCCCATCGGCTGCCGTCACGAACAGGAACTGATCTCCCTCCGGCACGGACTGTTCTACGATCGCGGCAGCCAGTGGTGCGAGCAGGTAGCGCTCCAGCGCACGCTTGAGCGGCCGTGCGCCAAGCTCGGGGCTGAAGCCCTTGTCGATCAGGAAGGCGTACGCGGAGTCGTCCACCTCGACCGCCCACGGCCGGCCGCGCAGTCCCCGCCGGGCAAGCGCATCCGCGAGCTCCTTGTCGAGAAGCGCGCGCATGGCGGACCGCTCGAAGGGGCGGAAGACGACGATGCGGTCGAGCCGGTTGCGGAACTCCGGTCGAAACGACGCGCGGACCGCTCGCTCGATCGTGCCGCTCGTGAAGGTCTGTCCTGGTGTCTCGAAGCCGACCGCCGTCGTCCGGCTGAGTGGTGACCCGAGGTTTGACGTCAGCACGATGACAGTGCGCCGGAAGTCGACCACGCGCCCCTGGAGATCGGTCAGGCGTCCATCGTCGAAAACCTGCAAGAAGACGTCCCACACGGGCTGCGCGGCCTTCTCGAACTCGTCCAGGAGGATGACGGCGAAGGGATCCTTCCGAATGGACGAGATCAGCGCTGCACCCCGCGTCTCGGCAGTGGTGTCCGATAGGAGACGCTCGAGGGACTCCGGTGTCTGGTACTCGCTCATGTCGAGCCGAACGAGGCGCTCCGCGGAGCCGAACAGAAACTCGGCGAGCGCCTTCGCGATCTCCGTCTTCCCGGTTCCTGTCGGCCCGACGAAGAGGAACACCCCGAGGGGTCTCGTCGGGTCGGTGACGCCGGCCTTGATCATCGCGATCCGCTCGACGACCGCGTCGACCGCTTCGGGCTGCTCGAGCACCCGGCGCTCGAAGAACGCTCGCACTTCCTGGAGCGGAAGCGGCGCATTGGGATCGAGGAGGGCGAGCGGAAGGCCCGACCCGGCGGCGAGGGTCGCGAGCACCTCGGCGCCCGCGAAGCTCTCGGCTCCTTGCTCGGCCGCCTCGGCGGCGGTCGCCTGAAGAAGCCGCAGGACGTTGCCGGGCGGAGCGATGCCTGGCAGGAACTGCTGTGCCAGCTCGAAGGCCTCGGCAAGCGTCGCATCGTCGGTCTGGACACCGAGCGCATCCTGTTCGAGCGCATGCCTCACGACTGCGATCGCGTCGGTTTCGTCGAGGGGGCGAACCCGGACGACCTCGAACGCGCTTCCGACCCTCGGCCGCTCGGAGGCAAGGAGCTCGCTCGCTGTCGGGGTGACCTCGGAGACGAGTGTGATCGCCCCGGACTCGACGTGGGGAAGGAGTGCGTCGAGCAGGCCCTGAGGGCTCCTCGAGTGCTGGCCTGCGAACAACGCCTCCTGGAGCTCGGGAAGCACCCAGATCACGTCCTGTCCTTCCAGAGAGTCGATGAGGGTCTTGACGCGGCCCTCGAGCTCGCCGATGTAGACCGCCCCCGCGATGATCTGCGCCGCCGTCGTCTCGAAGACGGTTGGCTCGGTCTTCAATCGATCCAGCGCGGCACGCGCGAGCGCCGTCTTTCCGACGCCGTGCTCCCCGACCAGGAGGACCGATCGCGGGGGCGTCTGCTCGAGCGCCGTGACGACGAGCTCGACGAGCTCGCGCCTCCTGCCCGCGAGGAGTGCCGAAGGCCGGTCGAACGGCCTCTCCCACACGCGCCCGACACCCGTGAGATTCCGAAGCGCCCGCCATTGCTCGAAGCTCTCTCGAAAGTCCGGCCCGAGCTCGTCGTCGAAGCGGTCGATGAACGACTCGACCTGCTCCATCTGGCCGTAGGACACGCTCTGGAAGGTCGTGGGGTCGATGGTCTCGCCGCGCGTCGTTCGGTCGCGAACGAACTCCGCGATGAGCTCGTCACGAATCGAGCCCAGAGCCGAGAGCACCGAGCCGATGACGGGCGTCGTGGCATGGACCGCGAGCGCGCGCAACAGAAACGCGTCCTCGCAATGAGACGGACGCGCAAGATTCCGTGTTGCCCACACGACCCACTCGTCCGGGACGTCCTCACGCTCGGCGAGCGCGACGAGTGCCATCGAGGCGAGCCAGCCGTCTGCGTCACGGCTCAGGCGGATGACCTCGTCGACTGTGACCTGCGTGTCCGCGAGCGCTTCCGCGCCCTCGCTGAACGCGGGCTGCGACTCGACCCCCTCGGGCGTCATGTTCCACCAGTTGAGCTCGCTCTCGAGCCCGGCGGCAGCGGCGCGGGCGACGTCGCTTGCGCTTTCGCTGTCGAACTCGAGATCCGAGCCCCAGCCGTCCTGCTCGCTGCCTCCCC
>CAVQVA010000032.1:0-122652 GCA_963716975.1 uncultured Actinomycetes bacterium | reverse complement strand
TAGTGGCGCGCGACTGGCGCCGGCGTGACGCGTGAACGCCCCCGTCTCCACGATGTCCGCGATCTGCTCGATCGCGAAGCGGATCTCGTCGTCGGAGTTGAAGAAGTGCGGGCCGATCCGGATCCCGGCGCCCGGACGGAAGTCGCAGAGGATGCCGCGCTCCTCGAGCTCCGCGTACACGGCGCCTGCTTCGGGCACGCCGACGATCACCGCACCGCCGCGCCGAGCCGGGTCGCGCGGGCTCAGTACCTCGAACCCCACCCGGTCGGCGTGCTCGACGAGAAGCTCCGTCTGCCGGAGCGAGCTCTCGCGGATCCGGTCGATGCCGATCTCCTCGACGAGGTCGTAGCCTGCGGTCGCCGCGTAGTGCGCGGCCGGGTTCGGCGTCCCGGTCAGGAACCTCGCGACACCACTCGAGCGCTCCAGCTCCTCCTCGAAGGCGAACGGGCGCGCGTGCGCCTGCCAGCCCGTGTACGTCGGCTCGAGGGACTCGACGAGATCCGGCCGGACGTACAGCCAGCCGTTTCCCGGCCCGCCGCAGAGCCACTTCACCGAGCCCCCGACGGCGAAGTCCACCCCGAGCGAGGTGACATCGAGCGGGACGATCCCGGCCGACTGGTAGCAGTCGAGAACCACGTGGGCACCCACCTCGTGCGCGCGACGGACGATCGGCTCGACGTCCTGGATCTCGCTCGCCTTGTAGAGCACGTGACTGATCGGGACGAGGAGAGTGCGCTCGTCGATCCTCTCGACGACCTCCGCGTCGTCCTCGCACACGACGACCTCGAGATCGGGTTGCGCCTGGTAGAGGTAGCGAACGGACGGGAAGTTCCCGCGCTCGTACACGACGCGGTTCCGAGCCGGGTCGACGGGGCGGAAGCACGAGAGCACGACCGCCTCCGCGATCGCCACGTTCTGGTGCATCACCGTGGAGCCGGGCGGCGCCCCGATGATCCGGCCGACCTGGTCACCGACCCGAAGCGGCGTGTCCCACCAGCCCTCGGCCCACGCGCGGATGCCGCGCTCGGACCACATGCGCCCGTACTCGGCGAGACGGTCGGCCGCCCTTCGCGGCATCGGGCCGAGCGAGTGGCTGACGAGGTACGTCGTATGCTCGAGGATCGGGAACTCGGAGCGGTAGTCGAGGAGGTCGCGCATGGGCCGGGAGCTGCCCGAGATGGACGATCGGGACGCCTTCTTCGACGAGACCTTCGGCGCCCGCTGACCGACGCAAGCGGTCAGACGCTGCGGGACGAGCTTACAACCGCTTCTGCATGTGCACGTCTTCGGGCTCGAGCTCGTACAGCTCCGGCAGAGGCTCGACCATCGGCTCGAAGCCACGCCCGAGGTAGAAGTGAACGGTGTTGGTGGAGGGCGTCGCCGAGACCACCATCTCGAGGTCGCCCGCCTCTCGCGCGATGCGCTCGAGCTCGTCGGACAACCGGCCGCCGATCCCCCGGCCGCGATGCCCGTCGCTCACGTGGAGGGCGACGAGCTGCGCGGTGCTCGGCCGGATGTGGGGCAGCACGACGCCCATTCCGACGAGTCGATCGGCTGCAAAGGCACCGACTGCGGTCGCACCTGCCTCGATCCGCTGCTCGATCATTCGACGCAACGCCGCGACCGAGTGCTCGCCATCTCCTTCGAGGAACCACGCTCGCGCGCTGAAGTCGCCCATTCGCTCCTCGAGACGTGTGCCGTGCTGCACGTACAACGCCTCGATCCGTTCGGTCCGGTCTATCTCCCTGATTCGTTCGAGCTCGGTGGGGTCGAGCGTCCGGTAGTCGATCGTGTCGCCGTGCATCGCCTTGTAGCTTGCAGACATGCGCGCGATGGTGCTCGACGCGGCTGGAGCGCCGCTCCGCGAAGCTGTGCTGCCCGACCCCGAGCCTTCGACCGGACAGATCCTGCTCCGCGTGCTCGCCTGCGGGGTCTGCCGCACCGACCTCCACATCGTGGACGGGGAGCTTGCGCGCCCGAAGCTCCCGCTCGTCCTCGGTCATCAGATCGTGGGCGAGGTCGTCGGAAGCGGCGGAAGGTTCGCACCTGGGGATCGCGTGGGCGTGCCGTGGCTCGGATGGACCGACGGCGACTGCCGCTTCTGCCGCGCCGGACAGGAGAACCTGTGCGATCGGGCGCTCTTCACGGGCTACGACATGGACGGTGGCTACGCCGAACTTGCCGTCGCCGACGAGCGGTATTGCTTCCCCGTCCCTGCGGGCTACCCGGACGACCAGGCAGCACCGCTGCTCTGCGCCGGGCTCATCGGCTACCGGTCGCTCCGACTCGCGGGCGACGCGGAGCGGATCGGCCTGTACGGCTTCGGCGCGTCTGCACACATCATCTGCCAGGTCGCGGTGGCGCAGGGACGCCAGTGTGTTCGCGGGGACGCGTGCGGGTGACGAGGAGACGCAGGCCTTCGCTCTTTCGCTTGGCTCCGGCTGGGCAGGCGATGCGCTCGCCGGCCCACCCGAGGAGCTCGATGCCGTCATCGTCTTCGCTCCGGTCGGCGAGCTCGTCCCGGCAGCCTTGCGTGCCGTGAGGAAGGGCGGCTCGGTGGTCTGCGCCGGCATCCACATGAGCGACATCCCGTCGTTCCCGTACGAGCTCCTCTGGGGCGAGCGGACGATCCGCTCAGTCGCGAACCTCACTCGTGCCGACGGCGAGGAGTTCCTCGCCCTCGCGCCGACCGTTCCCGTGAGGACGGAAGTCGAGACGTTCCCGCTCGAGCAGGCCAACCAGGCACTCGAACGCCTTCGGAGCGGCGCGCTCCGGGGGGCTGCCGTACTGGTGCCCTAGCCGAGGACGACTGAAACGGCTCCTACCGGCTCGAGCGGGCGGTTGCCGCCGGCGCCTGGCTGTGCGGCGGAGTCGGCGGCGCGGCATTCGTGAGCAGCGCGGCGGCGAGTAGGGCTCCGACCGCAACGGCGGTCTCGCCGGCCAGGCTCGCGCGCACGCGGGGCTGACCGCCGGCTTCGAGGCGCGGTCGCACGAACGAGTGGTGGATGCCACCCCAGACGAGAGCGACTGCGACGATTGCGCTCTTCAGCAGCAGGAGTCGCCCGTACCCGGTCGCCCACAGATCCGAGACCTCGGGCAGTCGGAGGAGAGCCAGATAGAGGCCGGCGACGACGAGAACGCCGACGAGCACGACCGCGAGCTTCGAGAAGCCGACGAACGCCGTTCTCCGCAGCTCGGGAGCAAGCGGCCACACGAGCAGTGCGAGCGTCGCGACGCCGCCGACCCAGATCCCGGCGGCGACGAGGTGCGCCCAGTCGGCGAGCTCGGAGAGCACGTTGGCGTTCCACTCGGTGCCCTGGTGACCCGACAGCGAGAGCCCGCTGACGAGTGCCACCGCAAGCCCGAACGCGAGCCAGCGGCCCGCAGGGCGCTCGAAGATCCACGCCAGCATGAGGACAGCTGCGACGACCGCGAAGCCGACCGTCAGCACGAGGAAGGCGATACCGAACCGCGTCTTCTCGGCGAACGGCGACAGGTCGCCGTAGAGCAGGTCGACGATGGGGAGCTGCAGGGCGTTCGACGCGCGAATGACGAACCCGGCGATACCGACGTCGATCACTGCGAAAGCGGCCACGGTCGTGACGAGATGGAACCGTCGTTCGAGGCGGTCGGGCACGGGGCCTCGCAGCACCAGGAGCCGCACGGCGAGTGGGCCGAGCACGAGCGAGATCGCGAGGAAGAGGAGCCAGCGGGCGGCATCGTCCTTCCAGGACGCCCCCGACGCGCCGACTGCATCCGTCGGCGAAGGTGCGCGAATGCCAACCCCGAAGGTGAAGACGCCTGCCGGCGAGTGCCCGTCGACGCCGGTGACCCTCCAGCGAACCGTGTACGCCTCGCCTTTCAGGAGGCCGGAGACAGGTGTGGTGACGACCCGACGATCCTCCGACAAACGAGGCTCCCCGCTTCGAACCGCACCGTTCGTCGCGAGCACGAGCACCGCGCGCGACGTGATCGTCAGCGGCTCGCTGAACCGCAGCACCACCTTCGTCGGAGGCGCCGCGACCTTCGACTGCGTCCCAGGGGAAGCACTCTCGAGCGCGGCATGCGCCGAGGCCGATGCGGGCACGACGAGCGCCGCCAGCGCCGCAGCCAGCAGAGCAAGCCGCCTCATCGACCGGCGACCTCGCCGAAGCGGCCGAAGATGGAGGCGAAGTCACGGTCCGCGTAGAGGAGCACCGCGAGGGCGATGAACGAGAACGCGAAACCAAGGCTCCACGCGGCGCGCCGAGGCTGCAGCGCCTGGAGGAGCGGGAACACCGCGGCAACGACGCACGTCCAGCCGATCGCGTGGTGCAGGAACGCCGATCGCGAGTAGAACAGCGGATTCTGCTCGTGGATCAGGAACGCGATCCCGGAGACGAGCAGCGCCGCGGCGCTCACCGCTGACCAGCGATGGCTCGTCAGCCTGCCGCGGGCCACTGCGAGCTGCACGCCTGCGGCGATCATCGTGACCTGCGCCCAGACGGCGTGCGCGAGCAGGTGCATCGTCGAGAAGGTCGAGAAGATCGCGACGACCCAGAGCCCGACGCCACCGGCGAGCGCCAGCGCGGGCCATAGGTACGCGCGCCACGGACGGCGGCGGAACACCTCGGTTCCGACGATCGCCTCCGAGAGCACGATCAATCCGAGCAGGAGGAGGATCGACGCGGCCAGCCAGTGAGCGATCTCAGCTCTCGGGACCATCGTCCTCCAGCTCGAGATCCTCGGCGAGCCCGGGTGCGATCCAGATCATGAAGACGAATCCGACGAGCGCGACGAGCAGCGGCGGTTGAGCGAGGTAGTCGTACAGGCCCTTCCCGTCCGGGTGCAGGAAGGCGATCCGGTACGGCTGTGCGACCGCCCAGACGAGACCGCCGACCATCGTGATCGGCCCGAGCAGCAGCACCGCGAGAGCGCGTCCCTGGTGCCGCGCCGCCACCGGCGCGCGACGCTCCAGACGCTCACTCCTACTCGTCCCGATGTCGCTACTCACCAGTCGTTCCCCTCCGGAAGTCTTGCGCGCGCGCAACTCCCTCCGCAAGCGGAACCGTACCCCGCGACGGTGAGACTAGGAGTCGATGGTCGAGCGAACGCGCCTGAACGCGTCCATCGCGCGCTCCAGGTGCTCGGGCTCGAGCCCTGCGGACATCTGGATGCGGATCCGAGCGGTTCCCTCCGGCACGACCGGGAAGCCGAAGCCCGTGACGAAAACGCCCTCGTCGAGCAGCCGCTCCGAGAGCGCGATGGCATTCGCGGTCTCGCCGACGATGACCGGGATGATCGCCGCCTCGCCCTCGAGCGGGCGATACCCGGCATCGACGAGAAACGCCCGGAACGCCGCCGTGTTCTCGCGCAGGCGCCTGAGCAATTCGGGTTGCTCGAGCATCACCTCGATCGCACGCTGCGCGCTGCACGCGACGGTGGGCGGCAAGGCATTCGAGAAGAGCTGTGGCCGGGAGCGCTGCGCCAGGAGGTCGCAGACCTCGTTCGACGCAGCGACGTAACCGCCCGCTGCCCCGCCGAGCGCCTTCCCGAGCGTCCCGGTCAGGACGTCCACCTCGCCGAGCAACTCGTAGTGCTCGACGACACCGCGGCCGGTTTCGCCCAGCACGCCGACCCCGTGCGAGTCGTCGACGATCACGACCGCCTCGAACTCGCGTGCGAGGTCGACGATGTCCGGGAGCCTCGCAAGATCGCCCTCCATCGAGAAGACTCCGTCGGTGACGATCAGTCTTCGCGCATCGCTCGGTGCGGACGAGAGACCCTCGCGGAGAGCGCTCATGTCCGAGTGCGGGTAGATCACCTTCTGCGCTGGCCGTGACAGGCGTACCGCGTCGATGATGCTCGCGTGGTTCAGCTCGTCCGTGAAGATCACCGTCGAAGAGTCGGTGAGCGTCGGGATGACCGCCTCGTTCGCGTTCCAGCAGGAGACGTAGGTCAGCGCCGCCTCCGTTCCGGAGAGCTCCGCGAGGGTGCGCTCGAGCTCGAGGTGCGGTTCGAACGTCCCGCAGATGAAGCGCACCGAAGCGGTTCCGGCGCCGTAGCGCTCGAGGCCCTCGATGCCGGCCCGGATCACCTCGGGGTGCGCGGCGAGTCCGAGGTAGTTGTTCGACGAGAGTACGACGACCTCGCCGCGGCCCTCCATCTGGACGACCGGCCCCTGAGGCGACCCGAGGACGTTGAAGTGCTTGTACGTCCGTGCGTCACGCAGGCCGTCGAGCTCGGCCCCGATCTGGTCTCTCAGCATGGTGTTCACGGCCCGGCTCCATTCGGTCGTAGGACGATCTTGCAGGCGTCACCCGTCTCGAGCAGCTCGAAGGCCTCCGCGTAGCGCTCGAGCGGAAGCTCTGCGGTGATCAGCGGCCGAAGGTCGACCACGCCGTGCTCGAGCAGCCAGCGCGTCGTGTACCACGTCTCCCAGATCTGACGCCCGTTGACGGCGCTCACCGTCAGGTTCTTGAAGATCAGCGACTCGGCGATGTCGATCGTCGCCGGCTGCGCGGGGATCCCGAACAGGACGACATGGCCGCCGTGCCGGACGATCCCGAACGCGTCGTGGATCGCCTTGAGCGCGCCGGACATCTCGAACACGACGCCCATCCCCACTCCCTCGTTCTGCTCGATGAACCAGCCCTGGACGTCCGGTGTCCGGTCGAAGTCGACGACGTCGTCCGCGCCGAGCGCCCGCGCGAGCTCGAGGCGGAAGGGGACGTGGTCGGAGGCGAGCAGCCTTCCTGCCCCGAACGCTCGGGCGATTGCGATGGTGAAGAGCCCGACCGGCCCGCATCCGAGCACGGCCACGGCGCGACCCGCGAGCTCCTGCGTGCTCGTGGCGAAGACGGCGTTCCCGAACGGCTCCTGGAGGCAGGCGATCTCCGGAGGAAGCTTCGTGCGGTCGTTCTTCCACGCGACGGAGGCCGGGATGGTCACGTAGTCCGCGAACCCGCCGTCCCGGTCGACGCCCAGGATCTGCGTCCGCTCGCACATGTGCGCGCGGCCGGTTCTGCAGTGGAAGCAGGTGCCGCACGTGACGTGGCTCTCGGCGGACACGTAGTCCCCCTCGGCGAAGTCGCGCACCTCGCTGCCCGTCGCGACCACGGTGCCGCAGAGCTCGTGCCCCAGCGTCAGCGGCGGGCGCACGCGCTCCGACGACCACTGGTCCCAGCGGTTGATGTGGAGGTCCGTGCCGCAGATGCTCGCCGCCTCGACCCGGACGAGCACCTCGTCCGCCTTCGGTGTGGGGACCGGGACCTCGTCGAGGACGAGCCCGGGCTCGGACTGGCGCTTGCGAACCGCTCGCATCGTCTCCACGGCGCGCTGATCTTGCCACGTGCTACCGAGTTGGCTCGGGGCTCCACGCGTACTTCGTCTTCGGCTTTTCACCGATGCCGATCTCCGACACTGCGCAGACGATTGGCTCGTGATCCACCTCGCGCCACCTCCGTGGAAGACGAAGGTCGTCGAGCCGATCGAGCTCCGATCGCCAGCGGAGCGCCGGATCGCGATGGGAGAGGCAGGGTTCAACACGTTCCTCCTCCGCTCGGAGGACGTCTTCGTCGATCTGCTCACCGACAGCGGGACGTCGGCGCTGTCGCAGGAACAGCGCGCGGCGATGGAGCTCGGCGACGAGGCCTACTCCGGATCGCGAAGCTTCTTCCGGCTGGAGCAGGCCGTTCGCGAGACCTTCGGCTACCCCTATCTCGTCCCGGCGCACCAGGGACGCGGCGCGGAGCACCTGCTCGCACGCGCGCTCGTCCGGCCCGGGACGATCGTTCCCTCGAACCTCTACTTCACGACGTCGCGCGAGCACGTGGAGCTGGCCGGCGGAACGTGGGTCGACGTCGCCGTCGAAGAGGCAACTCAACCGCAGTCGCCGTTCCCGTTCAAAGGCAACATCGATCTCGCCCGGCTCGAGGCGGTGCTCGAAGCGGCCGCACCCGGCGAGATCGCCTACGTACGCCAGGAGGCGTGCCTCAACATGGCCGGCGGGCAGCCGTTCTCGATCGAGAACCTCGCCGCGGTTCGCGAGCTCACGCTTCGTCACCACGTGCCCTTCATCCTCGACGCGACCCGGATGTCCGAGAACGCCCTCTTCGTCAAGGAGCGGGAACCTGGTTACGAAGAACGCACGCTCGGCGAGCTCGTACGGCTCATCGCGGACCACGCAGACGGCGCGATCTTCAGCTCCAAGAAGGATCACTTCGTACCGATCGGCGGGTTCGTCGCCGTCAACGACCTCGACCTCGCGCGTCGGCTTCGCGAGCAGGTCGTCGTCTACGAAGGGTTTCCGCACTACGGCGGCATGGCCGGACACGACATGGAGGCGCTCGCCCAGGGGATCCGGGAGTCCACCCAGGAGCGCATCGTCGCCGCTTACGTCGCCCAGGCGCGGTACCTCGGTGCCATGCTCGAGGACGCGGACGTGCCCATCGTCGTGCCGGTCGGCGCTCACGCCGTCTTCGTCGACGCGAAGCGCTTCCTGCCACATCTCGGGCAGACCGAGTTCCCGGCTCAGACGCTCGCAGCGGCGTTCTATCTCGCCGGCGGGGTCCGCTCCATGGAGCGAGGGATCGTCTCCGGCCAGCACGGGACCGATCCCTACGACGGGCTCGAGCTCGTCCGGCTGACCCTCCCGCGGCGTGTCTACACGCAGGAGCACCTCACCTGGGTGGCAGACGTCGTCGCCCACGTCCACTCGCGTGCGGACGAGATACCCGGCCTGCGGATCACCTACGAGCCGAAGCACCTCAGGTTCTTCCAGGCACGGTTCGAGCCGCTGCGGACGTTCCCTGAGATCGCCGTCGAAGACGCGGAAGTGACGGCCGCGGCGCTCCGGCGACCCACTTCAGCGGCTGTCAGTCGGGGAGGAACGCGGCCGGAGCCGGCAGCGGTACGGACCTGAGGTTCATCAGAACACGAAGACCGGGGTTCCCACGTCCACGAACCCGTACACGCGCTGAGCCTCGCCGGCGGGCAGGCGGACGCACCCGTGGGAGGCCGGGTAATCCGGCACGTCCGGATACTCGTGCATCGCTATCCCACCGACGAAGTACGACGCGTACGGCATCCAGACGCTGAACGGCCTCGACCACGAGAGCGTTTCCTTCCGGTAGACGTGGAAGCTTCCGGACGGCGTTCGGCCGAACGCACCGGTGGACGTGTGCACCGCACGACGCACCTCGTTGCCGTCGACCAGCAGGAGGACACCCCGGTCGCGATAGATCTCGACCCTCCGTCCCGGCCGATGCGTGGCAGGCCTCGGAGACGACGCGCGGAACAGCGCGAGCTGTGTCTCACCGGTCACCGTCCCGGTACGGCCGAGCCCGTTCCAGCCCTGGAAAGCGAGGAGTGCCTGCTCGGTCTCGTAGTCGATGCTGCCGGTGACGGAGGAGCGATCGAGGTAGTCGAGCGTGAAGAGCCGGAGTTGCACGCCGCGCACGGTGTACGCGTAGCCCTTCTCGCCCTGCGTCGCGCGCCACGGGCTGGGCCGCATGCCGACCGCGACCTCCGTCGCGAAGCGCCCCTCGGCTGAGATCACGGCCCACCTCTCCGGACCGAGCCGTGCGAGGGTCGCCGTAATCTGCCTGAGCCGTGTGTCCATGGTCCGCGCGGTCGCCGGGCCGAGCGCCGATCGCGACAGCCGCACGAGCCACTCGTCGCCTCGGGCACGGACCGAGCGCAGCCGGACCCCGTCGCCGAACGCCGTGCGGATGCCCTTCGCGCGCTCGATCTTCGTCGGCCCCTGGAGCAGCTCGCGGAGCGCATGTGTCGCTGGGTGTACCCCCGGAGGGACCACGCGCTCGACGCGGACGAGCCTCCCGTTCTTGACGAAGGACACCTCGATCGTCGAGGACGCGCTCGCGGCGGACGCGCTCGCAACCAGCCCGGCGACCAGGCTGGCGACGAGGCCGGCGAGAGCGACGACGAGAGGCAGGCCGCGAGCGGTCATGGGCTGAGAGCACATTCCGCGCCTCGTGCGAAAAGCCTGCAGCGCAGGGTCAGAAATGAGTTGGGTCAGAAATGCGGAAGGGGCGGCCGCAGCCGCCCCTTCCGCGCGTCCTCGTCTCCGGTCGCCGGCTAGCCGGTCACCGGCGGGAGGAAGATGCCCACGACGCCGATCCGCTTTGCTCCGCAGGACTCCTGCTTGGAGAGCGTCGTGACCCGGATCAGGCCCGGATAGCTCACGTTGACCTTGACGAGCGCGATGCCGCGATTGTTCGTCCGGGCTGTCTTCCGGAGGCCCTTGCCCGTAACGAGCACCTTCACGCCCTTGGCCGCCTTCTTCCCTGCCGTGACCCTCACGGAGATCGTCGCCTGGTTGCCGTCGGCCTTGATCATCTTCGGAGTGACGACCAGCGCGAGGCAGTGCTCGACCGGCTTCGTCGGCTTCGTCGGCTTCGGCGTCGGCGGCGTCAGCGGCTCGGGTACCGTCGTCGTCGCCGAGTCCGTGTTGTCGGCCGGGTTCGCCTCGGCGCCTCCGCTGCCCGTAACGGTCGCCGTGTTGGTGAGCTGACCCGTCTGGGTTACCCGACCGGTCGCGTTGATCGTCACCGTCTGTCCGGGAGCGATCGTCCCGAGACTGCACGTGATCAGCGCCGGAACCACGGTGCACGTACCCTGAGACGGGCTCGCGGTCAGGTACGTGACGCCAACGGGAGCCGGATCCGCGAGCTGGACGTTCGTCGCAGTGTCCGGGCCCTTGTTCGTGACGGTCATCGTGTACGTGCACCGTTCCGTTCAGCGTGGTCGGCGACGTCGCATCCTTGACGATGACGAGGTCGATCACCTTCGGAGTGAAGTCGACGCGAGCGTCGTCCGAGGCACAAAGCCGGTCGCCATCCTCGTCGTGGCCGCATGCAGTGACCACGTTCACGTGCGAGGTTCCGCCAGCACCTACGAGGACGGTGGTGAATTGACAGTTCATGCTCGCACCTGGCGCAAGTGTGAACGGGACGTCGAAGCAGCCGTTCCCGCCCTCGTCGTCCATATCGCCGAACCGATCGTCGGAGACGTCGGTGATGGTGACGTCGCTGTCGGCAGAGGTGTTGGTGACGGTCATCGAGTACGTGACCTGGCCGCCCGGCTCCTTGACGACCGCGGGCGACACGCTCTTCGACACCCGTATCGACGACGGATGGTCGACCGGCGGAGGCGTGTTGTTCTTCGTGTTGACGAAGATGCACGTCACCGTCTCGCCCGCGCTCAGCTGGATCGAGCCGGGAGAGCTTTCGTCGCTGCAGGTCGCCGAGGTCAGTGTCCAGCCCTCGGGTGTCGACTCGGTCGACGGAGTACGTACCGGCTGACAGCTCCCCGAACGTCCGCTGCTCGCCGTCCGAGAGTGAGAAGTCCGGCTCGTCGTCGAAGAGAGAAGTCGAAGTCGGTCTGGTCGCCGTCCGGGATCGTCTGCTTCTGAACGATGATCGTCCCCGGCTTCGGAGGCGGAGTCGGCTTCGTCGTATTGACGAACGTGCAGGTCACCGTCTCGCCCGCACTCAGATCGATCGAGCCGGGCGAGCTCCCGTCGCTGCAGCGTCGCCGAGGTCAGGTCCAGCGCGTCGGGATCGGCCTCGCTTACCGAGTACGTTCCGGGCTCGAGATTGTCGAACGTCCGTTGCCCGCCGTCCGAAAGCAGGAAGACCACCTCGTGGTCGAAGATGAAGCGCGAAGGCGTTCTCGTCGCCTGGCGGGATCGTCTGCTTCTCGACGATGATCGTGCCTCCCTGGGGCGGAGGCGGTACATCCGGAGGCGGGGCGGTACATCCGCCGCGGGTGCCTGAGTGTCGGCGAACGTCGTGTCGTTCGTCGATGTGTCCGTGGCCTGCACGCCAGGCACGCCGACGATGAGTGCTCCCAACAGAGCGGCGACGAGCAGCATCGGCGGCGCCGTAAGAATCCAAGCCTTCCCCATCGAGAATTGTCTCCCTTCCAGTCTCGTGAGCCGGAAGACCTCGTCGCTTCCCCTGATCCCACAGTCCAAGGTCTCGAGCCGCAGTTCCGTGCGAGCCGCACTGTACCCCCCGGAGGGGTGATTCGCAATCACTCGAACGAGGGCGTGACGTATTCACCACAAGGGTTTGCGAGAACCGCACTGGCAATCACAGACATTGGGGTGGCGCGGTGAATGGGTCGACGATCGACGTCTCCGCGAGACCCGTCTCGACCCATCGCAGATCGCGGGCCTCGCTTCAGTCCAAGGCCGACCTGCACCGCCGGCGCCGGATCGAGGTGACAATCCGGGAGATGAAGACGAGCTGGAATCTCGGAGCGGGGGCCGCGATCGCCGACGGGCGCACGGTTGTCGAGCCACTCGGCGGGGGTCGGCGCTACGAGGTGTTCCTCGTCCGGGACGACAGCCTGCAGACCGAGGCCGTGGCGAAGGTCCTGAGGCCCGACCGCGTCGACGACGAGAGCGCCGTCAAGGCGCTCCGGCGAGAAGCCGCGCTCCTCGAACGGCTCGAGCACCCGGTGCTCGTACGTGGTCTGGGCTCGGTGCTCGACGGCCCGTTCCCGCACCTCCTCGTCGAGTACGTCGACGGCGACAACCTGCGCGAGCTGCTGCGGAAGCAAGCGACGCTCGCCGCCGGTGACGCGCTGTCGCTCGCACTCGATCTCCTCCGAGCAGTCGACTACCTCGCCGACTCGGGCGTCGCGCATCTCGACGTGAAGCCGAGCAACGTCGTGATGACCGACCCCGTGTGCCTGATCGATCTCGGCGCTGCCCGCACCTTCGAAGAGCTCGCCGCCCGGAAGACGCCGATCGGCACGGCTGCGTACATGGCCCCGGAGCAGTGCGACCCGAGCTCCGAACTCGGACGCATCGGACCGCCCGCCGACGTCTGGGGGGTCGGGGCGACGCTGTACCACGCGCTCACCGGGCACCGGCCGTTCTCCAAGCCCGCGCCGCGCGGCAGCGACCTCGTCGCCCGCTACCCGCAGCTCGTCGAGGATCCGATGCCGATCCCTGACCACGTGCCGGTATCCGTCGCTCGCGCAGTCATGGCCATGCTCGCCCGCGCGCCACGGGACCGTCCGACGGCCCGGGAAGCGCTCGAGACGCTTCGCCCGCTGGCCGCCGAGCTCGCCGACCGAACGCACGCGTCGCCCGCTTCGAGTACCCTCGAACGCGGACTGCGGCGCCGCCGATTCGCGAGGAGGACGGCGTGAGCACCGACGTCAAGACCTGGGGAATCCGCTACCGAGCGCACAACGGAGTGCTGCGCTTCGCCGTGATCGTGGCTCCGGCGCAGTACGGGCCGGGGAGCCCGTCACCGCCGCTTCCGCTCGTCGTCTCCCCGCACGGCCGCGGAGTCCGGGCTCGAACGAACGCGAAGATGTGGCGTGAGCTGCCGGGGCGCGGCAACTTCGCGGTGGTCTGCCCGGGCGGCATGGGCCGACGGCTGCCCCTGCACTCCTGGGGGTTCCCGGGCCAGATCGACGATCTCGTGCGGATGCCCGGCATCGTCCGCGACACCCGCCCGTGGCTACGGATCGACCCCGACCGCATCTACGCAGTCGGGGGCAGCATGGGCGGGCACGAGACGCTTCTCCTCCTCAGCCGAAAGCCGCGCTTCCTCGCCGGAGCAGTTGCATTCGACTCCGTGACCGACTTCTTCAGCCGCTACGACGACTTCGCGCAGCTGGGCCGCAAGGGCCTGGTCCTCCAGGCACTTGCCAGGATCGAGGTGGGCGGGACGCCCGCAACGCACGGGGACGCCTACCGCGTGCGCAGCCCGTCCCACTGGATCGAGCAGATCGCGGGCTCGGGGGTGCCCCTTCAGATGTGGTGGAGCGACGCCGACGAGATCGTGACGGGTCAGCAGAACCAGTCGGGGAAGTTCTTCGCGGATCTGCACGCGCTCGGGCCGGTGGCCCGGCTCGAGCGGATCCGTGGCTCGTGGAGCCACACCGCGGAGAGCTACCGAAGCCTGCAGCTTCCCGGCGCGGTGAAGTGGCTCGGGCTCGTCCCGGACGTCTGATCTCGGCTAGACGCCGTTCGCAATCGTCACCCGGACGCTGGAGTCCGCGACGTTCCCCGCCACGTCCCAGGCCTTGACGCGCACCTCGTAGCGTCCGTCCGCGTGGCGCGTCGTGTCCCAGCCGAGCGGGAAGAGCCGGAACCAGTAGACACCGTCGCAACTGAGCTCCTCGTGGCGGTCGCACACAGCCGCCTGCAGGAAGGTTCTGCTCGGTCCCGGGAGCGAAGTGCCGGCCGGCCGGCTGATCCAGGACCTGCTCGGCTCGGAACGCCTCGCGCCGCCGGACCATGCGCCCGCTCCCGGCCTCAGCGATCGTGACCGCCAGGCGGAAGGGATGGTGCGGCGCGGCGAGATACGGGAGGTCTTCGAACCAGCCGATGAACGACTGCGGGTCGGAGACGCGGGCTCGCACGTCTACCGATCCGTTGAGCGCGTCGCGCTGCAGGCGCTCGCCTGCAGGCGGGTAGCGGACGACACTCGTCGTGGGACGGCGGCCCCAGTCCGGGGACGCCGGTCGATGGAAGCGGATCTCGCGGATCTCTGGCGGAGCTTTGTCGACGTAGGGATCGAGCTTTCCTCCCCGGCGCAGCGGGTTGACGGTCACGTTCCCGCTCGTCGTGAAGACGAACTCGCTCAGATGGACGTGCCAGTCGCCCTTGCACGTCCACCCGATGTGCGTCCCCGGGGCGACGATCTCTCCTGTCAGGACCACCGGGTCGATGTGCCCGTACCCGAAGTGGCCGATGTGCGCGAAGCCGCGCGCACCGTGTGGCGTCGCAAAGTGAACCGGCCCGCCTTCGATGGCGAACACGCGATGCGTCCTGCCATTCGGTGCGCCCGCCTCGGGGCGGTCGTCGCGGACGGCTACGTCGATACCGTCGTGATAGATGGCCCCGAGCTCCGGATCGGGCCGGGGATCGAGGAACGAGCCGCGGATCGGGTGCTGCTGGTCGAGTGGTCGCACGGGCCAGCCCCGCCACGTGTCGTTGTACACCTGGGCGAGATCGAGCTTCCCGGGAATCCGCTGCGGCACTGCGACGGACTATCGCAGAGGGAGGATCGACTCAGGCGCCGGCCAGAGCCCACAGCGGGCTCGCATCGTCCGGATGCCTCGGCGCGAGCACGCAGACCGTGTTGCGCGTCTGCTTCGCCATGTACAGCGCCTCGTCGGCACGCGCGAACGTCTCCATCGGGCTCGACCAATCCGTCGAGCAGTGTCGCTCCGACGGAGACCGTGAGCGAGACGTGCTCGCCCTGGAGCACGAGCGGCGCCTCGGCGACGGACTGGCGAACGCGCTCGCAGAGCACCTCGAGCTCCTCGAGAGCACCGACTTCCGGGCGTGATGAGGCAGATCTCCTCGCCGCCCCAACGAGCGACCAGATCGCCTGCTCGCGCAGCCGAGCGGATCTGCTCGACCACGAATCGAAGTGCCTGGTCACCACCCAGGTGGCCATAGCGCTCGTTGAACTGCCCGAAGTGATCGATGTCGCAGACGAGTAGCCCGGCCGAGCGCTCACCGCGCAGCACCCGCTCCTGCTCCTGCGCAAGAGCGTGGTCGAACGCCGTGCGGCTGAGCGCGCCGGTCAGCGGATCCGAGAGCTGGACCTGCTGCCGCGCGTCGGCCACCCGTTCCTTCCTGAGCGACCAGACTCCGATCGCCAGGGCGCCGAGTGCGGAGACGGCCACTGCCGTGACAGCTGCGACGACCGCGAAGCCGACCGTCAGCACGAGGAACGCGATACCGAACCGCGTCTTCTCGGCGAACGGCGACAGGTCGCCGTAGAGCAGATCGACGACGGGGAGCTGCAGGGCGTTCGACGCGCGAATGACGAACCCGGCGATGCCGACGTCGATCACCGCGAACGCGGCCACGGTCGTGACGAGATGGAACCGTCGTTCGAGGCGATCGGGCACGGGGCCTCGCAGCACCAGGAGCCGCACGGCGAGTGGGCCGAGCACCAGCGAGATCGCGAGGAAGAGGAGCCAGCGGGCGGCATCGTCCTTCCAGGACGCTCCCGACGCGCCGACTGCATCGGTGGGCGGCGGCGCTCCAACGCCCACCCCGAAGGTGAACACTCCTGCCGGTGAGTGTCCGTCGACGCCGGTGACCCTCCAGCGAACCGTGTACGCCTCGCCCTTCGCAAGTCCGGAGACTGGTGCGGTGACAACGCGACGATCCGCCGACAGGCGAGGCTCACCGCTTCGAACGGCACCGTTCGTCGCGAGCACGAGCACCGCGCGCGACGTGATCGTCAGCGGCTCGCTGAAGCGCAGCACGACCTTCGTCGGAGGCACCGCCACCTTCGACTGCGTCCCGGGGGAAGCACTCTCTAGCGCGGCGTGCGCCGAGGCCGATGCCGGCACGACGAGCGCCGCCAGCGCCGCAGCCAGCAGAGCCAGCCGCTTCATCGACCGGCGACCTCCCCGAAACGGCCGAAGATGGAAGCGAAGTCACGGTCCGCATAGAGGAGCACCGCGAGGGCGATGAACGAGAACGCGAAACCAAGGCTCCACGCGACGCGCCGAGGCTGCAGCGCCTGGAGGAGTGGGAACACCGCTGCAACGATGCACGTCCAGCCGATCGCGTGGTGCAGGAATGCCGATCGCGAGTAGAACAACGGATTCTGCTCGTGGATGAGGAACGCGATCCCGGAGACGAGCAGCGCCGCGGCGCTCACCGCTGACCAGCGATGGCTCGTCAGCCTGCCGCGGGCCACTGCGAGCTGCACGCCTGCGGCGATCATCGTCACCTGGGCCCAGACGCCGTGCGCGAGCAGGTGCATGGTCGAGAAGGTCGAGAAGATCGCGACCACCCAGAGCCCGACCCCACCCACGAGGGCCAGCGCAGGCCACAGGTACGCACGCCACGGGCGGCGGCGGAAGACCTCGGTGCCGACGATTGCCTCCGAGAGCACGATCAGTCCGAGCAGGAGGAGGATCGACGCGGCCAGCCAGTGAGCGATCTCAGCTCTCGGGACCATCGTCCTCCAGCTCGAGATCTTCGGCGAGCCCGGGTGCGATCCAGATCATGAAGACGAATCCCACGAGCGCGACGAGCAGCGGTGGTTGAACGAGGTAGTCGTACAGGCCTTTCCCGTCGGGGTACAGGAAGGCGATCCGGTACGGCTGTGCTACCGCCCAGATGAGGCCCCCGACCATGGTGATCGGCCCGAGCAGCAGCACTGCGAGTGCGCGCCCCTGGTGTCGCGCCGCCACCGGCGCGCGACGCTCCAGACGCTTACCACTACTCGTCCCGATGTCGCTACTCACCAGTCGGTCCCTCCGGAAGTCTTGCGCGCGCGCAACTCCCTCCGCAAGCGGAACCGTACCCCGCGACGGTGAGGCTAGGAGTCGATGGTCGAGCGAACGCGCCTGAAAGCGTCCATGGCACGCTCCAGGTGCTCGGGCTCGAGCCCTGCGGACATCTGGATGCGGATCCGTGCGGTTCCCTCCGGCACGACCGGGAAGCCGAAGCCCGTGACGAAAACGCCCTCGTCGAGCAGCCGCTCCGAGAGCGCGATGGCACTCGCGGTCTCGCCGACGATGACCGGGATGATCGCCGCCTCGCCCTCGAGCGGGCGATACCCGGCATCGACGAGAAATGCCCGGAACGTTGCCGTGCTCTCGCGGAGACGCTCGAGCAATCCGGGTTGCTCGAGCATCACCTCGATCGCACGCTGTGCGCTGCACGCGACGGTTGGCGGCAAGGCATTCGAGAAGAGCTGTGGCCGGGAGCGCTGCGCCAGGAGGTCGCAGACCTCGTTCGACGCAGCGACATAACCGCCCGCAGCCCCGCCGAGCGCCTTCCCGAGCGTCCCGGTCAGGACGTCCACCTCGCCAAGCAACCCGTAGTGCTCGACGACACCGCGGCCGGTTTCGCCCAGCACGCCGACGCCGTGAGAGTCGTCGACGATCACGACCGCCTCGAACTCGCGTGCGAGCTCGACGATCTCCGGGAGCTTCGCGAGATCACCCTCCATGGAGAAGACTCCGTCCGTGATGATCAGCTTGCGCATTCCCGCCGGGGCAGACGCGAGACCCTCACGGAGAGCGCTCATGTCCGAGTGCGGGTAGATCACCTTCTGCGCGGGGCGCGACAGGCGTATCGCGTCGATGATGCTCGCGTGGTTCAGCTCGTCCGTGAAGATCACCGTCGAAGAGTCGGTGAGCGTCGGGATGACCGCCTCGTTCGCGTTCCAGCAGGAGACGTAGGTCAGCGCCGCCTCCGTTCCGGAGAGCTCCGCGAGGGTGCGCTCGAGCTTAAGGTGCGGTTCGAACGTCCCGCAGATGAAGCGCACCGAGGCGGTTCCGGCGCCGTAGCGCTCGAGGCCCTCGATGCCGGCCCGGATCACCTCGGGGTGTGCGGCGAGCCCGAGGTAGTTGTTCGACGAGAGTACGACGACCTCGCCGCGGCCCTCCATCTGGACGACCGGCCCCTGAGGCGACCCGAGGACGTTGAAGTGCTTGTACGTCCGGGCGTCACGCAGGCCGTCGAGCTCCGCCCCGATCTGGTCTCTCAGCGTGGTGTTCACGGCCCGGCTCCATTCGGTCGTAGGACGATCTTGCAGGCGTCACCCGTCTCGAGCAGCTCGAAGGCCTCCGCGTAGCGCTCGAGCGGAAGCTCTGCGGTGATCAGCGGCCGAAGGTCGACCACCCCGTGCTCGAGCAGCCAGCGCGTCGTGTACCACGTCTCCCAGATCTGGCGCCCGTTGACGGCGCTCACCGTCAGGTTCTTGAAGATCAGCGACTCGGCGATGTCGATCGTCGCCGGCTGCGCGGGGATCCCGAAGAGGACGACATGGCCGCCGTGCCGGACGATCCCGAACGCGTCGTGAATCGCCTTGAGCGCACCGGACATCTCGAACACGACGCCCATCCCCACTCCCTCGTTCTGCTCGACGAACCAGGCCTGGACGTCCGGTGTCCGGTCGAAGTCGACGACGTCGTCCGCGCCGAGCGCCCGTGCGAGCTCGAGGCGGAAGGGGACGTGGTCGGAGGCGAGCAGCCTTCCTGCCCCGAACGCTCTCGCGATCGCGATGGTGAAGAGCCCGACCGGCCCGCACCCGAGCACGGCCACGGCGCGACCCGCTAGCTCCTGCGTGCTCGTGGCGAAGACGGCGTTCCCGAACGGCTCCTGGAGGCAGGCGATCTCCGGAGGAAGCTTCGTGCGGTCGTTCTTCCACGCGACGGAAGCCGGGATGGTCACGTAGTCCGCGAACCCGCCGTCCCGGTCGACGCCCAGGATCTGCGTCCGCTCGCACATGTGCGCGCGGCCGGTCCTGCAGTGGAAGCAGGTGCCGCACGTGACGTGGCTCTCGGCGGACACGTAGTCCCCCTCGCCGAAGTCGCGCACCTCGCCGCCCGTCGCGACCACGGTGCCGCAGAGCTCGTGCCCCAGCGTCAGCGGCGGGCGCACGCGCTCCGACGACCACTGGTCCCAGCGGTTGATGTGGAGGTCCGTGCCGCAGATGCTCGCCGCCTCGACCCGGACGAGCACCTCGTCGGGCTTCGGCGTGGGGACCGGGACCTCGTCGAGGACGAGTCCGGGCTCGGACTGGCGCTTGCGAACCGCTCGCATGGTCTCCACGACGCGCTGATCTTGCCATGTGCTACCGAGTCGCTCCGGGCTCCACGCGGACTTCGTCTTCGGCTTTTCACCGATGCCGATCTCCGACACGGCGCCGACGATTGGCTCGTGATCCACCTCGCACCACCTCCGTGGAAGACGAAGGTCGTCGAGCCGATCGAGCTCCGATCGCCAGCGGAGCGCCGGATCGCGATGGGAGAGGCAGGGTTCAACACGTTCCTCCTCCGCTCGGAGGACGTCTTCGTCGATCTGCTCACCGACAGCGGGACGTCGGCGCTGTCGCAGGAACAGCGCGCGGCGATGGAGCTCGGCGACGAGGCCTACTCCGGATCGCGAAGCTTCTTCCGGCTGGAGCAGGCCGTTCGCGACACCTTCGGCTACCCCTATCTCGTCCCAGCCCACCAGGGACGCGGCGCGGAGCACCTGCTCGCACGCGCGCTCGTCCGGCCGGGGACGATCGTTCCCTCGAACCTCTACTTCACGACGTCACGCGAGCACGTGGAGCTTGCCGGCGGAACGTGGGTCGACGTCGCCGTCGAAGAGGCAACTCAACCGCAGTCGCCCTTCCCGTTCAAAGGCAACATCGATCTCGCCCGGCTCGAGGCGGTGCTCGAAACGGCCGCACCCGGCGAGATCGCCTACGTACGCCAGGAGGCGTGCCTCAACATGGCCGGGGGGCAGCCGTTCTCGATCGAGAACCTCGCCGCGGTTCGCGAGCTCACGCTTCGTTACCGCGTGCCCTTCATCCTCGACGCCACCCGGATGTCAGAGAACGCCCTCTTCGTCAAGGAGCGGGAGCCGGGTTACGAGGAACGCACGCTCGGCGAGCTCGTACGGCTCATCGTGGACCATGCAGACGGCGCGATCTTCAGCTCCAAGAAGGATCACTTCGTACCGATCGGCGGGTTCGTCGCCGTCAACGACCTCGACCTCGCGCGTCGGCTTCGCGAGCAGGTCGTCGTCTACGAAGGGTTTCCGCACTACGGCGGCATGGCCGGACACGACATGGAGGCGCTCGCCCAGGGGATCCGGGAGTCGACCCAGGAGCGCATCGTCGCCGCTTACGTCGCGCAGACGCGGTACCTCGGTGCCATGCTCGAGGACGCCGACGTACCCATCGTCGTGCCGGTCGGCGCTCACGCTGTCTTCGTCGACGCGAAGCGCTTCCTGCCACATCTCGGGCAGACCGAGTTCCCGGCTCAGACGCTCGCAGCGGCGTTCTATCTCGCCGGCGGGGTCCGCTCCATGGAGCGAGGGATCGTCTCCGGCCAGCACGGGACCGATCCCTACGACGGGCTCGAACTCGTCCGGGTGACCCTGCCGCGGCGTGTCTACACGCAGGAGCACCTCACGTGGGTGGCAGACGTCGTCGCCTATGTCCACTCGCGTGCCGACGAGATACCTGGCCTGCGGATCACCTATGAGCCGAAGCACCTCAGGTTCTTCCAGGCACGGTTCGAGCCGCTGCGGACGTTCCCCGAGATCGCCGTCGAGGACGCGGACGTGACGGGCGCGGCGCTCCAGCGACTTTCTCCAGCGGCTCTCAGTCGGGGAGGAACGCGCCCGGAACCGGCAGCAGCACGGACCTGAGGTTCATCAGAACACGAAGACCGGGGTTCCCACGTCCACGAACCCGTACACGCGCTGAGCCTCGCCGGCTGGCAGGCGGACGCACCCGTGGGAGGCCGGGTAATCCGGGACGTCCGGATACTCGTGCATCGCTATCCCACCGACGAAGTACGACGCGTACGGCATCCAGACGCTGAACGGCCTCGACCACGAGAGCGCTTCCTTCCGGTAGACGTGGAAGCTTCCGGACGGTGTTCGGCCGAACGCACCGGTGGACGTGTGCACCGCACGACGCACCTCGTTGGCGTCGACCAGCAGGAGGACACCCCGGTCGCGATAGATCTCGACCCTCCGTCCCGGCCGATGCGTGGCAGGTCTCGGAGACGACGCGCGGAACAGCGCGAGCTGTGTCTCACCGGTCACCGTCCCGGTACGGCCGAGCCCGTTCCAGCCCTGGAAAGCCAGGAGTGCCTGCTCGGTCTCGTAGTCGATGCTGCCGGTGACGGAGGAACGATCGAGGTATCCGAGGGTGAAGAGCCGGAGTTGCACGCCGCGCACGGTGTACGCGTAGCCCTTCTCGCCCTTCGTCGCGCGCCACGGGCTGGGCCGCATGCCGACCGCCAGCTCCGTGGCGAAGCGCCCCTCGGCGGAGATCGCGGCCCACCTCTCGGGGCCGAGCCGCCCCAAGGTCGCCGAGATCTGCCTGAGCCGTGTGTCCATGGTCCGCGCGGTCGCCGGTCCGAGCACCGATCGCGACAGCCGCACCCGCCATTCGTCGCCCCGGGCACGGACGGAGCGCAGCCGGACCCGGTCACCGAACGCCGAGCGGATGCCCTTCGCACGCTCGATCTTCGTCGGCCCCCGCAGTAGCTCGCGGAGCGCGTGTGCCACGGGCCGCACTCCTGGCGGAACCACGCGCTCGACCCGGACGAGCTTCCCGTTCCTGACGAAGGACACCTCGACCGTCGAAGATGTGGATGCGGAGGATGCGGTCGCGACGAGGCTCGCGACCAGGCCGGCGAGAGCGACGACGACGAAGAGCGGGCCGCGAGCGGTCATGAGCTGAGAGCACATTCCCCACATCGTGCGAAAAGCCTGCAGCACTGGGTCAGAGATGCGGAAGGGGCGGCCGCAGCCGCCCCTTCCGCGCGTCCTCGTCTCCGGTCGCCGGCTAGCCGGTCACCGGCGGGAGGAAGACTCCTACGACACCGATCCGCTTTGCTCCGCAGGACTCCTGCTTGGAGAGCGTCGTGACCCGGATCAGGCCAGGGTTGCTCAGGTTGACCTTGACGAGCGCGACGCCGCGGCTGTTCGTCCGGGCCGTCTTGTGCAGCCCCTTGCCCGTCACGAGCACCCTCACGCCCTTGGCCGCCTTCTTGCCCGCCGTGACCCTCACGGAGATCATCGCCGGCTTGCCGTCGGCCTTGATCATCTTCGGAGTCACGACCAGCGCGAGGCAGTACTGGGGCTTCGGGGTCGGCGTCGGCTTCGGCGTCGGCGGCGTGAGCGGCTTCGGAACCGTCGTCGTCGCCGAGTCCGTGTTGTCCGCCGGGTTCGCCTCGGCGCCGCCGCTTCCGGTAACGGTCGCCGTGTTGGTGAGCTGACCCGTCTGCGTTACCCGACCGGTCGCGTTGATCGTCACCGTCTGCCCTGGAGCGATCGTCCCGAGACTGCATGTGATTAGAGCCGGAACCACGGTGCACGTGCCCTGAGACGGGCTCGCGGTCAAGTACGTGACGCCAACGGGAGCCGGATCCGCGAGCTGGACGTTCGTCGCAGTGTCCGGGCCCTTGTTCGTGACGGTCATCGTGTACTGCACCGTGCCATTCAACGTAGTGGGAGACGTTGCGTCCTTGACGATGACGAGGTCGATCACCTTCGGCGTGAAATCGACACGCGCGTCGTCCGAGTCACACAGCGGGTCGCCATCCTCGTCGTGACCGCACGCTGTGACCACGTTCACGTGCGAGGTCCCACCGGCACCCACGAGGACGGTCGTGAACTGACAGTTATTGCTCTCCCCAGGTGCGAGTGTGAACGGGACGTCGAAGCAGCCGTTCCCGCCCTCGTCGTCGAGATCCCCGAACCTGTCGTCGGAGACGTCGGTGATGGTGACGTCGCTGTCAGCGGACGTGTTGGTGACCGTGATCGAGTAGGTGACCTCACCGCCCGGCTCCTTGACAACCGTCGGGGACACGCTCTTCGAGACGTTGATCGACGACGGCCGATCCGTCGGCTGGTTTCCGCTCGTGTTGACGAACGTGCAGACGACGGTCTCGCCTGGGCTCAGATCGATCGAGCTCGGCGAGCTCTGGTCACTGCAGGTCGCCGACGTGAGCGTCCAGCCTTCGGTCGAGGACTCCTCCACGGAGTACGTGCCCGCAGACAACTCGCTGAAGACTTCCTGCTCGCCGTCCGAGAGCGTGAATCCTTCCTCGTCATCAAAGACGAAGTGGAAGCCGGTCTCGGCGCCTTCCGGGATGGTCTGCTTCTGGACGATGATCGTTCCCGTCCTCGGCGGCGGCGGGTTGTTCGAGTTGACGAACGTGCACAGGACCGACTCGCCCTCGCTCAGGTTGATCGAGCTCGGCGAGCTTCCGTCGCTGCACGTTGCCGAGGTGAGCGTCCAGCCCTCGGTCGAGGACTCGGAGACGGAGTACGTGCCGGAGGACAGATCGTCGAACACCCTCTGCTGGCCGTCCGAGAGCGTGAACTGCGTCTCGCCGAAGGCGAACCCGAAGCTCGCGTCGGCACCTTCCGGGATCGTCTGCTTCTGGATGGTGATCGTCCCGGTCTTCGGAGGCGGTGGCCGGTTCGTCGTGTTGACGAAGGTGCAGGTCACGACCTTGTCGCCCTGGATGTCGATCGAGCTCGGTGAGCTGCCGTCATCGCACGTCGCAGACTCCTGCGTCCAGCCATCCGGGACGCTCTCATTGACCGAGTACGTGCCTGGATCGAGATCGCCGGTCAGCCTCTGCTCGCCGCCGTGGAGCACGAAGTGCTTCTGCTGGCCGTTGGGCCGCGAGAGGATGAACTCGAATGCAGTCGGATCCCCGGCGGGATCCGTCTTCTTGACAACGATGATCTTGCCGCCGGGGTTGTTCGTCGCGTCGATGCCCGGTACGCCGAGCATCAATGTCCCCAGCACGACGGCGAATCCCGCGAGTACCCAGCGGCGCCGTGAAATCCCCACCTTCCCCATCGAAAACCTTCTCCCTGTTCGCACGTCTCGGTGATAGCCCCGGTTCCTCGTTTTCCGCTTTGACTAGCGGATTTCAGAGATTCGGGCCCCAGTCTCCTGCGTGCCGCACTGTATCCCCCGGCGGGGTGATACGCAATCACTCGAACGGGGAGACGGCACCCCCCGATGGGTCAGTTCGGTGGGCCAGGAGAGCGGCACCAAACGACGGAAATCGCGTTGTGCGGCGGGAAACGGGCCAATCACCACTCTCGTATGCCTCACCTTGAGCACCGGGCGCGAGAATCCGGGGGATGAAGGCGAGCTGGAGCCTCGGAGCGGGGACCGCGATCGCCGACGGGCGCACGGTCGTCGAGCCGCTCGGCGGGGGCCGGCGCTACGAGGTGTTCCTCGTCCGGGACGACGGCCTTCAGACCCAGGCCGTGGCGAAGGTCCTGAGGCCCGACCGCGTGGACGACGAGAGCGCCGTGAAGGCGCTCAGGCGAGAAGCTGCGCTCCTCGATCGGCTCGAGCACCGGGTTCTCGTACGTGGTCTGGGCTCGGTGCTCGACGGCCCGTACCCGCACCTCCTCGTCGAGTACGTCGACGGCGACAACCTGCGCGAGCTGCTGCGGGTGCACGCGACGCTCGCCGCCGGTGACGCGCTGTCGCTCGCGCTCGATCTCCTCGCAGCGGTCGACTACCTCGCCGACTCGGGCGTCGCGCATCTCGACGTGAAGCCGAGCAACGTCGTGATGACCGAGCCCGTGTGCCTGATCGATCTCGGCGCTGCCCGCACCCTCGAAGAGCTCGCCGCCCGGAAGACGCCGATCGGCACGGCTGCGTACATGGCCCCGGAGCAGTGCGACCCGACCTCCGATCTCGGACGCATCGGACCGCCCGCCGACGTCTGGGGGGTCGGGGCGACGCTGTACCACGCGCTCACCGGAAACCGACCGTTCCCCAAGCCGGCGCCGCGGGGCCGCGACCTCGTCGCGCGCTACCCGCAGCTCGTCGAGGATCCGATGCCGATCCCGGACTACGTGCCGGTATCCGTCGCTCGCGCAGTCATGTCCATGCTTGCCCGCGCGCCACGGGACCGACCGACGGCCCCGGAAGCAATCGTGACGCTTCGCCTGCTGGCCGCCGAGCTCGCCGAGCTGTGACCGAACGCACGCGTCGCCGGCTTCGAGTACCTCGAACGCGGACTGCTGCGCCGCCGATTGGCGAGGAGGACGGCGTGAGCACCGACGTCAAGCCCTCGGGAATCCGCTACCTAGGCGAGATCGAGCTTCCCGGGAATCCGCTGCGGCACTGCGACGGACTATCGCAGCGGGAGGATCGAGTCAGGCACCGGCCAGAGCCCACAGCGGGCTCGCGTCGTCTGGATGCCTCGGCGCGAGCACGCAGACCGTGTTGCGCGTCTGCTTCGCGATGTACAGCGCCTCGTCGGCACGCGCGAACGTCTCCGCCGGACTCGACCAGTCCGTGAGCAGTGTCGCTCCGACCGAGACGGTGAGCGAGACCTGCTCGCCCTGGAGCACGAGCGGCGCCTCGGCGACGGACTCGCGGACGCGCTCGCACAGCACTTCGAGCTCCTGAAGCGCACCGACTTCGGGCGTGATGAGGCAGATCTCCTCGCCGCCCCAACGGGCGACCAGATCGCCTGCTCGCGCGGCCGAGCGGATCTGCTCGACGACGAATCGCAGCGCCTGGTCACCACCCAGGTGGCCATAACGCTCGTTGAACTGCCCGAAGTGATCGATATCGCAGACGAGCAGCCCGGCCGAGCGCTCACCGCGCAGCACCCGCTCCTGCTCCTGCGCAAGAGCGTGGTCGAACGCCGTGCGGCTGAGCGCGCCGGTCAGCGGATCCGAGAGCTGGACCTGCCGCCGCGCGTCGACCACCCGTTCCTTCCTGAGCGACCAGACTCCGATCGCCAGGGCGCCGAGTGCGGAGACGGCAACTGCCGTGACGAGCCCGGGAGACGTGGTGTACGCAGGCCCGAGCACGACGAGCAGCGGCGCCGCCAGGACGAGCTCGGCCAGCTCGAAGAGCGTTGCGCGACCGAGCCATGGCGAGGGCCACTTCTGGCGGTCGACGAGGACGAGGGCGTGACCGACGAATCCGATCGCGAGCGTCGCTGCCACGGCGAGCGCGACTGCAGCAGGCAGCGATACCTGCCCCAGGCGCCACGCCTCGCCGACGAGGCCGGCGGCGAACCCCTGGAGCATCGCAATGCCCGCGTAGGTGCTGCGGCGTCTCCAGACCGCCCCGACATCGCCGAGCCCTGTCGCCACGCCCGCGAGCACGCCCGCCAGCGGGCCGCCGACGAGCCCGGCGAGGATGACGGTCGGGGCTTCGAAGCTGAAGACCACCCGCGACCCGAGCACGACGGGGAAGAGCCCGTACGCGGCGCAGACCGCCGGGAGGACGACGAGCGTCCACACCGAGAACGGCGGTGGAGAGCCCTGAGCAACGAGCCACGCGACCGCCACCGCGGTCGCGAGCGCCGGAAAACCGACGGCGACCCGGGTGCCGGCGCGCGGGTCGACGGTCGTGGCTGAGCACGACGAGTCACCGTCCTCCACCGGCCGCAGGAGAGGTCTCATCTCGAACACAGCGTGCAGCGCGGCCAGACGGGCAAATATCCCCTCGACGGGGGAGTCGCAGCCAAGATTGCAGGAGCGCGGCGCGTTCTTGACAGGCTGGAGCTCCGGTGCGAAGCTCGAACGCGGACAGCAACGGGGAGAGATCTTGCGCTACTGCGCACGCTCATCGTCGCTGCGGCGCGTTTCCACCTCTTCCAAGTGGGTGCGATCGACGCGCGCTCTCCGTGACGCACTTCGGAACCGCGCCTGAAGGAGGCGACGATGGCCGTGCACGAAGACCTCGCAGTGCAGTATCACCAGCAGGACACCGACTACTACTGCGGCGGCGCGAGCGCGCAGATGGTGCTCGCGCAGATCGGTGCAGGGTGGACGGTGTTCACGGCGTTGCACGATACGGACCGTGGGATCTAGTTGACGGACATCTCCAGGGACGATGCGGTGGCACGGGTACGAGCCGCGGTAGGCGCGCCGAGCCGCGTCCCCGGTCGCGCCTGGCCCGTCCGCCGGCTCGACCGGGTGGACGAGACCTACTACCTCGTCGTCCTCGGAGAGGAGCGCGCGCCGGTCGCGGTCGGGACGGTGAACCCGGCGACCGGAGACGTCGGCAGCTCGGCGCGCCTCGCCGGTCTTGGCCCGCACCTCGAGATCGACTCGGCCCGCGCCAGAACCCTGGCCGGTGCAAACGAGACGGCAAGAGCCGAGCTCGTCTGGCGACCGTCCGCCGCGTCGAGGTCTCCGCTGTACCCGGTCTGGGAAGTGGAGCTCCCGTTAGGGCCTGTCTATGTCGACCAGGCAGGCTCCGTCAGACACGACGCGCCTTAGCGTCAGCCGCCGGGCCAGGCCACCGGGCGAAGCAGCCCGCGGCCGGCGAGGCCGACCATCCGATCGAGCGCAAGCACGAAGGCGTCGGTGAGATCGGACGAGATGCGGAGCGTCCACAGCACCTCCGCGTTTGTCCACGCCGCATCACGGGCGCGCTCGACGTTCCACATCGCGATCACGTCGTCGAGCTCCCCGAGGACCTCGTCGGCGACCGCGAGCTCACCGCTCAGGAACTCCTGCTTCACGCGCGCCTCCGTCTCGACGAGGAGCCCGTTGACCGCGAGGTAGTCCGCATGCTCGGGACCATGACCGTCGAGCTCGAGCCCGAGCTCCTCGAACGTCTTGACGAGAGCCAGCGGGAGGTCGCGGTTGATGTGGGCGTTCATCCCGGCGAGCGCGAACTGGATCGGAGCGACTCCGGCACGGGTGCGCGCCTCGAACAGCGGCGCCCACGCGCGCGGCGGACGGTCGAGCGCCCCGAAGAAGAGCTCCGCGAACCGGACGTCGAGCCGGGTCAGGAACTCGGGTGCTGCGAACCCGGCCGCCGCGGCCACCGTCTCCGTCACCGCGAGGTACAGCCGCGTAAAGCAGGCAACCCCGTCGCGCTGCGGGAGCGCGTCGAGCGTGACCCGCATGCGTGTGATCACATCCGCGATCGTCTCGAGGGCCATCGCCTTGACAATACGCCAGGTTGTCGCCCGTCGAGGCGAGCCGCAATGTCGCCGGGACGGCTCAGCCGTGGCGTTCGGCGCCTGTGGGCTCGAGCTCGTCGTGGAGGTGCTGGCCGACCTTCTTGTCGGGCCTACCGATCAAGAAGTAGATCGCTCCGACCACGGCGATGACGACGATGACCACCAGAGTGATCCAGTCGATGTTGAAGTAGGCGCGAGGACTTGTGAGCCCAGTAGGCGCCACGATGTTGACGAGCATCAGACCGAGATAGGCGAACGCGAGGATGTAGACCGTCCACCCCCAGCGGCCGAGGCGGAAGCTCCCCTCCGGAACCCACCCGCGCGCGCGTGCCACGATCGCGGCGATCACCGTGAGGAAGAAGGCGAGGTAGATGCCGCTGACGCTGAACGAGACGAGGGCGACCAGGCCGTTCACGTTCGCCGGGTACGTGATGAACCCGAGGTCGACGTCCTTGCTCGGCGAGTAGTAGACGAGCAAGGCGAACAGCGCCGAAATGACCGCGCCGATCAGCAGGGCGTTGATCGGTGTCTTGAAGCGCGGGTGGACCTTCGAGATCCATTTCGACGCCGGGAGAGCCCCGTCGCGGCTGAAGGAGAAGGCGAGTCGGCTCCCCGCTCCCTGAATGGACGTGCCGCAGGAGAAGAAGGCGAAGATGATGACGAGCAGGAGGAAGTCCTGTAGCCAGCCCGAGAGCTGCGACAGGATGAACGGGACACCGCCGCCGTCGACCGTGGACTTCACCGGGTCGGTGTCCGGCATGGCGAGGAGCAGCGACGAGATCAGGATGAACGACGCGACTCCTCCCCAGATCAGGGCGTGGCGCATCGAGCGTGGGACCTTCCTCCCTGCGTCTTCGGTCTCCTCGGAGATGTCGCCGGCGGCCTCGAACCCGTAGAAGATGTACACCGGAGCCAAGACTGCGATGAGGCACGCGCCGGTGAGCCAGTTGCCTCCGAAGTCGAGGCCGAGGGGGTTGCTGGCCGCGTTCTGGACGTTCTCGGTGGAGAACAGGAAGCCGAGCCCGTGATTGAACCCGTGGATCGCCAGGATGATTGCAATCCCGAGCGTGCCCACGATCTCGACGAAGACCCCGAACCGCGCCACGAGCCCCATGACCTTCACGCCGGTGATGTTCAGCGTGGTCTGGATGGCCAGCAGGATGATCGTGATGATGAGAATGGTCGTGTGGTTCGTCGGGTCCCAGTCCGTGTCGAACCAGTTGTGGGACAGCGCGAGCACGTACGTGACGACGCCGGTGTCGACCGCGGCCACCGTGATGAGGAGCGCGATCCCGTAGAACCAGCCGACGAACCAGCCGTAGGCCGCACCGACGGAGAACTTGCTGTACTGGTACAGCGCGCCTGCGACGGGATAGTGACTCGCGAGCTCACCGAAGACGAGGGCGACGAAGAGCATCCCGATGACGGGAATCCAGGTGAGCCAGACGTACGCCGGGCCGGCCGCGGCGACGCCGAGGACGAAGAGCGAGTAGATCCCCACCATCGGCGACAGATAGGTGAACGCGACGGCGAAGTTGGAGAAGAACCCCAGCGCGCGGTTCAGCTGCGGCTTGTACCCGAGAGCCTCGAGACGGGCGTCGTCCGTGGTCGCGATACTTGCTGCATCTGGCGGTTGCATGTCGCCTCCTGTCTCGGTCGCGCGAGACCCTACGACCTGGACGAGGCGATTGCAACTTGCGGATCAACCCGGGCCGTCTCCCGTACGGTTCGGGGGATGAATCGCGGGAGACAGACGTTCCCAGGGAAGGCTGCATGACGGACCGCGACCGATTGCGCGCGGTGCAGGAGCCGCTCAAGGAGCGCTACCGCGAGGATCCAGGCGCGGCCCGGGTCACGCTGCATGCAACGGGGACGCTCGGGGAGGGCATCACGTGCTCCGTCGCGACGGGCCGCGCGCTCGCCGAAGCAGGCCTCCACCCGGCATCGGGTGGCGATGGAGTGAGCCTCTGCTCGGGCGACATGCTCCTCGAAGCGCTCGTGGCGTGCGCGGGGGTCACGCTGCGCGCGGTGGCCGCCTCGATGGGCCTCGAGGTCGAGACCGGAGTCGTGCGCGCGGAGGGCGACCTCGACTTCCGGGGCACGCTGGCCGTCAGCAAGGAGGCTCCCGTCGGCTTCAGCGCGATCCGGCTCACTTTCGACCTGCAGACGAGCGCGAGCGACGACGACCTCGACACCCTGCTCCGGCTGACCGAGCGCTACTGCGTCGTCTTTCAGACGATCGCACGAAGCTCCCAACCTCAACGCCTCCTGGCGTCGAGTCGTGTAGCGGCCCCTCGCACTAGCCGAACGTAAACGCGTAGGCGTCGACGCCAGGCGAGAGACGGAGCTCGAGCAGGGCGTCCTCCGCCTTCGTGCCGTGGACGAGCGTGTACAGCCGATCTCCGTTCACGCGAACGGTCCGGCCACTGGCACCGTCGACAAGGGTGCGGACCGTGCCGCGTCCACCGAGAACCAGGTAGACCGAGCGAGCACGGAAGTGGAGGCGAAGCCGAGCATCGCGGAGAGCGACCGCACGCTCGTCGCCGACTCGCCAGTAGCCCGCGTAGGACAGCTCGTTCTCGCCGAGCGCGGCAGGGAACGCGTACAGATGCGACGCGTTGGGATCCACCGGCGTGCCGCGATACCGGCTCCGATCGAGCCTGACCGAGCCGAGGTAGGACTCGGGTGTCAGCGCATCGGTCGGGGTGGCGTCCGCCACGTTGCGTGCCCGCGGGTCGACGGAGGCACCGCCTTCGGCAAGGAGCCGCCGGATCGCCTGCTCGGACGCACCGTACTCGCCCTCACCGAAGTGGACCTCTCGGACGCGCCCGCGCCGGTCGACGAGGTACTCGGCCGGCCAGTACTCGTTCGAGTACGCCGTCCAGGTCTCGTAGTCGTTGTCGAGCGCGATGGGCCAGCTCACGTTCAGATCCCGCGCGGCGCCTCGGACATTGCCCAGGACGTGCTCGAAGGCGAACTCGGGCGTGTGGACTCCGACGATCTCGAGCCCGTCGTTGCGATAGGCCGCATACCAGGCCCTGAGGTGGGGAAGGGTTCGAATGCAGTTGATGCAGGAGTAGGTCCAGAAGTCGACGAGCACGACCTTGCCGCGCAGGGCTGTGAGGCTGAGCGGCCGGTCGCCCGGCGTGTTCAGCCAATTCGAGATCCCTCGGAAGTCCGGCGCCTGGCCCAGGACCGGCAGCCCCGCGTCAGTCGATGTCGGCGCCGCGAACGCCTGGCCGCCGCCGCGCAGGTCGCGAAGCCGGTCTCGAGCCCCGGTCGTCTGCTCGGTGTGTCGCTGCAGGACGTCCGTGTAGCCGCCGAGACGGGTCTGCAGGCTGCGGTCGAGGTTGAAGACGATCGCCACGGCCGCGACCGCGATAACGACGCCCATCGCACGCCGAAACGCAGGCCCACTCGCCCGTAACGGGCGTGCCGCGCGCTGGCCGGCAAGCGCGATGAGCAGCATCGGGACCGCCGCGCCGATTGCGTACGAAAGCGTGAGAACGACGGTGTCGAGCCCGATCCGGTTCTGCGCTGCGAGCACGGTGATCGTCGCCAGGACGGGGCCGGCGCACGGAACGAACACGAGGCCCAGGCTCGCCCCGAGCAGGAACCCGCCGCCGAGCTCGCCACCCCTACGGCGCGAAAGGAACGCGAGCGGACGCTCGAGCACGAGCGCGAACCGGGGGAACAGGAGCGTCGCGGCAAGCACGAAGAGCATCAGGATGGCGGCGTTACGGAGCAAGTCCTCGGGGAGCCCGACGCTCGAGAGGAGCGACGCCGCGACGAGGGTGAACGTCGTGAAGCTGACGACGAGGCCGGCGATGATCGCGAACGGCCTCCGGCTCGATTCGCTGCTCGCCCCGCTTGCGAGCACGATCGGCAACACAGGCAGGATGCACGGCGAGACGGCCGTGATGAGTCCCGCGACGAGGCCGATGACCACGAGCACGAGCACGCCTCCGGAGGGTAGACGCACAGCGCAACCCGGCTGCACTGCGAGCTGGAGGCGAACGCGCGCGACGACGGACACCCTTTCCTGCCTGACCGAGCGCTACTGCGTCGCGTATCAGACGATAAGCGCCACGCCGAGAGCCACGAGCCAGAGCGACCAGAGGACGTAGAGCACCGGAACTGCCCTTCCGGCCGCGGCCCAGCCGTGCTCTTCGTTCGGCCCGAGGAACTCGGCCGAGGCTACGACGAGACCGGCTCCGATGGGAAGCGCGATCCATCCGAGCCATGCTCCGGTGACGTCGCTGCCCACGACCGCGATCCCGACCGCGATCGTCCAGGCTCCGGTCAAGAGATAACCCAGGTGCTCGCCGACACCGACTCCGAGGCACTGATGAAACGCCCGGAACGTCACCGCAACGGCATCACGTGTCGCCTCGCTCGCGTCGGGATCGCCGTGCGCCCGCGCGAGCGAAGGGACGAGATACACCCAGCGCAGCAGCCCGAGCACCTGAACGAGCGCCGCGAGGACGCCGAGCACGAGAGCGAAGAGCGCCGCCGTCGGTGCGCCCGGCGCGAGCACTCGCGAGAGCAACACGACGGACGCGATCAGGAGCGCTCCCGAGAGCATGAACGCCCACCAGACGAGGATCAACGACGATCCACCAGACCGGAAGCGCCCGAGTATTTCGTCGGTCGGCCTGCGAAGGATGTCGGGGTACTCGAACACCTTCGCGAGCACCGAGAACCACACGTTGAACCAGATCGCCGACGCGATGAGAAGGCACCCGGCGACCGTGGTCATCGACACGCGCTGATCCTATGCAGGTCGCGCAGCGAAGCCGACGCACGGATTCGAACCGCGCACCCCTTCATTCCGACGATCGCGTCCGGCAGTGGCTCGAGCTCTTCGCCGACGCTCGACCGACGCTCGCTGTCATCCTGGGTTCATCTGGGCTGCCTACCGTGGCGTTCGAGACAGCGAGGAGGTCACGATGCACGCAAAGGCCCTCTTAGTCGCCATCGCGTTACTCGCGTTCGTCGGCACCGCGTCGGGAGCGGGTGCCCGTGGGCGAAACGTCGACGTGGCGACGATCGATTCGCCGCGCTTCAGCGCTCGAGTCGACAACCCGTGGTTCCCTCTCACTCCCGGGACGACCGCCGTCTACGCGGGAGTCAAGGATGGAAAGCAGGCGAGAGACGTCGTCACGGTCACATACGGGACGAAGACGATCGCGGGAGCCCCGTGCCGCATCGTCCGTGACCGGCTCTACCTCGAGGGACGGCTGGCCGAGCGCACGGTCGACTGGTACACGCAAGACCGCGCGGGCAATGTCTGGTACTTCGGCGAGGAAACGGCCGAGCTCGACGAGCACGGCCGAATCGCGAGCACCGAAGGGTCGTGGCAGGCCGGCGCCGACGGGGCGAAGGCGGGGATCTTCATGCCGGCTCGCCCACGTGTCGGAGACGCATATCGGCAGGAGTTCTACAAAGGCCACGCCGAGGATCACTTTCGGGTCGTCGGACTCTTCGAGACCGTCACCTCACCGAGTGTCGCGAACGCACTGCTCACGCAGGAGTGGACGCCCCTCGAGCCGGGCGTCATCGACCACAAGCTGTACGTGCGAGGTATCGGCAACGTCCTCGAGCGCACGGTGAAAGGGGGAGACGAGCACCTCGAGCTCGTAGCGCTGCGGAGGGGCGGTTGATCGCGGCGCTCCAGGCGGAGAGGGGCTCGAGAAAGGCACGGCTGACTTACGATCGGCGCTCGTGACACACGACGTCTTCCTTTTCCTCACGACGTTCCTTGCCAGTGGGGTGGAGGCCGTCGAAGCCCTCACGATCGTCCTTGCCGTGGGAGTCGTGCGTGGCTGGCGCTCGCCACTGATCGGCGTCGGCATCGCGGCAATGGTGCTCGGCGTGATCGTTGCGGTGCTCGGCCCAGCGCTTCGCCTGATCCCGATCGACACGCTTCGGCTCGTCGTCGGAGCGCTCCTGCTCGTCTTCGGTCTGCAGTGGCTGCGCAAGGCGATCCTCCGCTCCGGCGGCTACAAAGCTCTGCACGACGAGGGTGTCGCGTTTGCAGCCGAACGCGAGCAGGCATCTCACGTGCCGCGTGCGGCGCCGAGGGAGATGGATTGGTACTCCTTCACGGTCGCGTTCAAGGGTGTGCTGCTCGAAGGGCTCGAGGTCGTCTTCATCGTCGTCACGTTCGGAGCCACCCAGGGCCGGCTCCCGCTGGCTGCCGCGGCCGCCGCGGCGGCGGTCGCGCTCGTCGTCGCAGTGGGGATCGTCGTGCGCGCGCCGCTCGAGCGCGTCCCGGAGAACACGATCAAGTTCGCAGTCGGACTCCTCCTCACGAGCTTCGGCGTCTTCTGGGCCGGCGAGGGCACGGGCGTGACCTGGCCCGGCTCAGACGTTGCCATCCTCGCCATCCTCGCCTTCCTCACGCTCCTGTCCTTCGCGCTCGTCCGCCAGCTTCGCCGCCAGCGGCTCGCAGCGCTTCCCGCAGGAGCGGGCGGGTGAGTCGCATCCGCGCTTTCGGCGCGTTCTGGTGGAACTTCATCGTCGGCGACGACTGGCGCGTCGCCGTGGGCGTCGCCGTCGGGCTCGGCCTCTCCGCATTCCTCGCACATCGCGGACTCGCCGCCTGGTGGGTCCTCCCCGCGACGGTCGCGGTCGTGCTGGCAGGCACGCTGCGACGCGCGACGCGTGACACGGGCTGACGGAGGGCTTGCGCCGGCAAGCCACCGTGCGCGCGACGCCGCGCGTCACTCGAATGGTTGGAAGCGCTGCAAACGGCTCGCGCGGCCCATTCTGTGGCCCACCTCGCTGAAGACTTGCCCAAGCGGCGCCCGATCGCCCTGAGCTTCCGGAGCTACCGCACTCGCGAGCGACTGAAGTCAAATCTGAGAGGTTTCCCGGCTTTATCCGGGCCCGGCCGCGGCGCATGATGCAGGCATGTGGAAAGCCGCTCAAGTCCTCCTCCTCGCGGTCGCCGCCCTCGCGGTGCCCGCCGGATCGAGCGAGGCGGCGAGCGCGGACAGCGCGCGGTCCTTCCCGAAGAGCTTCACCGGAGTCATCGCCTGGGACCTGGATCGCACGTTCGACGGCGGTGGCGAGGTCGAGGACTGGAACGTCAAGATGACGCTCCACAGGAAGCAGGTCACCGCGTACGGAGCCTGGTACGAAGGGTCCGCTCTTGCCGACGGCAAGATGGACGGCACGTTCCGGACGTGCGTCTACGGCTTCGGCCCGGTAAAGCTGCGCGTGCAGGGAACGCTCTCGATCCACGACTCGCGCGAGAGCCCGACCGGCTTCGCCTACGACTTCAACGGCGGCGGCGGGCCGGTCAGGGTGCCGTTCCGCGAGAAGTGTGAGACACCCGGGGAGCCTCAGACGTCGACTCAGGTCACGTTCTCGTGGAGCTCCGGGTCTCCGTCTCCTCCGTACCGCGGCCCGAGGATCGCGGGTCGCATCGAAGCTCGCCAAGAGGGCAACCACGGTGTCGTCACCTGGAATCTCATGGGGCAAGAGGAGGAGAGCTGCGACGAGCTGCGGGCGCGAGCCAGCCGAACGACGTCGCATAGGGCGGAGCGCGTCACGCTCGACGGCTCGGCCTCCGGCCCGCGGAACTGCATCCGCGCGTACAAGTGGGCATTCGAGCCCGGAGACAACTGCCATGGAGCAGCGCTCAAGGAGTCGACGAAGACCGGGCCCACGCCGACGATCGTTCCGCTCTGCTCGCTCGACGCGACGCTCACGGTCATCGGCGAGAAGGGCAAGCGAGCGACGACGTCCGCCCGGATCCGTGTCCGTCCGCGGACCGACGGCTTCACCACACCGGACGTCACGCACAACGAGGTACGCGTCGACGACGCTCGGATCAACGATCCCCCGTTCGCGCATCCGGGCGAGGACTACGGTGACCAGAACGGGGGCATCGTCCTCGGGCTGAACGTCAGCGCGTGCCGGCAGGGAAGCAGGGGAGCACCGTTCCTCTGCCCGGACGTCGGAAGCGGGACCGGCCTGGGCAAGCGCTACACGCTCACCACGGTCCACGATCCGGGCGGCCCGTTCGACGGCTTCCTCTACGTCGCGACGGCGCCGGTGACGATCCAGCGCGTCGGGATCCTCAACATCTGGTTCCTGCCCGGCGGGCCGATCGTTGCACCAGGGCAGCCGAACTTCTACGACTACAACCGTACTCACGGGAGCGACGTCGCCAGCTTCATCGCCGCGGCCAGCGCTCATGAAGGGATGGGTGTGACCGGACAACTCGCAACCGGGCACAGCGGCAGGCTGCAGGCGTACATCTCGGTTCCGGACCGAGACTCCGATCCGCGGCGGACGATCGAGCCGAAGTTTGGCAGGGGCAGGAACGCGCTCCGGGACGAGATCGATCGGGAGCTCTCGAGCCTCTCGACCCTGCTCTTCACGGCGACCCGCGATCCGCTTCCCAAGATCTGGAGCGGGAAGCTCTGGCTCTATGACCCCGAGCTCGGGACGTGGGTACAAGACGACTGGACTATCGGGCCCTCCGACAAGCAATGATCCGTTGACCCGCGCCCGACATGCACAGATGCGACCGCTTGTTCTATTTCTGGAGGCCTTCGTCGTCGGCTGCGGGGGAGACAACGAAGGCACCGGCCGTATCAAGAGCGTGTCAGTCACCAACACGACGTGCACAGACGGAGTCTGCGGACTCCCGAGGCTCACCACGCCAGCGATCGAGGTAGCCGGCGAGGGTGTGTGTTCGTTCCGGCTCGTGTTCGGCAACGGATCGCTTCTACCTGTGGTCGACTACGACTACCACCCGCGGCCGTCGAGGCGAACCTCGCGCCCTCTATTTCGGACAACCTCGGACGGGCGAGCGGCGTCGGTATGGCGACCTACCTCAGATCACGGGCCGCTCAACCCGCACATCGACAGACGCCGGTATCTCGGCGGATGAGTTGATCCGCGCTCTCGCCGTCGGCGGGATGATCGTCGCGGCCATTGGAGCGGCGCTCCTCTTCTGGATCGGCGCGTTCATCGAAGGGTACGGATCTGGCGACTCTCCGCTCGGACACCTCCTCATGCTCGCCAGTGCGGTGGCGTTCGTCTCAGCCTGTATCACCATTCACGGACTCGCCGTGAACGCACCCGTGCGAGCAGCATTGGGGGCGAGCCTGCAAGGAATCATGGCCTTGCTCGTCCTCGTGTGGTGGGTCGAGGCTGACGCGTGGGGAGACATGGCCCACGCAGACGTGTCGCGTCTTGCGCCTGCGGCCGTACTTGTGCTCGACGCAGTGGTGCTCGGGTGGGCGGTGTGGAGCCTGAGTCTCCGAGTAGATGCCGAAATTTGACCCCGTGTGTTCCGTCGCCGCGCCTGCGTCACTCGTGGCGGTGGCGTATCTGGCCGTCGAGGCGAACCTCGCCGCCCTCGGCCTAAAACGTACTTAGAACGGGCCTGCGACGGTCACGCGCTCGGGGCGGAAACCCGCACTGACACTGAAGCCGACGCGCGGATTCGAACCGCGGACCCCTTCATTACGAGGGAGATTCGAGGATGCGTTGCCCGGTGTGCGCAGTTGCACTCCGTTGTCCCCATCGGGCTTGGTGGGATAGCCAAGACCTTCTGAGGCAACGGACTACAACCTGCGTCAACGGGCGGCGTCCACATTCTGGTCACATGCCTGCGACCGACCCTCGTGCCCCTCCAGTTGCTGAGCCAGCCGCTACGAGAGGGACGATGCTGTAGAAGCATCGATGCGCCGAACAGTCAAGGCGATTGCGGACGGCCACTCGGAAGATGAGGTTCCCGGCGTGCTTGGGTTCCCACGGCAGGACGTCGAGCGCGACCTCGCATGTGCTCTGGCGCTCGGTCTGATCGAACTCGCTTAGCCTCGATTGTGTCGCAGCCAAGGACGACGGCGATCCGATCCATCACGCACTCCTGCGGGAGAACGGGAAGATGCGTGACCTCGCTCACCGCGGGCTATACAGCACCGCGTACGGGATCAACGACCGCGGGCAGGCCGTCGGGTCAGTGATAGTCTCGGGGAGATCCAGTCGGAGCACGTCGTCCTCTGGACGCTGCGGCGCGGCTGGCGCGCTCTCGATAGTTCCGGTAGAGGTCAGCAGATGCCCTGATGCGGCGAGCGGCGGCCAGCCTCACGCTGTGTGGCAGAGAGGTGAGGCATGCGCAGGTTTGCGCTGCTCATAGGTGGGTTGGCACTTCTCGCGGGTATCGCCGCGACGGTGTCCGGGGCCACAACCCAGGCAGAGACGCATTGGGTGGTAAGCGATCTCGGGACGCTCGGCGGCATGACGAGCAGAGCGGTGGCCATCAACGAGCGCGGGCAAGTCGTCGGCTACAGCGCGATTGCCACGAAGGACGAGAAGGGCAACCCGATCCAGCACGCCTTCATGTGGCAGAACGGGAGCATGACCGACCTCGGGGCGCTCCCTGGCAAGAAGTGGAGCAAGGCGGTCGCCATCAACGACCGGGGACAGGTCATCGGGCAGAGCGGCGAGCGTGCGTTCTTCTGGGGGAACGGCAAAATGACCGACCTCGGAGCGCTCCCTGGTGCAAAGCACTGTAGGGCGTTTGCGATCAACGACCCCGGCCAGGTCGTCGGCCGGAGCGGTCGCAACTGGGGGCACGCATTTCTCTGGC
This sequence comes from uncultured Actinomycetes bacterium, assembly GCA_963716975.1. GTDB lineage: Bacteria > Actinomycetota > Thermoleophilia > Gaiellales > Gaiellaceae > GMQP-bins7. The sequence continues at coordinate 83,600 of CAVQVA010000032.1, read as the reverse complement.
AACACGGACAGATGACCGATCTCGGCACGCTCCCAGGTGGCCACAAGAGCAAGGCCCTTGCGATCAACAAGCGTGGTCAAATCATCGGGTGGAGTGGGACGGCGCTTCGCAAGACGCACGCGTTTCTTTGGGAGAGGGGCACGATGCGCGATCTCGGAACACTCCCCGGCACCCCGACGAGCACTGCCGATGCGATCAACGACCGCGGCCAGGTCGCCGGCCGGAGCGGTCGCGGCGTGCTATTGGTGCACGACGTGTATGGGACCCGCTGGGGGCACGCGGTTCTCTGGCAGGAAGGCGCGGTCATCGAACTCGCAGCAGACGCCCGGTCCTTGATCCCGGACATCAACGAGCGCGGGCAAGTCCTCGTGGCCGAGAGCCTCTGGCAGCAAGGAAAGATGACCTTTCTCGACTTCTGGGGAGATGCCATCAATGACCGAGGTCAGATCATCGGCTTCGATGGCGGTGACGACCCGGTCTACTGGCAGGGTGGCAGGATCGTTCACCTCCCGACACCGCCGTACATGGAATTTGCGGAAGCGGTCGCGCTCAATGACCGCGGCCAAGTTGTCGGCACCAGTTTCTGGGTTCCAGGGCATCGGCTTGGCGAATTCCAGATGCACGCCGTCCTCTGGACGCTGAAGCGCGGCTGACGCACCCTCGGTAGTTCCGGGTAGGCGGGTCAGCGGCTGCCCTGATGGTACGGGCAGACGGCGGCGGCACCCTGAGTTGGGGAAGGGGTGCGTATGCGCCGGTGGTTGTTACTGCTCGCAGGGTTGGCGATGGTCCTTGCGACTGTGGCCGTCGCGTGTGCGGGCGGATCCGAGTCGCCGGCAGGCTCGGTGACTACAGACTTGGGGACGCTCGGTGGCAAAGAGAGCGGGGCGAGCGCGATCAACGAGAGCGGCCAGGTCGTCGGGTGGAGTCTCACGGGGAGCGGCGACGAGCGTGCCTACGTCTGGGAGGACGGGAAGATGCACGACCTCGGGACGCTGCCCAAAGGACAGCGGAGCTATGCGGAGGACATCAACGAGCGCGGCCAGATCATCGGGTGGAGTTTCAAGCGGAACGGCAACGAGCGTGCCTTCGTCTGGGAGCACGGGAAGATGACCGATCTCGGCACGCTCGGCGGAACCAACACCCACGCGGTGGCGATCAACGACCGCGGCCAGATCATCGGGCAGAGCGAGACGAAGAGCGGCTACACGCACGCCTTCCTCTGGCAGAAGGGGAAGATGATCGACCTCGGGAGCCTCAACCGCAGACACCAAGGGCAGGTCTGTCCCTCCGGCAGTCAGTACGAGGAGAGCAACGCCGCCGCGATCAACGAGCGCGGCCAGATCGTCGGCTGGGCGAAGACCGACGACCAAGACATGAACGGCTGCCTGGGCCAGCATGCGTTTCTCTGGGAGGACGGGAAGATGCGCGACCTGGGAACGCTCCCCGGGCGCGAGAACCCCAACTACCCGAAAGCGAGCTATGCGGAGGACATCAACGCACGCGGCTGGATCGTTGGTGGGAGCGGCATGGGATACGGGCCGCAACACGCCGTCCTCTGGCGGGGTGGGAAGATGGTCGACCTGGGCCCAGTGGGTAGCGAGGCACTGGCGATCAATAACCGTGGCCAAGTTCTCATTCGCGGCGAGTTCGAGGGACCCGTCCTCTGGGAGAAGGGGAGGATCGTGGTCATCTACACGCGCGGCACGCACTTCAATGCCGACATCATCAACGAGCGCGGCCAGCTCGTCGGATCCGGCCTTGTAGGGGGTGGCTCGCTCCATGCGCTCCTCTGGCAGGACGGGAAGCTGACCGACGTTGGCACGCTTCGGGGCGGGGAGACGAGCGTCCCCGAAGCGCTCAACGAAAGCAGCCAGATCGTCGGGCAAAGTGCTATCGAGAAAGACTCAGAGGGACGCTGTGAGGGCGCCTGCTCCCACGCCGTCCTCTGGACGCTGAAGCGCAACTGACGCAACCTCGGTAGTTCCGGGGTCAGTAGTTGCCCCGATGCCGTGAGCGGCTGCCGGCGTCAGGCTGATTGGCAGAGAGGTGAGGCATGCGCCGGTTTGCGCTGCTTGTAGCTGGGTTGGCCCTTCTCGCAGGTATTGCCGCGGGCGCTTCCGGTGGCGCGACTCAGGCGAAGACGCGCTGGGTGATCACCGACCTCGGGACGCTCGGTGGGAAGGAGAGCCAAGCCGCCGCGCTGAACGAGCGCGACCAGATCGTCGGGGGGAGTACGACGCCTCGGGGAGAGTGGCACGCCTTCCTCTGGCAGAACCGGAAGATGACCGATCTCGGCACGCTCGGTGGTCGCTACCCGCGGGACCCATGGGGCTTGCGTCGCCCGGCTGCCGTGGGGATAAACGAGCGGGGCCAGATCGTCGGGTGGAGCGCGACGCCCGGAGGACTGAATCGCGCCTTCCTCTGGGAGAACGGGAAGATGACGGGCATCGGCCGCGGCACCGGGGCGGCGTGCGACATCAACGAGCAGGGCCAGATCGTCGGATGGAGCGCGCTCGGAGGAGGGGCGGGACGCGCCTTCCTCTGGCAGAACGGTAGAACGACCTATCTCGGCACGCTCGGCGGGGGCATAAGCAAGGCCTTCGCGACCAACGAGCGCGGCCAGATCGTCGGGGTAAGCGCCGCGAAAGTGAACGCGTACGGCGAGCAGCACGCGTTCCTCAGGCAGAACGGAAAGATGCGCGACCTCGGCACGCTCGGCGGGGGCACGAGCAGAGCTGTCGCGATCAACGACCGCGGCCAGATCATCGGCTCAAGCCAGACGCGTCGAGGAGAGACGCACGCCTTCCTCTGGCAGAACGGGAAGATGCGCGACCTCGGCAGCCTCGGCGGGAGCTACACCAAGGCGGTCGCGATCAACAACAGGGGCCAGATCGTCGGGTGGAGCGGTCTCGGGGCGAAAGACGCGAACGGCTATTGGCCCTTGCATGCCTTTCTCTGGCAGAACGGGAAGATGCGCGACCTCGGCAGCCTCGGCGGGAGCTACAGCGAGGCGGTCGCGATCAACAACAGGGGCCAGATCGTTGGGTGGAGCGACATCGGGGCGAAAGACGCGAGCGGTAATCCGATCTCGCATGCCTTCCTCTGGCAGAACGGGAAGATGCGCGACCTCGGCAGCCTCGGCGGGAGCTACAGCGAGGCCGTCGCGATCAACAACAGGGGCCAGATCGTTGGGTGGAGCGGGTCGTACATTTACGACGCGCACGCCGTCCTCTGGACGCTGAAGCGCGACTGACGAACCCTCGGTCGTTCAGGTCGGGCTTCGGTAGTTGCCCGGATGCCGTGAGCGGCTGCCAGAGTCAGGCTGAGTGGCAGAGAGGTGACGTATGCGCCGGTTCGCGCTGGTCGTGGTTGGATTGGCCCTTCTCGATGGTTTCGTCGCTGCGGTGTCAGTGGGTGGAACGCAGGCCGAGGGCGCTGGGTGATTCGCGACCTCGGCATGCTCGGCGGCATGGAGAGCGCTGCGACCGCGATCAACGACCGCGTCATTTTGACCACATCGTCCGAGGATGCGACCTCGATGACGGGATCGGAGCAATGAATAACTGCTCGTTTCCAGGGCCTTTCTCAAAGCCGACGCGCGGATTCGAACCGCGGACCCCTTCATTACGAGTGAAGTGCTCTACCAGCTGAGCTACGTCGGCAGGAGGACCGAAGGGTACTAGAGCCTTCGCGGTCGGTCAGCCCGTCGTCAGGTGGTACGGGATGACGTCGTTGTCGAGCGGCAGGCGGTACTTGTCCGGATCCTCGTGCCGGTACGGCTGCGACGGGAGGTTGACGAACGCTCCCTCGCGGTCACCGACGTTCTTGACGGCGTGGTAGACGCCGGCAGGGATGCTCACGAGCGCGCGGTCGTGCTCGCCGAAGTGGAAGACGTTCAGGCGGCCGTACGTGTCCGAGTCGCTGCGTGCGTCGTAGAGGACGATCCGGAGAACACCCGCAAAGGCGAACAGGCGGTCGTTCTGCTCGAGGTGGACCACCCAGCCCCTCACCTGCCCCGGCCTGAGCGTGGCGAGGTATACGTAGACGAGCGGATCTTCGGTGAATCCCCAACGGTGGTCGAAGATCTCGCTCAGGGTTCCGCGCTCGTCGGCGTGCGTGCGAGCACGGCGGTGCTCGACGCCGTCGATGAACTCGGAGAGGGAGTCGCCTTCGGCCGTGACGGTCGCAGGATCCTTGATCGCCTTCTCGACACCCTCGATGTCCCTCACCGCAGTCACGGCCGCGAGGATACAACGGCGGAAGGATCAGGGCACGCTCTGCGCGACGCTTCAGCGCCGGTGGAGCGCGGACGTCGCCATCCGCGTCCGCAAGCGCCACCAGCGGGTCGTTTGGATCCCACGGATGACGTCCTTGAGCTCGTGGATCCGGGCCTCGCGCAGGACCGCACCCTCACGAACGACATCGGCCACCATCCGCTCGAGCTCGGCGGAGAAGCCCGGTTCCTGGATCCGGTCCCACCAGCGCTCGAGCTCGGCGACGCGCTCGGCGACCGGGACGTCACGCCGATCCTGGTCGGGCATGTGGAGATGCGTCAGACGTGTCCCGGTGCACCCTCGAAACCAGGGCTGCCGGACGAACTGCTGCCACATGTAGAGGTCGCTCCACACATTCGCCGGCCCGGGGCGCCAGCCGTGCGGCAGGCGTTGATATGCCTCGAGCGTGTGGGAGGCCCCGGTGAGGGAGATCTTGTTCCAGCCACCGCGCAGCAGGAGCGCATGGAACTCGGACCGCGCCATGTCGATCGGCCCGTAGCGGAGCGATCCGTCGGGCATGACGACCAGCGGTGCGCTGTGTGCGAAGTCCGCGTCCTCGAGCAGCCGGAGCATCTCGACGACGTGATCGGGCAGCAGCAGGTCGTCGTCCGAGAGGTAACAGACGACTCTCCCGCGTGCGCTCTGCAGTGCCTCGTGCCGGCCGACCTCTCCGTTGTGCTCGCCCTTGGGAAAGTCGAAGAAGCGCACGCGCGGATCGACCAGGAACTCCTCGACCGCAACCCGTGTGTCGTCCTGGACGCCGTCTCCCACGACGAAGAGCTCGATCGACGCGGTCTCCTGGCCGAGCGCGCTCCGCATTGCGTACGGAAGTAGTGCGGCGTGCCGGTACGTCGGGATGACGATCGTCGCGTCGGTCACGCGACCCCCGCCATGCGCCGCAGCTCGCCGAGAGCCGCGACGATCGCGGCGCCCTCCGCCGCACTCGACCTCGGCGGCGGGCCTCCGCGGAGGTGCTCGATGAACACGCGGAGCTCGGCGAGCAGCGGAAGCTCACCCGGCGTCTCGATCCGTTCGGGCTCCGGCTCGGGAGTGCCGTTCCGGTAGACGGTCACGTGCTCGTCCCAGGCGTCGGCGAGCAGGACGACGCCCTCCTCGCAGTGCAGCTCGACGCGCCTCGATCGCTCGGGCGAACGCGCGGAGACCTCGAACGAGTGCCAGAACTCAGGGCCGTCGAGGAGCGCCGAGAGCCCGACGATGGAGCCGGCGGACATCTCCGCCGCAGCCGCGCGCGGTCGCGGCACCGCTCCCATCACCTCGAGCGCGATCGAGACGTCGTGCGGAGCGAGCACCCACACGGGATCGACGTCGTCGTGTGCGACCCCCCACCCGAGCCGGACCGTCGTGAGCCCGGACACGCTCCCGAGCCTGCGCTCCCGAGCGATCGCCGCGATCTCCGAGACAGCCGGGTGGTAGCGCCACTTGTCCATGACGAAGAGCGTGTCGGGTGCCGCCTCCACGAGGCGCGCCGCCGTGTCGGCGTCGGTGGTGAGCGGCTTCTCGGTGAAGACGGGGATTCCCCGACCCAGCAGATTCTCGATTGCGGCCGCATGCGTGCTCGTCGTCGTCGCGACGATCGCTCCGTCCAGCGCCGGCAGCTCGTCGATCCGCGAGACGATCGCGCTCGCGCCGCCCTCCTCCGCCCGCCCGCGACTCGCCTCCGAGCGGGCGACCACCGGAACCTCGCACCCGAGCGCGATCAGGTCGCGCAGGATGTGCTTGCCCCACCGGCCGCACCCGACGAGCCCGACGACCACGGGCTAGGAGGTCACCGGAGCCGGAAACTCGCGCGCGCAGCGAACGAAGAGCGCCTCGAACGCGAGCGAGGGGTTGAGGTTGAACTCCTCGAGGCTCCGCCAGAGGTCGCGCACGATCGCCGTGGCTTGCTCCGGGCCGTCGCCGAGCCCCCTGTCGACATCCGCACGGAGCTCGTCGAGCCGGTCCGCGTGTATCGCCGCCTCCTCGGCACCCGCCGCCACCACCATGAGGTCGCGGTACCAGGCCTCGAGGCCGTCGAGCGCCGCGAGCAGCTCGTCGCGCTCCGCCCCGTATCCCGCGCGCCGGATGCGCTGGTCGGCATCCCGCTCCGGCAAGCCGAGCCCTTCGATCGCGTCGCGCTCCCGCTCCCTCGCCTCCTCGGCCCGCTCGCCGGCGGCCGTGAGCACGGTGCCCGCAGCGGCGGACGGTTCGAACTCGGGATCGAGATACACGGCTCGGGCGACCTCGACGAGCGCCTCTCTCCGCCCGGCCGCCGCCGGATCGAGGAGTCGCCGCGCGCGGTCGAGTCGTCCTGCGGCGGCGCGCGCGAGCGCGCGGGTCTCGGCTTCCCCCCGGTCCGGCGCACGCTCGGCGATCCATTCCCTGACGGCCCGTTCGGAGAGCCGCCGAAACGGAACGAGCTGGCAGCGCGAGAGGATCGTCGGCGGCAACGGCCCGAGCTCGCTCGCGACGAGCACGATCACCGCGTACGGCGGAGGCTCCTCGAGGTCCTTGAGGAGCGCGTCGGCGGCGTCCTCGTTCATGCGGTCGGCGCCGAGGACGAGGTACACGCGGCGGTCGGCCTCGAACGGCCGCATGTGAAGGTCGTGGCGGAGCGCGCGTACGTCGTCGATGCGGATCATCTCGCCGAGCGGCTCGAGCACGTAGAGATCCGGATGCGTGCGAGCCGTGACGCGGCGCTCGTCCCCGAGCAGCGCTCCGGCAAAGGCGAGCGCGGCGGTTCGCTTGCCGACTCCGGCCGGGCCGTGCAGGAGATACGCGTGCGCAGGGCCTTCCGCCAGCGCCGCCTCGAGCAGGCGCTTCGCCTCGATCTGCTCGGGTACGTCAGCGAAGTGCTGCATGGACCTCCTCGGCGATCTCGTCGGCCGGCTTCGACCCGTCGAGGATGACGATTCGCTCCGGGAAGCGCCTGGCGAGCTCGCGATATCCCTCGTCAGCGCGAGCGTAGAACGCGCGGTCCTCGCGCTCGAGGCGGTCGTGCTCGCCCCGCAACCGGCTGTGGACGTCCGCGGGGTCGAGCAGCAGGAGGAAGGTGCGATCGGGCTCGAGGCCCTCCACGGCGGCGAGGTTGAGCTCGAGGACACGCTCGAGACCGAGCCCGCGCGCGACTCCCTGGTACGCGACGGACGAGTCGAAGTAGCGATCGCAGATGACCAACGCGCCGCCCGCGAGTGCCGGCCGGATCACCTCCTCGACGTGCTGCGCGCGGGCCGCCGCATAGAGAAGAGCCTCCGCCCAGGGCACCACGTGGCCACCGTGCAGCACGAGATCGCGGATCCGCTCGCCGAGCTCCGTACCTCCCGGCTCCCTCGTCGAGACGACGTCCTCGCCCTCCGCCTCGAGGCGCGCGCGGAGACGCTCGGCCTGGGTGCTCTTCCCCGAGCCGTCGAGGCCCTCGAACGTCACGAACATCGGTGGCCAATCCTACGGTCGACCGGCGCTCCGTAGGATGAGACTCGTGCGCGCCGTCGTAACCGGAGGGGCCGGCTTCATCGGCTCGCATGTCGTCGATGCTCTCCTCGCGCGAGGAGACGAGGTCGTCGTCGTCGACTCGCTCGCATCCGGGAAGCGGGAGAACGTCCCGGCCGCGGCCGACCTCCGCGTCCGAGACATTCGCGAGCCGCTCGAAGATCTCTTCGAGGACGTGCGACCCGAGGCCGTCTTCCACCTCGCCGCCCAGGCCGACGTGCGCGTCTCGGTCGAGGACCCGGTCCTGGACGCCGACGTCAACGTGCTCGGCACCGTGCGCGTGCTCGAGGCAAGCCGACGCCACGGCGCGGGGCAGATCATCTTCAGCTCCACGGGCGGCGCGATCTACGGGGAATGCGACGGCCCGGCCGGCGAGACCGCCCCGCTAGGACCCGTGTCTCCCTACGGCGTCGCGAAGCTGGCCGGCGAGGAGTATCTGCGCGGCTACAACCGCCTCTACGGAACGAAGCACGTCGCCCTTCGCTACGGGAACGTCTACGGGCCGAGGCAGGATCCGCACGGCGAAGCGGGCGTCGTCGCGATCTTCCTCGGCGCGCTGCAGCGTGGCGAGCAGCCGCGGATCTTCGGGGACGGCGGCCAGACCCGTGACTACGTCTACGTCGGAGACGTCGCCCGCGCGACCCTCGGCGCCCTCGATCACGACGGTGGCGTCTACAACGTGGGGACGGGCAACGAGACGTCGGTCAACGACCTGTACGAGCTCTGCCGACGTGTCGCCGGCTCCGAGACGGCCGCCGAGTACGCACCCGCGCGGTCGGGCGAGCTCGCCCGCAGCGTGCTCGACCCGTCCCGCGCTGCGAGCGACCTCGGGTTCCAGGCCTTCGTCGAGCTCGAGGACGGGCTCCAGGCGACCTGGGACTGGCTCTCTCGAGCGTAGAGAGGGCCTGAAGGAATCGCGGGCGCGCAGGCGAATCGAGCGCCCTGGTGGATCATCCACTCACTGCCTCAGACGCGCTGATCCGCCCCTGGCGAACCGCCGCTTTCGTGGCAGCGGCGATCGCCGCGGTCGAGCTCCTACTCCTTCTCGTGATCGGAGGCGGCGCGCTTGTCAGCGCGGTATCGCATCGCGTCCAGCGAGCCGCGACAGAGCACGCGCTCGCGACGCCGTCGCCGTCGCGACACGTGGTGCAGAAGCCCACCAACGTCGCGGCGAAGCTGCCGCGGGCGAAGGTACGCGTCCTCGTCCTCAACGGAAACGGGCGCCAGGGAGCGGCCGCGCTCGCTGCCGCTCGCGTGCACGGCCGCGGCTACAGGATCGGCGGCGTCGCGAACGCACCCAGGAGCGACTTCGGGCGAAGCATCGTCATGTATCGGCCGGGGTTCGTCGGCGAGGGCAAAGCGCCTCGGGCGGGATCTCGGAGTAACGACCGTGACCCCGCTCGACGGCATCCGCGTGCGCCAGCTCCACGGCGCGCATCTCGTCTTCATCCTCGGCGCGTCCTAGTCGATTCGCGCCTCGCGCGGCCGGCTCCGCCTACCCAGGCCCGCACGCACCCGCGTTGACGGCGTCGCGCGCGACGTCGAGCGGGCCGCCCTTCACCCACTGGTTGCCCGACGGGTCGAGGGTGTATGCGTCGTTCAGGTGCCGGTAGGCGGCGCACATGTTCCCGAGAGCCTGAAACTCGAAGAGGCCGAGCGTGTACCAGGTGTCCGGATTCTCGGGCTGCAGCTCGACGGCGTCGATGTAGTGGCGTTGCGCCTCGGACAGGAGCCGGCGGCGCTCGTCGATCCGGGCGAGTGCGTAGAGCGGCTCGACGGAGAGCGGGTCGAGGAGCCGAGCCCGAAGCGCCCGATCTCGCGCCGTAGCGAAGTCTCCGTCGTCCAGAGCCACGGTCGACGAGCGCACGTCTCGCTGGGCCAGCCGCGGCGAGACGAACGACGCGACAACGGAGAGCCCGACGAGCACGGCCGCAACTGCGACGAGCACACGGCGTCGTGTCGGCAACGCGGGTCGCCCGGCTCCGGTCGAGGACGCCGAGCGCGACCATCGTCGGAGCCGTCACTGCGAGGAAGTCCCATGTGTAGTCGACGAGCGCATGCGCGAGGTACGCCACCGGCGCGGCGACGAGTGCGACCGCGGCGGCTCGCTCGCCGCCCTCGAGCCGGCGCACCGTGCACACGCAGACCCACGCTGCAGCACCGACGAGCGCGAGAAAGAAGACGAGGCCCGGTATTCCTCCGTCCGCCAGATGCTGGAGGGGGACACTGTGCGGTTGGAGCACGCTGCGCTCGTCCGACCGGAAGCGCTTGCGCGCGATCTCGAACGTGCCCGCCCCTGCCCCGAGCGGCGTGTGCTGGGCGAAGACGTCCGTCGCCTCGTTCCACCAGCACCAGCGGCTGTTGACGTTGAGCGAGCCCAATCGGCTCGGGTCGTTCACGACCTCGGAGCACGAGGAGCCGGTGACGTCGTCCCGGAACCAGCTGACGGGGTTCCGGATCGAGACGGCCACGGCGACGACGGCGACGGCGAGTGCGACGACTGCGACCGCGAGGAGAACACGCCCTGCGCGCCGGCGTCCATGCTCCGAGAGCTCCCGGCGCGCGCCGAGCCCGACGAGCGCCACGACGACGAGTGCGCCGACGCTGGCGAGCCCTCCGAACACCGCTCCGTCCGCGACGCGATCTGATTTCGCGGCGCCGGCATCGACGAGCGCCGGGCGGGTGAACGCCCAGCCGGCGACGAGCGCGGCGGGTACGCCCGCAGCCGCCAGCAGGAGTCCACCCTCCACGCGTTCGCTCGAGAGCACGAGCCAGAGGAGCACCACTCCGATTGCGACGACCGCGCCGGCGCGTGAGATCGTCATCAGCAGGACGAGCACGGCGGCGTACGCGAGGAGGCCGCCGAGGATCCTAACGGAGACCTTCCGCCCGCGCGACGCGCCGACCCAGAGCGCCAGCGGCAGGGCGATGTTCGCGATGAGGGCGAGCGCGTTCCAGTAGTCGACCGGCTCGCTGAGCCGCGCAACCCGGATGCCGGCCGGGTCGAGAGCGGGAATCGACTTCGCGAGGAGCGCCCAGGCAAGGACGACTCCCACGACGATCGCGAGCGCCGACGCGGCGAGACGGGCTGCCGCGTGCCGGCCCACGCCGGCGAGCGCGACCCCCAGCCCGAGGAACACGGCGAACACGACGCCCCGGTTGAACGTGTCCCAGCTGCGATCGGGAGCGATCGACCAGGCGATGGTCGCTCCGGTCCAGACGACGACCAGACCCGTCGTGAGGAGGAGCGTCCCGCCCGACCGGCCAACCCGGGGAAGCGGTACGGCGCCGAACGCGAACGCGATGAGATACGCGGCAAGCAATCCCACGGCCAGCGCGCCGACCGGCAGGACCCCTTTGAAGCCTGATCCGTCGCCCGCGAACGCCGCGGTGGCGACGGCCACACCGACGAGTCCCGCGCAACAGAGGGCCGCCGTCCCGGGGCGGCCCGAGGAGGGCTCCGGCCCCGTCTCCATGGCGCGCCACGCTACCAAGGCCCGCGCGGGTTCCCTCGCTCAGGAGGGTACGCGGCGGCTCCGTCTAACAAATCGTTTACCCTGACCACACCATCGGATCACCTGGAGCCGGGAGACTGCGCCGAAACTGGGCTCCCGGTCGCGCTCGTGACACCGCACTCGAGGCACACATTCCCCACTCCGCGCGTCATCTTGACGCTGCTCACCCTCGTGCTGGGGGCTGCCGCCGCGCTCGCGCTCGCAGGCACCGCCGCCGCCGCCACCCCGTGCGGGAAGAAGGTGCTCAACGACTGGTACGACAACGGCCGCATCGACCGGCTCTACCCGCTGCACTGCTACGAGGAGGCGATTGACGCGATTCCGGCAGACATTCGCGACTACGCGGATGCAGAGGAAGTCATCTCGCGGGCGCTCCAGGGCGCTCTCCGCGGAGAGCTCACACCCGGTGGGCAGGATCCCACCCCCGGCAACGACAACTCGCGTCCCGCTGGCACCCCGAGTGGCGGTGGCAGCAGCGGCGGCTCGGGCGGGAGCAGCTCCGGCTCCGGTACGGGGTCGGAGGCGACTCCGGACATCAACACGTCGGGCGCGTCGTCGGTCCCGATCCCGCTCGTCGTGCTCGGCGGCATGTCGCTGGCACTCCTCGCCGCCGGTGGGCTCGGCTACCTCTCGCGTCGACGTCAGGCGGCCGCGGATGAGCTCGGCGACCACCACGACGACGACGACCCGACGCTCGGCTAGCCCTCTCTCCCGCTGACCTCCGCCGGAGCTCTCCGCGAGCGCCAGCAGCCTCGGACCCCCCGGAGGGTAGACTGTCCGGGTCGTGATCGCGCTCCGAAATACCTGCAAATTGCGCGAAAATTTGTCTATCCGGTCGCCGTCCTACTATCGACGGTCCGCTCGCAAGTCGCTCGTCGTTCCACCGGGCGGGAGGACGTAGATGTCGGACACGGCTCGGGAGGACGCAATGGCAACGGCGAAGGAGCAGGCCCCTCAGGCAGATGACGCGACCGGGGAAACGGCCGCTGAGGTAGTGAACACGGTCGTACAGGAGGACGCGAGCGTTGCGCCGCGCCGCTACTTCACGATCCCGGGCCGCGACCCGTTCGAGGAGATCGAATGGGAGATCCGCGACGCCCACATCCCGGGCAAGGACGGGCCGGCGTTCGAGCAGCGCGACGTCGAGTTTCCGAAGTTCTGGTCGCAGACCGCGACGAACATCGTCTCCCAGAAGTACTTCCGTGGCCGCATGGCGTCTCCCGAGCGTGAGCGCTCCGTCAAAGAGATGGTCGGCCGCGTCGTCGACACGATCGGCGGCTGGGGCCGCGAGGGCGGCTACTTCGCGTCCGACGAAGAGGCCGACACCTTCGAGGCAGAGCTGAAGGCGATCCTCGTCAACCAGTACGCCTCCTTCAACTCCCCCGTCTGGTTCAACGTCGGCTTCGAGGCGAAGCCGCAGTGCTCTGCCTGCTTCATCCTCTCGATCGACGACTCCATGGAGTCGATACTCGACTGGATCCGCCGCGAGGGGATCATCTTCCGCGGCGGCTCCGGCTCCGGGGTGAACCTGAGCCGGTTGCGCTCCTCGAAGGAGCAGCTCTCGAAGGGCGGCTATGCCTCCGGCCCCGTCTCCTTCATGCGCGGAGCCGATGCCTCCGCCGGGACGATCAAGTCGGGCGGCAAGACGCGCCGCGCCGCGAAGATGGTCGTGCTCGACGTCGACCATCCGGACGTCGAGGAGTTCATCTGGTGCAAGGCCAAGGAGGAGCGCAAGGCGCGCGTCCTCGAGCAGGCCGGCTATGACATGTCGCTCGACTCGCCCGACTGGGCCTCGATCCAGTACCAGAACGCGAACAACTCCGTCCGCGTCACGGACGCCTTCATGGAGTCCGTCATCGAGAACAAGGAGTGGAACCTCACCGCGCGCACCGACGGCTCCGTCGTCGAGACGAGCGACGCACGAGGTCTTCTCAGGCAGATGGCGGAAGCGGCCTGGGAGTGCGCCGATCCGGGCGTCCAGTACGACACGACGATCAACACCTGGCACACGCTCCCGAACACGGGCCGCATCAACGCGTCGAACCCGTGCTCGGAGTACATGTCCATCGACGACTCGGCCTGCAACCTCGCCTCGCTGAACCTCATGAAGTTCCGCCGCGAGGACGGCGAGTTCGACATCGAGGCGTTCGAGCACGCAGTGGACGTCGTCTTCCTCGCGCAGGAGATCGCCGTCGGGTACTCGTCGTATCCAACGCCCGAGATCGAGGGCAATGCGAAGGCATACCGGCAGCTCGGGCTGGGCTACGCGAATCTCGGCGCGCTGCTCATGGCGCGCGGGCTCCCGTACGACTCCGACGAGGGTCGCGCGTACGCGGCCGCGATCACGGCGCTCATGACCGGGCGCGCGTATCGCAAGTCGGCCGAGGCAGCGAAGCGAATGGGCGCATTTGCCGGCTTCCAGCCGAACGCTGCGGCCATGACAGGCGTCATCGCGAAGCATCGCGCGGCTGTGGGGAACATCGACCACTCGAGCTCCGTGCCGGACGACCTGCTGACCGCAGCCCGCCGCGCGTGGGACGAGGCGCTCGAGCTCGGCGAGGTGTCGGGCTGGCGCAACTCGCAAGCGACCGTCCTCGCCCCCACCGGAACGATCAGCTTCATGATGGATTGCGACACCACCGGGGTCGAGCCCGACTTCTCGCTCGTGAAGTCGAAGAAGCTCGTCGGCGGCGGCGAGATCACCATCGTCAACAAGACCGTCCCGATGGCGCTCGACAAGCTCGGCTACGCGCCGAACGAGGTCGAGGAGATCGTCGCGTTCATCGACGAGCGGAACACGATCGTCGGAGCGCCGTCGGTCAAGGCCGACCACTACCCGGTCTTCGACTGCGCCATCGGCGACCGCGCGATCCACTACATGGGCCACGTGAAGATGATGGGCGCGGTCCAGCCGTTCATCTCCGGCGCGCTCTCGAAGACCGTGAACCTCCCCGAGGAGACCACGGTCGACGAGATCGGGCAGCTCTTCGTCGAGTCGTGGCAGCTCGGCGTCAAGGCGATCGCGATCTACCGCGACAACTGCAAGGTCGCGCAGCCGCTGTCCGGAAAGGCCGACGCGGGCGCGACGACGCTCGCGCCCGTCACCGGCATCGTCGGCCCGCTCCCGCAGCGGCGGCGCCTACCGGACGACCGCGTCGAGGTCGGCCGCAAGTTCAAGGTCGGCGAATACGAGGGCTACATCCACGTCGGCCTCTTCGACGACGGGACGCCCGGCGACATCTTCGTGGACATCGCGAAGGAGGGCACGACCCTCGCCGGCCTCATGAACTCGTTCATGATCTCCGTCTCGCTCGGCCTTCAGTACGGCGTGCCGCTCGAGGTCTACGTCTCGAAGTTCAGCCACATGCGCTTCGAGCCCTCGGGCATGACGAACGACGCGGACATCCGCGTCGCGAAGTCGATCGTCGACTACATCTTCCGCTGGATGGGGAAGAAGTTCCTCTCCACCGACCAGCAGGAGGAAGCCGGCATCCTCACTGCCGAGGTGAAGGCGCGCCTCGCGGCGGCCTACACCGAGGCGGGCGAGCACTCGGTCGCAGTGGCCGCGCTCGACGCCCCGCCGCCCGGCCAGACGGCGCTCTTCAACCAGTGGGAAGACGCGGTCGAGTGCGCCAAGTGCGGCGGCCGCATGGTGCGAACCGGGAGTTGCTACACCTGCCGCGACTGCGGCGACTGGGTCGTGCTACACGTGCCGCGACTGCGGCACCAACACCGGCTGCTCGTAGCCGACCTGCGTCTGACTTCTACCCCGTGAGCGCACATCGGGCCGTCCGCAAGGGCGGCCCGAAACGTCTCGGGCGGGTAGCGCGGATCCTCACGCAACGAATCGGCACCAGTGAACGTTGATCGACCCGTGTCCGTGGTGGCGTACAGTCGGTCGAGGTGGCCGACACCTGGAGCATGCCCATCGGATGCGGCGATCGCTGGCCCGAGGACTACGAGCGGGGACGGCCAGGATGGCCGCCCGGAGTGGTCAGCCTCGCCGGCCTGCCGCAGACCGCGACGGTGCTCGACCTCGGTGCGGGCACGGGAAAGCTCACTCGGCTGCTCGTTCCGACGTTCGGCCGTGTGATCGCCATCGAGCCCGCCGACGCGATGCGTCGCATGCTCGAGACGCTGTGCCCAGGGATCGAGTCGCTCGCCGGAACCGGCCAGGAAATCCCGCTGGCCGACGCCTCCGTCGACGGGATCTTCGCCGCCCAGGCCTTCCACTGGTTCGACGACGAGCGTGCGGTCGGCGAAATGGCACGCGTCCTGCGTCCCGGAGGCGCGCTCGTCCTCATGTGGAACGTGCCGGCCACGCCCTGGAAGCCGTCGACGAGTGCCGCGGAGAAGCTCCTGACCGAGCGCGGGCCGAAGCCCAGCCAGGTGAGCTACGACCCGCTCGACCTCGGGAAACGTGCCCGCACCGCGTCGGACAAGCTCGCGCTCGCCGAGTCGTCTTTTGAGCCGCTTCGCGAGGTCCTGCTCCCGAATCCGCAGGCACTCGACCGTGACGGACTGGTCGCGTACTACGCCTCTATGGGCTGGCTCGCCGATCTTCCTGACGAGGAGCGACTACCCCTGCTCGAGCAGGTGCGGTCTTTGCTCACCTCGACGGAGTACCGGCGACTCTGGGAAACACACGTCGACTTGACGCAACTCTCCGGCAGCAGGTAGGCGCGACCGTCTCGTTGACGACAGCCTGACGCCAACAGAGAATCCGCGGCGTGCGCGACGACGATGTCAGGAGCGCATGCTTCTCGGCGCTCGATGTGCTCCAGCGAATGGGGAGCCGACGTCCCGTACGACGTGCTCGGAGAGGGCTTCACTTTCGCGGGCGGCGCGTCCCATTCCTCAATCGCGCATATGGCATCTACCGCGCGGCGACCGCAGCGCGGGCCTGCCGCGCTTTCGGTCAACAGCTCCTACAAGCGGATCGCCCTACCGCGACGAGCGACCGCCTGACGGCTGGCCTCTACCGCTACCAGCCGGTGACGACGCAGCAACCACTTCAACCGCTGCGCTCCGAGCGCGCACCGCTTGACTGCCGATGGTCTACTTCGTCGGCACGCGGCCGAACTGGTACTACGGCCGATCTACCCGCACCTTCGTCGACGAGACGAGCCCGCCGAGCGCGCGTTGCTGCTGACCTTCGGGAGTAGATGCGCGGGCCGCACACAGCGTGAGCCCGTCACACGATCCCCGACGAGATCGAGCGCCGCTACGTCGTTGCGCGAGATCAAGCAGTTCGCGATCCACCAGGAGCAGTTCCGCGACTCGTGCTTCCCGCGTACCGCGACCGCTGCGCGATCTGCCGACTCCGCGAGGTGCGACTGCTCGACGCGGCGCACATCGTCGGGACGTCGAAGAGTCGGGTGAGCCCGTCGTCTCAACGGGCTCAGCCTCTGCTCGATCCACCACCGTGCGTTCGACGAGGACCTCGTCGGCGATCGCGCCGGCCTACGAGATTCGCGTTTCGCGTTTCCTGCTCGAGGACGAAGACGGGCCGATGCTCGACGTGCTGAAGGGCTTCCATCGCGAACGAATCCACGTGCCAACGCGACGTCTCTGGAGACCAGATCCGATGCGCCTCGCCGCTCGCTTCGAGCGATTCGCGAGCCGCCTAGCTCCAACCGTTCTTGGGCTCCACGTTCGACCGGCCCTCCGTCACGCATAGTCCCCCAGCAGCCCTGGTGGCCTTCCTGCTCCGGCCGCGAGCTGCATGGGCGCGATGATTCTGTACGCCTGCGATCGTCTACATGGCTGTACCCCGAGAGAACAGGAGCGAGCCCCATGCGCATCGTGATCATCGAGTTCATGAGCCTGGACGGCGTCGTCCAGGCGCCCGGCGGGCCCGACGAGGACACCGACGGCGGCTTTGCCCACGGCGGATGGTCGCACCCGTTCTTCGACCCGGAGGTCGTGGGCGGAGCGTTCAACGACGCGCTGACCTGCGCCGAGGCGCTGCTGTTCGGTCGTCGCACCTGGCAGACGATGGCCGCGGCATGGCCCGAGCGGGCCGGCGATCCGTTCGCCGACAGGATGAACGCCATCCCGAAGTACGTCGTGTCCGCGACGCTGACCGAAGACGAGCTGACGTGGGACAACACGACGCGCATCCCCGGCGACCAGGCCGTCGCCCGAATCCGGGAGCTCCACGAGACCGATGGCGGCGGCTTGCTGGTCATGGGGAGCCCGACGCTCGCGCGCACCCTCTTGAGCGAGGGCCTCGTCGACGAGCTTCGGCTCATGATCGAGCCCGTGATCCTGGGCGGCGGCAAGACGATCTTCCCCGGCGACGGCGCACTGCGGACGCTCGAGCTGTCCTCCACCGCCAGCAGCAGCACCGGTGTGCTCGTGTGCACGTACCGGCCTGTCTCCCAGTAGACAGACACCGCCGTTCGAATCAAGGCGCCGCCGCGCCTCGACGCATGCGCTGTCAAGCTCCAGCGACATGAGCAGGATCGTGGTCCTTGGCGGAGGAGCGTGCGGGCTCGCGACCGGGCTCCTGCTCGCACGTGACGGCCATGAGGTGGAGGTATGGGAGAGCGACCCGGAGCCCAGCCCGAGCGAGGTGGACGACGCCTGGTCGGACTGGGACCGGCGCGGCGTAAAGCAGTTCCGTCAACCGCACTTCCTGCAACCACGGGTGCGATCCACGCTCGAGCGCGACCTTCCGGACGTGCATGCGGCATTGCTCGCCACCGGCGCCGCCCGAGTCGATCCGATGGACCGCCTGCCGGCTGCGATCGCGGATCGCGCGGCCCAGCCAGGCGACGACCGCTTCGTTTCGGTCACGGCGCGGCGCACGACCCTCGAGCACGTGCTCGCGGCTTGCGCGGACAAGGAGGAAGGTCTGCGAGTTCGTCGCGGACGCGCTGCGACAGGGCTCACCGCACGTCAGCAGGACGCCGTTCCTCGGGTGACCGGGGTTCGGACACGGTCGGGCGAGACACCGGCCGACCTCGTCGTCGACGCGATGGGCCGCAGCTCACCGCTGCCGGACTGGCTGGCTGAGATCGGCGCCGGTCCCGTCGAGGAAGAGAAGGAGGACTCAGGGTTCGCCTACTACACGCGGTTCTTTTGCTCGCGCGACGGCGAGGTTCCGGAGCCGCACACAATCACGCTGCTCACCCCCGTCGGATCGTTCTCGATCCTGACGTTGCCGAGTGACCGCGACACGTGGTCGGTCACGTTGTTCGCAGCAACCGGAGATCGTCCCCTCAAGGCGTTTCGCCACCTCGATCGCTGGGAGGCGGTCGTTCGAGCGTGCCCACTTCACGCACACTGGCTGGACGGCGAGCCAATCAGCGACATCGTCGTGATGGCCGGAGTGCTCGATCGGAGACGGCGCCTGAGCGATCGAGGGCAACCCGTCGCAACGGGGATCGTGCTCGTCGGTGACTCCTGGGCATGCACCAACCCCTCGCTGGCGCGGGGCCTCGCACTCGGGCTCGACCACGCGGCTCGGCTTCGCGACACGGTCCGATCCCACGCGGACGATCCAGATGAGCTCGCCGCCGCATGGGACGATCTCACGGAGAGCACCTTCACGCCCTGGTACCAGGCCACAGTTGCAATCGACCGTGCTCGACTCGCCGAGATGCGCGCCCATCGGGAAGGTGAGGAGCCGTTGCCGCCACCGGACGAGGCGGCGGCAATCCGCAGCCGGCTCGGTCTCGCCGCCAGTCGCGACGCGACGGCGTTTCGAGCTCTCATGGAGATCGTCGGCTGTCTCACCCTGCCCGCCGGGGTGTTCGACTCCAGGCTGATCGCGACCATCGAAGCGACCACACAACCCGGCGAGGCCGCTCAGCTCCCCGGTCCCGACAGATCCCAGTTGCTGGCCCTCCTGAGCTGACTCGGCGAGGCGCGTTCGCCTACGCCGCGGGCTCGACCGCGAACAGGTGCCATTCGCCCGGAATGCCCTTGAGCTCGGTCGAGCCGCGATCGGCGAACGCCAGCTCCGACCCGGCCACCAGGTCGCGTACGGTGCTCGAGACGAGAACCTCGCTCGGAGCGGCGCAGGCGGCGACGCGCGCGCCGATGTGGACGGCGATTCCGGCGAGCTTGCCGTCCACGAGCTCGCACTCGCCCGTGTGCAATCCCACCCGCACCTCGAGGCCCAACGACCTCACAGCTGCGACGATCGCGGACGCGCACCGGATCGCCCGGGCGGGACCGTCGAAGCTCGCGAAGAAGCCGTCGCCGGCCGTGTCGAACTCGGTTCCGCGGTAATGGAGAAGCTCCTTTCTGACGAGGTCGTGGTGCTCCAGGAGGCGGTCTCGCCAAGCGCGGTCGCCCATCGCAGCGGCCTGTGCTGTCGAGCCGACGATGTCGGTGAAGAGAACGGTCGCGAGCACGCGCTCGGGCTCGTCCGCGCCCTGAGGCCGCGGGAGCACGACGGTCTCGAGGAACCGCGCGAGCTCGTCGAGGATGGGCTCCACATCGCCCACCCCGGGCGCGAGATTGCGTCCGTCGAGCACGACCAGCCGAGCACCAGGGACGTGCTCGCCGAGGTAGCGGCCGCCGCGGACGTCCATCGTGGGCACGGCCGAGCGGTGCAGCACCAGGGTCGGCACGCGGATCGATCCGAGGATTCCGGAGACGTCGACGTCCAGGTTCATCCTGAGGTACTGCGCCAGCGCTCCCGGGCTGACGCTCAGTCGCAGCAGCCGGCCGAACGGCTGCAGGTCCTCGGGGCTCATCTCCGGCGACGCGCTCAGTAGAAGCTCGACTTGCGTCGCCGGGTCGCTCCATCCGCTGACCATGTCGTCGATCAGCTGCTCGTGGTCGGCGCGAGTCGGAAGCCAGGGGAAGGTTGCGGAGCGGACGAAGCGCGGCGTCGAGTTGACTAGCACCAGACCCGACGTTCGGTCGGGATAGGTCGCGGCGAACAGCGCTGCCAGGGGACCGCCGTCGCCGATCCCGCAGACGACGGCTCGCTCCGAGCGGGCGGCACTGAGCACCGCGCGGATGTCGTCCATGCGGATCTCGAGGGTGGCGTCGTCGCAGATGCGATCCGACATCCCCGTCCCACGCTTGTCGAACACGATCAGGCGCGTCAGCTCCGCCAGCCGGGTGAGGTAGCGCGCGACCGAAGGGTTCTCCCAGTTGAGCTCGACATGGTGCGCGAGACTCGGAATCCAGACGAGGTCGACGGGGCCGTCGCCTACGACCTGGTACGCGATGTGGACACCGCCGCTCTTCGCGTAATTCGTCCTTGCGTTCACCAAGGCGCGAACATCGTGCCACCGCAAGCGCGGCGTCTCCACCGAGGACGGCGCCCGGATAGCCTTGCGCGATGGCCTCGACGTCGACCGCGCCCACCCGGCTCTGGCACCCGTTCGCGGCCATGGGCAAGGTGGACGGGCACGAGCTCGTCCTCACCCGCGGCGAGGGCTCCACGGTCTGGGACGCCGACGGCAACGAGTACCTCGACGCGACTGCCGGGCTCTGGTTCGCGAACGTCGGCCACGGCCGCACGGAGATCGCGGACGCGGTCGCGGAGCAGCTGGGGACGCTCGCGGCCCACCACGTCTTCGGCGACCACGCGAACCCGCCGGCGCTCGAGCTCGCCGCGCGCGTCGCGGAGCTCGCGCCGATCGACGACGCCGCCGTGTTCTTCGGCTCGAGCGGCGGCGAGGCGATCGACACGGCGGCCAAGATCGCGCGGCGGTACTGGGCGCTCGTCGGCCAGCCGCAGCGGACGGTGATCGTCTCCCGTCGCTTCGCCTACCACGGCACGAATGCGTACGGAACCTCGCTGTCGGGTATCCCGGCGGTACGCGACGGCTACGGGACCCTGATCGGCGACGTCACCGAGGTCGCACACGACGACCCGGCCGACCTCGCCCGCGTCCTCGACGAGCTCGGCGACCGTGCCGCCGCGTTCATCGGCGAGCCGATGATCGGCGCCGGCGGCGCGATCCCGCCGCCCGACGGCTACTGGCCGGCCGTCGAGGCGATCTGCCGCGAGCGCGACGTCCTCCTCATCTCCGACGAGGTGATCTCCGGCTTCGGCCGCCTCGGCCGCTGGTTCGGCTGCGAGCGCTACGGCTTCACGCCCGACCTCATGACCTGCGCGAAGGGAATCAGCTCCGGCTACATACCGCTTGGCGCGGTCGTCGTGAGCGGCCGCGTGCGGGCTCCGTTCTGGGACGACACCGCGCCGCCCTTCCTGCACGGCGGCACGTACGCGGGCCACCCGGGAGCCTGCGTCGCGGCTCTCGTGAACCTCGACATCCTCGAACGCGAGCGCCTGGTCGAGCGAGTGGCCGAGCTCGAGCCCGTGCTGAGCGGCCTCCTCGCCCCGCTCCAGGACGAGGCGGGCGTCGCGGAGGTGCGAAGCGCGGGACTCGCGGGCGCGGTGGAGCTCGACCCCGACCTCCTGGCCGCGCATCCGACGGTGGGCCTGGCGGTCGTGGCCGCCGCCCGCGAGCCACGGCGTGATCACGCGCTTCCTCCGCGGAGTCGCGCTCCAGCTCTCGCCGCCGTTCGTCGTCACCGAGGACGAGCTGGCCGCGATCGTGGACGGAATCGGGGCTGCGCTGCGCGAGACGGTCGCGGCGCTCGACGCCTGACGGGCGATCGCGCTCTCGCTCAGTCGGGAGTGCGCACCACGGCGTACCTCGCGGCGGCGAAGTCCCCGTTGCGACCCAGCTCCTCGAGCCTGAGCTCGAGCCGTCGCGGCAGCAGCGGTGCACCTGCGCCCAGCGTCACGGGCGCGATGTACACGATCACCTCGTCGAGCAGTCCGGCATCGGCGAACTGGCCGGCGAGGTCTCCGCCGCCGACGATCCAGACGTTCTTGCCTGCGGCGGCGCGAACCATCTCCGCGTGCACCGGTGGCACGTCGCCACTCACGAACCGGAGGTCGGCGTTCGGCACGGCAGTCAGCTGCCGGTGCGTGAAGATCCAGCAGGGAATGTCGTAAGGCCACTTCCAGTCAGCCGGATCCTTGTCCGCGAACTCGTGGCCGAGGATCCACTCGTACGTCGTCGACCCCATCGCCAGCGCGCCGACGCCTGCGAGGAACTCCGCGTAGTTCAGGAGGCCGCCATGGTCCTGGTCGCGCGTGAACAGCCAGTCGAGCGAATGGCTCGAGTCGGCGATGTAGCCGTCGAGCGTGGTCGCCGTGTAGTACTGCGTGAGCGTCACGCTGCAACGAGGTCGAGAGCCTGGCGGCGAGTCACCGGTCCAGTCTGCCGCACCGCCCACGCTCGGTCGACGCGACGCCGCCCGGGTAAGTTGCCGGTTCGGTGCTCGAGCTCAGACCGAACTGCGAGCTGTGCGACAGGGACTTGCCGCCCGACGCCGCGGACGCGCGTATCTGCACGTACGAGTGCACGTTCTGCGCCGCGTGCGTCGAGGACGTTCTTCACGACGTGTGCCCCAACTGCGGCGGCGGCTTTCAGCCTCGACCGATCCGGCCAGCGCGGGCGTGGCGGGAGACCACCGGTCTCGTCAACGACCCACCGAGCGCACGGCGACGCCACACGTCCTACAGCCGCGAGGAGATCGCGGAATTCGTCGAGACCGTCCGCCACGTCCCGCCGAGCGAGCGCTAACAGCTACCAGCCGTCGGAGATGTACGCGACCAGGACCGAGCGGCCGCTGCGGTCGAGGAGGTGGATCGCGGCCACCTCGCCTGCATCCACCGGCAGCACTCCTCCCCAGCTCCCCGAGCTGAGCGTGAAAGCGTCGAGCGGCAAGGTCCGGCCGTCGCGCAGGACGAGCTCGGCGCGCGTTGCGCCCGACGATCCCGCATCGACCGTCAGGAGAGCCCAGGAGGGCGACCCCTTGTAGACGAACGCGGTCCCCGCTCGGCCTCCGGCCGTGTCCTGCAGGGCGACCGCCCGGAACGAGGTGCCGTGCGCCTCGGCGAGCGTCGCACGGTAGTCGCCCGCAAGTCGCAGGTCGTCCCGCACGACGAAGAGCACTCCCGCAGCAGCCGTCGCAGCGGCAAGTGATGCCGCAACGAATGCGACTGCCGGCATGCGCCAACGCCGCCGCTCACGCCTGGGCTGAAGCTGACGGATCGTTCGCAGCTCGAACCCGACCGGCGGCTCGTGCTCGGGAGCGAGCACGAGGAGCTCGTCGGCGAGGATCGAGAGCTCTTCGAGCTCCTTGCGGCAGTCCTGGCACTCGACCACGTGGTCGAGGACACGTGCGCGATCCTCGCCGTCGGCGATGCCGAGTGCGAGCTCGCTGGTCAGCTCCTGGATCTCCTCGCACCGGACGTCAGCGGTCATCGGCAACCCCCAGCTCGTTGCGAAGCCGGATCATCGCGGTACGGATCCGGGTCTTCGTCGTGCCGACCGGAATGCCCTCGAGCGCGCTGATCTCGTTCGCAGTCCGGCCCAGGTAGGCCGAGAGGAAGAGCGCCCGCCTCTGCTCCACCGGGAGCGCGCGCATCGCGTCACGAAGGCGCTGCTGCTCGGCGAACCCAGCCACCGGGGCAACATTCTCGCCGCCGTCGGCCAGCATGCGATTCGCCAACGTCTCGGGGTCGAGCGGCTCGGCCCGCTTGAGCCGGACGGTGTCGATCGCGACGTTGCGAGCGATCCCGAGCAGCCACGTGAGCACCCTTCCACGTCGCGGGTCGTACGTCTCGGCGTGGCGCCACGCGCGCAGGAACGCTTCCTGTGCCGCATCCTCCGCCGCGGTCGGCTCCCGCAGGATGGTCAGCGCGAGTCCGTACACCCGACGCTGGAACCGGCGCACGAACGCCGCAGCGGCTTCGGCATCGCCGGAGGCGAGCCCCGCCAGGAGAGCTTCGTCCGAACCGTCCACACCT
Organism: uncultured Actinomycetes bacterium; assembly: GCA_963716975.1. Lineage (GTDB taxonomy): Bacteria > Actinomycetota > Thermoleophilia > Gaiellales > Gaiellaceae > GMQP-bins7. The sequence continues at coordinate 59,523 of CAVQVA010000032.1, read as the reverse complement.
CGGAATACGAGATCGGGCGCTCAGAAGGATTGGTTCCGCGCTCGCAATCTTTCCGCGGCTCCGAACCCGTAGCTCGGGAGGAACCAGTACCTCGACTCGGGAGGATCAAATGCTCGCCAAGGGAAGTGCTCTCAGAGTCCTCGTGCCGACTGCGGTGATCGCAGGGGTGATCGCAGCCTTCTTCGCGATTCATCCGGGGGGCGCGAGCTCGAGCTCACGGGCTCGACTCGTGCAGACGGCGATGAACCCGACGCTCGGAAAGACGGTCCTCGTCAACGCGAAGGGCCTGACCCTCTACTCGCTGAGCGCGGAGCGTCGCGGCAAGTTCATCTGCACGGACTCCGTCTGCCTGCGCCTGTGGACTCCGCTCGTGGCGCCGAACGGCAAGAAGCCGGCAGGCGTCTCGGGACTCGGCACCGTCAAGCGCCCCGACGGGCGCATCCAGGTCGCCTTCAAAGGTGCGCCTCTGTACACGTTCTACCTCGACCGCAAGCGGGGTGACGTCAACGGAAACGGCTTCAAGGACGTCGGTATCTGGCGGCCCGCCGTCGTCGGACGCGCGACGAGCTCGGTCGCGCCACCGAGCACAGGATCGAGCGGTGGGTACGGCGGAGGCTACGGCGGCGGGTACGGCGGCTGACCGAGCTGGATCACGGGAAGGTGCGCTCTCCCTCCGGCGCACCTTCCCGATTCGCGCCCTGCGTGTGCGGTAGAACACGAGCGTGGCGATGTACCTCGTGGTGGTGACGCGCTCGGGCCCGGAGTGGAACCCGTCGCTCCCGCTCGAGGAGCAGTCCGACTGGGATGCGCACGCGTCCTTCATGGACGGGCTCGCCGAAGCCGGCTTCATCGTCCTGGGAGGGCCGCTCGCGGACGAGCACCGCGTCGTGCACGCCGTCGAAGCCGAGTCGGAGGACGAGATCCGCGCAACGCTCGCGCGCGATCCGTGGAGCGGGACGCACCTCGTGATCGATGCGATCGAGCCGTGGACGATCCGGCTCGACGGCCGTCGTCGCTAGCGGTCGGCCGGCCGCTCCCGGGGCGCGGGCGCGAGCCGGTTCCACACGGGCTCGAGCAGCGGATCGGTGACCCGGCTCACGATCGACACGATGCGCGCGAGAAGTGACGCGCCCGGCCTCGTTACGAGCATGGCCGCCGTCCACCCGACGAGGATCCCGGCCAGCACGTCGCTCGGGTAGTGCAACCCGAGCGCAATTCGAGACAGCGCGATCAGCGTGGCGGCCAGCAGGAACCCGACTCCGGCTCGCCGGGAGAAGGCGAGAACGGCGAAGGCGATGGCGAAGGCGGCGGCGGCATGGTCGCTCGGGAAGGATGGATCGGGCGAGGCTGCGGACAGGAGATGCGTGAGCCCGGGATGCGCGACGTACGGGCGCGGCCGGTCCCAGACGTGTGAGATCACCTGGTTCGCGATCATCGCCACGGCAGCCGACGAAAGAGCCGACGCAGATGCCAGCTTCCACTTCGCATCGCCGTAAGGCCGCGCGAGGAGCCAGAGCGCGATCGTCGCGGCCGCATAGAGCGGCACCGCGAGCGACGCGAACGTCGTCGTGGGATCCTCGAGCCAGTCCCGAGTCGCGACCGCAGCGTTGACCGAGTGGAAAAGCGACCAGTCGATGCGTTCGAGGGTACCGGTTAGCCTCTGCGGACCCGCAGACAGGAGGCACGAGATCGAGGGAAGTCCGCAGACCTGGCACTACGGACTCATCGCGAAGTGGTGGTCGGAGTTCAACGACGACTTTCGACCGCACGAGATTCCGTACTTCCAGAAGTTCATCGAGGAGGACGGCCAGCCTGCCCTCGACGTCGCGTGCGGGACGGGCAGATTGCTCTTGCCGTACCTGCGAGCCGGGCTGGACGTCGACGGTTGCGACGTCTCCGCCGACATGATCGCCGCATGCCGTGAGAAGGCGGAGCGGGAAGGACTTTCGCCGACGCTCTCCGTGCAGCCGATGCACGAGCTCGACATGCCTCGCAAGTACCGGACGATCTTCGTCTGCGGCGCGTTCGGGCTCGGAAGCGATCGAGATCGAGACCTGATCGCCCTCGAGCGCCTCTACGAGCACCTGGAGCCCGGAGGCACGTTGCTCCTCGACACCGAGGTTCCGTACGCCGACGCCGTGCAGTGGCGCTACTGGCTGAAGGAGGAACAGGCCTCGCTCCCACAGGCGGCGAAACGTCCGGGCAAGCCGAGGCCCGGTTCCGACGGGGCCGAATACGGGCTGAGCTCTCGCATCGTCGAGCTCGACCCGCTGCGCCAGCAGGTGAAGCTAGAGATGCGAGCCGAGATGTGGCGGGACGGGACGCTCGAAGCGGAGGAAGTCCACACGCTGGACATCGCGCTGTACTTCCCGCACGAGCTCCGCCTCATGCTGGAACGAACCGGGTTTCGAGACATCGTCGTCCACGGCGAGCACACAGAGGCCGAGCCGACGAGTGAGGACGACTTCCTGGTGTTCGTCGCGAAGAAGTAGCAAGGTCGTGGAAGACCAGGTGCACGTGAGGCAGATGGTCGAGAGCGACCTCGACGAAGCGGACCGGATCACGCGGCTGGCGTTCGCCACGTTCCGTGGACTTCCTGAGCCAGATGCCGTCACCGACGACTCGGAGGCCGTGCGCACTCGGTTCGTCGCGGCTCCCGACTGCGCCTGGGTCGCCGAGATCGACGGCGACGTCGTCGGTTCCGTGTTCGCCGCGCGCTGGGGCTCGTTCGGCTTCTTCGGCCCGCTCACGGTCGACCCGCGTTTGTGGGATCGAGGAATCGGAAGCCGCCTGCTCGAGCCCGTGCTGGCTTCGTTCGAGCGCTGGCAGGTTCGGCAGGCAGGGCTCTACACGTTCTCGTCGAGCCCGAAGCACCTCGGCCTCTACCAGAAGCACGGCTTCTGGCCGGGCCATCTCGTCGCCGTGCTGGGCAAGCCGGTCGCGCCGGTCTCGAGCGTGTACTCGCGCTTCTCTCAAACGCCTCCGGGCCGCGAAGCGAGCCTGCTCGACGAGATCCGCGAGCTGACGAGCACCGTCTTCCCGGGGCTCGACCTCGAACGCGAGATCGTGGCTGCCCGAGCCCAGGAGATCGGCGACACGGTCCTCGTGCGCGACGGCGACGAGCTCTCCGGGATAGCGGTGTGCCACTCCGGGCCCGGGAGCGAAGCCGGGAGCGGAGTCTGCTACGTCAAGTTCGGTGCGACTCGCTCCGGCGCGACCGCGGGCGATAGGTTCGACCTCCTGCTGAGTGCCTGCGAGGCGTTCGCCGCCGAGTCCGGCGTGCGCCGGATCGTGGCCGGCGTCAACACGGGCCGACTCGACGCATACCGCACGGATGCTCCGCCGCGGGTTTCGCACAGACCTTCTAGGGCTCTCGATGTACCTCAGACCGGAAGGCGAGCGCCTGGACAGCACCTGACGAGTACGTGATCGACGACCTGCGCTAGTCCGTATTGCGCACAGGTGATCGTTTGAGGCAGGCTGTCGGCGATGGTTCCCGAGACTCCCCTCGAACAGACCGAGCACGGACTCCTGCCCAACGGAGAAGGCTGGTACGTCCTCAACGCGCGCGACGCGCGCTGGCGCCATGCGGAGGGCCGCGGGGCGTACTCCGTCCTCGAATGGGAGCCGGAGTTCCCGCAGGTCGGCATCCACCTCGTCGTCCTCGAGCCCGGAGAGCCGATGGCCATGTACCACTGGGAGGCCGACCAGGAGGACTTCCTCGTGCTCTCGGGCGAAGCGCTGCTCATCGTCGAAGGCGCCGAGCGGCCGCTGCGGCAGTGGGACTTCGTGCACTGCCCGCCTCAGACGAAGCACACGATCCTCGGCGCGGGAAGCGGCCCCGCAGTCGTGCTCGCAATGGGCGCGCGCGCTCACCAGGACACTCCGGATTGGGGCGGCTACCCGGTCGACGAGGTCGCGATTCGTCACGGCGCCGGGGTGGAGCGCGAGACGAACGACCCGGAAGAGGCATACGCGCCCGTCCCGAAGCGTCAGCCGACGAGCTACCGCGAGGGCTGGCTTCCCGACTACTCGTAGAGGAGCCGCATGCGAGAACCGGTGTTCACCGAGACGAAGCAGATCTGCGTCGTCGTGCGTGACATCGCGGCGACGATGAAGACGTACGTGCACGAGTACGGCATCGGTCCGTGGGAGATCTACGAGTTCAACCCCCAGACCGTGAAGAACTTGACGAAGACGGGCAACCCGCGGACTTCGCGTTCCGGCTCGCAGTGACGATGATCGGCGGCGTGCAGTGGGAGCTCATCGAGCCGCTCGACGACCGGAGCATCTACGCGGAGTTCCTGGCCCAGAGGGGCGAGGGCGTCCACCACGTGGCGCTCGGCGTCCCCGACTACGGCGAGGCGGTCGAGACCATGAAGGCGAAGGGCCGCCGCATCGTGCAGGGCGGAATGTACGAAGGCGCGACGTTCGCGTATCTCTCGACGGACGAGGACCTCGGAGTCATCACGGAGATCTTCGACTGGCCCGCAGACCTCCCGCCGCAGAAGCCGGACGCCGTGTACCCGTAGTCCGCTTCAGATCGCCTTCCAGAAGTACGTCGTATCGCACGGCCGCCCGTCCGGGTAGAGGGCGTAGTTCGGGATCACGCCGACCGTGGTCCAGCCCATGCGCTCGTAGAGACGCGCCGCGGCGTCCCAGGAGACGGCATCGAGCACGAGAAGCGTCTTGCCCTCTTCGCGCGCCTCTGCTTCGGCCTGCTCCATGAGTCGCTCCGCGATCCCGCGACGGCGAGCAGCGCGATGGACGAGAAGCTTTGCGATGTCCGCACGGTGCGGCTGGTTCGGCGGCACCGCGAAGACCACCTGGACGGTGCCTACGAGCTCGTCACCGGCGAAGGCCGCCAGGAGCAGCCGACGACCGCGCTCGACCTCGACGGCCCAGGCCTCGAAGGCGTCGCGCGCATCCTCGTGGGAGAACGGCGCCATGTAGCCGATGGACGCGCCGCCGGCCACGCAATCGACGAGCACGTCCGCCAGCCCGTCGAGCTGCGCGCGCAGCTCGGCCGGGCCGAGCCGGCGGATCTCGACCTCCTCCGTCGTGGACATCGCGGAAGTCTCGCACCCGGCCATACGGCTCTGGCAACGAGAGGCTTCACCTAGGATCGTGCGATGCAGCGAGTCGTCGTCCTGGGAGCCGGCTTCGGCGGGCTCGAGCTGTCGACCATGCTCTCGGAGGCGGTCGGCGACGAGGTCGCCGTCACCCTGATCGACCAGAGCGACGCGTTCGTCTTCGGCTACTCGAAGCTCGACGTGATGTTCGGGCGGACGACTCTGGACGCCGTTCGCCTTTCGTACCGCGACATCGCCAAGCCCGGCGTCCGCTTCCTACAGGAGACGATCACGGCGATCGATCCCGAGGCGCGGCGGGTCACGACCGATGAGGGGGTCCACGACGCAGACGTCCTCGTCGTCGCGCTCGGCGCCGACTACGACTTCGACGCGACGCCCGGGCTCGCCGAGGCGGGCAACGAGTTCTACTCGGTGGCCGGTGCGGAGCGGATGGCCGAAGTGCTGCCCTCGTTCTCGGGCGGAAAGGCGATCGTCGGCGTCTGCGGAGCGCCGTTCAAGTGCCCGCCGGCGCCGAGCGAGGCCGCCCTGCTCCTGCACGACTACCTGTCCGAGCGCGGTGTCCGGGACACGAGTGAGATCTCATTCGTCATCCCCTTCGGGACGCCGGTGCCGCCCTCGCCCGACACGTCCGAGGCGCTCGTTGCCGCGTTCGTCGAGCGTGACATCGAGCTCATCCCCGGCCGGCGGGTCGCCGCATTAGACCGCTCGCGTAGCGTGGCGGTGCTCGACGACGGCTCGGAGCTTCCCTACGACCTCTTCCTCGGTGTCCCGAAGCACCGCGCGCCGGACGTCGTCATCGCCAGCGGGATGACGGAGGACGGCTATGTGCCAGTGAGCTCGCAGACGCTCCAGACGCGCTTTCCCGGCGTGTACGCCGTCGGGGACGTCGCGACGATCGGCGTGCCGAAGGCGGGCGTCTTCGCCGAGAGTGCCGCACGCGTGGTCGCGGCCTCGCTCATCGCGAGCATCCGCGGCGACGAGCAGCCCGGCCCGTACGGCGGGCTCGGCTCCTGCTACATCGAGTTCGGCGCCGGCCGCGTCGGCCGCGTCGACGTCGACTTCCTCTCAGGGCCGAAGCCCACGGGCACCTTCCGCGAGCCGTCCGCTGCGCTCGTCGCCGAGAAGCACGAGTTCGGCTCGAGCCGGGCCGCGCGCTGGTTCGGACGCTGACACGGGCGGTAGCCGAGGAGATCCTGCGCGGATCGGACCCCAGGCAACTGCCCGCTGGGCGCCGCGGAGCCGTTGGCCGACGGGTGAGCCCGGTCGCTAGACCGGCGCGCCCTCGAGCACGAAGAAATCGGCGCTCGGCGTCGCGCCGACGAGGCGATATCCGGCTGCCTCGAACAGGGCGCCATACTCGTCACGCGTCCGCTCGCGGCCGCCGGGTGCAACGAGCATGTTCAGGTCGGAGAACTTCGCCTCCGGCCCTTCGTTGGGCGACCCGAGTAGGCGTTCGATCACGAGGAGCGTGCCGCCGCTTCGGCGAACCGACCGCAGGATCGCGATCGCCTGCTCGTCCTCCCAGTCGTGGAGGATCGACTTCAGGACATACGCGTCTCCGCCCTCGGGCACCGACTCGAAGAAGCTTCCGGCTACGACCTCGATGCCGTCGCCGAGCTCGAGCCCGGCCACAACGTGTGGCTGGTCGAAGACGATCCCACGAACCGTCGGGTGCGCGGCGCGGACGCGCGAGAGCAACGTCCCGCTCCCGCCTCCGACGTCGACGATCGTTCCGAACCGCCCGAAGTCGTACGCGTCGAGCAGTGCTTGCATGCTGCGCCCTGTCCCTGCGGCGATGTACCGGTCGAAGATCGCGCTGTCCTCGGGACGTTGTGCCCGGTACTCCCAGATGTCCGTCCCGTGAACGAGCGCGAACGCGTTCTCACCGGTGCGGACGCTGTCGACAAGCCCTGACCACGCCTCGTGCACGTACGGCCGCGCCACGTGCAACGCAATCGCGGCGACGGAGTCCGGAGCGTCCGAGCGGAGCGCCTCGCCGAGTGGCGCCAGCGAGAAGAGCCGCCCCTCGGCCTCGTGGAAGACGCCGATCGACGCGAGCGCGCGCAAGAGGCGATAGAGGGCATCGGCATTCGTACGAGTCGCCTCAGCAAGGTCGTCGCTCGTGCGCGCGCCGTCAGTCAAGAGGTCGGCGACGCCGAGCTCCGCCGCGACGCAGATCGCCTGCGACAGCTGGTGTGCGTTGATCAGGCGCCGCAGTTCGTCGGCCGATGACATCGTCCGAGCCTACCCGCCGCGCGCCTCGTCCACCCGAGCTCGTCCCAACGAGGCGTAGATTGTCGCCATGAGCTTCGAGGTGGCCGCCGACGCGTACGACCGCTTCATGGGCCGCTACTCGAACCCACTCGCGCCCGAGTTCGCGGTCTTCGCGAGTGTGGAAGCGGGGCAGCGCGTGCTGGACGTCGGGTGCGGACCCGGTGCGCTGACGGGCGAACTGGTCGCACTTCTGGGCCCGGCTGCGATCGCGGCCGTCGATCCGTCTTCGCACTTCGTGGAAGCGGCCCAGACGCGACATCCCGACGTCGACGTGCAGCGCGCTTCGGCGGAAGACCTTCCGTTTCCGGACGCGGCCTTCGATGCCGCCCTGGCGCAGCTCGTCGTCCACTTCATGACGGACCCCGTTGCAGGGCTGCGGGAGATGGCGCGCGTGACGCGCGAGCAAGGCGTCGTCGCAGCATGTGTCTGGGATCACGCAGGCGGGCACGGCCCGCTCAGCCCGTACTGGGAGACGGCGCGCGAGCTCGATTCCCGGGTCAGCGGGGAGTTCGGGCTTCCGGGCGCCCGTCAAGGACATCTGTCGGAGCTGTTCGGCGAGGCAGGTCTGAACGGCATCGAGGAGACGTACCTCGAAGTGAGCGTCGAGCACCCCACCTTCGAGGAGTGGTGGGAGCCGTTCACGCTCGGGGTGGGGCCGGCCGGCGACTATCTGGCCAGCCTCGACGCCGGTGGCCAGACCGCGCTACGAGACCGTTGTCGCGAGCGATTCGCCACTGCGCCGTTCGTGCTGACGGCACGCGCCTGGGCAGCGCGCGGAGTCGTGTAGTCACGCTTCGCTCCGTGCCGGAGCGATGACTTCAACGGCTTCGGCGCGTCTTAGCCAGGAAGCCAGAAGCCACTGTGACCGAAGCCAGCGAAAGGAGTACGGAATGAGCTCGTCGCTCAAGAGCGTCGGTGCGATCACCCTGTTCGTCGAGGACCCGCAACGATCCAAGTCCTTCTACCAGGACGTCTTCGACGTGCCGGCGATCTACGAAGACGAGGACGCGGCCGCCTTCAAGTTCGAGAACACGATCGTCAACCTGCTCAGAACTCCTGCCGCACGCGATCTCATCGATCCCGGTGTGGTCGCCAGCCAGGATGCTGGGTCGCGCTTCCAGCTCACCATCTGGGTCGACGATGCCGACGGGGCATGCGCCGACCTCGCATCGCGCGGCGTGGAGCTGCTCAACGGCCCGATGAACCGTGACTGGGGAATGCGGACTGCCAGCTTCACCGACCCCGACGGGCACATCTGGGAGATCGCGCAGGAGCTCTCCGGGACCTCGTAACGCCTCGCCGCGATGAGGGCGCGGTCTCGCCAGTAGCATCGCGCGGTGCAGTCCCGCGGGCTCCACCATCTCGATCTCGTCGTCTCGGACCTCGAGCGGAGCAAGAGCTTCTACTCGGAGCTCCTGCGAACGCTCGGATGGTCGGGGGTCCTCGACCTGAAGGGTGAACGAGGAGAGCCGATCTGGTACCTGCAAACCGAGGACACGTGGCTCGGTCTGCGGGAGAAGCAGTCGGACGCCCACGGCGTCCCCTACGACCGCTACGCCGTCGGAGTCCACCATGTCGCGTTCGAGGCATCCTCACGCGAGGCGGTCGATCGGTGCTGGGACTGGGTGCTGTCGCAGGGCTCTGCAATCGAGAGCGCGCCCAAGGAGTTTCCGCACTACGCGCCCGGGTACTACGCGGCGTTCTTCTTCGATCCGGACGGGATCAAGCTCGAAGTCGTCTACGAACCGACGCGAGCGGCCACGACGTCCGACTGACGGCTCTCGACGCAGAAGTACGCTCAGCCAATGGCGACAGCCGTCAGCCGGCAACAGGCGCTCGCTTGGCGGATGCAGCGCCACCTGCTCGATCCGGTCGGACGTCTTCCTGTCGCCGACGTCGTCGGTCGCCTCTGCGGAGTGCAGACGCAGGTCGCCTCGTCGGCCGAGCTGGCGATCCGCGTCCGGCGTGAGACGTCCACGCGCGGCGAGATCACGCGGGCCCTGCGAGACGGTCGCCTCATCAAGACCTGGGCGATGCGGGGGACGCTCCACCTCCTCAAGGCCGAGGACGCCGGGACTTTTCTCTCGCTCGTGGCTTCGGGTCGATCCTGGGAGCGGCCGAGCTGGCAGCGCTACTTCGGTGTGACCCCCAAGCAGATCGAGATGCTTCGGAAGGCGGTGCGCGCAGCGCTCGAGAGCGGGCCTCTCACGCGAGATGAGTTGGTGAACGCAATCGTCGCGCGGCGCGGGCTGCGCCATATCGGCGAAGAACTCCGCTCGGGCTGGGGGACGCTTCTGAAGCCGGTCGCGTGGAACGGGGATCTCTGCTTCGGGCCAAGTCAGGGAAGCCGGGTGACCTTCATGCGCCCGGAGGAAGCGAGCTCGCGCTGGAGCGGCCTCCCCGATCCGGACGAAGCGGCGGCCGTCGCGATCGTCGCCTACTTCCGCTCGTACGGACCCACCACGATCGACGCTTTCGGGAACTGGCTCGCGGGCGGCTGGTTCGGGAAGCGGCAGCTGCGAACCTGGTTCCGCGCGCTCGAGCACCGGTTCGTTCCGGTCGAGGTAGACGGTGAGCCCGCCCACGTGCTGGCCGAGGACCTCGACGAGCTGGCGTCGACGTCCCCCACGACCGTCGTACGGCTGCTGCCGGGCTTCGATCAGTACGTGCTCGGCCCTGGCACCGGGGACGGACTCGTCGTACCGACGTCGCGACGTGCGGCGGTCAGCAGGCAGAGCGGCTGGATCTCGCCCGTTGTGGTCGTCGGTGGCGTCGTCCGCGGGACCTGGGAGCTCGATGATGACAACGTGCGCGTCGCCTGGTTCGGGGAAGCCGGAAGGCCGCCGCGGAAGGCTCTGCGGGCAGAGGTCACGCGACTCTCGTCGATCCTCGATCGAGACCTTCGGCCGGAGGTCGAGGTCGTCTAGCACGGCTCAGGTTCGAGACCACGCCGCCTGTGGTACGACGTGTTCGTGTCGGATGCACAGCTTTCTGCCGGTGTGGTCGTCGTGCCGCAGCTCTCCGTTCGTCGCGGCCGCGAGGCCGTGGAGTTCTACGAGAGAGCGTTCGGTGCGATCGAGGTCTACCGGGTGGGCGGCACGGACGACCATCCGGACCTCGTCGCTCAACTCGTGATCGGAGACGCCACGTTCTGGGTCGCGGACGAATCACCGGAGCATGCGAACCACAGCCCCGAGTCGGTCGGCGGGAGCACCGTGCGATTGCTGTTGATCGTCGAGGACCCGGATCGGTACATGGAGCAGGCGAAGGCGGCCGGCGCCACCGAGGTGTATCCGGTCACGAAGCAGCACGGCTGGCGGCTGGGGCGCGTCGAGGATCCGTTCGGACACCACTGGGAGATCGGCAAGCCACTGATCCCGTGGCCGCCGACCGACGGACGGCCACATCTCGCGGCGCCGTGACCCGGTTGACGGGTCAACATCGCGTCAACGACGTCTGCGTCCTGCGTTCTCCTCGACTCTGGCCTTGACGATCTTCCTCACGAGCGCCGCAGGGAGAGGTTTGTCCGGGCGGAAGCGGATCGTTCCCTTCCCCGCCAGGAAGGGCTCCAGCTCTTCCTTGTACGCCGCGATGACCTTCGTGCTCATGGGGAAGAGGCTGCAGTGATCCTTGAACGCGGCGTACGCGACGAGCGACCGGCCTTGGTGCTTGAACGCCGGCATCTGGTAGCTGATCGCCTCGGTCGCGTCGGGGGCCGCGGCCCTGATCGTCTTCCGGAGCTTCTCCAACGCGATGCGGAACTCCGCCGGGAGAGCGGCCAGATACTCGTCGACGGCTGTTGGTGCATCCACTTCGGCCTCCACTCCAGCGCAGGTTGTCCCGGAAGCGGGCCGTGAGCGTCTAGCTGCCCAGGACAGCGAGCCGTCCCGATATCGCGTCGGAGTGAGCTTCGCCGCGAAGCGAGCGTAGGCGACGTCCGGTCGCCAGCCGTCTCCTTCTCGACGCCGGCACCGTGCCGGAGCGCGACCTCGTCCACGCCGGCCGTAGGCACCCCAGCCCGGAGCCCCGTCCATTGTGCCGTCGGCGAGGATGACGGTGTGATTCTCCCGCGCGCCGACCGCGAGAACGGCGGAGGGAGCGTCTCCCGGCTCCGACGATCACGTGCTTCGTCCCGGCCGGCGCACGTCGGACCACGAAGCTCCCGCTGCGCCGCCGCATGGCCGAGACTCCTCGCCTTCGACGATGAGCAGCGCCTCGCCCGAGGCCAGCACGAGGAAGTCTTCCTGATCGGTCTCCCAGTGGTACATCGCCATCGGCTCACCCGGCTTGAGCACGACGATCCCGATCCCGACCTGCGGGAACTGCGTATCTCCCTGAAAGCCCAGACTGTCGCCGCGCCCCTCGCGGTGGCGCCAGCGCGCGTCACGGGCGTTCAGGACGAACCATCCTTCCCCTGCCGCCACGAGCCCGGCTTCGGTCTGTTCGAGCGGCGCCTCGGGGACCATGGCTGCTCGATGCTAGCCGTGCACTCGCAGAGTCCGTGTGCGCAGTCGTAGAGGTCGCTTGCACAGGCGCTGCAACCTGTAGAAGATCGGCTGTCCGGTTATGAGACAGAGAGGAGACGCTTCGTGACCTGGTACGAGTTCCTGCTGTTCGTGCACATCACCGCGGCCATGATCTGGCTCGGTGGCGCGTTCACGTTCCAGATGTACGGAGCGGTCGTTCGCCGCGGTGGCGACCCGGAGGAGCTCGCTCGCTTCGCAGGTCGCGCGGGAGTCCTCTCCGAGCGCATGTTCGTACCGGCCTCGCTCGTGGTCATCCTCGCGGGCGTCGGCATGATGATCGACGGCAACTGGGACTGGGGTCAGCTCTGGGTGATCTTCGCCCTCGTCACCTTCGCGGCGTCGTTCGTCACCGGTCTCTTCTTCATCTCGCCGATGGCGAAGCGAATACCTGTCGTCGGCCCGACCACACCGGCAGGCCAGGCGCTGATCCAGCGCCTCTTCACGGTCCTGCGGATCGATCTCGCCTTCATGTACGCGATCATCTTCGCGATGGTGGTCAAGCCGACCACCGACGACGGGTGGATGATCGCGATCGTTGCACTCATTCTCGTGGTGTTGACCGCTGTGTTCCTCGCGCCGCTGCGGTCGGCCGGCGCTCAATCGCCGCCTGCGGTGGCCGATTGACCGGCCGTCTCCTCCCACTCTGATCTCGCCAGCGCGTACTCGACGTCTCCCTCCTCCTCGCCCTCGATGTAGTCGGGCCAGGGCTGGTGGAACGTCCGTACGAACCTCAGGCCCGCTTTCTCCATCACACGTCGCGACGCGATGTTCACGACCATCGTGAACGCGACGACGCGTTCGACGCCGTGCTCGGCGAATCCCTTGTCGATCAGCGCGCGTGAGCCTTCGGTCGCGTAACCCTTCCCCCACGCCGATTTGCGCAGGCGATAGCCGAGCTCGACCTCGTTTGGTTGGGCATCTTTCTCCGGCCGGAAGTGGAACCAACCCACGAACCGACCGCTCGACTTCTCGACGGCCGCCCAGAAGCCATATCCGGCGAAGCGGTCGTAGTAGTCGAGGAACGCCGGCAGGATGTCGGTCTCGACCTCGAGCCGGGGCGTCGGCCGACCGCCGTTGATGAAATGCATCACTTCGGGGTCGCTGTCGAGCTCGACGAGGTTGTCCACGTCCTCCTCGGTGAACCGCCGCAACACCAGGCGCTCGGTCTCCAGAAAGACGTGCATCCAGGAATCCTGCACATCGGGAACGCGAACGCAGCCGCCGTTGCGGGTGCGGTTCCGATCATTCCGCCACGAACGCTTCCAGACGTTCGGCCTCGTCTTCGACCTCACGTCGTGCGGTGCGCGATAGCGGTGCGAACGGCTCCGGCACGACGCGTCCGTTCTCGACGCTCCAGACACCGGCGACGAATCCGTCGACGAGAAAGGTCTGCGCGACGTCGCCGTTCATCCGGATGACCGTCTTGCGGTGCTGCTCCGGGAGCACCCGCGTCCGATCTGCGAATGCGAGCAGCACGTTGTCCCACTTCGGCAGGAAGCGCACGGGCACGGGAGTATCGGGGTCCGGCAGTGGCGCACCCGGTACGTCGAGGAGCTCGCGGCCTTCCTCGTCGCGGAAGCGGCGCAGCGGCTCGAGCCGATCGAGAGCGGCCTGGATCTCGGGTACGTGCATCATGCTCCAGGCGACGATGTCGCGGCGCGACGCGGGCCCGAACGCAGCGAGGTAGCGACGAAGGATCTCGGCTCGGGCCTCGACCGGGACGTGCGCCGGCGGCTCGTCGATCGCGACGAACCGGCCCTCGGGACGCGCGCCCCAGAGCGCCGTCTCGTGGTGGTGCAGCACGTGCCCACGCACCCGTGCCGCGCCCCAGGCGCGTCGTCCGTCGATGCCGCTTAGGCCATGCTCGCGCTCGAGATGCACGAGTGCTGCCTCCGTGGTGACGGGGCCATCCGCGGCGAGGGCGCGCACCGACGGAGCGAGACGCTCTGCAGTGGGCATCTGCCAGGGGAAGTTCGTCTCACTGAGCGCCGCTCGGAGCAGTGCGTAATCGCGCCGCGTGACGAGATGCAGCGTTCCCCGCATCACCGTCGCCTTGACGACGGCCGTTCGTGCGAGCTCGCGCTCGAGCCCTTCGCGCCGAAAGCTCGTGGTGCGCGTCCAGATGCCGACGTACGGCGCCGACGGCCACTGCGCCTGCATCCCGACCAGGCGCTCGATCACCGCCGTCGGGGCGAGCCGCTTGCGCTCCAGCAGAAGTTGACGCGCGAGCGTCGCTCGGCTCAGCTCGCGCACCGTGAGGACGCGCTTGGCCACTCGCGCACGCTACACGCGTGTCCTCGAGGAGGATCGGCGCATGCGATTGGTCGAATGACTCCTGGCGGCGCGGTAGGTTGCGCAGCGTGGCCGGTGTGTGGGTCGAAGGCGTGCGTTCGCTCCTCGAGGGTCCGTCGCCGGCCGTGTTGACGACCTATCGCAGGGACGGCAGCGCGAACGTCTCCCCGGTCTGGTTTCGGTGGGTCGACGAAGCGTTCGAGGTCGTGATCGCAGAAGGCGACGTCAAGCTCCGCCACCTGGGGCGCGACCCACGGTGCGTACTCGTCGTGTTCGAGGCGGTGCCTCCGTTTCGCGGCGTCGAAGTGCGCGGCATGGCCGAGCTCGTCGAGTGCGACGTCACACCGCTGCGCGCCGACATCGCCGGGCGTTATCTCGGGGCGCGTGGGGCGAGCGCTTCGCCGCCGAGCGCGAGTCGAAGCCCGGGGTCTTGCTCCTGCTGACAGCGACCGACCCGCGCGTGTGGGACCTGTCGGCCATCCTGCCGACGTAGCTCCAGGCGGCCGAACCGCAGTGACCAGGCTCAAGATGCACGCAGACGAGATCGCGACCGACGAGGTGCTCGTCCACCGTCTGCTCATCGAGCAGTTCCCGCGCTGGGCCGGTCTCGCCATCGTTCGGGTGTCCTCGTACGGAACGGATCACGACATCTATCGACTCGGTGACGACCTGGCCGTTCGCCTCCCGCGTATCGGCTGGGCGACGGGCCAAGCTGCGAAGGAGGCGAAATGGCTGCCGAAGCTTGCGCCGCACCTGCCGCTCGCCGTGCCGGTGCCTGTGGCCATGGGGCATCCGGCCGACGGCTACCCCTTCGATTGGTCGGTGTACGAATGGCTGCCCGGTGAGGACGCCAACGGCACCGTCGGCGACCTCGATCAGGCAGCCGTGGACCTCGCGGCATTCGTCAGGTCGCTGCGCCGGATCGACGCGAGCGATGCGGACCCGCGCCCCCGTGGTGCTCGGGGCGCTCCGCTCCCCGAGCTGGACGAGGGAGTCCGGCGATCCATCGCCGACCTCGGCGATCGAGTCGACGCCCGCGCCGCGCTCCGTTCGTGGGAGGAGTCGCTCGACGCTCCGGCGTCGAACGGCACGGAGACGTGGGTGCACGGTGACCTGCTTCCGGGAAACCTCCTCGTGGTCGACCGTCGGCTGTCGGCGGTCATCGACTTCGGCGGCCTCAACGTCGGAGATCCAGCGTGCGACCTGCAGCCCGCGTGGAACGTCTTCGCAGGTGCAAGTCGCGAGCGCTATCGCGCCGAGCTCGACGTCGACGACGCATCGTGGCTACGCGGACGCGGATGGACGCTGTATCAGGCGCTGGCCGCGCTGCCGTACTACTGGGACACGAACCCGGGAATGATCCGCCAGGCGTCGCACGCGCTCGAGCAAGTCCTCTTCGACGACCGGTCGTGAGCGTGTTGCAATGATTGGCATTGGAGTGGGACCGGCCGTGACGACGCGATGAGGAGTCCCCAGAGCGGGATCTTCGCGCTCGGCACGAGCGCTCACGCGTACCTCGAGTTCGACGTCGCAAGCGGGCAGGAGCCGCACGAGTTCGTCGCGCGCCTCTCGTCCCTGCGTGAGCCGAGAACGACCATGGGCGGCGTCAACCTCGTGGCGGGATTCAGGCCCGAGCTCTGGCGCGACGCCGCCCCGGACGACTCACCGCCGAACGTCAGCGGGTTCGACGCCGACCTGGTCGGCACGCAGAGCTTCGTCATGCCGGCGACGCAGCACGACGCCGTGCTGTGGCTGTCCGGAAGCGCGTACGACGTGATCTTCGACGCGGGGCGTGCCGCGATCTCGGCGTTGAACGGTCTCGGCTCGCTCAGTGAGGAGACCTCGAGCTGGCCGTATCAGCACGACCGCGACCTCACCGGGTTCATCGACGGAAGCGAGAATCCGACACTGGTCGAGGCGCCCGGGCTCGTCCTTATCCCCGACGGAGAGCCGGGAGCCGGAGGCACCGTACTGCTCTTGCAGAAGTGGGTGCACGACGCGGCTGCGTGGGAGGCGTTACCGGATGTCGAGCAAGAACGCGTGATCGGCCGAACGAAGCTCGACAGCGTCGAGCTCGAGGACATGGCGCCCACCTCGCACGTCGCCAGCACCGACCAGGAGCGCTTCGGCGACATCTTCCGTCGCAACATGCCCTACGGCACGATCACCGACCACGGCACGATGTTCGTCGGCTTTGCAGCCGAGCAGCGGCCGCTTGCCGCGATGCTGGAGAGCATGGCCGGCCTCGTCAGCGGGGAACGCGACGCGCTGACGCTCTACACGAGGCCGCTTACCGGCGCCTACTACTTCGTGCCGTCGATCGAGTCGCTGCTGCAAGTGGCGGAGGCCTAGAACTCGATGCGCATCACGACCCGGCGGAGGGTCGGATGGCTGATCTCGGCGAAGCCGGCGGCCGCGAAGATGCTGCGGTTGCCGGCATGCAGCTCTCCCCAGGTGATCTCCTGCCCGGGCTGCGTGATCATCGGGTAGCCCTCGAGAGCACGAGCGCCGCGTTCACGCGCGAAGTCCACCGCCGCTCGCGCGAGCGCGTAGCTGATCCCGCGACGGCGGAAGCCCGCACGCGTCACGAAGCAGGTCACGGCCCAGATGCTGTCGTCCGATTTGTCCTCGGCTCGGCCCTCCCACGGGACGCGAGTCTTGAGCAACAGGCGTGGGTGGGCGGGGCGGGGCGCGACCGCGCACCACCCGACCGGCTCGCCGTCGAGATAGGCGACGAGGCCGCTCGTCGTCTTCGACTCCGGGTGACCACAGTCGGTCTGCGCACGGAGCCGGAAACCGAGCTCCTCGGCGCCGGCCGAGTTCCACGACTCCCCCGGCTGCATTCTGTACCGCTGGCACTGGCATCTGGACGGATCGCCACGCGTGCCGAGCACGGCCTGGAGATCCTCCCAGCTCGCCTCGTTCGCCGGGACGATCGTGGCCTTGGGCGTCCTCGCGGTGCCGATCACGCGTGCACCGTGCTCCTGTCGCCTACGGCAGCGTCACGACGATCTTCGCGGCCGCTCCGGCTGCCTGGCGCTCCCACGCTTCTGCGACCCGGTCGAGCGGATAGGCGTCGATGTCGAAGGTGATCTCGCCCGCGCCGGCGTGAGCGACCAGCCGTAGGTACTGCTCGCTGAACGCATCCTTGGGAACCGCGTAGTCGGTGTAGCCGTACAGCTCGCCCATCTTCCCGCGAATCGCGGCAGACGAAATGGACGCGTCCGCGCCGGCTGACTGGCCGACCTGGACCAGGCGATAGCCAGGTGCAGCGGCCTGGATCGCTGCAGCTGCGGGTGCCCCCCAGAGCGTGTCGACGATGTGGGACGGGCCGTTGCCCCCCGCCGCCTCCTTGAACGCCGCGACGAGGTCGTCTTCCCCGAGGCTCACGGTCGCATCGGCGCCGAGCTCGCCGGCGCGCGCGAGACGCTCGGGGTTGCGGCCTGCGGCGACGACGTGCTTGGCACCGAGGAGCTTGGCCGACTGCACGGCAACGAGTCCGACAGTGCCGGTCGCGCCGAGCACGAGCACGCGGTCGTCCTGTCGCACGGGCGCTCGCCATGCAAGAGGCATCCAGCCGGCCATGCCCGCGATGCCACACGATGCCGCCACCTCGTCGGACACCGTCTCCGGCAGGGGGATGCCGAGGTCGGCCGGCGCGCTCGCACGCTCGGCCAACAATCCATCGCGAGAGAGGCCGAGGCCGTCACTGAAGAGATAGACGCGGGTGCCGTCCGTGCCGCGGCCGACGCCCTCGCAGCCGGGGACATAGGGGAAATCCGGATGCCCTCCGAAGTAGCGGCCGGCGCCGACGTTGACGTCTATCGGGTTCAGCGCGACGGCGGAGATCTCGTAGATCGTCTCGCCCGACGGCTCCGCGCGGTCGGCGACGAGCTCCGGCGTCTGTCCGAGCTCGCTGATCACCGCAGCCTTCACGGCTCACACCTCGATCCGGGGTCGCGAGGTCGCTCCAACGACCGGTTGACTCGCAGCTCCGACATCGAAGACGCACTCTAGAGATAGCGGCATCGAGGCTGACGGCGATGTGCCCGGCACCGGGCGATCGCGAAGTAGTCTCCCCGGATGGTCGCGGAGCGCATCCGGCACACCGTTGCGTTCACGCTTGCGCACCGAGACGGATCGGCGGAAGAGCGAGACTTCCTCGACGCGGCCGAGCAGCTCGCGACCATCCCCGGGGTTGAAGCGTTCGAGCTGCTGGCCGAGGTCAGCCCGAAGAATGGCTACCGCTTCGGAATCTCGATGGAGTTCGCAGATCGAGCTGCCTACGAGCGCTACAACGAGCACCCGGATCACGTCCGCTTCGTGCAGGAGCGCTGGCTCTCCGAGGTGAGCGAGTTCCTCGAGCTCGACTACACGGCGCGATAGGTCGGCCTGGCGGCGTCAGACCGGGAGCGTGAGGCTCTCGAGGTCGGTCGGGTAGTCGGTGAGGATCTCCATCCCGTCCTCGGTGACGACCACGGTGTCGGAGTGGCGGAAGCCGCCGATCGCCGGGTGATAGAGACCCGGCTCGACGGTGAAGACCATGCCGGTCTCGAGCGTCGTGTGGTCACCGACGTCGAGGAACGGCGCCTCGTGATTGCGGAGGCCGATGCCGTGGCCGGTGTGCTGACGCCAGTACGGGAGCAGGTCGTGCTGCTCGAAGTAGTGCATGACGGCACCGTCGACGTCGGCGCACGTCGCGCCCGGCCGAATCGCGTCGAAGGCGATCTTCTGTACGGCGACGGTGTGCTCGAACAGCCGCCGCATCTCTTCGGTCGGCGGGCCGATGACCATGGCTCGCTCGAGCTCTGCGTTGTAGCCCCAGATCGGCGCGCTCGTCTCCGTCACGAGCACGTCGCCTGCCTGGAACTCGATGTCGTGCGCGACCGCATGGGCCCACGAGCTGCGCAGCCCGATCTGGCCCCGATAGCCCGCAGACACGCCCGACGAGGACGACAGCCCTCCGCCATATCCGTCCCCGAGTGCTTCCAGCATCGCGAGCGTCGATTCATGGCCGGCCCGAAGGCTTGCCTCGGCCTCCGTCGTGCCCGGCCGGGAGTACTCCTGTAGCAACCGATGCGCGTGCGCGCACCAGCGCCCGCTCTCCCGGATAAGCGCGATCTCGCTCTCGCTCTTCCGCGCCATCATGCTTTCGATGACGTCGCCCAGCGGAGCGACGGAAGCGCCTGCCGCGGCGCTGAGCGCAGGCCCCTTGTAGCCGAGAATGCCCGGGTAGCCGTCTTCGTCAGCGCCGATTGCGTCCCTGATCCCGAGGTCCGCGAGCACTCGAGCGAGGATCAGCATCGGGTGCTCGATTCCCGGGTACTCCGGATACGACGCGATCCGCGCGAAAGCGGCTTCCGCACGCGTGCGCTCCACCTCGAACTCCGGCACGAACACCGCGGACTCGCCGCCGACGCTCTCGGCGTAGATCACCGGTCGCTCGTTCGACAGGAACCAGAAGCCGGTGAAGTACTGGATGTAGTCGGCACCGAAGAGGACGTAACCGGACAGACCGTCGCGGCGGACGTGTTCGAGCAGCCGTTCGCGCCGCTCGTGTAGCTCGGCTGCGGGGATGCCGGTCCGGGGCTGGGTGCGCTGTTCCACTCTTCTTCGCGGTCGTCGTTGGATCGAGTCTCCGTCGAGCGGGCCGAGGCTACCTCACAAGAGGGGGCCTTGACAGTGTCTATGCGGGCTTCGGTACCGTCCTCGGAATGGAGACGGACAGCCACGCGCGGAAGTGGACGCTCGTCGCCGTCTGCCTGACGACGTTCATGCTGCTCCTCGACATCACCGTCGTCGTGGTCGCGCTGCCGAACATGCAGCAGCGCTTCGATGCGAGCTTGACCGGGCTGCAGTGGGTCGTCGACGCCTACGCGCTGAGCCTCGCGGCGTTGATCCTCACTGCTGGTGCGTTGGCGGACCGGTACGGGCGCAGGTTGGTCTTCATGGCAGGTGTTCTGCTCTTCACGGCGTCATCACTCCTCTGCGGCCTCGCCTGGAGCATCACGGCGCTCGATGTCGCTCGCGCGTTGCAAGGGATCGGCGGTGCGGCTCTGTTCGCGACGGCGCTCGCTCTCATCGGCCACGAATATCGCGGGCCCGACCGCTTCGGTGCACTTGCTGTGTGGGGCGCAACCGTCGGCGCCGCGGTCGCCTGCGGACCGCTCGTCGGCGGCCTCCTCACCGACGGCCTCGGCTGGCGCTGGATCTTCTTCGTGAACATCCCGGTCGGCGTCTTCGCTTTCGCCGTCGCCCTCACTCGGATCTCGGAATCCCGTGACGAGGGTGCACGGCATACCGACGTTCAGGGGCTCGTGACGTTCTCCGCGGCGTTGTTCCTGATCGTCTTCGGGATCCTCCGCGGCAACGCCCTCGGCTGGTCGAGCGCCGCGATACTCCTGTCGCTCGTCTGCGGCGTCTTCCTGTTGTTCGTGTTCGTCGTGCTGGAGCTGCGTCAGGAGCGGCCGATGTTCGACGTGACGCTCTTCCGGCAGCGCGCATTCGTCGGAGTGTCGGTCGCAACGTTCTGCATAGCGGCCGGCATGTTCGCCATGTTCCCGTACCTGTCGATCTACCTGCAGAACATCCTCGGCTTCTCACCGCTCGCGACGGGCCTGCGCTTCCTCCCGCTCACCGCATTCGTCTTCTTCGTGCCGCTCGCAACGCGACGTCTAGCCTCGCGCGTGCCTCTCCGGCTGATGATCGGGGTGGGCCTCGCGCTCGTAGCGGCAGGGCTCGCACTGATGTACGGGCTGGACACCGACTCGAGCTGGACGGCACTGCTCGGAGGGTTCATCGTCGCGGGCGTCGGCATCGGAGTCGCCAATCCCGCGCTCGCAGCCGGCGCGTTGCGCGTCGTCGATCCGGCGCGAACGGGAATGGCGTCGGGCATCAACAACACCTTCCGCCTCGCCGGCGTTGCCGTCGGGGTCGCTGCGCTCGGTGCCCTGCTGGAGTACCGCGTCGAGAACGCGTTCTCGCTTGCCGCCGGCAACCACGGCGCCGGCCTCGGGGCCGCGGTGAGCTCGGCCGGACTGCGAGCCGTCGCCGGGCAGCCGGACCTGGTGGAGCCTGCGAAGACGGCGTTCGTCAGCGGCCTCAACGAGGTGCTTCTGGCGGGCTCGATGGTGCTCGTCGTGGGCGCTCTCGCCGCCCTCGTGCTCCTGCGCAGCCCGGCGCCGGCCTCTGCTCCGTCGACTGAAAACGCCTGACCGCAGGCCCGTTCCCGCCGCCGCCTCCGTGCGCTCCGCCCTAGGACGTGGACAGCGCGCGCTCGAGGGCGGCGCGGTCGGTCGGCCCGCCGTGCGTCGCAAGCACGTGCTCGACCGGAAGCTCGAGCAGCGGGCGCAGCCCTTCGGCGATCTCCTCCCGCGTCACGCCAGGGCGGAGCCACCTCTCGTTGATCTCGAGACCCTGGCCGAAGTCGACGAGCGTGTCGCCGGAGATCACCGCACGCTGGCCCTCGACCCAGAGCACGGTGTCGTTCGCCTTGTGCCCGGGGAATACGTCGGCACCGAACGGCAGCCGGTCGCCGGACGAGTACGGACGTGCCTCGCCCTTCTTCTCGCGGAGCAGCCAGACGACGTCGGGACTGCCATCGCCGGCCTGCTCTGCCGTGATGCCGTACGTGTCCATGAGGTACTGCGCGCTGTCGGGCAGCGGCGTGTAGACCGGCACACCGAGCCGCTCCACGAGGCCCTGTGCGTCCCGCTCGTGCCACGGCGCGGTGAGCACGATCGCGGTCTCGCGGCTTGTCGCGAGCTCTTCGAACTCGCTCGGCACGCCCAGCGGGTCGAACAGCAGGAGCCGCTCCCCGTCGTCGATCGCGTAGGACGAGACGTTCTGGTCCCACGGCTCGGTCGCCCGCCACTCCGGGTGCGGTGCCTGCCAGTGCCAGAGCCCGGGTGCCAATTCGCGCACGCCTCGATGCTACTAAGGCCGGACCGCTCCCGATCCAGCCACCAGAACAGAACGCCCGGCGCCCGCAACACTCAGCGCCCCGCGAAACTGCGCCGATCCGGCCGGCATGACCCGCAGCCAAGCCGGCGCACTTCTCATCGGAAGCGGACTGACGGTGGTGGTCATCGCCCTCGCCACTGCTGGAGACCTCGGCTGTCGAGACAGTTCGCGACCCGGCGGAATGGCCGGTCGCCACCCGGCTTATCTGCCGCCGGCATCATCGCATTCGCTGACGTGCTGCTATCGCCGCGTCACTGCTGGAGTCTCGGCTATCGAGACGTGCCAGCTGCGGCTCTACCCTGGCCGGATTCGTCGTGTGTGTCGCAATACTGCACTCTTGTTTTTTGCTGGTCTTGGCCGTCTCCCATAAACGTCTTTTTCTCTCAGCTGACAACGTCTCCTCGCCGGCCTGCTCAGCCTCGCCACGTGTCATGAGCTACTCGCGCTGTCGGGCTTTTTTCCGTTGAGCCCGCGGTTAGCATGTCTGTCTGGGCCGGCTCTCGCCTACGCCGGGCGAACTCACACTGCACCCGCGGCGGCGCCGACGGGCCAGGCGTGCCGCAGGCGCGCGCACTCGGGTTCCAGAGGCTCCCGGCCTTGGCGCCGGATAGCGTCCTGCCCGTGAAGGTCACCGCCGAGGCTGCGCGTCGCTTTCTCGTCGCACGCCACGCGCTAGCGCCCGCGCGCTCGCTCGAGGGAGGACCTGAGGCCGTGCTCGAGGTCTTCCGCCGGCTCGGCTCGATCCAGTTCGACCCGATCGCGGTCGCGGGCCGCAGCCACGACCTCGTGCTGCACGCGCGCGTCGCAGGCTACGAGCCCGCCTGGTGCGACGTGCTCTACGTGCGCCGCGAGATCTTCGAGGCGTACAACAAGGGGCTCTCCTTCGTCCCGGCGCGGGAGTTCGCATGGTTTCTCGGTACCGGCCTGAGCGCGCGGGAGACGCTCGCCGAGAACGCCGACGTGGCCGCGCGCGTGCTCGAGCGGATCCGCGCGGAGGGTCCGCTGTCGTCCCAGGACTTCGAGCGGGAGAGCGGTCCGACGACCGACTGGTTCGGAGCGCCGACGAACACCGTTCGCGCCGTGCTCGAGGCGTACACGGTCACGGGCGTGCTCGGCCTCGCGCGGCGCGAGGGCAACCGCCGCTATTACGACCTCCTCGAGCGGCTGCTCCCGGCCGAAATGCTCGCGCACGAGCCCCCGCTGCGGGAGCGGCTTCGGCACAAGCTCCTGTCCCGCTATCGGGCCCACGGCCTGCTCGGCGTCGGCGGCGCTGGGGACGTCTTCTCCGGGATCGGCCCTGCGAAGCCAGACCCGCGGTGGCCCGACCTGCCTGGGCGGAACCCGCTGCGCGAGGAGCTCGTCGAGCGCGGCGACATCGTCCCGGTCCAGGTCGAGGGCGTGAGCGGCAAGCGCTTCGTCGTCCGCGACGAGGTCGAGCTCCTGGAGACCCCGCCGGAGCCGACATCCTCC
Source organism: uncultured Actinomycetes bacterium (assembly GCA_963716975.1). GTDB lineage: Bacteria > Actinomycetota > Thermoleophilia > Gaiellales > Gaiellaceae > GMQP-bins7. The sequence goes on along the minus strand of CAVQVA010000032.1, from coordinate 35,906 downwards.
GTCGCCTTCCTGTCCCCCTTCGATCCGCTCGTCTGGGACCGTAAGCTCCTCGGGGCCCTGTTCGGCTTCGACTACGTGTGGGAGCTCTTCCTACCGCCCGACAAGCGCCGCTGGGGCTGGTACGTGCTGCCCATCGTCTTCCGAGATCGCTTCGTCGGCCGGATCGAGCCTCGGATCGACCAGGAGAAGGCGCGCGTGCAGGTGCTCGACGTCTGGTGGGAGGACGGCTTCACCCCGCGCCGCGCCGAGGGTTTCGTCGACTCGATGCGCGACGCGCTCCGCGCCTACCTTCGCTTCGCAGGCGCGACCCGTCTCGAATGGGCGCCGCACCTCGCAACGGAGAAGCGACTCTTTCTAACGCGCCCTTAGAGCGTCCTCCGACGCCTGGTGTGCCGCGCCTGAGTCCACTGCACGTCGGATTGTCCGAGACGCACGGGCGTGACCTGCGTCAACGCGAACATGAACACGAGCATCGAAGATAGAACTCGATGGCGTCACGCGCTGCTCACGCCAGCGTGCACCTCACCCACGAACCGACGCTAGCGCGAACCGATGGCGGCCGCAGCCTGACGCACGCGACTGTTCCGCAGTGTCGTTTGGGAATCGATCACGCCAGGAACTGCACGAGCCGCTCGAGCGTCTCCGTCCAGCCCGCCTCGTGCAGCGCGTATCGAGCGTCGGTCGCGAACGGCCCCTGATCGAGAACGAGCCTGGTTCCCTCCGGATCGTCGAAGAACGAGAGCGTCACGACCGTCTCCTGGTCGTCTGGATCCGGCTCCTCCCATTCGAACGTGCACACGAGGCGCCGCGGCGGATCGACCTCCGAGTACTCCCCGCGCAGATGGAACGCCTCACCCTCCGGTGGCTGCATCGTGATGCGGTACCGCCCTCCGACGTGAACGTCGAGGTCGACGCTGGGAGCCGTGAAGCCCGCGGGACCCCACCATTCGGCGAGCTCGTCCGGCTCCGACGCACGCCGCGAACACCCGCTCTCTCGGCGCTTGCAGAACCTTCTCCAGATGGAGCATCAGGCCGCGCGCGTCGCCCGTCACGGACTGATTATCCGGGGTCTACTGGATCTCAGGCGCGCCGTGCTCGAGCTGTCGGTCGTACTCGGCCTGGTCATAGTGCCCTTGCGACTCCACGACACGGCCGTCGTCACCGAACGTCCACGCCTCGAAGCCTGATATCCGAACCCACTTTCCGGTACCGCCTGGTCCCGTGTTCGTACCTGTGAAGGTCCAGTGGAACTCGACCGTGTCTTCCTTGAAGAAGACGTCGTCCATGAACACCTGAATGTCCGGGAACGCGGACATGAACGAGCGCGCGACCTCCGTGATCTCCGTGGCCTCGCCGCCGTTGATCGCGATCGTGCCGCCCGGCGTGTAGTGCCCGGCGACTCTGGCGGGATCGTGACTGCACCACGCCTCGGTGTACGTGCGTGCGAAGTCGCGTGCTTGATCCTGATCGAGCGACATTCATTCCCTCCTGCCGTGAGTGCCGACACGGCACTCGCCGGGTAGCGGGCAGCGTCGTCACCTTATTTCCCTGCCCCGGGCGAGACAACGTCCGGACGTGGCTCAGGAATGCCTCGATCGTCGGGCGGAGCGAGACGAAAGAGCAGCGACTGGCACGACGGCGTTTCCGTCGCGGTCGCCGTCCGCCGATTGACCTAGCTTGCGTGCCCAGTGTTCTTCCGGTTGAGCAGTTGGGAGCTCGGGCTCGTCATCTTCTTCGTCATCGGCGGAGCCAGCGCTCTCGGCGTGCTCGCCGGCCGCTACATGGGCGCGCACTCGGAGAGGTATCGAGAGCCAATCGGTGTCTTGCAGGGCGCACTACTCGGCGTCGTCGGCCTGATCCTCGCCTTCGGCCTCTCTCTCGCGGTCGGCCGATACCAGGACCGCCGTGCGGACGTCGTGACCGACGCAAACACGATTGGCACGGCGTACCTGCGAGCTCAGACGATTGCAGAGCCGCAGCGCAGCCGCTCGCTCGCACTCCTGCGTAGCTACAACGATCTGGCGATTCGTGTCACGTACGAGATCCCCGGCAGCACGGCCATCCGAGCCACAGCGGCGCAGCAGGGGCGACTGCAGCGTGCCCTGTGGCGTCTGGCAGGCGAAAACCTCAACGCACACCCGCGCGACACCGCACCGCGCCTCTACGTCGACAGCCTGAACGACATGATCGATCAGCAGACCGTCCGGCTCTCCGGACTGAACAACCGCGTGCCCGATGCGGTGCTGTGGCTCGAGCTGCTCGGCGCCGCACTCGCGCTGGGCCTCCTCGCTCTCTATCTCTCGGTGCTCGGCAAGGGCCTGCTTCCGATTGCCGCCGCTGCGGTCATCGTCAGCTTTCTCGTCCTCGTCACGTTCGATCTCGACCGGCCGACACGAGGCTTCATAGAGATCCCGGCCACGCCACTCCTGGCCGAGAAGGCGACGATGAGCCTGCCGCCAGCAGCTCCCGCGCCCGGCTAACGGCCATCAGCACCCGTAGAGGCCGGCGTACGCTCTTCGCAAGAATCACCGCATCAGCGGCGACGAGACACGCGACGACGATGGGGCCGGCGCTGCCTTCGCGGCCGCGCGTGTCGCCGCCGTCCGAGACGACCCAGCGGGACGCCTCGCGCTAGCTCGATCGATCTACGACGATCCGACCGGCAGCCAATCGCAGCGCCCGCGGTTCCGCCGAGCCGCCCTCGCCTTCACAGCACTAGATGGCAGAGCGAGGCGTTCTCAACCCGCTCGAGAGTGGGCGTCCCGGCAGCAGGTGGTGGCGAGCGATGAACGAGCGACTCCTGCGCGATAGCTGTGAAGCCTTCGCACTCGCCACCGGACGCAGCGGCTCACCGTCGAGCATCACGGTCGAGCACTGGACAGCCTTCATCAATCGGCCGACCGCGCAGAACTGGTACTGCGCGCACAACGCGAGCATCGTCGCCGCCTATCTCGACCACCGCGAGCTCGCCACTTACGAGAACCGAATCGAGCGCTTCTTCCTCAACGTCGTCCTCGCCCGCGTCCTGTACGCACACGCACTCGTCGCCGCCCCGCGGCTTGCCCTCGGCCGCGTCGCTCTCGGTGGTCCCACGCTCGGCGACCCACGTCGCGGTACGGTCGACATCTTCCTCGCCATGGGGCGTGTCCTTCCCGTCACGTACCCGGCCGACGGCGAGCTCGACGAGTACCTCGGGCTCGAGAACAAGCTCGGTCGCGTCCTCGACTACGCAGTCGTCCTACCGCGCTTGCGCCCTCTCTACGACTGGTCCGCCCAACAACTCGATCGACCAGAGCTCTGCGATCTCGTCATCGACGGCACGCCCGCATACGCCTGGTCACCAGAAGACCGACAGGCGTGGCAACCGCCACCGCTCTCCATCGCCGCGAGAGCGCTCAGGTCACTCACTGCACCCCGCTAAACGCCTCCGGACCTCGCACGCATAGGTTCGCTTCTACGACGGCGGCGCTGCGCCGTCCGTCACACGGCCGTCGACGAGCACGACGTCGCGATCGGAGACGAGCGCGGCATCGCGAGCACGAGGGCCGCACCGTCCCAGTAGTGGGAGAGGGGACGAGATGGGCGTTCCCGATCTCGTCCGCGCTCGCTACCCAACAGTCGACCTCCGTGCGCAGCAAAGTGAGCGTGTCGGCCGTGCGCTCTGCCCGCGACCGCGGCGCCGGCCTCACGCCGCGATCTTCTCCAGCAGCGCGTCGATGCGCTCGAAGCCTCCCCTCGCGCCCTCCTCGACGCCGTACTGCATGGTCGTGTCTCGCTCCTCGGCCGTCTCGAAGCGCATCGTCTGGGTCAGCTTGGTCTGCTCACCAAGATCCTCGAACTCGAGCGTCTGCAGGTGATTCTGGAACGTCTGCACGAGGCGCGCGGGTGGCATGACCTCGCGGAACTCGCCCTCGACAAGGCCAAAGGCGGTTCGGAACCGGTACGTGCCGCCGGGACGGACGTCCATCTCCTCGACGACGGTGCCGTCGCCCCACCATTCGGGGATCAGCGCCGGGTCCGTCCAGACGGAGTAGACGTGCGCGCGCGGTGCGTCGAAGATCCGCTCGACGCGAATCTCGAGCTCGTTCGGGGTGGTAACGGTGGCCTCGTTCATCGTGCTCCTTTCGTCCGTTCGATGGCTGCGCGAAGCGGTTCGAGCCGCTGCAGCCTCAGCTCACCGCCTTCTTCACGAGCGCGGCGATCCTTGCCTCGTCGGCGGCGGTCAACTCCTTCAATGCGAACGAGGTCGGCCACATGGCGCCGTCGTCGAGGTTCGCCGCCTCCTCGAAGCCGAACGTGGCATACCTCGAATTGAACTTCTCCGCGCTCTTGAAGAAGCAGACGACCTTGCCCTCCCTGGCATACGCGGGCATCCCGTACCAGGTCTTCGGCCAGAGGGTCGGGGCGGTTGCTTCGATGATCGCATGGAGGCGCTCGGACATGGCGCGGTCCGGATCCTTCATCGCGGCGATCGCCGCAAGCAGGTCGCGTTCCCCTTCCGCTCTGTTCTTGCTCGCGCGCGCTTCTGCTTTCAGCTCTCGGGCGCGAGCCTTCATCGCAGCACGTTCCTCGTCCGTGAATCCCTCGGACTTCTTGTCCTTCATGGTGGTGCTCTTCTTGGTGGTGGCGCTCATCGTTCTCCTTTCGTGCGTTCGACGACCTGTGCGAAGCGGTCGAGTCGCTGCAGCCACGTGCTGATGCCCTCGAAGGCGTAGGGCACGAGCGTGCACCTGCGCACACGCCCGACCTTCTCCGTGGTGACGAGCTCCGCCTCCTCGAGCAGCCGCACGTGCTTCTTCATCCCGGTCAGCGACATGCCGAAGGGCTCGGCGAGCTCGCTGATCGTCGCGCTGCCGCCGCCGAGCCGTTCGAGCACGGCGCGCCGGGTCGGGTCGGCGAGGGCCGCGAACGCACGGTCGACAGTCGTCTGATACTGAACCATTCAGTTCAATATTACAGATCCGCCCGGTAGGGGCAACCCCGGCCGCGCTCCGCTCCTCTTCATCGGAGGTGGCGAGGACCACATCATGCCTCCGTCGGTGAACAGGTCGAACGCCAAGCACTACAAGGGAGACACGATCACCGAATACTTCGAGTTCCAGGGCCGCGATCACTGGACGTGTGGCGCGGATGGCTGGGGAGCCGTCGCCGACTATGCGTTGGAATGGGCGGTGGCTCGTGCCACCGCGGCCGAGCTGCCGAGCGCGGCTGTCCCGGCCTAGCGGCGACTGCCTGCGTGCGAGCGCGGAATGTGATCCTCTGGTGTCCAACCCGTAAACGCAGCCCCATCTTCGCGTAGTTCTCCGCACCCCCTGCGCATCGCTCCCCGATGAACGGGCGGGCGCCTCCACGGACCATGGACCGCGAACCATGGGGAGCTTGCTCATCGAGTCTGGAACGAACCGCTCGCAGCTCCTCCTTCACGATCTGCTGGACCTCCGCGAGCAGGTCGTACGTGAAGGCGACGAGCTCATCGCTCGCTGGAGGCCGGCACTGCAGCGACGCTCGTTCCTCCCCAGTGCCGTCAACCTCGCGCGCTACATCGCGCTGCGGAGGCGGGATCTGCGCGAGCTGCAGGAAGCGCTCATGCCGCTTGGGCTGTCGTCACTCGGCCGCTGCGAGGCGCGCGTGCTCGCGAACCTCGACGCGGTCATCGCCTCGCTTGCCGCGATCGCGAGGGAGGAGGCCCTCTCACCGGCCATCCACCATCCACGCCCTGCCGCCTTCTACCGTGGCAACCGCTTCCTCCGTCGGCACACGGAGGCGGTCTTCGGCCCGACCCCCGCCGGGAGGCAGGTGCGGATCATGGTCACGTTGCCGCGCGACGCAGCCTCCGACTACCGATACGTGCGTGATCTCGTCGAGTGCGGGACGGACGTCGTCCGCATCAACTGCGCCCACGACGGTCCCGAGGACTGGGCCGCGATGGCCGCGCACGCGAGACGCGCCGCCGCTGAGACCGGCAGGAGCTGCCGCGTCTTGATGGATCTCGAGGGGCCACGTGCCCGCACCGGGCAGGTTCAGGGACGGTCCACCGAAGTGCGGGTGAGCGTCGGTGACCAGGTCCGGCTCGTCGCCGGCGAACCCAGGCGGGCGCCCGATCCGCCCGAGATCCAGTGCTCGCTTCCCGAGGCAGTGCGTCAGCTCCGACCTGGACACAGCGTGTGCATCGACGAGGCCCGCATCCGGCTGGTGGTCGACGACGTCGCCGACCGCGGCGCGTTGCTCACGGTTACGACGGTCGAATCGAAGGGGTGCGTGAAGTCCAACAAGGGCCTGAACTTCCCGGACACCGACCTCCGGCTCGACCCGCTGACGGCGAAGGATCTTTCCGACCTCGACGTCGTGGCGCACGAAGCGGACATCGTCGGTTACTCGTTCGTCCAGAGCGCGGCCGACGTCGCGCGCTTGCAGGAGGAGCTCCAGGCCCGGGATTCGAGCACGGCACGTGCGATCGCAGCGAAGATCGAAACGCCGCTCGCGGTTCAGCGGTTGCCCGAGATCATCGTGCAGGCGGCAGGAGCGCAGCCCCTGGCCGTCATGATCGCCCGCGGCGACCTCGCGGTCGAGATCGGCTTCGGCCGGCTCGCCGAGATCCAGGAGGAGATCCTCTGGCTGTGCGAGGCCGCGCACGTGCCCGTGATCTGGGCCACGCACGTCCTCGACTCGTTCGTCCGCAAGGGAACGCACTCGCGAGCGGAGATGACGGACGCCGCAATGGCCGAGCGCGCAGAGTGCGTGATGTTGAACAAAGGCCCGCACGTCCTCGAGGCCGTCGCCGTCCTGGACGACGTGCTCGGCCGCATGGAAGCCCACCAAGCGAAGAAGACCTCGCGCCTGCGTGCACTACGGGCGTGGTGAGGAAAGGAGAGGTGATGGACAAGGCGACCCTCGATCGGCAAGTCGGACAAGCACTCGAAGGTCTTCGCCGTGAGTTCGCCGACGAGCGCGAGGCTAGTGAGGTGTCCGCGATCGGAGAAGCTTGCTACGAGACGCTGCGCGCACGCGCCCGGATCTTGGACTTCATCCCCTTGCTCGTCTACCGGTACACGCGCGAGGAGCTCATCCAGGCTGAACGGGGGGACCTGCATCGAGCGGCTTGACAGACGTCCGTCGCCCAGCTCGGCGGCGAGCGGAACGTGACGGTCTCGCCCTCGCCGGCAGCCTCGAGCCCGATCGCCTCGCGGAAGAAGGACGTCATGGCTTCGACGTCGCCCGTGCGCATACCGACATATCCGATTCGCCTGACCAGCGTGCGCCACCTACGTCCGCCGCTTAGGACATGCGAGTCGAACGGTTTTTCAGGCGGGCGTCTCCCTCGTGGGCCAGCCGGGCGTAGGCATCCCAAGTCGTGGCATCGAGCGCCCGGATCGCATACTCGCTCATGCGCGCCCTCCGTTCACCTGCTTTGGCTCGGCTGACGAGGAGAGTCTAGGTGCGTACTGCCTGACATGGGCGAGCGTGCGGGGATGTCTCTCGAGCGCCCGGCACTTCATGGGACAGTCAGCGCGGGCTCGGACGTACATTTGCCGCGACATGTACCCGCAGACAAGGCTGCGGCCCAGGCCAACATCCTGACTATGGACGTGAAGAGACTCGCTCTCGGAACACGCGAGAGGATCGCGGGCGCGGTGTACGGGACGATCGTGGTACTCGCCGCTTTGGCCGCTGGAGCGACGGCATACCGGTACGACCTCTGGCGGCTTGGCGCCGTTGTGAGCGCGTCCGTGGTGATCCTCTGGATCGCCCATGCGTATGCGCACGCGCTCGGGGAGAGCCTGAGTCTGGGACGACGGCTCACCCGTGCAGAACTGACGGCGATCGCAGGACGCGAGCTAGCGATCCCGCTCGCATCCGTCCTGCCCTTGGCCGCCATCGCCCTCGGCGCCCTGGGTGTGGTTCGAGACCGGACTGCCATCTGGCTCGCGCTCGCGGTTGGGGTCGCCACGCTCGCGGTCCAGGGGATTCGCTTCGCGCGCCTCGAACGGCTGAGCCGGACTGGCACCGTCGTCTCCGTGGCTCTCAACCTAAGCCTCGGCCTCGTAATCGTGGCACTGAAGGTAGTCCTGGCCCACTGACTGGATGGCCGGATGTCGTACGACCCAGGCGGCTCCCTTTTCGGAGCTTCAGTCGCCCGGTGCCAGCTCGAAGCGAGCGATGACTCCTTGGTCGCCGCCCTCGGGTACCGGGCGCTCAGGATGGCGTGTCGCCACCCAGGCAACTCCGCGCTCCGGGTAGGCGAGGACATCTGGGAAACGCTTGGTCGAGATGCCCAGCATCCTCACGGGCTCATCCGTGGGGTTCGAGAATGTGTGCAGCCCGTCTGGGCCTTCCGGGAAGTAGACGACGTCGCCGGGTGAGAGCTCCTCCTCTCCCTCCGGCGTGCGGACGGTCGGCGTCCCACTGAGGACGAAGAACATCTCCTCGACGCCGTAGTGCATGTGCATCGGACTGTCAGGCGACCGAGGCAGATACTCGATCAGCGACGCCCCGAGCTGGTCGGCCCCGAACGGGTGCCCGAACCAGCGGACACGGTTGACGTCGTCGTTCACCTCATCCCAGGGGTCGTCCTGCAGAAAGTTCAGGCGGCGCATCCACTCCTCCGAGTCCGTCGGGTCACTGCAGGTAGATCATGCTCGGTCGTGCGTCATGTGTTCGATGGTAAGGAACCAGGTTCGGGCCTCGCAGCAGTGCGAGACAGGCCGCCGAGCCGCGACAGTGCAGTCCACGGCAAGCGCGGGGTCTCGATGCGGTCAGTCGATGCGGTCAGTCGAAGGCGAACACCAGTGGGAAGACGACCACGACCGTGGCGGCCCACAGGGCGAAGACGGGAAGGTAGGCGGTCTGCCAGCGTTCGAGCCGGTGGAGCGTGCTACGTCGCATGAGGAATCTGGCCGATAGCCAGCCTGCCCCCGCGAGGTTCACGAGGAGTACGAGGTTGAGGCCGAGCGCTGCCGTTCTGTTCGGAGTGAACCCGAGGTCGCCGATCCGAGCGATCATCGCGCCGAGCACCATCACGTCGAGCACGAGGGCGCTGACGACGGCGACCAACTGGATGCCGTCCATCCAGTTCGGCGACGTGGACGGGTCCCGCGCGGACATCCCGTACAGGACGAGCCCGAGGACGACCAGCAGCAGGGCGTCGAAGGTGCCCAGGAGCTCGCGATCGAACGCGCCGCCAAGACCGGTCACGGCGTAGACGAGGGCAGCGCCGGCCAACATCACCGCGAACAGCGGCGTGAAGAGCATCGTGAGCACCGGCGCCATGTTCTCCACAACCCGCTGCTTCGACTCGACCAGCCACGCGGCCACGATCACGGCGCCGGCCGCTCCTGAGGGCAGCACCCATTCAGCGATCCGGTCGACGTCGACCCCCGTGGGCTCGAGGATCCCCGCGGTCAAAGCCATGAGCACCCCGCCCCCGAGCGCGATCAGCACGTAGTAGATGAACCATTCGCCCGTGAAGCGGACGAAGTCCATGCGCCGCTCGTGCGATCGGACCGTGCCACCCATGTACGGGTACGCGACCACGAACCAGAGCACGACGGGCAGATGGAGCGCGACGAGGACCTCGGTGTCGGAGTCCGCACCGTACGGATAGAGGTTGACCACGAGCGCGGCGAGCACGAACGGCACCGCCGTCAACACCCAGTGCCGGGTGTCGAGCTGCCGTCGACGGGCGAAGTACGCGGCGAGGAACGGCAACACGAACAGGCTGAGGTCCCGCACGAACCAGGTGGGTTCCTCGTCGTCGGGGAAGCCCGCGGCGAGTCGTGCAACCTGGATCGCAACGGCCGCACCCGCAGCAAGGACGAAGGCCTCGAGCCAGCCGCTCGCCGCACCTGCCGACTCGTCGTCGCCTGCCAGGACGAGCTGCTTCCACAGTCGGTCGCTGTGCTCGCGTGCGAACTCTCGGGACAAGCTGTCCACGGCCCCTAGCCGTTTCACGGCGATCAGGAACCCCTCATCGGCTGTGAGGCCGGCCGCGTTCAGCTCGGCGATCTGCTGACGAAGATGATCCTCGAGCTCATCGACGTCCTGGCCGTTGACGCCCGGGGCGTTGACGACGTACGCCCGCCATTCTGCAATCTGTGATTCAACGCTCTCCATCGCTCACGCCTCGCCGAGAGCCGTCACCGCTCCACCCGAGCCCGGCCAGACGTCCTTCAGCGCTCGGGTGACGGTCACCCATTGCTGCTGCTGGTCTGCGAGTGCTGCTCTTCCCTCGTCGGTGATCGCGTAGTACTTGCGGCGACGCCCTTCCGGAGGCGTACGCCACTCCGTCGTCACGTACCCGAGCCGACGAAGGCGATGGAGCAGCGGGTAGAGCATCCCGTCGGTCCACTCGAGCTCGCCCCCGGAGAGCGCACGTACCCGCTTGAGGATTGCGTACCCGTAGCTTTCACCCTCCGCCAGGATTGCGAGCACGAGCGGTGTCGCCGAGGCCGCGACCAGGTCCTTGTCGATGTGTATGTCGCCTCCCACGGATCGAAGTGCTATGCATAGAAGCACAAGGTACATTGGGACGCAAAGCGTTCGCGAGAGCAGGGTCTCCCCGACAGCCTTCGCGACAGGCTCGCCGCGTGCGCGACCGCCCTGAAGTGTGGCCGAGCCGAACGCTTCGCGATTTAGTCGACCATCTGATAGGCCGTGCTCGCGTGCGCGAGTGTGCGCGACTGTGCCTTGAGACGGCCGGGCGCTAGAGCGTCTACGAGCCCTCGGTCGACTGAAAGCCTGGCCCTAGCGGAATGAGCTGCTCCATTTCGGCCAGGACACCAGAGAGGCCAAACGTCGTTCCCGTCCACTCGATGCGATGAGGTGGTTCGATGCTCTGAAGAGTCGAGGTGATCGTGCCCGGTCCTGCCTTCCAGCGGAACTGCGTCCCGGAGGCAAGCGATCCGTCGATGGAGGCGGTCTTGACGTCCGGGTTCCACTGTGGCCAGGCGACGATGTCCGTGAGAACCGACCAGACGATGTCCGGCGACGCAGCAACTTCGATCTCGCCCCGCGCGACAGCTGGAGCACGGGTGTCGATCTCCACAGCGTCCACCCTAAAGCGGGCGCGACGGCTTGCCCCGAGGTTGACTTGAGTTTGCAGGTCTGGTTACGTCGGATCGAGCTTGGTTAGTGCCACAGGATTGCGCCGTGCCGTTCACGCTCAGGAACATCAAGGAGGATCTGGAGGACATCGGCTCCAGGTTCGACGGCGCGCCGGACCTGGAGTTCCGCTCGGCGACCAAGGCGCTCGAGCTTGAGACATCCGGCCTGAGCTACCAACGCGTCCCGCCCGGCTATCGCTTTCCGTACGGCCACACGCACAAGACGCAAGAGGAGGTGTACGTGGTCCTGCGCGGGACCGGGCGGATGAAGGTCGACGACGAGATCGTCGAGCTCAAGCAATGGGACGCGGTGCGCGTCCCGCCCGGTACCTGGCGAGGCTACGAGGCCGGGCCGGAGGGCCTCGAGATCCTCGTCATCGGCGCGCCCAACCTCGGCGAGGCTCCGCGCGAAGACGTCGATGGCCAGCGCGACTGGTGGGCTGACTAGTAGAGCTGTCCGGAAGTCTTGATCGTTGGGCCGCGAGTCGGAGGTCGGGTTCGCGGTCGGCGATCTTCCCGAGGACCTGGTTGAGGTCGTTGCGGGTGAAGGTCCTCGACCCGGAGTAACGCGAACGCCGCATGGGCCAGTGCTCGGGAATGTCCCTGGGTTAGCGGTGCCGCCGGTACTGCAGCTCGACGATCCCGTTGCTGGAGGCGGTGCTGGAGACCAGGTCGAGCCGGTAGGACTTGGGGACGCCGTCGAACAGACGGGTGCCCTCGCCCGCAACGTAGGGGAACAAGCTCAGCCGGAGCTCGTCGATCAGGTCGAGCCGCATGAGCGACCGCCAGAGGCTGACGCCGCCCCAGACCACGATGTGGCCGTCGCCGCCCAGCCTGAGCTTGTCGATCTCTTCTGCCGTGTCACCAGCGGCGATGGTGGTGTTGGCCCAGTCCGCCGTCTTCAGCGTCCGGGAGAAGACGACCTTGCGCCCGGCGTTCAGGATGTCGGCGAACGGGTGGTCGGTGGCCGTTGTCGTCATGGACATGGCGATGGCCTCGTAGGCGGTGCGGCCCATGATGTGCGCGTACGCGCTCTGGAGAAACTCGAGTTGCGCCGGGTCGTCGGGCTCACTGTTCTCGGGCAGAGAGAAGCAGAACGTCCAAAACTCGGTGCCCTCGTCGGCGAGCAGGCCGTCGAGCGAGTAGTTGAACACCGTCGCTATCAGCTTCCGCATGATCAGACCTCCTTGGTCTCGGGTCGTCTGGGGACCGTGCTTGCTTCAGACGCCACTGCCGCCCCGAAGTCATCGGTGCCCAGTCAAGCACCCGACTGGGTCGAGGGTACTCACTTGCGCCAGCGTTCCGGAATGACCTCGAGCTATGAAGGCTTCTCGGACCTGCGGGCTTCCCTCCGTGCATTTCGAACCTTGCGTCTCCTGCTTGCTCCTGCGCCGATGGCAAAGGCAATCCCGACAAGGAAGAAGCGATCCGGGTTGGGTCGAACGTTAGGCCCTGGAAGTACAGAGAGGAGAGCACGATGAGCAACGAACAGGCGGCACCTGAGACGAAAGGTGTTACGGCGGAGTTACTTGCAACGGTTGACCTTGGCCCTGAGATCGAGGGCATGGCAGGGCGCCAACTTCGAATGCGTATGGTGACCATCGAGCCTGGAGGCGTCTTCGGCCCGATTCACGACCATAAAGACAGACCAGGCATCGTCTACATCCTGCAAGGAACGATCACTGACCATCGAAATGGAGTCGCTACGGACTATGGGCCGGGAGTGGGCTGGCCCGAGGATAGGAACACCACACACTGGCTTGAGAACAGAGGAGCGATTCCGGCGGTGGAGATCTCGGTCGACATAGTCAGGCAAGAGTAAGCTCAGGCCCGACATCTACCTGTAAGAGCGCCGGAGCACATCAGGCGTGAGGAACGCTCGTTGCGTGTGTGGGAATGTCTCTTGACTAGTCCACCTCATTCCGAAGGCGCCAGCTACCGATATCGGATCGCCACTGCGATCGTCACCACCATGACGACGCCCGCGACGGTGTTTGGAACGATCAGTGCGACGTTCGCGGCCGCGATCCCGTATGCGACCCACAGGCCGAATCCGATGAGCAGGACGACGAAGAACGCGATCGAGACGCCGCGCGAACTGTGTTGGTCGACTATCCGACGGATCTGAAGCACCGGGCCGAGCGCCATCGCGATGGCCCCGGGCCGCAGCGGCGAAAGCGAGCGTGGACTCCACATCCTCTCCTTCGAGTCGAGGTCGGTATCACGCCCGTGAGATGGCGCTCTCGGATCAAAGTCCGCGGGCTCGAGAGCGACGGAGTAATCCTAGTCGGCGCGAACTCCTCGCTGTATCGCGCGTAATCGCTCGACGCGCTCGCGATCCTTCGCGCGACGCGGCACGGTCAGCGTCGCGAGGAGGTCCTCGACCGATTCGACCCAGAATGAGACTCCACCGATGTCGAGGCGTGCCGCTCGCGTTATCAGCTCGTCGTATGTGCCGCTCACCTCTGGCACAACGTCGACTGCGCCGTGCTTGGACTGCAGGAGATAGTCGAACGAACCCGGATCTGAAGGGTCCGGCCTCCAGCTTCGCCCGCGCTGCGACAGCTTCCGGTGTCGGAGGGGTCTCGACCCAGTGCTGCTCACCATCGTCTCCCCTCTCCCAGAGTCCGAAGGGAGCCTGTGGATCCTGGCGTGCCTCGATCGACTCGAGCACGTGAGCGAGTCGCGTCAGGTTGTCGACGTCCAGCGCGGGCGTGATGTCGAGGTCGCCTGGCACCAACGGGACACCGTGCAACATGGCGGGCCGCGGAGCCCGTGACCACGTATTCGACCTCCGCTTCGCTGAGAACACGAAGCAGCGTGGTCACGTCTGGTGTTTGGCGCTTCAGTCCACTCGTGGAGGTCTCGGGCACCGCGAGATCCTAGGTCTGTCTGTCATCCGGAGATCGCGCCTGCTTGGGCGAGCGTGCGGGAATGTCACTTGACGACATCGAGACGGCTGAGGAGCTCCGGTGAGCGAATCCGACGGCAAGTTGCAGACGCGGACCGACGGTACGCTCAATGCGTGACCCACTACATCTTCAACGTCGTGAAGCCGGACTCCGCGGAGGGCCGATCGCCGCGAGAACAGGCCGTGGAGCTCATCCGGCTCAAGATGTGGGGCGTCCACGCAGACGAGCCGCACTGCAACGCGCTCGCATCCGGCGACCTCGTCCTCATCTATCTCGGCGCACCCGAGCGGGAGTTCATCGGCCTCGCTCAGGTTGCCTCAGCCGTCCATGAGTGGACAGCGTCCGAGGCACAGGTAAACGCCGGCGATTCCGCGACCGGAGTGTTGCTGGCACAGGTCGAGACTTGGGACCCACCCGTACCGATGAGTGCCGTGCTGTCGCAAATCGAGTCGCCAGAAGCCCGGGCCGACTTCGAAACGGGCGTCGCGCGGATCACCGCTGGCGAATATGAGACCGCTCTCGCCGTCGCGGGGCGACGCGCCGTGGGAGAGTCGGATCGAGAGGAGCCGAGACCTCGGCGACGGCATCGACCCGGGCGCCGCGACGCAGCCTGAAGGTCACGTACAGGCTGCCGCGGTCGTCACGACCTCCGCGAACTCGTCCTGGAGGTTGATGCCGGTCATGCGCGCGATCTCGGCGGCCGGCACCACCTCGCCATCCGGCGCGGCGATGTCGAACGTGTGGGTCGCGTCGAGGACGAACCACACGTCGTACCCAAGGTCGGAGCCGATGCGAGCGGTCGTCTCACAGCAAAAGTTCGTCTGAATCCCGCACACCGCGATCGCGCCGATCCCGCGCTCGCGCAGCCATGTGTCGAGATCGACATCTCCGTGAAACGACGAGTGCACTGTCTTGACAATGCGCAGATCGGGCTCGCCGGCGACAGCCTCTTTCAGCTCGAAGCCGGGCGTGCCGCGCTCGAGCGGTCCACCCTGCCAGTCGTGCTGAACGACCACGATCGGGTCGCCGCGCCGGCGCCACGCGGCAATCAGCTTGGTGACGTTCTCCTCGGCATGGGGATTGTCGCGGGGTCCGAGCGCTGGATCCTCGAAGCCGCGCTGAACGTCGACCACCAGCAGCGCACGCTGCCCGATCATGCGTCTGACCCTACCGTAGGTCGCGGTTCGTGGCTTGTAGGCATTGCGAGCACAACCCGTAGAACAGCACGCTCATGTGCGCCAGCGTGCCGGAATGTCCCCCGACGGGGAGGCTGCGAATAGGCCGGACGGTGCGTTAGGTTCCGTCAGCGCCGTTCCCGTCACTCGGAGCGCCACCGACGCAGTCGCATCGAAGAGCTAGCTGGTCGAGACCTCGGCATCGATTGATGCGGAGCGATGACTTCGCCTCGCGGCGGGAGTCGTACCGTCGGAGAGGTTGATTGGTGTTAACGCCGCCCACGATCACGCCGCTGCTCGTCGCCGACCTGCTCGCCGAGGGCGAGCGGATGCCGGTCTACGTGCACGTCATCGACCATCCCGATGCGCGCGTGCTGGTCGACACCGGCATGACGGATCTGCACCCGGCGGTGGCCGACCTCGATCCTCGCCTCCATCCACTGAGCAAGCAGGACTTCGACCTCGCGGGCATCGACATCGTCGTCAACACACACCTGCACTTCGACCACTGCGGCGGCAACCACCTCTTCGCCGGCAGGCCGATCTACGTCCAGCGGCAGGAGCTCGACGACGCGCGCAGCGAGGACGACTACACCATTCGCGAGTGGGTCGAGGCGCCCGGCGTGCGGTACGTGCCGGTCGACGGCGAGCTCGAGCTGCTTCCGGGGCTCCGGCTCGTCCCGGCGCCGGGCCACACACGCGGCATGCAGGTGGTCGTCGTCGAGACTGGCGGGCGTCCGGTCGTCGTCGGCGGCGACGTGGCGGTTTGGTTCGGCGAGCTCGACGAGCCGCACACCGAAGGCCAGCTGCGGGTGCGCGCGCTCGAGCCCGAGCTCGTCTGGCTCGCGCACGAGCACGAGCCCTGGCGGCCGCGCACCGTGTAAGGCGCGCCGCAGTGCAAATGGCCCGCGGTGACCTACACGTGGATCGTCCTCTCGAACACAACGATCGGGACGGCGGATCGCTGGCAGGAGCGGACGGGCAACGAAATCGAGCCTCCGTCGCACTAGGTTCGCCCGGGGAGTGTGCGTTGCGATGCCCGAGTGTGCGGGAATGTCCCTTGAGACGCAGGCTAGTGTTCGCCGAATGAAGACCTTCAACTTGAATAGCGACGAGTGGGACGCGACGAGGGATCGCGAAGGCTGGCGCTGCAGCGGCACGCTGGTGGGCGAACGGATCGGCGGTGAGCTACTGGGCGCGACCATGTCGCAGATCGAGCCTGGCAGCAGGCTCTGGCCCTACCACACGCATTACCTCAACGAGGAATGGGTGATCGTGCTCCGCGGCGAGCCGACGCTGCGCACGCCCGAAGGTGAGCATGTTCTGGAGGAGGGTGACATCGTCTGCTTTCCGCGCGGCAAGATCGGTGCGCACCAGATCAGCAACCGAACGGACTCGCCTGTCCGCGTGCTCATGCTCTCCTCGATGATCCGGGGCGAGATCATCGAGTACCTCGACACCGGCAAGGTTCTCGCAAAGGACGTCGACGACGAAGACGTCATGTTCGCGAGGCCCGGACCCGCGGTCGAGTACTGGGAAGGCGAGGACTAGGCCGGCGCGACGCTCTCGTGTACCGACGAGCAGAACCTCGCTTTCGAGAGTGAGGTCGTTCGAGTGTCCGAGCGTGCGGGAGTGTCTCTTGACTTGTCTGGACGCTGCCGTGGGCCAGCGCAAGCGAGTCTCACCCGACGCTGCCCGTCACGACACTCAGGCCGGTGACACCGTCCTGCGCATCACGCAGTGGTTCTTGCCCTTGGGGCGCAGATAGGTGAAGCCTGTCTGCTCGTAGAGGCTGCGCGTGGTGTTGTAGAGAAACTTGGCCGAGATCTTCTTGCCCTGCGTGTCCTGCGGATAGCCCTCTACCACGCCGCCGCCCGCCTTTGCGATCAGGTCGAGAGCGCCGCGAAGTACCACACCGGCGACTCCTTTCCGGCGATAGTCCCTGTCGACGAAGATGCACGTAAGGCGATAGTCGGGCGGCTCCTCCGTACGGTTCGCCTCGTAGTCCTTCCGGTGATGGATGTTCGGAAGCTCCTCCGGAGAGCCGAATTGGCACCAGCCCACCGCGGCGTCGCCGTCGAAGACCAGAGCGGCGTGCGCGTTCCCCTCGCGAACGAGACGCTCCTTCCAGGGGCGACCTTTCTCGCCCTCGGGCCTGCCCTCTCGCGAGTGGAACCACGTGCACCAGCAGCCGCCGAACCCCATGCCGTTGTGTTTCTCAGCGAGACGCGCGAAAGCATCCCACGTCGAGGCATCGAGCGGCCTGATTGCGTACTCGCTCATCGTCCCTCCGTTCAGCCAAGCCCACGTTGGCCTGCTGACGAAGCGAGTCTACGCGCGTCTTGTCTGGATGGGCGAGTGGCGCGGCGCGTGCAAGAGGACGCCGGAGTAGGCCAAGTGTTCGCGAATGACGCTTGAGCGCGGCCCGAAATGCGTCGCGCCGGTCGATTTGCATCTGATCGGTCGCCGACCGCGCCACACTGGTGTACTTCGCGCCCTGATCGATTCCGAGCTGAGGAGAGGCAGATGCGCGCATTTACGCTGGACGGATTCGAGAGCACACCCGGACTTCGCGATGACCTTCCGACTCCGATCGGCGCGGTGAGGTCCTCGTCCGCGTCCATGCGTCGTCTGTGAACCCGGCGGATGCCGCGATTGCCTCCGGGATGCTCAATGGGCATGGCTGAGTACGAGTTTCCCGTGACCCTTGGGCGCGACTTCGCGGGAGTCGTCGAGGAATTCGGCTCTGAGGTGACGCGGTACGAGGTCGGCGACGAGGTGTTCGGATTCGTCCTACACGCGAATCCGGCCGTGCACGACGGTAGCTGGTCGAGCGTGCCCGACTGGGACCGTATGTCCATCAGTGGACCTTGCTAGAGCGCCACGCGACCGCCAATTAGCGTTCGACCCACTCCCCCGCGGCCCGCTCGGATTCAGGTCTGGGCGGGTCGCCCCCCAAACCCTCGAGCAGTAGCAGGCGATCGACGCCGACCCTACGCTCTCGCGCCGAGTTCTAGGCGCTAGTTCAGCCCTCTCGCCTCGAGCTCCCGCTCCTCCATCGGCAGGCGCTCGCGAGCTCGGGATCCGTTCGCCGCCGACCCAAAACGAGGTGTAGTAGCGTCGGAACGGGCCATGCGGCCCGAACTAGCCCCTAGGAAGGGAGTTGAATGCCCAAGATGGTTCTCACCCATGCTGTGGAAGACATCGAGCGTTGGCTTCAGGGCAAGGCGGAGCGCGCCGCAGCCAGAGTCGGGCTCCGGTTCGAATGTGACTGACCACGTAGCCGTGGACGGGAGTAACAACATCGCTCACACAGTCGACGTCGACGACCCCCACGCCATCAAGGCGATGCTTGCGTCTCCGCCTCCCGAGATCCTGGAGAGGATGGAGGCGCACGGCGTCGTCCCTCCCTTTACCGCCTACATCGAGGCGTAACCAAAGATCAAGATCGGTCGGACTCGAACCCTGAGCTCAGCCAGCCCGCCTCGAGCTCCCGCTCCTCGATCCGCCGGATCGGCTCCAAGACGTGGCCAACAACGGAGGACTCGCCACTCACTCACCAATCTCCGTACGATCGATGGGACATCGACCGAAGGAGGCGCGATATGTACGGACGACTCGTCGAGATCGAGGGTGTCGACCCGTCGAAGCGCGAAGAGGTAGTGGCGCAGATCCGGAGAGGATCATCCCTGGACTCAAGGAGATCGAGGGGTTTGCAGGCTTCATCTCACTCGTCGATGAGGAGAATCGCCGCGCACGCTCCGTCGTGCTTTGGGAGACGAAGGAGGGTGCGGAGGAGGCCGAGCGTCAATTCGCCGCCAGGCGCGAAGAGATGGTGCGCGGGATGGGCGGGCACTGGTCCGGGTCCTGCGGATTTCTACGAGGCAGCGATCGTCGAGGTACTCGCAGGCGTAAGCGCCTAGTCGAAGGCGAGCGATGCGGGTGCAATAGGGGGCCCGCATCGCCGCCCGCCGAGTTGGCCAGTGCAGACGGATCGACTCGAACAGTGCCGGCCGGGACCGGGGCGTCTCGTTCCTTGTAGCCAGGACGCCCTCGCTTGTCAGTTCTCGGAACCCGCGTCGAGTTCCCGCTCCGATGGCAGATGTCGCGCAAGGCTCACCGTGACTCCCCGGCGAAGTGCTCGACCCTCGGCGAGCTCTCAGTCAGGTAGCGCTTGAGCCAGCGCAGCGCCGCCTTCTCGTACTTAGGCGATCCGCGCTTCTTGTACAGCCTCACGAGTTGCAGGGCGTCCTCGAGCGGAAGGTTCGGCAGGCCCGGAGCTGCGTGCTCAGCCCGATCTTGCGGTCCCGAATGAACCCGAGCTTGTCGTAGGTCGACAGAGCACCGTGATAGAGGAAGCCGGCGGGCACCGAGCCGGCGTCCTCCGGATAATCCCTCGACGGTACACCCGCCCAGGCCCGCGATGAGATCGAGCGCGCCTGCAAGCGCCGCGGTGGCCCACGCCCTGACGCCGGTGGCCGACGAGGAGCGAAGTGACGAGCATGTACGCAGTTGTCGACCCGGCGACCCGCGAAACGGTCAAGGAGTACGAAACGATCAGCGACGACGAGCTGCGGGACGCGATCACCCGCGCCGACCGGGCGCACCGGGAATGGTCGCGAGCTGCGACAGTCGCCGATCGCGCCTCCCTCGTGCGGCGCGTCGGCGAGGTGCACTCGGAACGGCGGAAGGAGAACTCGCGGAGATCATCGCCGCCGAGATGGGCAAGCCGATCCGGCAGGCGCGGGGCGAGGTCGACTTTTGCGCGTCGATCTATGGGTTCTACGCCGACAATGCGGAAGCGTTGATGGCGGCGAGCCGATCGAGCTCCTCGGGGGTGACGGGTCGGCCGTCGTCCGCCGCAGCTCGCTCGGCGTCCTGCTGGGGATCATGCCCTGGAACTTCCCCTACTACCAGGTCGCACGCTTCGCGGCGCCGAACCTGATCATCGGCAACACAGTCCTGTTGAAGCACGCGCCCCAGTGTCCGCAGTCGGCCGAGGCGATGGCGCAGATCTTTGCCGACGCGGGTTTCCCCAACGGCGCATACGTGAACATCTACGCCACGAACGAGCAGATCGAGTGGGTGATCGCCGATCCACGCGTCCGCGGCGTCTCCGTCACCGGCTCCGAGCGCGCCGGCGCCGCCGTCGCCGAGATCGCCGGCCGGCATCTGACAAAGGTCGTTCTCGAGCTTGGCGGCTCCGACCCGTTCATCGTCCTCGGCACCGACAACCTCGACAAGACGGTCGAGGACGCCGTCGCCGCGCGAATCGACAACGCGGGCCAGTCATGCAACGGCGCGAAACGGCTGATCGTGATCGACGATCTGTACGAGCCGTTCCTCGAGAAGTTCACGGCCGCGCTCACCGCCGTGAAGCAGGGCGATCCGCGCGAGCGCGAGACGGAGTGCGGGCCGCTGTCCTCTCAGGTCGCGGCCGACCGCCTCGAGGATCAGGTCCGGCGGGCGGTCGAGCAAGGCGCGACGGTCATCGCCGGCGGCAAGCGCAACGGCAACTACTTCGAGCCGACCGTGCTGACGGACATCACGCCGGACAACGACATCTACCGTGAAGAGCTGTTCGGCCCGGTAGCGCAGGTCTATCGCGTGCGGTCGGAAGAGGAGGCGGTCGCACTCGCAAACGACACGCCGTTCGGACTCGGCTCGTACGTGATGACGAACGACGTGGAGCAGGCCGAGCGCGTCGCGGACCGGATCGACGCTGGCATGGTCTACGTGAACATCGTCGGCGCAGACGGTGCCGAACTGCCATTCGGTGGCACGAAACGCTCCGGCTTCGGACGCGAGCTCGGCCGCTACGGCGCCGACGAGTTCGTCAACAAGAAGCTGATCCGCATCGGTTGAGCAAGAGGGTCGTCTCCCGCGACCGCTCCGAAGCGCGCCAAGGTCTCGCTGTCCCGACAGAGCGCCCTGCGACAGGATGGGCGTATTCGGATGCTCGTCCATCCGTGGGTCTGCAACGCCGACATCGGCTGCGGCGCCAAGACGCTCCGTTGCGCGAGTGTGCGGGAATGTCCCTTGAGCTGTCTGCGCCGAGGGACGACGGCAGCTAGGTCTTAGGCGCGCCGTGCTCGAGCTGGCGGTCGTATTCGTCCTGGTCGTAGCTGCCGCGCGACACTGCGACGAGGCCGTCGTCTCCGAACGTCCACTCCTCGAAGCCAGTGATCCGCACGGCCTGTCCGGTACCGCCGGGTCCCGTGTTCGTGCCGGTGAACGTCCAGTGGTACGTGACCGTCTCGGCGTTGAAGACGACGTCATCCATGAACACCTGGATGTCCGGGAACGCGTCGATGAACGAACGCGCGACCTCCGTGACCTCGGTCGGATCTCCGCCGTTGATCGCGATCGTCCCGCCCGTCACGAAGTGATCCGCGACCCTCGTGGGGTCGTGGCTGCACCATGCGTCCGTGTAGCTGCGCGCGAACTCGCGTATCCGAGCCTCATCGTGCACCATCCATGCCTCCTGTCGCCGAGAAATCGACCTGCCACGACGCCTCGACCCTAGTGCGCACGCGCCGACGAGACAACGTCGGCGTGGGCCAGTGTGCGGGAATGTCCCTTGAGCGGATGCGCCGCTGTTCCCGGCTGAGCGGCCGAATAGCTACGAGCGGCTGGGCAGCACATCCCTCCGCACGATCATCACGATGCTGACCGAAACGATCCACAAGAACCCGAGAATGTGGGGCGGCTCCATGGTCGTCCCAGGACCGAACGGCACGGTGGCCACGAGAGCGACGGCGACTACGAGCGCGTACCAGCCCAACCATGTTGGGAGAGCCCGGCGCCGCAGAACGAGCACCGAAGCAGCGGCGAAGAACACGGCGTTGACGGCGCCGAAGGCGAGGTCGGCGTACCACTGCACCGTGTACATGCCTCCTACCACGGCGGGGTCGAGGCCGTGTCGGCCCGCCGAAAAGGCGGCACCCATCACTGTCGCGTCGCCGAGGACCAGCACGGTCAACGCGGCAAGAGCCGCGCCGAGGGCCGTGGTCGCGATCCAGCCACTGGCGCCCTCTGCCTCGCGAAGGAGTGCCCAGAGCCGCCCGACGAAGATGACGAACAGCGCGAGTCCGAAGAACTCGAGATAGATCCCGGTCCACGTCTGAGCACTCGAGCGGCTGAGGTACTCCGCGACATCGTCGGCCGACGCACCCGGCTCGGGGGTCGCCCCGGTAAAGGGAAAGCCGGCGATGAGCAGGGCCACCGCGGCTAGTCCGCACATCCCGCCGACAAGGTTTGACGCTCGCTCGCTCACCGCAACCTCGCGATCATTGCGCATCGGCCCCGCTGGCGATGCCAGTCAAACGCCGGCGAGAGCTCGTCAGGGTGTGCCAGCGTTCGGGAATGCCTCTTGACCGACGGGCTATTTAGTCGCGAGGCTGCAGGCGACATCCGCAGCCGCGACGAACGGGTCGGTGTGGTCGGCTCCGGCTGGCTCGTCTTCTTGGAAGAGCCGACCGACAACGGCGCGCATGATCAGCGCTCGAACGAGAAACTGCGGGAAGTGCGGGATGTGGGCTACCGCGTCGATCAGCAACTCATCCGCTCCCTCCCAAACAAAGGCATCGGCTACGACGATTGCCGACGCGTAGGCGGGGGGACGCCAGAAGGGAGAGAAGTCGATGATCGCGGGCGCAAGCTCCTCGGCGAAAAGGACGTTGCCCGTCAGATCGCCATGCACGAGTTGGCGCCGGGAGTCGAGCGGGCGCCGCACCGCAACGAGGTTCGCGAGATGCTCGACGTGCATGAACGGCTCCGCAGGAAGGTCTCCCCACGCGACGCGATCTCCGATCGCCCAGGGATCCGAGCGACGGGCTATGAAGTCCGGCTCGGTCACCTCGGCCAGCGCCTCATGAAAGAGCTCGCCGACCGTGATGATCTCGCCCCACCGACCTTCCTCATGCACGCCTTCGACGAACTGCCAGGCGCACCAGCCTTCGCTAGCGAAAGCACCGTCCAGGGCTTGTCGCGGCAAAGACAGGCGGAATTCACTCGTGGCGATCGACCCTAGGACGTCTGCCTGCCAGTCGAGTGGTGGCTCGCTATCGCCGACAGGACGTAGCACGAGCTCACCGACACGCCAGGCGTTGCCGCGACCACCCACAAGTGGCACCGGCGTACCGGCAAGGCCGAACGCCTCTATTGCCGCGGGGGGAGGCCGGAACGACATGTGCGGAACCTACTGACGAGGTCGCCCCCGGATGCCCGAGTGTGCAGGAATGTCCCTTGCGGTGACTCAGGCGCCAGAGGCGTTAGCGTCCCGCCTGTGAGCTTCACCGTCGATCCCAGCGCGTATGACCGCTACATGGGCAGGTACTCGCTACTACTTGCGCCTCAGCTGGCCGATCTCGCAACGGTCTCCGCGGGTCAACGAGTGCTCGACGTCGGATGCGGCCCAGGCGCATTGACAGCCGAGTTGGTCAAGCGACTCGGTGCGGCAGCGGTTTCTGCCATCGATCCATCGGAGCCTTTCGTCGCCGCGGTGGAGGAGCGTCATCCTGGCGTCGACGTGCGGCGTGCAGCCGCCGAGCAGTTGCCGTTCCAGGACGCGGAGTTCGACGCGACCCTGGCGCAGCTGGTGGTCCTTCTCATGGAGGACTCCGAGGCGGGAGTGGCCGAGATGGTGCGTGTGACCCGGAAGCGCGGTGTCGTGGCGGCGTCGGTCTGGGACTACGCCGGCGGCCGAGGCCCGGTCAGCATGCTCTGGGATGCAGCGCGCGAGCTCGACCCCGACCTCGTCGACGAGTCCCACCTCGCAGGCGTTCGCGAAGGCCATCTCGCGGAGTTGTTCGACGCTGCCGGACTGGTGGAGATCGAGGAGGCGACTCACTCGATCCGCGTTGAGCATTCGAGCTTCGAAGACTGGTGGGAGCCGCTCACGTTCGGCGTCGGGCCTGCCGGAACCTATGTCGCCGGACTCGACTCCGCACTACAGATTCAGCTCCGGGAACGCTGTCGCGCGAAGCTCCCTACCGCACCGTTCCTGCTGACAGCGCACGCGTGGGTAGCGCGTGGTCTCGCATAGCCCTGCCATACAAAACGACAGCGCTCTACTCCGCGAGATAGGTTGCTGTCGCCTGGGCGAGTGATCAGAAATGGCCCTTGAAGAGCGACTGCGGGAAGGTTCTCCGTCGCGCCTGCGTTACACGAACGTGGCCGCAGTAAGGGAGCTACGGGTCGCGCTCACCGTGGCGGACTTCGAGGAGGCGCTTCGCTTCTACCGCGATGCGCTCGGGCTTGAGCAGCTCGCAGATTGGAGCTCCGAGACCGGACGGGTTGTTGTCCTCGAGGCAGGGCGCGCCACGCTGGAGCTCCTCGACGAGCCACAGGCTGAGACAGTCGACGCAGTCGAAGCTGGCGGCCGGGTCTCAGGACCGGTGCGCCTCGCGCTCGAAGTGGCCAATAGTGCAGAGACAGC
The DNA here is from genome assembly GCA_963716975.1 of uncultured Actinomycetes bacterium. Lineage (GTDB taxonomy): Bacteria > Actinomycetota > Thermoleophilia > Gaiellales > Gaiellaceae > GMQP-bins7. Next base: position 11,281 of record CAVQVA010000032.1, on the reverse strand, counting down.
GCGCCGGCTCGTCGACGCCGGCGGCGAGCAGGTCGCGATGCCCGTAACCACGCCCTGGGGCGATCGGAATGCGCGCGTGCGTGCGCCGGACGGGATGCAGCTGACACTTTTCACCGGCGAGTAGCGTCGCCTTCTCACGCGGCCCCGGCGATATGACGCCAGATGGGCCAGTGTTCGGGAATGTCACCCGAACGGGGCGGTCATACTCCGCGCGTGGGTGGACGCTGCGAGAGCGACCCGCCGGGGCCTGACCCGGAAGGAACCAGTCTTCGAACGGCACGGCTGAGGCTTCTCCCGCTGACAAGCCGCGACGAGTCCGACCATGCTCGTGCATCGAGGAATGCAGCGGACGCCTTGCGCGACACCCGCGCGGCCGATGTCCAGTGGCGCGAGCACGGCTTCGGCCCGTGGGCCGTCCGGGACAAGCAGGGCAGCTGCTTCCTCGGCTGCGCCGAGCTGCGTGTCGCCGGCGACGGCATCGAGGGCATCGCCCCCGACGAAGTCGAGGCGGGCTGGTGGGTGACCGAGGACCGGCGGAATGACGGCATCGCGACCGAAGCGATGGAAGCGGCGATCGACGATCTCTTCGCCGCACCGGCGTCCGAGACGATCACGGCGTCCCACATCTCGGACCTGGGCCCGCTCTCGAATACGTAAGCATCCCGCCGCGTGCGCAGCCAAGCTCGCCGAGTCTCGAGACGAATCGTGGCGCCGAGGCCACGCGGCGCTCGGGCGGCCGCCATGACGGTCTTGCGCGCTTCCCCGCGATGCATTGGCTGCGACAACAGCCCCTGCCAGGCAAGCGCTCCGGAGTATGGACCGTCTCGCCTGCGCGAGCGTACTCTCCCCAGACGCGCGCGCTTCAGGTGCCGAGTCGCTCCGCCAGCAACGCCGTGACGGGCCACGCGCCGTCGCTCGTGTTCGAGACGACGGTGTGCGTCACGTCCGATCGGGGGTCGTGCACCGAGCGGAACGAGACCCCGGCGTCATAGCCCTCGACGAACACCGTGTCGGTCGACGCATGGAGCCAGAACCCGAGTCCGTAGCGCCGCTCCCCGGACGGCAGCGTGCTTCTGGGTCGGACCATCTCCTCGACCCACTCTCGCGACACGATCCGCCCCGCGAAGAACGCCGCCCAGAACGACTGGAAGTCCGCGACGGTCGAGTAGATCCCGCCGTCGCCGCTGCCTCGCACCGGCAGGTGGAAGATGTTCGTCCGCGACGTGCGCCACCCCGAGGTACCCGAGCGCAGTCCGGCCGCGGCAGCTCGTCCGAGCGCGAGAAGTCCGTATCCCGCATGCCAGCCGGCCCGCAGACCAGCTGGGACACGAGGTCGTGGAAGGGAACGCCGCTCGCCCGCTCGGCGATGAGAGCGAGCACGACGAAGCCGCCGTTGCAGTACGAGAAGCGCTCGTCCGGCGCGAACTTCGGCGGATAGCCGTCGAGAGCGGCGAGGTACTGCTCGGTTGTCGCGAGCTCGTGCACCGGCACCGGCATGACGTAGTCGTCGATGTCGTGATCGCCGTCCTCGTCGAGGTAGTCGCCGATTCCGGATCGATGAGCGAGCAGGTGCTCCACGGTCACGTCGTCGCCGATCAGCGGGAGGTCGGCGCCGAGCAGCGAGCGAGCAGGTGTCGAGAGCTCGAGCATGCCGTCCTCGACGAGGCTCACGACAGTGAGAGCCGTCAGCCCCTTCACCCCACTCGCGATTGCGAACCGCGTGTCCACCTCGTTCCGGATCTCGTAGCCGCGGTGCGCGAGACCGAACGCCTTCGCCAGGACCATCTCGTCCGCGCGATCGACCCGGACGACGCCGGAGAACGCGATCTCGGACGCGAGCTCGTCGAGCTCGAGCTCCAGCGAAGGCACTAGGGCCCCGTCCGCATGAACATGCGCCATGCCCGAACCCTATGTCCGCGGCGTAGGACGAGCGCTCGTCAGTAGTTGAGCCCGGACACGAGCCGGGCGAGCAGATCCTGATCCCAGCCGTTCATGAAGTCCCCGTGTGCTCCCCACTTGCCCGATGCGGGCCGAGCGTACTTCGACGTCGGCGAGTAGATGAGAACGAGTCCGATCGTCGGCAACCGCACCGGATGGGACGCGGGCACGCTCCCGCCGACGAATACGCCATGTGGCGCTTGTGATCCGGGCTGTCGGTCGTCTTGCCGTTCCAGCAGTTCGGGAACCGGAGGTTGAACACGAGCCCCGTCGTCTCGGGGCACGCCGGCACGGCCTGGAACCGCTTCGCGGCGGCTCCCCCGCAACTCCACGACACGATGCCCTTCGGCTGCGGCCGCTGCGCCGATGCGTTCCCGGCCACCATCTTCAGCCCGGGCGGAATCGAGACGACCGGGCCCGTCGTATGGCGGGTGTAGTAGACGATCGTCGCCAGTGGCGTCACGGGCTCGACGCCCTCGAACAACGTCGGCACCCAGTAGGTGGACGAGCCCAGCTCACCGCACGTCGACGGGCCGTCCTCGAGCGACTCCGGCGTCGTCGACGCGTCCACCTGCCGGTTCCCGATGGACGTGTGGTTGTGGGAGCGGCCGGGCTGCCCCGGGAAGACGATCGGATCGTCGTTGTTGCGATGGCTGAACCCGCAGGCGACGTTGAGGTACGGCCTCCGGGAAACGTGCGCGACGCCTGCTTGACGAGCACGTCGACGGTCGCCGACCGTCCGCTCGTTGCGAGAACGGAGAGCTCGTCACGATGAGGACTCCGACGCTCGCGACGAGGCAGAGTCCGCCGAGTCCTCGTCTAGGACCGTCGCGGGCCACCTCCCCACGAGAGTGCAACGCCTTGCCCACCGGGCCAAGGAGCGCGCTCGATGTCTTGCGCTAGGACGGGCCCAGCGTCGACCGTGCGGGACCCGCCGCCACGCCGCCCTCCTTGAGCTCGACGAAGACGACGTGCGTCGGGGTGGCACCGATGTTCTCGCCGCTGTGCGTCTGCGCATCGAGCCAGCGCACCTCGCCCGGTGCGAGCGTGACCTCCCGTCCCTCGCCCGACTCACCGACCAGGCGGCGGTCGAAGGCACTCAGCGTGATCATCACGCTGTCCGGGTGGTCGTGCGGGGTCGTCCTCTGCCCCGGCTCGTCGCGGTATTCGAGGACACGCACCCTGTCGTTCTCGAAGACGACCTTGTACTTGTCGGGATCGGTGACGGTCGGGTCGCTCAACGTCGTTCCTCCTGGTCGGTGACACGAGGACGCTACCGGCCCGGCATGATACGAACATACGTTCGTGAAGAGTGACACGACAATACTCCACGCCGACGCCGACTCGTTCTTCGCCTCGGTCGAGCAGCGGGACGATCGGCGGCTGCGCGGAAGGCCCGTCATCGTCGGCGCGGGCGTCGTGCTCGCCGCGAGCTACGAGGCCAAGGCGTACGGGGTCCGCACCGCGATGGGCGGCAGGCAAGCTCGCCTGCTCTGCCCGCATGCCGTCGTCGTGCACCCTCGCATGTCGGCATACGCGCAGGCGAGCAAGGACCTGTTCGCCCTGTTCGAGGACACGACGCCGCTCGTCGAAGGCCTCTCGATCGACGAGGCATTCCTGGACGTACGGGGCCTCGAGCGGCTCGCCGGCTCGGCACCCGAGATCGCCACGCGCCTCAAGCGGGCGGCGCGCGAAGAGGTCGGGCTGCCCGTCACGGTCGGGATCGCCCGGACGAAGTTCCTGGCCAAGGTCGCGAGCGGCGTGGCCAAGCCCGATGGGCTCCTGACCGTCCCTTCCGAGGGCGAGTTGGCGTTCCTCCACCCGCTCCCGGTCGAGCGGCTGTGGGGCGTCGGCCGGGTGACCGCGGAGAAGCTCCACGACCGCGGGTTGAGGACGGTCGGCCAGGTCGCCGCGCTCGAGGAGCACGCGCTCGTGGCGATGCTCGGCCGCGCGTCGGGGAGGCACCTGCACGCCCTCGCTCACAACCGCGATCCTCGCCCCGTGCAGACGGGCCGCCGTCGTCGATCGATCGGCTCCCAACGAGCGCTCGGGCGCCGTCCCAGATCGGCCGAGGAGATCGACGCCACGCTCGTCGCCCTCGTCGACCGGGTCACCCGACGGCTGCGCACGGGCCGCCGCGTCTGTCGCACGGTGGTCCTCCGACTTCGCTTCGCCGACTTCTCGCGTGCGACCCGCTCCCACACCCTTTCCCAGGCGACGGCGCAGACCCAGGAGATCCTCGCTGCCGCGAGGGAGCTCCTCGCGGCAGCCCGGCCGCTGATCCAGGCGCAGGGCCTGACCCTCGTCGGAGTCTCTCTCACGAACCTCGAGCGCGAGGACGCGATTCAGCTCGCGCTCTCGTTCGATCCCCGGTTCGACCAGCTCGACGCAGCGCTCGACACCGTGCGAGATCGATTCGGCTCCGCCGCGGTGACGAGGGCAGTCCTCCTGCACCGTCACCCGGGCGTCGTCATGCCGGTGCTGCCAGACTGAGCGATCGCCCGGACTGAAGGACGTCCTTGTGTCACCATGACGGGCGCCGGCAGGCTGGTCTAGGAGGAACCGATGAAGACCTCGCACGTGGTACTGGCCGCACTCGCCGTCGTCGCGACCGTCGCGGCCGTCGCTTTCGGAGCTCTGTACTTCACCAGGGACTCGGGCAATGCCTCTGCGGCCGCAGAGCAGTGCGGCGACAGGAGCTTCGGCCACATCTCGTCACTGGGAATCACGAGCGGCGACAACTACCTGATGCAGTTCGACCCCGCGTGGTTCACGAGCGGTGTCACCGCGAACACCGCGGCCGCGGAGGACGGTGTCGTCGAGCCGGGCGAGCCGGTTCCGAATGACAACTACCGCATCGAGGAAGGCCATCGCCTGCTCACGTACGTCGTGCCGCCGGACACCCACGTCACGGTCCTGACGAGACAGGGCGATCCGGTCAACTTCGGCGCCACGCCGATCACCGTCTTCGAGCTCGCTCAGCTCCTCGCGGGCAAGAAACCGGTCGAGCTCTACGAGTCGCTCGACACCGGAGTCTGGATTCGCGTGAACATCGACACCGTCTGCTCGATCGACCAGCAGTACCAGCCCTAGTCTCGGTAACGAGGCGTCAGCCGGCAGGCTTGCCGACCCGCACCTCCTGGAGCACCCAGGAGTTGCCGTCCGGATCGGTGAAGTCGGCGAACGACGCGTAGTCGCGGTGCTCCGGGTCCACACCCGCCTGCCAACCCTCCGGCCCCATGTGACGCACCTCGCTGACGTCGACACCGCGCTCGCCGAGCTCGTCCCGTGCCGCGACGATGTCGGCGACGACCAGATGCAACCCGCGCACGGAGCCGGGTGTCGCGTCGGTGATGCCCGTGCCGATCGTCACGGAGCACGCGGAGCCCGGGCGGGGTCATCTGAACGACGCGGAAGTCGTCCCCCGCCCGGTGATCGACGTCGAGGGTGAACCCGGCCTTCTCGGTGTAGAACGCCTTCGCCGCATCCACGTCGGAGACGGGAACGAGCACCACTTCGAGCTTCATGTCCATGGGACTCCTCTCTCGAACGAACGCCGTCAGGCCGCGTCGGAGACGGGCTCCGGCTCGGCCTCCATGTGCATGGAGGGGACGGCCGCCGGACGCAACACGAGCGCACCGACCACGGCCGCGGAGAGCGCAAAGAGCGCACCGACGACGAATGCGAGGTGATAGCCGCCGGTGAGCGCGACGAGCTCGGCCTCGCCGGACGACAGCAACGTGTCCGTCCGCGAGGCGGCCAGGCTCGCCAGCACCGCCAGGCCGAGCGCCCCGCCCATCATGAACGCCGTGTTGACGACGCCCGACGCAAGCCCGGCCTCCTCGGGTGCGACGTCGCTCATCGCGGCGAGGAGCACCGGGTTCATGGCCATGCCGACCCCGAGCCCGAGGAGCACCATGCTCGGGAGCACGTCGACCGCGTAGCTCCCGTCCACCGGAGCCCGCGAGAAGAGCGCGAGGCCGAGAGCGACGAGGAACATGCCGGTCACGAGCGGCGGCTTGATCCCGAAGCGCAGCACGAGCTTCGCCGAAAGGCCGAGAGAGAGCGCCGCCATGATCAGCGTCGCCGGCAGGAACGCGATCCCGACCTCGAGAGCGCTGTACCCGAGCACGAGCTGCAGGTAGAGCGCCGAGAGGAAGAACCAGGCGAACATGGCAGCCGACCAGAGGATGCCGACGACGTTCGCGGTCGAGAGGTTGCGAAGGCGGAAGAGACCGAGCGGGACGAGCGGCGAGCGGACGTACGACTCGATCGCCAGGAAGACGATCAGCAGCGCACCGGAAGCGGCGAGAAGCGAGATCGTCCGGGCGGACGTCCACCCCACCTCGTTCCCGTTCACGATCGCGTACACCGCAAGCATCAGCGACGAGGTCACGGTGATCGCCCCAGCGACGTCCAGACGGCCTTCGGGCACCACTCCGCGCCCGGACGGGAGCAGCGAGAGCGAGAGGGCGAACACGGCGATGCCGATCGGAACGTTGACGAGGAAGATCCAGTGCCAGCTGATCGCGTCGGTCAGCACGCCCCCGAGGATCACGCCGACGCTCCCGCCGCCCGCGGCGACGAACCCGATCACGCCCATCGCCTTCGCCCGCTCGGCCGGCTCGGTGAAGAGCGTCATGATCAGCGAGAGTGCGACAGCGGCGACGATCGCACCGCCGACGCCCTGAACCGCGCGCGCAGCGACGAGGAAGGCCTGCGAGCCCGCGAGGCCGCAGGCGAGCGAGGCGGTCGTGAAGACGGCGAGACCGACGAGGAACAACCGCCGGTGCCCGTAGAGGTCGCCGAGGCGTCCGCCGAGCAGCAGGAACCCGCCGAACGTCAGCAGGTAGGCGTTCACGACCCATGCGAGCGAGCTCTCGGAAAAGCCCAGATCCTCACGGATCGACGGCAGCGCGACGTTCACGATGGTCGTGTCGAGGACGATCATCAGGTCCCCGAGGCAGAGCACGACGAGCGCGAGCCAGCGTCGGCGGTTGTCGGTTGCGGTCATGAGCTCTCCTTCCTCCCGGTCAGCGGTCTTACAGGGTTCGACCGCCGGCCGGGAGGAAACTCATCGCTCGCAGGCGTTCAGGCCTCGCTCGCCTCGGGCTCGGGAACGCGCCCGGCCACGGTCCGGTCGCCCTCGTGCGGCGGCTCGATCGTGATGTTGGGGAGCAGCCGGTCGAGCCAGCCCGGGATGTACCACGTCTTTTCGCCCATGAGCGTCATGAAGGCGGGGATCAGCGTCATCTTCACGATCAACGCATCGGTGAGGATCGCGACCGCGAGCAAGAGGCCGAACTCCTTCGAGACGCGCTCCGGCGTCAGGATGAACGCGGAGAAGACCGTGGCCATGATGATCGCAGCGGCCACGACGACGCGGCCGATCGCCGCGATGCCGTGCTCGACCGCGGCCCTCGTCTCGAGCCCGTGCACGTGCTCCTCCCGGATACGGCTCGTGAGGAAGACCATGTAGTCCATCGAGAGCCCGAAGAGGATCGCGAATGCGATCGGCGGCACGAACGTCTCGATCGGTCCTTTGACGTCGAGTCCCATCAGGCTCATGAGGTGGCCCTCCTGGACGACGAGTGTCAAGACGCCGAAGCCGACGAAGGCGGACAGAATTGTCGAGATCGCCGCCGTGAGCGAGACGACGATCGACCGGAACGCCATCGCGAGCACGAGGAACGTCACGCCGACGACGTACAGGAGGAAGATCGGCAGCCGCTCCATGATCCGGTCGGCGATGTCGATGAACGCCGCGTTCAGACCGGACACGTAGACCGCGGCATCGACTGCCTTCGGTCGCCGCAGGCACCACGTCGCTGCGGAGATGGTCCACGAGGTTCGCCGTCGCCTCGTCCTGCGGCGCCGAGCCCGGCGTGACGAACACGATCGCGACCGACTTCGAGTCGTTGAACTGCGGCTCGCCGACGGAAGCCACATCGCCTTGCTCCCCGAGAGCCTTGACCCCGTCGTACACCCGCTGGGGAGCCTGCTCGTCCCCGTTGACGTCGATGACGATCGGAATGGGGCCGTTGAACCCGGGCCCGAAGCCCTCCGCGAGCAGGTCGTACGCACGTCGGGCGGTTTGGTTGGTCGGCTGCGTCCCCTGGTCGGAGGCGCCAAGACGCACGAGCGCCGAGCTCGCCGCGAGCACGAGCCCGACGGCGAGCAGGATCCAGAACACCGGCTTCGCATGGGCCGTGACGAACCGGCCCCAGCGTGCGATGAGCGTGCTCTCCCGTGCTTCTTCCGAATCGTCGATCGGCTTGAGGAAGGGAACCTTCAGACGATCGACCTTGTGGCCGAGCTTCGCCAGCACGGCGATGAGCAAGGAGTTCGCGATCAGGACTGTCGTCAGAACGCCGAGGGCGCCGCCGATTCCGAGCTTCGTCACGAAGTCGAGGCCGAAGAAGGCGAGGCCGGTGACGGAGATCGCGACGGTGAGGCCGGCGAAGATCACCGCTCGCCCCGCCGACGCACCCGCCTCGGCCGCCGCGTCGCACGGTGGCAGACCCTCGTGCAGGTACTGGCGGAACCGCGTGACGATGAAGAGCGAGTAGTCGATGCCGACGCCGATCCCGATCATCGAGACGAGGATCGGCGTGATCGTGTTGATGCTCGTGAACCCGGCGAGGATGAAGAGCAGGATGAACGCCGTCGCGACGGCGAAGAGCGCGAGCGCGATCGGAATCGCGGTCGCAACGAACGTGCGAAAGACGAGGAGCAGGACGATGAACGCGGCGAGGAAGCCGAGGAGCTCCTGCGTCCCCTGCTCGATCGGCGGGAACTCCGCGTCACCGTTGAACTCGGCGGTAACGCCTGCCGACTCGACCCCCTCACGAACGGCGTCCTGGACCGCGACCACCTGGGGCCTGTCCTTCGTCTCGATGACGTCGGAGAACTGCGCCTCGGCGTAAGCGACCCGCCCGTCGTCGGAGAAGGTCTGCTTGGAGAACGGGTCACCGACGCTATCGAGTCCAACCTTGTCGCCGCTCGGGGCGAACTCGGAGGTCTTGAGCTTCGCGATCACGTCTTCGATCGCTGCCTTGCGCTCAGGCGTGTCGAGGCGCTCGCCCGCGGGAGCCGCGAAGACGAGGTTGAGCACGGAGCCCTGCTCGGACTTGAACTGCGACTCGATGAGGTCCGTCGCCCTCTGCGTGTCCGAGCCCGGAATCTCGAACTCGTCCTTCAGGCTGCCGCCGACGGTGGCCACCAGCACGATCAGCCCGGCGAGTATCGCGAGCCAGGCGAAGACCACGCGCCAGGTGTGGTTCGCGCAGGCGCGCATCCAACGCGCGAGTGCGCCGGTCGAAAGTCGTTCGTGCGCTGCGAGGCGTTCCGCCTCAGGTCCGTGTGCCTGCTCGGTCATGTCGCCCGCCCTCTACTTTCCGGTTTCCCGGTTGAGACTCGTCGCAAACGTCGAACTCATCGGTCGATGACTTTCCCCCCGCCGGGCCGTCTGAGCCGTAGATGCCCAGGCGGCCGCACGCAGTCGTTTTCACCATCCGCGGCCCGATCAACCGTACCGATTTGCCTGGACTCTGTGCGCGTGTCTGCGTGCTGCTCGCCGAGAGCCGCGCCGAGGTCGTTCTCTGCTGTGTCGCTGGCGTGAAGGCAGATGCGGTCACCGTCGACGCCCTCGCACGGCTCCAGCTCGCAGCCATGCAGCATGGCTGCCAGGTTCGCCTTTGCCAGGCATCGAACGACCTGCTCGAGCTCGTCGACTTCATGGGCCTGACGCACGTCCTGCCCGCGTAGCGTCGACGAGCGTGCGCGGTATGGTCGCGGCATGACGGACTACACGATCAAGAACCTGCGCGACGTCGAGGACATGGCCGTGAAGGGTGGTTTCTCGGAGTCGCAGGAAGCACGCTTCCCCCGCCAGGAGCTCGGGCTCGAGACGCTCGGACTGTCACACCAGGTGGTTCGGCCGGGCAAGCGGCACGCCTTCGGGCACCGTCACAAGGAGGCCGAGGAGGTGTACGTCGTCCTCTCGGGGACCGGCCGCTGCCGCCTCGACGACGACATCGTCGAGGTCGCGCCGCTCGACGCGATCCGGGTCGGGCCGAGAGTCGTACGAGGTTTCGAGGCGGGCCCGGACGGTCTCGAGCTCCTCGTCTTCAGCCGGTACTACCCGGGCGACGCCGAGATCCTGTCCGACTTCTGGCCCGGCTAGGACCCGGCTAGGACTCAGGCCGCTACTGCTCGAACTCGAGCGGCAGGCCGAAGAGCGGGAAGACGGTCTTCGTATCGAGGAAGAACGTGAACTCGACGATCCGCCCGTCCTCGATCTCGAGCACCTGCAGCGCCCACGGCTCGTAGCCGGCGCCGTCGGCGGTCGGCTTGTACTGACCGAATGCAGGGGCGCCGTTCGCGGCGAACGTCGGGATCACGCGCGACCCGCTGCAGCCGATACCCGGCCCGGCCCACCAGCTGAGGATGTCGTCCCGCCCGGTGAGCCAGAGGTCGAACGGCGGCATCGACTGGCTCGCATCCTCGTGGATGAGCGCGGTGAGCGCGTCCATGTCGTAGCGCTCGAACGCGTCGACGTAGCGGGAGAGGAGCTCTGCGTCCGCGGCGTCGACGGACGGCGCGGCGGTCGCTGCGCTCACGTTGCTCGCCTCGAGCGTGGCACGCGCTCGCTGGAGCGCGCTGTTCACGGAGGCGACGCTCGTGTCGAGGAGCTCCGCGACCTCCGAGGCCTTCCAGCGCAGGACCTCGCAGAGGATGAGGACGGCACGCTGTTTCGGCGGGAGGTGCTGCAGCGCCGCGACGAACGCCAACCGGATCGTCTCCCGCGCGACCGCGACCTCGGCTGGATCTCCCTCCGGAACGACACGGAGGTCCGGCATGGGCTCGATCCACGCTGATCTCGGGAAGCGTGTTCAGATTGTCGACGCCGGGCTCGCCTGCTGGGCCGAGGTCCATCGGCCGTGCACGACGCTTGCGCCCGTCCAGCATGTCGAGACACACGTTCGTGGCAATTCGGTAGAGCCACGAGCGGAACGCGGCTCGGCCTTCGAACTGGTCGAAGCCCCTTCCACGCGCGGATGAAGGTCTCCTGGACTGCGTCCTCCGCGTCCACCGAGCCGAGCATCCGGTAGCAGTACGCGGTCAGCTCGATGCGATGCTGCTCGAGCTGATCGGCGACTCCAGGATCGGTCGCGAGCGACGGGCTCTGCATCCGCGCCATGCTAGGCGAGGTCGTGCGCGAGAGAAGACGCCGGCGCCCGAAATCCGTGGCAGTTCCTGGGATGACGTGGACTTGACGAGACGTAGCTGCCCGTGGTCGGCGACCGCCAGGACGCGCTATTCGAACCAGACGACCGTCGCG
>CAVQVA010000031.1:0-39714 GCA_963716975.1 uncultured Actinomycetes bacterium | reverse complement strand
GCCCACGGCGAGCTCGCTGGCGAAGTCCCCGCTCTCACCCGCCAACAGGTCGCCGAACGTCGCGCTGCCGTCCTCGCCGATCGGCCGATCGAGGCTCGTGATCGTGCGCAGCGCCTCGCGCGCCTCGAGGAGCCGCTCGAGCGGGATCTTCGCCTCCGCCGCGACCTCCTCGTCCGTGGGATGGCGGCCGAGCTTGCCCGTCAGCTCGCGCTCCACTCTGGACGCCTTCCGCTCCAGGTCGGCGACGTGCACGGGCACCCGGATCGTGCGAGCGCGGTTCTGCACGCCGCGCTGAACCGCCTGCCGGATCCACCACGTCGCATACGTCGAGAACTTGAACCCGCGCCGCCAGTCGAACTTCTCGACCGCACGGATGAGCCCGATGACCCCTTCCTGGATCAGGTCGAGCAGAGACAGCCCGTGGCCCTGGTACCGCTTCGCGATGGAGACCACGAGCCGCAGGTTCGAGTTGATCATCCGCTCCTTCGCCTCGAGATCGCCTCGCTCGATCAGCTTTGCGAGCTCGACCTCCTCCACGGCGGTGAGGAGCGGGTACTTCCCGATCTCGTTCAGGAACAGCTGCAGGCTGTCCGCGGTCGACGTCGCGAGCGATCCGTTCGTGTACTCGGGCTCACGGGCCTCCTCGCGAACGCAGTCGTCCGAGACGTCGATCTCCCGCCGGTCGAGCTCTTCGTGCAGGAGGGCGACCGCGTCGTCCTCGAGCTCGAGGCGATCGACGACGTCCTCGATCTCCGAGAGGTTGAGACATCCGTCCCGTTCGCCGTGCTCGAGCAGCTCGGCCACCTCGGGAGAGAGGTCCTGAATACGGTCGAATCCGTCCACCTGCTCACCTTACCGCGGCTCCGGACTCGAGCCAGCGCGCACGAATACGCTCCTCTAGGCATGAGCGAGATCGACCCTGAAAGGGAGGAGCCGCCGTCGCTCGCGACACAGCTCGGCGAGCTGTCGAACCGCCCGCTGGGAGATCGCTCGCTCGACCGTCTGCGCGCCCGTGCGTTCGCCGCGGCAGAGCGTGCGACATCGTGGGGACCGCTCGGTCCCTGGGCGGAGATCGCCTGGCAGGCGACCCGCCGAGACGCCTCGATCGGCGGGAGCGTGCTCGCCGCCGCGCTCGCGTACCGCTTCTTCATCTGGCTGCTGCCGCTCGTGCTCGTGATCGTGCTGGCGCTCGCAGCGATCGCCGACCTGATCGGAGAGACGAGCTCCGGGGTCCTGTCGGACGCTGGCCTCACCGGCTACATCGCGACCTCGGTGTCCACGGCGGCCGAAACCACGAGGGGCTGGGCGCGCGCGCTCGGTCTCGCCGGCGGGATCCTCGTCCTCGCGTACCAGACGTACGCGCTCCTGCGCGCGATGCGCGCTGTGACAGCGCTCGCGTGGCGATTGCCGGTACGGCCGCTCGCCAACCCTCCACGCGCCACACTCCTCTTCTTCGCGTGGATCGTCGGGTTCGCCCTTGCCGCCTCGTCCGCGTCGGCAATTCGTGCTCGGCTCGACCTGCCGGCGGACGTGCTCGCCGGAGTCGGCGTCTACGCGTTGCTGCCTGCGTTCTTCCTGGGAGTCTCCTGGTGGTTGCTTCCCCACGCGGCCACGCGCTGGACCGCGCTCATTCCCGGCGCGGTGCTCGTCGGAGTCGCGATAACGCTGATCGGGCTCTTCAACTCGCTCGTCCTCTTCCCGTGGATCACGCGCAAGGAGGAGACCTACGGCGTGCTCGGCGTCGCCGCCGGCCTCCTCTTCAGCTTCTTCCTGATGGGGAGGGCGGTCGAGCTCGCCGCGTCGCTCAACGCCGTGCTGAGCGAACGGCGGCACGAGCGTAGACTCGCCGGATGATCCTTGCGGACGAGGGCCTCGCCGAGCTCCACACCCACCTCGGCGGCTCGGTTGCCTCGGACATCCTCTGGAGCCTCGCCCACGAGCAGGGCATCGCGCTTCCGGTGAAGGACTACTGGGAGTTCGATGCGCTCGTCACCGTGTCCGACCCGCGAGGCGTGCAGGGTCTCGACGAGCTCGACCAGATCTACCACTGGACGGAGCTCATCCAGTCCTCTCCCATCGCAGTCGAGCGGTCGGTGCACGGTGCGATCGGAGGCGCGTACCGCTCGCAACAGATCACGACGCTCGAGCTCCGCTTCAACCCGATGAAGCGGAACCGCGGAGGCGAGCGCGACCTCGACCACATCATCCTCGCGGCGATCCGCGGGCTCGATCGAGCGAACCTCGAGTACCCCCAGGTGCGCGCCGGCCTGATCCTGATGATGGATCGCACGTTCGATCGCCGACTCAACGAGATCATCGTGGACAAGGCGATCCGGTGGGCGGGCCGCGGCGTCGTGGGTGTAGACATCGCCGGCCCCCGCCCGGGAGCGGCTCGCTACGACTACGGACAGATCGTCCCGATGGTGGAGACGGCACGTGAGGCGGGGCTCGGCGTGACGATCCACGTCGGCGAAGAGGGCGGAGACATGGGTCGCGAGGAAGTGGGCCAGGTCGTCGAACGGCTGCGTCCGGAGCGAATCGGCCATGGGATTCTCGCCGCCGAGGACCCCGAGCTCATGCGCGCGCTGAACGAGCTCGGCACGGTGCTCGAGATCTGCCCGACTTCGAATCTGCTCACGAAGGCGCTTCCCGACGAGGAAGCAGTACGCGACACGATTCGCCGATTCGTCGAGCACGAGGTCGCATTCACGATCGCCACGGACGGACCGGAGATGATGCGAACGCATCTGCGCGACGAGTTCGAACTCCTCCTGCGCATCGGCGCACTCGACGAGGACGAGCTCCGCGAGGCGAACGCCAGGGGCCACGCCTCGGCCTTCGGCCGCCGCGCTGCGCTGCCGGTCTAACCGTCGGCAGGGGCCGCCCTCGCCGGACTGCGCACGGCACGGCTCGTCGGCACCGAGACGCTCGACACGAGATCGCGGAGGAGTGCGCGAACCTCGCCCGGCCCGACGATGTGGATGTCCATGCGCCGGCCACCTCCCGCGTTCGTGGACGGCAGCAGGCCGCCGACATGGCCGGCGACAGAACCGGACGGAAGCGCATCGAGCAGGTCATGGTCGGTCCGGTCGTCACCGAGACCGAGGACGAAGTGCCTCGGTTCCTTCCCGTCCGGGAAGAGGCGCCTGACGTAGACCCCCTTGTCGACCCCGAGCGCACGCACCTCGACGACTTGATGCCCGACGAGGATCTCCGCCGGCGCGCCCGCAAGCTGCTGGTGCAGGTCGTTGAGGAGCTCGCGCGCCCGCCACGACCCGTACTCCGGCTCGGCCTGCCGATAGTGCCAGGCGATGCTGCACGACTTCCGCTCGACGTGCGCTCCCGGAACATCGGCCGCAACCCGCCGCAGGAGCCGTTCGATGGGACGCATCCAGGTGAGATCGAGCTCGAGGAGCGTCTCCCACTCGCCGCCCGGCTCGCGTGCCAGGTATCCGTGCTCCGCGCAGAGATAGATCGGCAGCCGCCCGAACCACTGTTCGAGGTTCCGGCTGCGGCGACCGCTGACGATGTGCACGCTCGTCGCCGGAAGCGCCGCGAGCGATCTCAGGAGCGCGCGGATCTCGGGAGTCGGCTGAGCGAGGTCCGGATGCCGCTCGAGCTCACGCAACGTCCCGTCGTAGTCGAGCAGGATCGTCCGCTCGCGAGCCCGCGCGAACCTGCGCAGGAGCGTTGCCTCGAGCTCAGGGTCGACCGTCGGCGGACGCCGCGTGCGGCGGTCCCGTCTCGAGTAACGGGTCATGCGCGCGAGGAAGCCGTCTGCCCAGCGCCTGACGTCGAGCGCCCTGACCCGGTCGGACATCGTCTCGAGCCGCCGTCGGCGCTCCCGGGCCGGAAGCTCCAGGGCCGTGGCGAGGTGCTCGACGACACCCTCGACGTCCCACGGGTTGACGAGCAGCGCACCGGGTAGCACCTGCGCCGAGCCTGCGAGCTCGGAAAGAAGCAGCGCGCCTCGCCAGCGACTCGGCAATCCCGGTTCCGACTGGCACAGCACGAACTCCTGGGCGACGAGGTTCATCCCGTCGCGCAACGCCGTGACCATCATCACGTCGGCACGCCGGTAGAGGGCGACGAGCCCCGGCTTCGAGACGTTGCGGTGCAGGTACTCGACGGGCGTCGCACCCGGCTGCCCGAAGCGGCCGTTGATCCCCGAGATGAGCAGCTCGATCTCGTCGCGCTGCGCTCGGTACTCGGCGCTCTCGAGGCGCGAGGGCACGACGACCTGAATCATGGTCGTCGTCCGCGCACGCTCCGGATCCTGCTCGAGGAAGCGCTCGAAGGCATGCAGCTTCTGCGGGATCCCCTTCGTGTAGTCGAGCCGTTCGACTCCGAGCACGAGACGGCGTCCTTCGTATTGCTTCTCGAGATCGCCGAGCAATCGAGCCGTCTCCGGATCGGCGATCACCTTGCGGAAGCCCTCGACGTCGATCCCGATCGGGTCGACGCCTATACCGACGCGCCGCCCGTCGAGCTCGAGCCAGTCGGGCTCGGAGTCGATTCCGAGGATGCGCAGACACGACGAGCGGAAGTGCCTCGCGTAGTCACCGACCTGGAAGCTCACGTAGTCCGCGCCGAGCACGCCTCGGAGCAGCTCCTGGCGCGTCGGTAGCAGCCGATACACCTCCGACGAGGGGAAGGGCGTGTGCAGGAAGAAGCCGATCGCGAGATCGGGTCGCCGTTTGCGCAGCATCGCGGGCACGAGCATCAGGTGGAAGTCGTGTACCCAGACCTTCGTCTCCGGGCCCGATTGCTCCAGGATCGCATCGGCGAAGCGCTCGTTGACCTCGACATACCGCTGCCAGGCCTCCGGGGTGATGCGCATGCGTCCCTGGAAGTAGTGAAAGAGCGGCCAGAGCGTGTCGTTGCAGACCCTGCCGTAGAAGTCTTCCTCCTCGTCGGCCGTCAGGTACACGGGGACGAGATCGTCCCGGGCGAGGCGCTTCGTGACCTTCTGCTCCAGATCGTCGGGAATGACTGCGCCTGGCCAGCCGACCCAGACCGAATCGCCGGGAACTGCCCGGAGCGCGGCGGCAAGGCCCCCGACGGACAACGAGACCTCGAACCCGTTCTTGCCGAGCAGCACGCGGACGGGCAGCCGGTTACTCGCAATGACGAAATCGGGGTATGGCCGCCCTCTGGCCAAGTCAGCTCCTTGTCGAGGTAGGTAGAACCTACGTCTTCGCGAACGCTACGCCATGGCACAGGGACTCGGACTCATCGGCAACTGCTCGTACAGCGCGCTCCTCCGGAACGGATCGGTGGAGTGGCTCTGCTGGCCGCGCCCCGACTCGAGCTTCGTCTTCGGCCCGCTGCTCGACCGCGAGCGCGCCGGAGCTTTCGTCGTCGAGGGCATGGGAGCCGAGGAGATCCGCCAGGAGTACATCGAGAACACGAACGTGCTCCGGACGGTGTTCCACGGGCCGGGCGGCGCGTTCGAGCTCATCGACTTCGCCCCGCGCTTCCACCTCTACGACCGGTACTTCAAGCCCTCCATGCTCGTCCGGATCATGCGGCCGCTCTCGGGCGAGCCGCTGGCGCGCGTGCGGTGCCGCCCCGCATACCAGTACGGCCTCGCAGACGTCACCTCGTGGCGTGCGTCGAACCACATCGAGTACACCGGCTTCCCGACGCCGGTCCGGCTGACGACGAACGTTCCGCTGACGTACGTCGAGGACGAGCGCCCGTTTCTCCTCGAACAGGACCGGCATCTCGTCCTGACATGGGGGGAGCCGCTCGAGGTCGGCCTCGAGGAGACCGCAGAACGGTTCCTCGAGCGGACGCTCGACTACTGGCGGGGGTGGGTCAAGGGGACGCGCGTGCCGCGCGAGTACCAGCGTGAGGTGATTCGCTCCGCGCTCGTCCTCAAGCTCCATCAGTACGAGGACACCGGTGCGCTCCTCGCTGCGACGACGACGAGCATCCCGGAGTACCCCGGCTCGGGACGCACCTGGGACTACCGGTTCTGCTGGCTCCGCGACGCCTACTTCACGCTGCACGCGCTCGAACGGCTCGGCCACTCGGCAGAGATGGAGCTCTTCCTCGCCTACCTCCGCAACGTGGTCGAGCAGCGCGACGGCGTCCTGCAGCCGGCGTATCGGATCAACGGCGACTCGGAGGCTACGGAGCGCATGCTCGAGCACCTCTCTGGCTACGACGGCGACGGGCCGGTTCGCATCGGCAACCAGGCGTTCGAGCACGTCCAGAACGACGTCTACGGCGAGATGGTGCTCGGCGTGAGCCGGCTCTTCCTCGACACCAGGTTCGTCGGCGAGATCCCGCCCGCGACGGCCGTCGGCATCGTCGAGGGCCTGCTCGACCAGATCGACGCGAGGCTCGAGGAGCCCGACGCGGGTCTCTGGGAGTTCCGAGGCCGGACGAGGCTCCACAGCTTCTCCGTGCTCATGCACTGGGCGGGCGCTCGGCGGGCGGTCGAGGTGGCGGAGGCGCTCGAAGCGGGCGAGCTCGCCTCGAGGGCACGAGAGATCGAGCGCCGGGCGGCGGACATGCTCGAGACACGCTGCTGGAACGCGGACGTCGGGGCGCTGACCCAGGTCGCCGGCGAGCCGCAGCTCGACGCGGCGCTGCTCCTTGCCGTCCAGCTGGGCTACTTCGATCCTGACGACCCGCGCGCGGCCAGCCATGTCGACGCGATCCGGGCGGCGCTCTCGGTCGACGGCGGCCTGCTCCGCAGATACAGCGTGACCGACGACTTCGGCGAGATGCAGGCTGCATTCACGGTCTGCACGTTCTGGCTCGTCGAGGCGCTGGCGATGATCGGGCGAACGGACGAGGCGAGGGAGCTCTTCGAGCGGTTGCTCTCCCTCGACAACGGGCTGGGCCTCTACAGCGAGGACCTGCTCCCGGACACGCTCGAGCAGAGCGGCAACTTCCCCCAGACGTACAGCCACGTCGGGCTCATCAACGCCGCGTTCCGGCTGTCCCGTCGCTGGGATTGAGCTCGCTGAGCACGGACTGGCTGGCCGTGTCGGGCGCTGAGGCGATTAGCTCAGCCGCTCAAGACGATTAGTAACTCAGGCCGCTCGGCCGGAGTAGTCGAGAGGCACGGCTCGTTCTCACAGGAGAACGTCGTTGCACGTTCTCCCTCCACATGACCGCTCCCGTCAAACACGTCTGGGCCGCTCTCGTCGTCGTCTACGTGCTGTGGGGCTCGACCTATCTCGGGATCAAGATCGCGGTCGACACCATTCCGCCGCTGCTCGCCGCGGGTTCGAGGTTCCTGACGGCCGCGCTGCTGCTCGCAGCCATCCTGGCGTGGCGCGGCACGTCCCTCCGCGTCACGCACCGCGAGCTGGGCGCAACGTTCGTCGCCGGAGGGCTCCTGCTCGGACTCGGCGTCGGCCTCGTGCATGTCGCCGAGACGAGGATCGACTCGAGCGTCGCCGCCATGATCGCCGGGACCGTTCCGCTGCAGATCATCGGCCTGCGCCTCCTCTCGGGCGAGAACCCGGCGCGGGCCACGCGCCTGAGCGCGCTCACCGGCCTGATCGGGCTCCTCCTCGTCGTCGCGCCCGGCCTCGGGGCGGGCTCCACCGCGCTCGGCCTCGCGGTGATGATCAGCGCGTCCGCGTCGTGGACGCTGGGGTCGTTTCTCTCGAAGAGGCTTCCGTTGCCGCGGAATCCCTTCGTGGCGACCGTCTACGAGATGGCTCTCGGGGGTCTCGCGCTCTTGCTCGGATCTCTTGCCTTCGGGGAGTGGAGCGAGGTCGGCTCGAGCACGTTCGCCATCGATTCACTCCTCGCCTGGGTGTACCTCGTGATCATGGGCTCGCTCGTCGGCTTCACGGCGTACGCCTGGCTCCTGCGCGTCGCCCCCATCTCCCTCGTCGTCACGCACCAGTACGTGAACCCGCTCGTCGCGATCGCGCTGGGCATGCTCTTCCTCGGCGAGCGCCCGAGCCCGCTGACCCTCGTGGGCGCGCTCCTCGTCGTCGGTGCCGTCTACGTCGCGATTCGCGCTGAGTCTCCTCGACGGACAGCGCCGACGAATCCCGACGCGGCCGCGAAGCGGCCGCCTTCAGGGATCTTCCCGCGACCTGAGTCCGCGCGAGCAGACTCAGGTCTTGCGGAACCTACGGAGCCTCCACGTGCGACCGTCGCGCCGCGAGGAACTCCAGCAGATCAGAGCGCGTGAGGATTCCGGAGGGTTTGCCCTTGCTCACGACGACAACGGCGCCCGAGCCGCCGGACAGCCCCTCGTAGACCTCGTCTACCGACGAGTCGGCATCCACCGCGGGGAGCGGCGGCTGCATCGCGACCGCGACGTCCTCGCTCAGCGCGTCAGCGTTTCGGAAGACGCGGTCGAGGAGACCGCGCTCGTGCAGCGACCCCACGACATCGGCGAGTGAGTCGACCGGGTCGCCCCTGACGACCGGGACCTGCGAGATGCCGTACTGCTGCATGACCTCGATGGCGGCCCCAACCTTCTCGTGCGAGCCGATCGTGACCAGGTCCGGCACCTCGTGGCCGACCCGGCGGAAGCGGAGCACCTCCTCGACCGCAGGGGGTGGCGTCGTGCGCTCGACGAATCCGTACTGGATCATCCAGTTGTCGTCGTAGAACTTCGAGAGATACGAGCGTCCGCTGTCCGGGAACATCATGAGGACGCGGGCGTCAGGCCCGAGTGACTTCGCGACCTGCATGCCCGCCCAGGCGGTCGACCCGGTCGAGCCTCCGACGAGCAAGCCTTCCTCGCGCGCCAGCCGCCTCGCCGTGAGGAACGAGTCCCGGTCGGACACACGCACCCATTCGTCGACCACGTCGGGATCGAGCGTGTCGGGCCAGCACTCCTTCCCGATCCCCTCGACGAGATACGGCCCTTCGGGGTGCTCCTCGTCGGCCGTGAAGACCGAGCCCTCGGGGTCGACGGCGACGATCCTCGCCTTGGATCCCTGGTCCTTGAAGTACCGCCCGACCCCGGTGATCGTCCCGCCCGTCCCGACAGAGATGACGATCGCATCGACGGCGCCTCCGTCCGTCTGCTCCCAGAGCTCGGGGCCAGTGGTCTCGTAGTGCGCCTGTGGATTCGCCGGGTTCGAGTACTGGTCGGGCTTGAAGCCGCCGGGAATCTCCTCGGCGAGGCGGTCCGACACGGAGTAGTAGCTCTCGGGCGAGTGCGGATCGACCGCCGTGGGCGTGATTACGACCTCGGCGCCGTATGCGCGGAGCATGGAGATCTTCTCCTGGCTCATCTTGTCCGGCATCACGAAGATGCAGCGGTAGCCACGCAGCGCAGCTGCGATCGCGAGGCCGGCGCCCGTGTTCCCCGACGTCGGCTCGACGATCGTCCCACCCGGTCGAAGTTTCCCTTCCCGCTCGGCCGCTTCGATCATCGCCAGACCGATCCGGTCCTTCACCGAGCCACCGGGATTCAGGTACTCCAGCTTCGCGAGAAGCTCCCCGGGGACGTCGCGGCTCAGACGCTCGAGCCGGACGATCGGAGTGTGGCCGACGAGCTCGAGGACGGTCGGGTACTCGCGTCGCGCCACGGGCGGAAGCGTATAGCGAGCCAGACGTACGGACTTCGCTACCGTCCCGCGTGATGGCGGTTCACGTCGACGTGTCGGAGCTCGAGGCGGGACTCCCCGAGATCGCGCGGTCGCCGGCTCAGGAGGGGACCGTCGAGCTCATCGTGTGCCGCCCAGCTGAAGGCGAGCGCGAGGTGCTCGAGGAAGGTGTACTCGACGTCCGGGAGGGCCTCGTCGGAGACGACTGGCTGGCCCGTGGCCGTCAGCACACCCCCGACGGCTCCGATCCCGATCACGAGACGCAGTTGACGCTGATGAACGCACGCGCGATTGCGCTCATCGCCGGAGATCGTGAGCGCTGGCCACTCGCAGGCGACCAGCTCTACGTCGACCTCGACCTGAGCCCCGAGAACCTCCCCACCGGCGCCAGGCTGGAAATCGGGTCCGCGCTGGTGGAGGTCACCGACATGCCGCACACCGGCTGCGCGAAGTTCTCCGGGCGCTTCGGCCCAGCCGCCATCAGGTTCGTCAACTCGCCTTCCGGACGTGCGCGCCGCCTGCGCGGGATGTACGTCAGAGTCGTCGAGCCGGGAGTCGTCCGGCCGGGCGACCCGATTCGCAAGCTCTGACGCGCACGCGCGTTCCGGGTAGGTAGCTTCCCGCAGCCGAATCGGTAGTCGCGACGATGGCCGCGGCGCAGGCCCCTGGCACGGTCGGACCGTGAAGCCAGAGACCGAGCACCGGCAGCTCTGCACCATCGAGCTCATCGCCGAGGGCCATGCCGACCGCTGCCCCGGAGCGGACTGTGCGTTCTGGGATCACGGCTGCGCACTCGCACGCGTCGAGGCCGAGTTGGACGACCGTCCTGAGGTGGCGCAGCTCCTCCTCGGTCTTCGACGCGAGCTCGAGGCGGGACGCGCTGTGGAGCTCGAGGACGCCCGCACGCGCTTCGCCCATGTCCTGAACGAGGAGGAGCACATTTCCTAGCCGGCTCTGAGTCAGGGCCTGGCTAGTGGCGGAAATGGCGACGGTGCGTGAACACCATGGCGGCCCGCGCCTTCTCGGCCGCCTGGATCACCTCGTCGTCGCGCTTCGAGCCCCCGGGCTGGATGATCGACGTCACGCCTGCCTCGAACGCGAGGTTCACGCCGTCGGCGAACGGGAAGAACGCATCCGACGCGAGCACCGCGCCCTCGAGGTCGTGGCCGATCTCGCGCGCCTTCTCGATCGCGATCCGGACCGCGTCGACGCGGCTCATCTGACCCGCTCCGACACCGATCGTGCGCAGGTCCTTCGCCAGGACGATCGCGTTCGACGTGACGTGCTTCACCACCCGCCACGCGAAGAGGAGGTCGCCCCACTGCTGCTCCGTGAGATCGCCGCAGACGGTGTCCATGCCCTCGCGGTCCGCCACGTCCCAGTCCCGGTCCTGGACGAGGAGCCCGCCGAGCACGCGCCGGTAGTCGCGCTCCGTCTCGACGAGCGCCCTTCGCTCCGTGTCGTTCAGGACCCGGAGTGACGCCTTGCGGGCCAGCACCTCCATCGCCTGCTCGTCGTAGCCGGGAGCGAACAGCACGTCGATGAACTGCCGGGCGAGTGCGATCCCGAGCGTGGCCGAGATCGGGCGGTTGAGCACGACGACGCCGCCGTAGGCCGACACCGGGTCGCCCGCAAGGGCGTTCGCGTAGGCCTCGTCGATCGTCGCGGCGACCGCCACGCCGCACGGATTCGCGTGCTTCACGATCACGCACGCAGGCAGCTGGAACTCCCGGATCAGGAGCCTTGCCGCCGAGAGATCGTTCAGGTTGTTGAACGAGAGCGGCTTCCCGTGGAGCTGCTCCACACGTGAGAGGAGCTGCAGGCGTACTCCACGCTCGGCGTAGTAGGCCGCGCGCTGGTGCGGGTTCTCGCCGTACGAGAGCTCGAGGACCTTGTCGAAGGCGAGCGCGAGCGTCTCGGGGAACGTCTCCCGCTCCGAGAACCAGCGAGCGATAGCGGCCTCGTACGCCGCGGTCTCCGCGAACGCCCTCGCGGCCAACGCCCGCCGGGTGTCGGCGGAAAGCGCGCCTGTGTCGCGTATCTCCTCGAGGACGAGGTCGTAGTCCTCCGGGCGGCACACGGGAGTGCAGTGGGCGAAGTTCTTGGCCGCGCCACGGAGCATCGCCGGCCCCCCCACGTCGATCAACTCGACCGCCTCCTCCTCCGTGACCCCGTGACCCGCGGCCGCCTCCTCGAACGGATAGAGGTTGACGCAGACGAGGTCGAACGGCTCGATGTCGTTCTCCGCGAGCGCCTTGAGGTCCTCTTCGACATCTCGCCGGGCGAGGATCCCGGCGTGCACGCGGGGATGCAGCGTCTTGACACGCCCGCCGAGCATCTCCGGGAAGGCAGTGAGGCTCTCGACCTGGGTGACCTCGAGGCCTATGTCGGCGAGGAAGCCGGCGGTACCGCCGCTTGCCACGAGCTCGACGTCGAGCGCCGCCAGCCCGCGTGCAAACGCCGCGAGCCCGGCCTTGTCGTAGACGGAGATCAGCGCGCGCACAGCTCGCGGACCACCTCCGGGAGAAGACGATGCTCGGCCTCGTGCACGCGCTCCCTGAGCGAGTCGACCGTATCGTCGGGCAACACGGGCACCGGCTCGGATGCGATCACCACACCAGTGTCCACCCCGCCGTCGACGTAGTGCACCGTGGCGGCAGCCTCCGTTGCCCCGGCTGCGAGGAGATCCTCGAGCGGGTGCGCTCCGGGGAAAGCCGGGAGCGGCGCCGGGTGGACGTTGACGACGCGATCGGGAAACCGCTCGAGGAAGGACTCCTCGAGCAGGTGCATGTACCCGGCGCACACGACGAGATCGACGTTGCAGGCCTCGAGCCAGTCCGCGATAGCAGCGTCGCGCGTCGGTCGGTCGGGAAATGCGTCGAGCGGAAACGTCCTCGTCGAAACGCCTGCGCGCTCTGCGCGTTCGAGCGCCCTCGCCCCGACCGTGTTCGACGCGACGGCCACGACCGGGAGCCTCGCGTCGAGCAGCGCCTGCAGGTTCGTGCCCTCGCCGGAGACGAGCACGCCGATCACGCTCGCTCGATCCTCCCGATGACGAGGTTGTCGCCGGGATCGGCGAGAATCGCGCAATACCCGATTCCTAGGTTGAAGACGCGCCGCAGCTCCTCCTCCTCGACGTGGCGTGCGAGCCAGTGGAAGACGGGCGGCCGTTTCCAACCAGCCCAATCGAGCCGAACGCGTAGGCCTTCCGGGACGACGCGCGAGACGTTGCCCTCGATCCCGCCTCCCGTGACGTGCGCGAACGCGTGGGAGGTGTCACGTAGCGCCCTGACCTCGTCCACGTAGCAGCGCGTCGGCGCGAGCAGATCGTCCCCGCGGTAATCCTCCTCCTCGAGCACACGACGCACGAGGCTGAAGCCGTTCGCGTGCACTCCGGCGGAGAGGAAGCCGACGACGACGTCGCCTTCCACTACCCGCGAGCCGTCCAAGAGCCGGTCGCGCTCGACGATGCCGACGCAGGTGCCCGCGAAGTCGAGCTCCTCCTCCCGGTAGATCCCCGGCAGCTCGGCAGTCTCGCCGCCGACGAGCGCGACGCCCGCATCGCGGCACACGGCTGCCGCACCCTCGACGAGCTCGGCGACCTGCTCGGGCTCGATGCGGTTCGCGGCGACGTAGTCGAGAAGGATGAGCGGGTCCGCGCCCGTCGTCGCGACGTCGTTGATGCAGTGAGCCGCGAGGTCGGCGCCGCACGCCCGCAGCTGCCCACGCTCGCGGGCGACGACGAGCTTCGTCCCGACCGAGTCCGTCGACGCGGCGAGCAACCTGCGCTCGTCGAGCGGGTGCAGGCCTGCGAACCCGCCGAACCCCGCTGCCCCTGTCGACTCGACGGCCGCGCGAAGCCGCGCGACGACGGCTTCGCCCGTGGCGAGGGAGACGCCCGCCGCAGCGTACGTCTGCCTTCTGGTCGACACGACGTCGAGTCTATGCGCTCTACAGTGACGCCCGTGGTCGCGCTGTCGCTCCTCACGAGCTGGACGCTCGATCCCCTCCAGCTCGTACCGATCGGCGTCATCGCGATCGCCTACGGAACGCGTGCGCGGACACTTGCACGACGGGGACAGCCCGTACCCGGCTGGCGGATCGTGCTCTTCGCTCTCGGGATCGCGCTCCTGCTTCTCGCCGTCACGTCGCCGATCGCGACGGTCGGAGAGGAGGAGCTCTTCTCCGTCCACATGGTTCAGCACCTGCTCCTCGGTGATCTCGCCCCCTTGTGCCTGCTCGCGGGGCTCACGGGACCGCTCATCCGCCCGGTTCTTGCACTCCCGGGCGTCTATCGCATGAAGGTGCTCGCGAACCCGCTCGTCGCACTCCCGATCTGGGCCACGAACCTCGTGCTCTGGCACACGCCGACGCTGTTCGAAGGCGCGGTACGCCACGGAGCCGTCCACGCACTCGAGCACGTCTGCTTCTTCGCCGCCGGAATCGTGCTCTGGCTACCGGTCCTCGAGACGCTCCCCGCACCGGAGTGGTTCGGCACCGGCGCGAAGCTCGCGTACATCGTCGGCGTCCGGCTCGTCGCGACGATCATCGGCAACGTCTTCATCTGGGGCGGCGGCCCTTTCTACGACGTGTACGACAGGGGCAACGACTACCTCGGCCTCTCACCCTCGGCCGATCAGAGCCTCGCGGGCTCGCTGATGATGCTCGAGGGATCGCTCGTAACCCTCGTCGCGATCGCCTGGCTCTTCCTGCGCATGGCCGAGGAGGGGGACGTGCGCCAGCGGCTCCTCGAAAGCGGCGTCGACGAGCGAACCGCCAGACGCACGGTTCGCTACCGCCGCTGGAACGAGCTCGCATAGCTACGTACCATTTACGTATAGATTTCGTCTAAAGTTCAACCGTGTCCGCGTTTGCCCGACTCGTCGCAGGCCGCCGCTCGAAGTTCGTCGTTCTCGGGATCTGGCTGGCCACGCTCGCCGCTCTCGGACCGCTCATCGGCCAGTTCGAGTCCAAGCAGAAGAACGAGCCCTCGAGCTTCCTCCCCGCAGCTGCGGAGTCCGTGCGAGCGCTCGCGCTGTCCGACGAGTTCCCGTCCGCCGAAGGCGTCGCCGCGATCGCGGTCTTCTCGCGCCCGGGGGGGCTTACGCCGGCGGGCCGGGCCGCGATCGCCGACGTCCAGTCCGAGCTCGCCGCGTCGCCGCCCGAGGGTGCCGTCGCGACGAGCCCGCCCCGGTACTCGGAGGACGGCGAGGCAGCGCTCGTCGTCGTCCAGAT
The DNA here is from genome assembly GCA_963716975.1 of uncultured Actinomycetes bacterium. Taxonomy (GTDB): domain Bacteria; phylum Actinomycetota; class Thermoleophilia; order Gaiellales; family Gaiellaceae; genus GMQP-bins7. Next base: position 24,937 of record CAVQVA010000031.1, on the reverse strand, counting down.
CGTCGCGAACGGAGACGAGAAGGTGCTCATCGACGCGGTCGAGTCGATACGAGAGACGGTTGCGGCAGGCGCCCCCGACGGACTCGAGGCGAAGGTCACCGGCCCGGCCGGGTACTCCGCCGACGCAAGCAAGGCGTTCGAGGGCATCAACTCCACGCTCCTCTTCGCCACCGCGACCCTCGTCTTCGTCCTCCTCGTCATCATCTACAGAAGCCCCATCTTCTGGGTGCTCCCGCTGCTGTCCGTCTTCTTCGCCGAGGCGCTCGTGCGCGGACTCGGGACGCTGCTCATAGAGGCAGGCCTCGTCGTGAACGGGCAGACGGGAGGGATCCTGCTCGTGCTCGTCTTCGGAGCGGGGACCGACTACGCGCTGCTTCTCACAGCGCGCTACCGGGAGGAGCTCCACCGGCACGAGGACAAGCACGAGGCCATGCTGATCGCGGTTCGGCAGGCAGGCCCCGGGATCCTGGCGTCGGCAGGCACGGTCGTCGCGGCGCTGCTGTGCCTCTCGTTCGCATCCGTCAATTCGACGGCCGGGCTCGGCCCGGTCGGCGCGATGGGCGTCGCAGTCGCCGCGACGGCGATGCTCACCGTCCTTCCCGCGCTGCTGCTCATCGGCGGGCGCCGCGCGTTCTGGCCCTTCGTGCCGCGCTTCGATCACCCGGACTCGGAGGAGAACGGGACGGCGTGGCGACGTGGCGCCTGGGGTCGGCTCGGAGTCTGGATCGAACGGCGGCATCGGGCGGTCTGGGCCGTCACGACGCTCGCGCTGATCGCAGTCGCCTTCGGGACGCTGACGCTCGACTCGAACTTGACGACCGCGAACGCGTTCCGGGGCGAGGTCGAAGCCGTCCAGGGGCAGAGGCTGCTCGAGCGCTCGTTCCCGGCCGGCGCGAGTGCCCCGACGACGGTGATCGTCACCGATCCCGTCAAGCTCGAGTCCGTGCTCACCGTCGCGGAGAGCGCCCCCGAGGTGGTCGGCGTCGGGCCGGTGCAGACCGGGTCGCCCGGGGCACTCTTCACCGTAACCCTGAGCGAGGATCCATTCAGCGAGAAGGGATTCGCGCTCATCGATCCCCTGCGACGGCAGCTCCGAGTGGCCGGGGGCGACGCGGTCCTCGTCGGCGGCTCGACCGCGGAAGAGCACGACCTGCGCGCGGCGGTGCGATCGGACACGCGTTTCCTCGTGCCGCTCGTGCTCCTCGTCGTCCTGGCGATCCTCGTCCTGCTGCTCCGTGCGCTCCTCGGCCCCCTCATGCTCATGGCCACGGTCGTGCTCTCGTTCTTCGCCGCGCTGGGTCTGAGCCTCGTCGTCCTCCACGTCTTCGCGGACTTCCCGGGCGAGGACCCGAGCTACCCGCTCTTCGCCTTCATCTTCCTCGTGGCGCTGGGGATCGACTACAACATCTTCCTCATGGCGCGCGTCCGCGAGGAGGCGCAGGCCATGCCGACGAAGCAGGCGATGCTGAAGGGTCTCGCGGTGACGGGCGGAGTGATCACCTCGGCCGGAATCGTCCTCGCGGGGACCTTCTCCGTGCTCGCTGTGCTCCCGCTCGTCGCGCTCACGCAGATCGGGGTCACGGTCGCGCTCGGCGTGCTTCTCGATACGTTCGTCGTGCGCTCGATCCTCGTACCCGCCCTCACCTTCTCGCTCGACAGACGTACGTGGTGGCCCTCCGCGCTCGGCCGGCGATGATCACGTCGGTCATAACGATCGTTTCGGGGCCTCAGACGGCTACGTCGACGATGTCTACAGCACGCCGTGTCGCACCCGACTCGGCTTCGACATTCAACCAGCCGTCAATCGCCTCTCGGATGTTGGTCAGAGCTTCCTCACGAGCGTGACCCTGACTCGCACACCCGGGCAGCTCGGGACATTCGGCAATCACATAGCCGTCGTCGCCGGGATACATCAAGACACGCACCGTCACGCCTCGCGATGGGTAGTCCTGGGTCGCCGGGCTCGAAGGTCGCTTCCCCGGAGATGTCGGTCAGGCGGGCGTCGTCTCGAAGCGGAGCTTCGCGGCCTTCCCTGGCACCCGCGTCGGGTACTCGCGCGTGAAGCAGGCGCGACAGACCGCGTCCTCGGGCAGCGTCGTCGCCTCCTGCATCCCCTCCGCAGAGAGGTAGTGGAGCGAGGTCGCGCCGATGAGCTCACGCATCTCCTCCACCGAGCGGTGCGCCGCCGCGAGCTCGTCGGGATCAGCCGTGTCGATGCCGTAGAAGCAGGGCGCGACGATCGGCGGCGACGAGATGCGCACGTGCACCTCGGCCGCACCCGCATCGAAGAGCATCGCCACCAGCTGGCGCGTCGTGTTGCCCCGGACGATCGAGTCGTCGACGACGACGAGCCGCTGCCCCTCGACCTCGTCGAGCGAGTTGAACTTCGTGCGAATCCCCTGCTCGCGCATGCCCTGGTCGGGCTGGATGAACGTGCGCGCGACGTACCGGTTCTTGATCAGAGCCTCGCTGAACGGAATCCCGGATGCCTTCGAGTAACCGATGGCAGCAGGTGTCCCCGAGTCGGGAATGCCGATCACGAGGTCCGCCTCGACCGGCGCCTCGCTCGCGAGCCGCTCGCCCATGCGGACACGGGCGCCGTGGACCTCCACCCCGGCGAGCCGCGAGTCCGGCCGCGCGAAGTAGACGTGCTCGAAGATGCAAAGCGCATTCCTCCCCGCAGGGAGCGCCTGTACGGGGTGCGGACCGTCGGCGTCGACGCAGACGACCTCGCCCGGCCGCACGTCGCGGACGAAATCGGCGCCGATGATGTCGAGCGCACACGTCTCCGAGGCAATCACCCAGTCGTCTCCGAGCCGGCCGAGCTCGAGCGGACGGAACCCGAACGGATCGCGGAAGGCCACCAGCACGCCGTCCGAGATCGCAGTGATCGAGTACGCGCCCTCGAGGCGGGACATCGTGTTCGTGACCGCCTCCGGGAGAGGAGCGGGGTCGCGCGCGACGAGCGCGGCGATGACCTCGGAGTCGGAGCCCGAGCCGAGCCGTACGCCGTTCTCGAGGAGCTCGGCTCGCAGCTCCTCGACGTTCACGAGGTTCCCGTTGTGACCGAGCGCGACCGTGCGTGCCCGGCCGTGGTGGATCAGCGGCTGCGCGTTGGCCCAGCGGTTCGCGCCGGTCGTCGAATAGCGCGTGTGGCCGATCGCGAGCTCACCCGGCAGCGCCTGCAGCTGCTGCTCGTTGAAGACCTGCGCCACGAGGCCCATGTCGCGGACGACGGTCAGCCGCCCCTGATCGGAGACCGCGATCCCGGCCGACTCCTGCCCACGATGCTGGAGCGCGAAGAGCCCGAAGTAGGCGAGGCGCGAGACGTCGCGCTCCTCCGAGCGGATCCCGAAGACGCCGCACACGGCTAGTCTCCCCCCGCCCACGCGGCTCGAAGCCGGTCGAGCTCCACGCCGAGGAGGCTCGTGCCCCCCACCGAGCCGATCGGCCGCAGCGGCACGTCGAGCTCGGCGGCAAGGTCGTGGAGATCCGCCTCGTCCTTCAGCGGGCAGGAGAGCACTGCGCGCCCGCCTGCCTCGCCGAAGAGCTCGAGGAGGCCGTCGCCGAGGTCGAGCTCGGCGCCGATCCCGGAGAAGAGCGCCGACTCGGCGAGACACACGGCGAGCCCGCCTTCGGCGGCATCGTGGACGAGGGTGCACAGCGGAGCCGCCCGCCAGAGGAGCGCGACGAGCCGCGCCTCCGCCTCGAGGTCGAGCCGCGGCGGACTGCCTCCGACCTCCCCGTACCGGGCCTGGAGCTCTGAGCCCGCAAGCGAGATCGTCGGCGCGCCGGCCACGAGCACCACATCTCCGGCACGCCATCCCGTCGGAACCCGCCTGACGTCAGAGACCAGCCCGACCGCACCCACGACCGGTGTCGGATGGATGGCGCGGCCGTTCGTCTCGTTGTAGAGCGATACGTTGCCCGAGACGATGGGCAGATCGAGCGCCCGACATGCGGCAGCCATGCCGTCGATCGCCTGAGCGAGCTCCCACGCGATCTCGGGCTTCTCCGGGTTCCCGAAGTTGAGGCAGTCGGTCAGGCCGAGCGGCTCACCTCCCGCGCACGCGACGTTGCGAGCGGCCTCGACGACCGCGAGCGCGCCGCCCAGGAAGGGGTCGAGGTGCGCGATCCGCCCCTGGCCGTCGAGGGACACGGCGAGCCCTCGCAGCGAGGGGCGAAGTCGAAGGACTGCCGCGTCGAGACCCGGGCGCCTCACGGTTCGCGAGCCGACGAGCTGGTCGTAGCGGCGAAAGACGAACGAGCGGCTCCGCAGGCTCGGGGATGCCAGGAGCTCGAGCAGCGCGTCGGCAGCGGGCGGCGCGTCTCGGATCTCGCGCTCCGGAGCCCGTTCTCGCGGCTCGAGCGCCAGGTCGTAGCGCGGGCACTCGTCGGTGAGCAGGAGCGCCGGGATCTCGCCGACCACGTCGCCGTCCCAGAACGCGCGGAGCTCGCCGGTCGAGGTCACCTCTCCGATCACGGCGTGGTGGAGCTCCCAGCGGTCGAGCACGGCCTCGACGGCGTCGATCATTGTCGGGCGGACGATCGCGACCATCCGCTCCTGGCTCTCGGAGATCATGATCTCCCACGGCTCCATCTCCGCCTCGCGCAGCGGGACGCGATCGAGGTGGACGTCGATGCCGTAGTCCGCGGCCATCTCGGACAGAGAGGACGCCAGCCCCGCCGCCCCGCAGTCCTGGAGCGACTCGACGAGCCCGCCCTGCACGAGCTCGACCGAGGCCTCGATCAGCTTCTTGCCCGTGAACGGGTCGCCGATCTGCACGGATGGACGCTTCTCGGCGGATTCGTCGTCGAGCTCCTGGCTTGCGAGCACGCTTGCCCCCCCGATCCCGTCGCGCCCTGTCGTCGCGCCGTAGAGGAGGACAGCGTGCCCGGCCGCGGTTGCCTTCGCGCGCGTCAGTCGATCGGCCGGCAACAGCCCGACGCACATCGCGTTGACGAGGCAGTTGTCCCGGTACGCCTCGTCGAAGACCGCCTCGCCGCCGACGGTCGGGACGCCGACGCAGTTGCCGTAGTGACCGATCCCGCCCACAGCTCGAGAGAAGTGCCAGTCGGGCTCGGCGAAGCGCAGCCCGTCGAGCAGCGCGACCGGCCGCGCTCCCATCGCCACGATGTCGCGCAGGATCCCTCCCACTCCCGTCGCGGCACCCTGGAACGGCTCGACCGCGGACGGGTGGTTGTGGCTCTCCACCTTGAAGGCCACCGCAAGCCCGTCGCCGAGGTCGAGGACGCCCGCGTTCTCGCCGGGCCCCTGGAGGACACGTTCTCCCTCGCTCGGCAGCCGCTTCAGGAGCAGAGCGGAGTGCTTGTAGCCGCAGTGCTCAGACCAGAGCAGCGAGAAGACGGCGAGCTCGAAGTCGTTCGGGTCCCGTCCGAGCAGCGCCTGGATGCGATCGTGCTCCTCGTCCGTGAGGCCGAGCGCCCGATGGAGCGGCTGATTGACGACGCTGCTCAGCGGACGCTCGCCGTCCGACGAGCGGGGAACCGGGAGGTTCCCCGCGCTTCCCGGAAGAAGGGGGTTGATGGGGGAAAGATGGTTTCCACCATCAACGCGAGCCGAAGGGGCGAGCGTTGCTCAGAGGGTCAGCTTACCGGCGACACACGCTGCCATCGGGTCGCACCGGAGGCCGCGGGTAGCCTCCGCGCATGAGGCGCTACTGGCCGTTGATCCTCCTCCTCGCGGCGATGTGGGGCGCGTCGTACCTCTTCATCAAGCTCGCCGTGGACGACATTCCCCCGGCAGCGATGACCGAGCTTCGCGTGCTCATCGCCGGGGTGCTCCTCGCGATCTACCTCGCCGTACGGATGGGTGCGCGCCGTGCAGTGCTCGAACTCCGCGCGGCGTGGCTTCCGTGCCTCGTGCTCGGCTTGATCAACGCCGCGCTCCCGATGGGCCTCGTCGCGTGGGGTGAGACGCACATCGACTCGAGCGTCGCCGGCGTCGCGCAGTCGACGGTGCCGATCTTCACCTTCCTGCTCGCAGCGCGCTTCCTGCCGCACGAGCCCGTCGGGCCGATGCGAGTCGCCGGCGTAGCTCTCGGCTTCTTCGGAGTCGCGGTCCTCGCAGGCTTCCATACGGAGGGCGGAGCGTGGGCGGTCGCGGGAACCCTTGCCGTCGTCCTCTCGTCGCTCTCGTACGCGAGCGGAGGCGTCTACGGCCAGCTGCAGGTGAAGGGCACGCCGGGGCCGGTCCTCGCCGCCGGCAACATGCTGGCGGCGGCGATCATCCTGCTGCCGCTCGCGATCGCCGACCCGCCGACACAGGCGCCCGGGACCGCAGCCGTGGCCGGGCTCGTCGGGCTCATCCTCATCCCGACGTTTGCGGGCCAGCTGCTCCTCTTCCGAGTGTTGCACCTGTTCGGGAGCCGGAAGCTCTCGATCGTCACGTACCTCATGCCTGCGTTCGCCGTCGTGTACGGAACCGTCCTGCTCTCGGAGCCCCTGACCGTCGCGATGGTCGCCGGGTTCGCGCTGATCCTGCTCGGCGCCGCGCTCGCGTCCGGTGAGCGGATTCTCGCCGTCCGCGGCCAGGAGGAGCCCGCATGACGGTGACGATTCGACGCGCTCGGGCAAACGACATCGACTTCCTCGTCGAGCTCTTCACGCACGACGAGGTGGAGCCGTACCTCGCGGTCATACGACCCAAGGACTCCGAGTCCGTCCGTGCCGAGGTCGAGCGCTCCATCGCCGAGCCCGAGGCGTTCGGCGTGTTCGTCGTCGAGGTCGACGGTGCGCGGGCCGGAACGATGCGCTTCGAGAGGACCAACCAGCGCAGCCGGATCGCGAGCCTCGGTGCGCTCGCCGTTCACCCCGACTTCCGTGGCGCCCGCGTCGCGGACGACGCCGCCCGCCAGTTCCAGGGTCACCTCATGGACGAGCTCGGCTTCCATCGCCTCCAGCTCGAGATCTACGGCTTCAACGAGCGGGCGATGAACCACGCCGAGCGGGTCGGCTTCGTCCGTGAAGGGGTTCGCAGGAAGGCGTACTGGCGCGACGGCGAGTGGGTCGACGGCGTCATGTACGGGCTCGTGGTCGAGGATCTCGAGCGCCAGTAATTCCGACTCTGGTATGTTGTGTCCGATGTTCATCGGACATACCCAAGACCTCCCGGTCGAGACCGCGATCGCGTCGGGGACCGCATTCGCGCTTCTCGTCGCGCTGAGTGCCGCGTCTCGACAGCCGCGCGACGAGCTCCCGGGTGAGCTTGCGACCACGCTCGAGGCCGTCGGCGACACGGAGGGCGAGCTCTGGCTCAACCTCTTTGGCGTCGCGCTCGACGCGGGTCCGCCGTACGACACCGACCATCTCCTGGAAGCGCTGAGCTCGCTCGACCCCGTCGAGCTCCGCCGCCACGTCCTCGGCCGCTACGCGTGGTCGTGGTGCACGCTCGCCGGAGTCGACGATCTCGAGTCAGCCGCTGCGGGGGATCGAACCGCGGCGAGCCGGCTGCTCGGTCACCCGCGCTACTACGGCGGCCACGCAGCCGCTTCGCTGAGTGTGCTCCTGACACTCGATCCGGCGGAAACGAAGACTCGCCTGGTGGGCGCGGTCGAGACAGGATCCGGCGCACTCCTCGGTCCGGACGCTGCGAGCGAGCTCGAGAGCGCAGCGCAGATCGCCTCGGAGGCGATCGGCTCCGGCTCGTCCCTGGCTGCGATCGAGCGCCTCACCATGGGGTACCGGTACGTCCCGGAGCCCGAGGCCGAGCGCGTCGTGCTCGTGCCTCACCTCGAGACGGAGGCGCCGCTCGTCCTGGCTCAGCACAGGTCGTCGCGGCTGATCGTGTACCGGATCACACGCGCCCGCGGTGCCGAGGACCGCCTGCTCGCCCTCGGTCGCGCGCTGGCGGATCCGAAGCGGGTAGAGATCCTCGGTCTCGTGGGCCGAGGCGTGGGTCAGGCGTCCGAGCTCGTCGAGAAGACCGGCCTCTCCCGTTCGACCGTTCACCATCATCTCGCGCAGCTTCGGGAGGCGGGCCTCGTCGCGCTCGAGGGCAATGCGCGCGCGTACACGTATGTCCCGCGCCCGGACGCTGCGGTCGGCGCCGCAGATCTGTTCGCGGAAGTGATCGGAACGGAGGGAAGACGATGATGCGATACAAGCTGCTCGGACGAAGCGGGCTCCGCGTCTCCGAGCTCGCTCTCGGGACGATGACGTTCGGAGACGCCTGGGGCTGGGGCGCGCCAAAGGACGAGGCTCGCGGGATCTTCGACGCCTACGTCGAGGCCGGCGGGAACTTCGTCGACACGGCATGCAACTACACGGACGGCGAGAGCGAGGAGATCGTCGGCGAGCTCGTCCATGCCGACCGCGACCGATTCGTGGTCGCCACGAAGTACACGCTCACGGGTCGCCGCGACGACCCGAACGCGGGCGGCAACCATCGGAAGAACATGGTGCAGACGCTCGAAACGAGCCTCCGGCGTCTCCGCACCGACTACGTCGATCTCTTCTGGCTGCACATGTGGGACGGGACGACCCCGATCGAGGAGGTCGTACGGGCGCTGGACGACCTCGTCTCGTCCGGGAAGGTGCTCTACGTCGGAATCTCCGACACCCCCGCGTGGGTCGTGTCGCAGGCCGTGGCGCTCGCAGACCTCCGCGGATGGGCGCGGTTCATCGCCGTTCAGGCGCCGTACTCGCTCGCGGACCGCGATGTGGAGCGCGAGCTCCTGCCGATGGCACACTCCCTCGACCTCGCGTTCACCCCCTGGGGAATGCTCGAAGGCGGGGCGCTGACGGGGAAGTACCTCGAGGAGACGAGCGACGCCCGCCGCTACGACGGTGCAGGCCCGCGGACGAACTCACTCGCGCGCGAGGTCGTCGCCGTGGCCGACGAGATCGGGGCGACCCCGGCCCGCGTCGCGATCACGTGGGTGCGGGCGCAGCCCGGGCACATCGTCCCGATCGTCGGCGCCCGCACGGAGGCGCAACTTCGCGACAACATCGGCGCCCTCGAGATCGATCTCTCCCCCGACCATCTCGGGAGGCTGAGTGACGCGAGCGGATTCAACCTCGGCTTCCCGCGGGACTTCCTCGAGTCCGAGGACGTCCGCGGACTGATCTTCGGCGACACGTTCGACAGGATCGACGACCACCGCGCGCCTGGGCAACCACGGAGGATCACCGCGGTCGTCTGATCGACCCTGCTCGTCTACAGCCCGCGGAGGGCGCGAGCGAGAACGGGGTCCTGCCCGGCGAAGTACTCGGTCGAGGTCAGATCGACCCGAAGGTCCGGCGCGACGGCAAGGCGCCGGTCCTTCGGGTTGCGGCGGCGCTCGTGGTAGCGCGTGGCGACGTTCACGTTCCAGCCGGTCGTCGGAAGCACAACCGCGGTGACGTCACCGTAGGCCTCGACGCCCCCACCTGTCGGCTCGCCGACGATCGTCGCGCGCGTGTCGCGGTCGATCTCCGCGGCGAAGTTGGCGGCCGCGGAGAACGTCGCGCGCCCGACGAGCAGGTAGAGACGGCCGGGACGATTCACCCGCGGCGTCTCGAACAGGGTCATCAGGGCGCCGTACGTCGTGTTGTCGCCGCCGCCGTTCCGGCGCACGTCGACGATCACCCGGCGGACGGACGGACGCGACACCAGACGCGTGATCTTCCGGAGAAAGGTGTCCGGGGGTGAGACGACCACGTTGTACCCCATGTACACCGCGCGCCCCCCGGCGAGCGTCCGCGCCCACATCAGCTTCGCGCTCGACGCGAGGTAGAGAGGTCGAGGGGCCGCAGGGAGGATCGAGGGATAGTGGCCGTAGTGCGGATCGGCAAACGCTGCCCCGTACTCCCGCGCCGAGATCGGGTCGAGATCGATCGTCACGCGCTCTCCACCCGGCCGCTCGAACGTGAACTCGACCGGATCCGCGCCGTCGGTCACGTGCAGCCCGTCGAGCACCTCGGAGACGAGCGCGAAGTGAGGCGCAAGCCCTCGCAGGGTGGACGCATTGTCGTGAGGCACGAGCGGACGGACGAGCTCCAGGACACGCCCGAGAGGCGTGCCCTCGATCGCGACCAGACGACTGCCGACGACGCCGAGATCGCCCGCCTCGTCGACGACGAAGACCCCGTCTGCGAAGTCGTACAGCCTCAGCGGATAGAGGTGGAGCTCGCTGCGATGCCCGGGGTCGAGCGGGAAGAGCCCTGTATGCCCGTTCCGCGGGCCGAGCAGCGCGATGACCCGCAGGAGCTCGACGAGCAGCTCGCTCCGCGAGAGCGTCGGCGCACGTCGCGCCAGGTCGTTCGCCGCCGACTCGAACTTCTGGCGGGAGACGGCGCGGAACGGGTCCGGGTGATTCGACTCGATCGTCTCGACGACGAGGCGAACGTCACCCGAGGCATCGGAGGGCGCGGATGGTCGGGCGTGCGCCCCGGATGCAAGCACCACCATGGCGAGTGAGACGAGGAGCAGGCCCGCCATCCGCATGCTGCGGCATGATGTCCTATCTACTTTGACATGTCAAGATTGACATATTAGATGTCGCTTCGCCACGCCCTCCTCGGAGCGCTCGCGGATCAACCCCGCAGCGGCTACGCACTCCTCAAGCACTTCGAGCAGTCCCTCGCGTACGCGTGGCCGGCAAGCCACAGCCAGATCTATCCCGAGCTGGCACGGCTACGCGACGACGGCCTGATCGAAGAGACCCACACAGGCCCTCGACGCTCGCGGACGTACGCGATCACGACGAACGGCCTCGAGGAGATCCGACGTTGGCTCCGGGAGACGGAGCCGGATCGCCGCGTTCGAAGCGACGCCGCACTCCGGATGTTCTTCCTCTGGGTGCTCGAGCCTGACGAGGCCGCAAGCCGCCTCGAAGACGAGCGCACGTATTGGCGTGGAGTCCTAGACGAGTTCGACCGCATCCGGGCGGAGCCCACCGGGACGAACCGGAAGGCGCGAACGTTCCGGATCGCACTCGAGGGAGGCATCCGTACCGTCACCGCGCGGCTCGAGTGGCTCGACTGGGCGATCGCAGAGGTGCAGTCGAAGGCATGGCGCGCGGCTGACGTCGACTGAACGCTTCGACGGCGCCGCGCCCCAGAACACACGCTAGGCTCGGGCGCATGGCCACCTTCCTGCACACCATGGTTCGCATCACGGATCCCGCGCGCAGCCGCGGGTTCTACGAAGCACTCGGGTTCAACTTCAGCCGCGACATGGACATCGTCCGGAACGGCGAGCTCGAAGCGACGAACTACTTCTTCTCGATCGGCGACGCCGAGAACGTCCTCGAGCTGACGTTCAACCACGACGGCCGAACGTACGACATCGGCACGGGCTACGGACACATCGCGATCAGCGTCGACGACCTCGACGGCACGCTCTCGGCTCTGAAGGACGAACACGGGATCGAGCCCGAGCGCGCGCCGTACCAGGTGCGCGAAGGAGGCCCGCGGATCTGCTTCGTCCGCGACCCGGACGACTACCGGATCGAGCTCATCGAGCGCTAGGCCGAATTCGCCCAAGCAGGCTCCTTCGGGCGACCCAGATGGACTTGCGACAAGCCGTGGCGAGCCCGGATCGAGCGGGCTGCGATCGTCACGATCTCAGCACGAATGCGTTCCCCACGCGTGATCATCGCGTCCATAGGCTCGGAGCGTGGTGAGTGCGGCAGATGCGAACACGAGCAAGGCGCGTGGCAAGGGTGCCCCGTCGCCGGTTGCGGCCACTCCGTGGGGATCGGCAACAGTGGTCGAGGAAGCGTCCGTTCCCCAGCGTGCCGGGGACAAACGATTCGCAGTCGTCGTGCAACTCCTGGAGACGCGCGATGGCGAGCGACTGGTGAGGTTCGCATACACGACATCGGGCTCCGCCCGGCGTGGGCCCGTCACGATGCGGGCGCGCGACCTCGAGCGGCTGCGGGCGGCGCTCGAGCGTGCGCCCGTTCTCGAAGAGGTGCTCGGTCTAGGAAGCGCATGACCCCCGGCCGGTGAGTTCGGAGGGAGCGAGAGCCCGAAGGGCTCGAGCGGAGCGCTACGCGAGCGCCAACGCGTGCGCCGCCGCCGCATCGACGAGCGCGGCGAGTAGAAGCCCGCCGTCGGCGGATCCGAGAAGCGGATCGACCGCGTGCTCCGGATGCGGCATCAGCCCCATGACGTTGCCGGCACCGTTGACGATCCCGGCGACGTTCCCGAGCGAGCCGTTCACGTCATCGCGATAACGAAGGACGATCTGGCCCTGCTCCGCGAGCTCGGCGACCGTGTCCGCGTCCGCGAACCACGCACCATCGCCGTGCTTCACGGGGAGGACGAGCTCCTGATCGCGCTCACAGCGGCTCATGAAGAGCGAGCCGGTGTCCTCCACCCGGACCCGGACATCCGCGCAGACGAACTCGAGCTGGCGGTTCGGTCGCAGCGTGCCCGGCAACAGTCGCGCCTCGCAGAGGATCTGGAACCCGTTGCAGATCCCGAGAACCGGGCCGCCCGAGGCTGCAAAGGAGCGGACAGCGTCCATCGCCGGGGCGAGGCTCGCAATCGCGCCGCAGCGGAGGTAGTCACCGTAGGAGAACCCCCCGGGCAGCACGACCGCACCGGTTCCCGCGGGAAGCTCCGACTCCTCGTGCCAGACGAGAGCGGGCGCAGCACCGAGCGCGCCGAGCGCCCATACCGCGTCCCGGTCGTCGTTCGAGCCCGGGAACTGCACCACTGCGATGATCGGAGGCTCCGTCACGGTTCCTCGAGACTGAGCTCGACGCTCTCGATCAGCGGATTCGCGAGAAGCTCGGAGCACATGCGCTCGACCTCCGCGCGAGCGTCCCCGCCCTCGGTCGCCGAGAACTCGACATCGATCACGCGCCCGACGCGGACGCGAGCGACGTCGAAGCCGAGCTTCCGCAGCGACCCCTCGACCGCCTCGCCCTGCGGATCGAGGATGCCCTCCTTGGGTCGCACGAGCACCGTCGCCTTCACAGCACGACCGACGGGTCCTCGAGGTACCGCTCGAATGAGATCGACGTGAGCCTCTCGAAGGCCTCGACGTACCGCTCTCGCGTCCCCGCCACCAGGTCTTCCGGAAGCTCGGGGCCGGGCGGCGTCTTGTCCCATCCGGCGGCATCGCACCAATCCCGCACGAACTGCTTGTCGAACGAGGACTGGGGCCTTCCCGGCTCGTACTCGTCGGCCGGCCAGAACCGCGACGAGTCGGGCGTCAACGCCTCGTCACCGAGAACGAGCATCCCCTCGGTCGAAAGGCCGAACTCGAACTTCGTGTCGGCGAGGATGATCCCGCGGCTCTCTGCATGCTCCGTCGCGAACCGGTACAGCGCGAGCGACGCGTCCTTGGCGCGGGTGTAGACGTCCGCGCCACAGAGCGCTGCGGCTCGCTCCTCGTCGATGTTCTCGTCGTGCCCCTCCGCGGCCTTCGTCGCCGGTGTGAAGATCGGCTCGGGCAGGCGCTCAGACTCGCGCATCCCATCCGGGAGCCGGTGACCGCAGACGATTCCGCTCTCCCGGTAGTCCCGCCAGCCGGAGCCTGCGAGGTACCCGCGGACGACGCACTCGATCGGGAGCATCTCGAGCCTCCGGCAGACCATCGACCGCCCGTCCGCGCGGAGCTCGAGGAGATGGTTGTCGACGATGTCGCGGGTACGCGCAAACCAGAACGCCGACAGGCCGGTGAGCACGCGCCCCTTGTCCGGAATCGGTGTCCCGAGCACCACGTCGAACGTCGAGATGCGGTCGCTCGCGACCAACAGCAGCTGCCCGTCGTCAAGCGCATAGATCTCGCGGACCTTCCCGCTCGCGAGGTGGACGGCCTCAGGCATTGATCACCTCCCGGTCGGATAGGCGCGCCTCGAGGCGCGTGAAGACGATCTCTGCGTTCCTCGTAAACGCCCGCTCGTCGAAGATCTCGGCCAGGTCCACACGTCCTGCGATCTCGGCATCGCCGCGAACGAGATCTCGGAAGTCGAGACCTTCGTCCCACCCTCGCATTGCGTGCCTCTGGACCATCCGGTACGCATCGTCGCGTGCGAGGCCGGAGGCGACGAGTGCCAGGAGCAGCCGCTGGCTGAAATAGAGCCCCCCGGTTGCATCGAGGTTCTCGCGCATGCGTTCGGTGCGGACCACGAGGCCCTTCACCAGCCAGGTGAACCTTTCGACCATGTAGTCCACGGCCAAGAAGGCGTCAGGAAGCACGATTCGCTCGGCCGAGGAGTGCGAGATGTCGCGCTCGTGCCACAGAGCAACGTCTTCGAGACCGACCAGCGAGTAGCTCCGTACCACTCGAGCGAGGCCGCAGATCCGCTCCGAGACGATCGGGTTTCGTTTGTGCGGCATCGCGGACGACCCCTTCTGGCCCGCTCCGAACGGCTCCTCCACCTCGCGTACTTCGGTCCTCGCGAGGTGCCGGACCTCGAGCGCGAAACACTCGAGCGACGACGCGATCGATGCAAGCACGGAGAGGAGCTCCGCGTGGCGATCTCGTTGGATGATCTGCGTCGAGCTCGGCGCAGGCTCCAACCCGAGTGCTTCACATGTGAGCCGCTCGACCTCGGGAGGCGCCGACGCGTAGGTTCCGACCGCCCCCGAGAGCTTGCCGACCCGCATCCCGTCGATCGCCCGCGCGAGTCGGACTCGATCGCGGTCGAGCTGAAACGCCCAGCCCGCGAGCTTCAGACCGAAGGTCGTCGGTTCGGCGTGCACTCCATGGGTGCGTCCGATCGTCAGCGCATCCCTGTACTCGAAGGCACGCTCGGCAACCGCGGTGAAGGCTTCGTCGAGCTGCGCGAGAAGCAGCTGACCGGCATCCCACACGGTGAGCGCAAGCGCCGTGTCGAGCACGTCCGAGGAGGTGAGGCCGTAGTGAATCCACCGTCCGTCCGCTCCGGCCTGCTCCGCAAGCGCATCCACAAAGGCGGCGACATCGTGATTCGTCGCCCTCTCGAGCTCGGCGACGCGGTCGACTGTCGGGACGTGGACCTGCGCCCGGATTGCCTCCACTGCGCTCGCAGGTACGGCACCGAGCTCACTCCACGCATCGAGCGCAGCGAGCTCGACTTGGAGCCAGCGCTCGAGCTTCGCCTCCTCCGACCAGACGCGCGTCATTTCCGGTCGGGAGTAGCGGGCGATCACTGCTGCGATTCTAGAGGGCGCGCACGGACACGCCGGCGCACTCTCGGCACGATGCGTTCACCACTCGTGCGCGTTTTCTCGTTAGGCTCGAAGTGGGAGGAGGCCCGGGGTGGCCCCTCAAATCGACCGCCGGATCCTTGTCATCCGTGGAGCGTGAAGACGCGATCCTCGGCGGCGGAGAGCGCGATGTCACTCCTCGTCCATCCGCCGTCGAACTCGATCCGACCGACTCCTTTGTATGCCGCCTCGCGCGCTTCGGCGAGCGTGGCACCGAGGCCCGTGACGGCCAGCACGCGACCGCCGTTGGTGACCAGCCGCTCTCCCCGAAGCGCGGTGCCCGCGTGGAAGAGGAGCGCGCCTGTCGCCTCCGCCTCGTCGCAGCCTGCGATCGTAAGCCCACGACCGCTCGAGTCCGGATATCCGCTCGATGCCATGACGACCGAGACCGCGGCGCCGGTTCGCCAGTCGACCCCGACGCCCTGGAGCTCACCTTCGGCGGCCGCGGCGAGGAGCTCGGCGAGATCGCCGTTGAGCAACGGAAGCACCGACTGCGTCTCCGGATCCCCGAAGCGGCAGTTGAACTCGAGCACACGCGGGCCCTCCGAGGTCAGCATCAGACCCGCGTAGAGGAGACCCACGAACGGTGTTGCGCGACGCTGGAGCTCGTCGAGAACCGGACGGTGCACGCTGTCGAGCAGGTCGTCCAACTCGGTCTGCCCCAGCCCGGGAACCGGTGCGTACGAACCCATCCCGCCGGTGTTCGGGCCTTCGTCGCCGTCGAATGCCCGCTTGAAGTCCTGAGCAGCCACGAGCGGAATCGCGTTGGCCCCGTCGCAGATCGCGAAGACAGAGACCTCCGGCCCCTCGAGGAGCTCCTCGACCAGGAGCGACCCGCCGAGCGCATTCACAGCCCGCAGCGCCGCGTCCAACTCGGACTGCGTCCTGCACACGAAGACGCCCTTTCCCGCCGCCAGACCGTCGGCCTTTACGACGCAGGGCGGGCGCGCGACCGCGAGGCGTGCGGCAGTCTCGACGCCCGCGGCCCCCATGACCTCCTTGGCGAACGACTTGGAGCCTTCGATGCGAGCCGCAGCAGCTCCGGGGCCGAAGACGCGAACCCCCGCATGGCGCAGTACGTCGGCGACACCGAGGACGAGCGGCGTCTCCGGCCCGATGACCACGAGGTCGACACCGAGAGAGCCGGCGAGGGCAAGAAGGCCCTCTCCGTCCTCTGCCCGGATCGGATGGCATTCGCCGAGCTTCGCGATTCCAGGATTCCCGGGTGCGGCGTGCAGGTCGCCCAGCGAAGGCGACTGCGCGAGCTTCCAGGCGAGCGCGTGCTCCCGCCCGCCGGATCCGACCACGAGGACGCGCACCGGCCGAGTCTATGTCGTCGCCGCGACGACGAGGCCGCGACCGGAACCGGACCGATGCTCAGCGAAGAGCGAGCACGCTCTCGCGTCCTGCCCCGGTCCCCACGAGGGCCACGGGGACGCCGAGCGCGTCCTCGACGAACGCGACGTACTCGCGTGCCGCGCTCGGTAGTCCGTCCGATCCGATCTCCGCCTGCCAGCCGGGGAGCGTCTCGAAGACGGGGCGGCAGTGATGAAAGTCGCTCTGGTGCGCGGGGAAGTCGGCCGTCTCGCCGCCGTCGGGCAGCGCGTAGCGCACGCACACGGGAAGCTCGCCGAACTCCGAAAGGACGTCGATCTTCGTCAGCGCCAGCGACGTGATCCCGTTCACGCGCACCGCGAAGCGGAGCGCGACGAGATCGAGCCAGCCGCACCGCCGCTCTCGGCCCGTCACTGTTCCGAACTCCTGCCCGAGGTCGCGCACTCGATCATGCGCAGGGCCGTCGATCTCACTGGGAAACGGCCCTTCGCCGACGCGGGTCACGTATGCCTTCGCGACTCCGATGACCTCGTCGATCCGGTTCGGCCCGATCCCGAAGCTGACGGCCGCCTCGGCCGCGATCGGATTCGACGACGTGACGAAGGGGTACGTGCCGTGATCGAGATCGAGAAGCGTGCCCTGAGCGCCTTCGAACAGCACGCGCTCACCGCTCGCGAGCGCCCGGTCCACGAGAAGTGACGTGTCGGCCACGTACGGGGCTAGCCGATCGGCGAGGGCCAGGTGCGTCGAAACCGTCTCCTCGACATCAAACGGCTCGAGCTCGTACACCCGCTCCAACCAGACGTTCTTCTCCGTCACGGCGAGCTCGAGCTTCTGGCGCAGGATCTTCGGATCGAGCAGGTCCTGGACACGAATTCCGATGCGCGTCGCCTTGTCCGCGTAGGCCGGCCCGATGCCGCGGCGGGTCGTGCCGATCTGGAGCCGCCCGAGGCGGCGCTCGCGGGCGCCGTCGAGAGCAACGTGCCACGGCATGATCAAGTGCGCGTTCCCCGAGACGAACAACACTCCGGCGGTCTCGTGTCCCCGGGCTTCGAGGTCGTCCAGCTCGGCGACGAGCACACTCGGATCGACGACGCAACCTGCTCCGATCGCGCTTCGCTTGCCCGCGATGATCCCGCTCGGGATCTGCCTGATCTTGTACGTCTCGGGGCCGACGACGATCGTGTGCCCCGCGTTCGGGCCGCCCTGGTAGCGGCACACGAGGTCGGAGTCCTGGGCGAGCAGGTCGACGATCTTCCCCTTGCCCTCATCGCCCCACTGCGCACCGACGATCACGGTCGCGGGCACGTGCGGGAGTGTTGCACGACCGGACGCGTTCCCACGTTCCGTCAAGCGTGGTCGGCGACGAGCGACGGCTCCAGGTCCTCGATCGCCGTCGCCTCGACCATCGCCACGGCCGGCAACCCCTTTGCCGCCGAGCCGCACTCCGCGCCTGCGCTCTCGCCCGCGAACCGGTCCGCCGGCCCGCCGAGCCTCCGCACCGCGCCGAAGAGCGGTAGCGCAGCCGCAGTCGCCATGCCGCCGACGACGAAGGCGGTACCGACCGCCCGCGCTTCTCCGAGCGCACCGAGCCCCACCTGACCGGCGACGCCGCCGGCGCCCGACACCATCGAGTCGAAGGAGATCACGGTTGCGCGCTGCTCCGACGGGATGAGCTGATGGAGGTATGCCTGCCGAACCGGGCCGATGACACCGAGACTCGCCGTCATCACGAACAAGGCGGCGAGCGCGACCCAGAAGGAACCCGCCAGCCCGAGCACGACAGCCGCGGTCGTCTGCACGGCTCCGGCGGCGAGCAGGAGCGTCGTTCGGCGGCCGCAGTAGCGCGACGCGACCTCGACGACCTGGTTGCCCGCAATCGTCGAGAGCGCGATACCCGCGGTCACGGCGCCTGCGATCCAGACGGCGTTCGAGTCAAGGAGCCCCAGGAGATACGGCTGCGACGCATAGAACGCCCACATGAAGAAGCCGGTCTCGACCAGCGACGCGAGCATGAGCAGGCGGATCGGCCGCTGGGACCAGCCGAACTCGACCCCGGCCCGCGCATTGCGCGCGACCTCGGCAGGAAGCTCGCTGGCGCGTAACGCGGCGTGGCTCGAAGCCGATGTCGTGCATCACGAGGTAGGCAACGACGAAGACCGCCGCGAGGAGCACCGAGCGGACGATGTACGGAAGGCTGAGGTTGATCTGCCCGAGAAGGCCGCCGCCGATCGTCCCGACGAGCATGGCCGTGCCGGTCACCTGTTGCCCGCGCGCGAACACGCGGTCGAGCAGGCCGCGATAGCCCGTCGCGTTCAGGGCATCGACGACCCAGGCCTCCATCGCCCCCGAGTAGAACGTGAACCCGAGCGCCATCACGACGGAGGCAAGGGCGAACGCGACGACTCCCGCATCGACCTGGGCGAGACCGACGTAGAGCAGCGTCGAGACCGCCAGCACCGAGACGCTCAGGAGAAACGACACGCGCCGACCGAGCGTGTCGGCGACGACGCCGGTCGGGATCTCGAAGATCACGGTGCCGAGCGAGTACGCGGCATTCGCGAGGAACACCTGGAAGAAGCTGAGGCCGGCGCCGAGGAGGAAGAGCGTGTTGACGCCCCAGATCGCTGCGGCCGAGAGCGTGTAGAGGCCGGAGAGGACGTAGAAGCCGAAGATCGTCCTTCGGCTCGCGTCACCGGGAGCCGCGATTGCGCTCACGCAAGCAGCCTACGGGCGGGCTGCCACCTAGCCGCGGCTTCCGAGCGAGCCGGCTACGGCTACGTCGCTGCGAGGTCGGCGAACTTCGCGTAACGGCGCAGGAACGACAGCTTCGCAGTCCCGGTCGGGCCGTTTCGATGCTTCGCCAGGATGATCTCGGCGAGCCCCTGCTGGTCGGATTCCTCGCCCGCGTAGTACTCGTCGCGGTAGACGAAGAACACGAGGTCCGAGTCCTGTTCGAGGCTGCCCGACTCGCGGAGGTCTGAAAGGAGCGGTCGCTTGTCCTGACGCTGCTCGACGGCACGGGACAGCTGGGACATGGCGAGGATCGGGACGTCGAGGTCGCGCGCGAGCACCTTGAGCGCTCGTGAGATCTGCGAGACCTCCTGCACGCGGTTCTCGGCCGTCGTGCCGGAGGTCATGAGCTGGAGATAGTCGATGATGATCAGGCCGAGCGCGGGCTCCCGCGACTTGAGTCGGCGAGCCTTCGAGCGGACCTCCATGATCGTCGTCGAGCCCGTGTCGTCGACGTAGATCGGCGCCTTCATCAGGCGATCACACGCGGCCGTGAGCCGGGGCCAGTCCTCCGGTGCCAGTCGGCCGCTGCGCAGCCGCTGCGACTCGACCTTTGCCTCGCTGCACATCATCCTCTGCGTCACCTCGGACTTCGACATCTCGAGCGTGAACAACGCGACGGGAATCTCGGACCGGACGGCGAGGTTCGCCGCCATGCAGAGCCCGAGCGCCGACTTCCCCATCGACGGGCGGGCCGCGAGGATCACGAGGTTGCCGGGCTGGAATCCCGAGGTGAGGTGGTCGAGCTCCCGGAAGCCGCTGGGAACGCCGGTGACGTCCACGCCGGCTTCGTAGAGCTGCGTGATCCGCTCGAAGCTCTCTTTCAGCAACACCTCGATGTGCGAGAAGTCGCTCGTCACTCGCTGCTGCGCGAGCTCGAACACGATCTGCTCTGCGCGGTCGACGAGGTCGATCACCTCGCCGGGTCGGTCATGGCCCAGTCGCGTGATCTCCTGGCCGGCGCGAACGAGCCCCCGGAGAGTGGCCATCTCCTTGACGATCCGGGCGTAGTGCTCGACGTTCGACGTGCTCGGGACGAGAGCTGCGAGCTCGACGATGCGGCCCTGGCCGCCGATGTCCTCGAGCTCCCCGCGTTCGTCCAGCTCGTTGGCGAGCGTGATCGCATCGACGGGCTCCCCCTTCGCCCACAGGCCGAGAGCCGCGCGGAACACCTTCGCATGGCTCTCGCGGTAGAAGTCGGAGGCATCGAGGATCTCGCTCACCGTGCCGACAGCGGTGGGCGAGAGCATCATCGCGCCGAGGATGGACTCCTCGGCCTCGAGGTTCTGGGGCGGGACGATCGCGGACCCAGCCAGTCCAGCCCCAGCCAATCCAGTCCCAGCCATTCCGGTCCTGCTCTCCTGGGCGACGGCCATGGTCGACCAGTCAACTCTCGCGGCGGCGCCGCGTCCAGGGACGACGACGCGCACCATCGGTGCAGGGAGAACGGAACATATGTTCGCAGGTTATCCCCGGGTTCGGACGGCCTGTCGACAACCGGAGGCGAGTTGTCAAGCCGGAAACACGCGCTCCAAGCGGGAAGTTCCTCCGCTCGCCAACAGGCCTGTGGAGAACGTGTGGAGACTCAGGCGGCCGGCGTGTCGCCAGGCTCGGCCTGCGAGTCGGCCAGCGAATCGGCCAGCGACTCGGCCAGCGACTCGCGTTGTGCGTCGGCTGGTGTCTCGTCGGTCTCGGCGGGCGTTTCGTCTGCCAGGTCCGAGAGCTCAGCCTCGGTAGCCGCAGCTCCTTCGGTCTCGAGAGCTGCCTCGCCCTCGTCGAGCTCCTCGGCCGCGATCACCTCCGCGATCGCGGACTCGGCCGCGAGGTGTGCCGCTTCCGCCTCGGCGTCCGCAGCAGCCTCGGCGTCCTCGAGCGCATGGAGCTCTTCTTCGGGTGGGAGCTCGCCCCCTTCGAGCACGACGAGCGTCTTCACTTCCACCTGGACGTCTTCGAAGAGGTCGATCGGGACCGAGTAGCGGCCGATCCGCTTGATCGGATCGATCGCGACCTTGCGGCGATCGACCCGCACCTTGCGTGTGCGCCAGATCTCGTCGGCGACGTCGGAGGGCGTCACCGAGCCGAAGAGCGCTCCCGTCGGACCGGCTTTGACCTCGAAGGTGAGGACCGTCTTGGCGAGCACCGCCGCGATCTCCTGCGCCTGATCGGCGCTTCGAGCCTCGTGCCGGGCGCGCTGCGCCTCGACGCGCTGGAGCTCGGCGACGCGCGCCGGCGTGGCGGTCTCGGCCAGGCGGCGCGGCAGGAGGTAGTTGCGCGCGTATCCGCGGGCGACGTCGACGACGTCGCCGCGCAGGCCGAGCTTCTCCACGTCCTGAAGGAGGATGACGTCCATAGGGATCAGGGTGCGACGTACGGAAGCAGCGCCATCTCCCGCGCGCGCTTGACGGCCGCCGCGACCTGCAGCTGGTGCCGCCGGCACGCGCCCGTGATGCGACGGGAGCGGATCTTGCCCTTCTCGGAGATGTAGCGCCGGAGCTGGGCCGTGTTCTTGTAGTCGATCTCGGTCGACCTTGTCCCGGCAGAAGTGGCAGCTCTTGCGCTTGCCGGGCGCGCTCGCCGGACCGAGTCGCCGCCTCGAGGGTGTCGCTGTCTTCTTGCTCGCCATTCGAAGCTCCTACCCGCGGCCGCGCAGCGGCCGCATTCTGACTTCGCGCGATCGAAATCCGCGCGAGTGGATTTCGATCCTGCGCACTAGAACGGAATGTCGTCGTCTGTCGGAGAGGACGGGAAATCGTCGCCCGCAGCCGCGGCGGTGGCGGAGACGAACTGGCCGCCGCCCTCTTCGGCTCCGCGGCTGTCGAGGAACTGGACGCTCTGGGCGACGACGTCGACCTTCGAGCGCTTCGACCCGTCCTGTGCCTCCCACGAACGCCAGTCGAGGCGGCCGTCGATGCCGATGCGGCGTCCCTTGACCAGGTGCTGCGCCAGGACCTCGGCCTGGTTGCCGTAGACCTTGACGTCGAAGAAGTTCGGCTTGTCGACCCAGTTCCCGGAGTCGTCCTGCTGTCTCCCGTTCACCGCGACTCCCATCTCGAGCACCGGCGCCCCGGAGGGCAGGTGACGAAGCTCGGGATCGCGGGTCAGGCGCCCGACGAGAATCACGCGGTTGATGTCGCCAGCCATGCTCTACTCCTCCTCTTCCTCGACCTCGGTCGAGATCGCAACCTCGACGGGTTGCTCGTCGGCTTCTCCATCCTCGACTTCCACGTCCTCGGCGTCCGCGTCCTCGGCCGCCGCTTCTTGCGCCGGTTCATCCGCTACCGGTTCAGGTTCTGCCGGCTCATGCTGTGCTGACTCATGCGCTGCTGACTCATGCGCTGCTGACTCATCCTGGCGCGCGGGCGCGGCCAGCGCTACTGGCCGCGCGGGGCTCCCCTCGAGACGACGTGTCGCCATGTGGCGCATCACCGCGTCGTCGATCCGCAGCACGCGCGAGATCTCATCGAGGGTCGCGGCGTCCGAGGTGAAGTGCAGGAGGTGGTAAGTCCCGTCGGTCTTGTGGCCGATCTCGTAGGCAAGGCGGCGTCGGCCCCAGGCATCGTGCAGATCCCAGGAACCGCCTCCGGCCTCGACCTGCTCGCGCACGCGACCGACGATCTCGGCCTGCCGGCCGTCGTCGATCTCCGGGTCGAGCAGCAGCAAGATTTCGTACTTCGTCACGAGTTCCCGTTATCTCCTTCCTTCGGTCTGAATCGGCCTCGCCGGAACGGCCTCGCCGGGAACAGGCGGGCCGGTGCGAGGCAGGAAGCCGCGGGATTCTACCAGTAGCCCGAGGCTCCGCCCGATCTCGGCGTCGATCGAAAGGCGGTACCATCGGCGCATGCGCAAGCTCCTCATGTGGATCGTGGTGACGATCGGGATCGCCGCGCTCGTGCGAAAGCTCAGGGGCCGCGGCACCGGCGATGTCTCGACTGGCGAGGTCTCGGAGTTCGAGTCGCCGGTCGAGCCACCGGCAATGCCCGCGTCCGACGACCCGGCCGACGACCTCCGGCGCAAGTTGTCGGAGACGCGGACGGAAGCAGCTGCCGCGACGGGTACGCCGCTCGAGCCCGAAGCGACCATCGACGAGCGCCGGGCCGAGGTGCACGACGAGGGTCGCGCCGCAATCGACGAGATGCAGCGGTCGGCCGAGGACTAGGCCGCGGGAAGCGTGGCGGACCCGTCGGAGACGACACAGGTCGGTAGCGGGCCGGTCCTGGGCGAGAACGCTCCCGACACGCAGGAGGTCCTCGAGGCGATCCAAGAGCTCTCGAGCCAGGTCGGCAGCCTGCAGTCCGAGGTTCGAACACTGCGGGCGCAAACGAGGGCACTGCCCGGAAGCGGCAGTGAAGCCGCGGGATGGGACGACTCGCACAGGGGCCCGGACACGCTCTCCTGGATCAACGCGCTGGATGCGCCAACGCAACGGGCACCCTCCGTGCCGCGGCTCCTTCTCGAGGTCGTATTCCTCGTGTCCGTCGCCGTCGCCGCGACAATCGCGGACCTCGACATCGGCGAGATAGTCGCCGTCATGGCGGGCGCGTGGGTGCTCGTCGCCCTCGCCGAGTTCGCTGCCGCTCGCTCTGCTCGACGACGCGCAGAGGCGGTCTATGCACCACTCCCGGGACTCGCCGCGGGATATCCGACCGATCCGTCGTGGTTTGCGCCTCCGGTCGAGCGAACCGCGCTGGACGTCGCCGGTGCACCGGACGACAGTCAGGCTCGGCTGCCGCCCCCGAGCGACGACTGACCGGCTTCCAGCCGAGGTGCCGGCCCTCTCCGAGCGTCGCGCTACCCTCTCGCGCGTGCGGCTCGCTGCCGTCTTGCTTGCTTCGGCGCGACGGTCGCCTCCACCCCTCTTGCGTCACATGCGCATGCGACACCACAGGCAGATGCGTCACATCCCCGGGTCCTCGACCTGGGCGACTCGCTCAGCGTCGGCACTGCGCCGTATCTACGCGCACGGCTTCGTGGCTACCGCATCGACGGCGTCCACGACGTCGGCCTCCACGCCTACGACGCCGCAGCGATCGTCGAGCGCTCCCGAGGAACGCTTCCGCCCATACTCGTCCTGAGTGCGGGGACGAACGACGATCCGCGCATCGTCTCGACGTTCATGCGCGCCGTGACGCAGGTCATCGCCGTGGCAGGGGCCGAGCGTTTGCGTCGTGTGGTCGACGATCGTGCGGCCGCCCGCCAACGGGACGAGCTACAGCGGGTTCAACCGTGCACTCGGGCGCGCGGCGGCTCGCCATCCGAACCTCGTGCTCGTGGACTGGGTCGGGATGGTGCGGCGCCACCCGCGGTGGCTCGCGTCGGCGTGCACGCAGGCACGGCCGGATACCGCGCTCGCGCCACCGCGATCGCCGCTGCAGTTGCAACGAGGTGCGCACACGTGATCGGCTGAGCAGCCTCCGTGCTCTTCCCGACCGCAACCTTCGCGATCTTCTTCGTGGTCGTGCTGCCGCTCTCGTGGCTCCTGATGCCGCACGGCGAGCGCTGGCGCCCGTTCATCATCGCCGCGAGCTTCGTCTTCTACAGCGCGTGGGACTGGCGGTTCGTCTTCCTGCTCGCGGGCTCGATCGTCTGGAACTACGTCTTCGCACGCGCGATCCACCGGCAGGACCGATCAGGCGGAGAAGGCAGTGGCTCCTGACGGCGG
>CAVQVA010000030.1:0-42540 GCA_963716975.1 uncultured Actinomycetes bacterium | reverse complement strand
GGGACGTTCCCGCTCCCCGAAGCGCAGCTCGACCGCTTCTTCCTCCGCGCCGCGCTCGGATACCCGGGGCTCGATGACGAGGTACGGATCCTCGTTGAACAGCGGTTCGTGCATCCGCTCGACGGTCTCGAGCCCGTGGTGGGCCTCGACGACATTCACGTGCTCCGCGAGGCGACTCAGCATGTGTACGTCGACGAGGTCCTGCACCGCTGGGTCGTCGAGCTCGTGCGGGCGACGCGAGGCCATGAAGCAGTCGTGATCGGCAGCTCGGTTCGCGGAAGCCTCGCACTCGAGCGCGCCGCGCGGGCCTGGGCTCTGCTCGACGGGCGCGGCTACATCGTCCCGGAGGACGTCGAGCGGCTGTTCGTCCCAGTGCTCGCGCACCGGGTCGTGTTCACCCCGAGCTTCGTCGCCCGCGCCCGCGCATCGGGATGGACGGAGGCGATCGAGGAGTTTCGCCGCGGCTGCCTCGACGTCGCCCCCCGTCCCGGCTCGGAAGAGGATCCCCTCTTCGAGGGCCCACGGTCGGTCTAGGGGTCTCGTCGCCGTGACGACTGCGCGGCTGACGTTCCCTCTCGTTTCGCGTGGCCGGATCGTCGGCCTCTCGTTCGGGACGCTCAAGAGCATGCACCGCGGCGCGGGAACCGATATCGCGGGCTCGCGTCCGTATCACCCGGGCGACGACATGGACGCGATCGACTGGGGGGCTTCGGCACGGCTCTCGACGGCCAAGGGCAGCGACGAGTTCCTCGTCCGGGAGCGCTTCGCGGAAGAGGCGCCGAGGGTCATGATCGTCTGCGACCGCCGCCCGGAGATGGCGCACTTCGTGCCGCCTCTCCCGTGGCTCGACAAACCCGGCGCGATGCGTCAGGCAATCGAGCTGATTCTCGCCAGCGCGGGGGCGTCCGGCGGCTACGTCGGCTACCTGGACTTCGCGGACGGCGATCCACACTGGAGGCCCCCGAAAGGTGAGCGCAAGCTACTCGAGCTCCAGGACGAGCGGCTCATGTCCTCGGAGTTCGACGGGCCGCCCGACTGGCTCGAGCGCTCGTTCGTCCACCTCGCCGGACACCCGCGCGCGATCACTGCCGGAACCTTCGTCTTCGTCCTCTCGGACTTCCTCTTGCCTCCGTCGAAGGAGGTGTGGCTCAGCGCGCTCGAGCACCGGTGGGACGTCGTCCCCGTGGTCATCCAGGACCCGACATGGGAGCAGAGCTTCCCCGAGGTCAGCGGGATCGTCGTCCCGCTCCGCGACCCGCGAACCGGTCGGATCTCGCCCGTCCGGCTCCGTCCCAAGGAGGTCACGGAGCGCAAGGCTGCGAACGAGGAGCGGCTCGTCGCACTGCTCGAGATGCTTCGTGCGCTCGATCTCGATCCCGTGCTCCTCTCGTCGGGAGAAATTCCCGAGATCCTCGCCTCGTTCCTCTCCTGGACCGAGCTGCGCCGGGTGCGGCGCATCTTGAGGGCTTGAGGTGAGGTCCCGAGGGCTTGAGGTGAGGTCCCGGCCGCGCCTGCTCCTCGGCGTCGCGCTGGCGTCCGTTGCCGGCATGACCGCACTCGCCGTCGTCTTCGCCATCGGTCTCGGTGGTGGAGGATCACCGACTCCGGCGCCCGCCTCCGGACAGAACCAGGTCCAGGCGACCGCCGCTCTCGAGCCGCAGGCGGGTCTATTCGGCGACACCGTGAGGGCCTGGGTCGACGTCACGCTCGACCGGACGCAGTTCGATCCGGATGACCTGCGGGTCTCCGCGTCGTTCGCGCCCTGGGCCAAGGTCGGTACGCCGACCGTCGCGCGCGAGGACGCGGGATCCACCACGTACCTCCGGACGACGTACGTGCTCCGCTGCCTCGAGATCGGCTGCGTCCCCGCGAACGGGACGATGCGGTACCGCTTCAGGCCCGCACGCGTCGTGAACGAGGCGCCAGGTGGCCAGGGGACACAGCAGCTGGCCGTCGACGCGGCCTGGCCCACGCTCGTGATCCACTCGCGACTCGACACGAGCGGGAGCGCGCAGCGCGATCCACTCGCGGCTCCCTGGCGCGTCGACGCCGTCTCGCTGCCGGCGGTCACGTACCGCGTCCCGCCGGGTGCTCTGGCCGTTCTTCTGTTTCTGGTCGGAGCGGCTCTCGTCGGACTTGCCGTTGCCCTTGTCTATCGGGCCAGGCCGCGCCGCGCGCCGCTCCCCGCGCTGCCTCCGCCTCCGCCTCCTCCCGCTCCTCGGCTCGAGCCAATCGAGCACGCTCTCCTCCTGCTCGAGGCGCCGCCGGGCGAAGACGGGGTGGGGAACCGCCGACGGGCGCTCGAGCTCGTCGCGGACGAGCTCGCGGGCTGGGGAGACGCGGGGCTCGAGCGGACCGCGAGGCGACTCGCCTGGTCGGAAACGGATCCGGATCCTGAGGCGGCTCGCGAGCTCGCGAGCCGCGTGAGAGCACACGTCGAGGAGAGCTCCGATGGCGCCGAGTAGGCGCTCCATACCGAGCGGCGACGTGGCCGCACTTCGGAAGGTCGTGCTCCGGACGCGCCTGCTCGGGCTCATGCTCGCCGTGGCCGTGTGTGCGCTTCTCGCGGCCGCGTACGCATCCGCACGTGGGCTCGACCAGCAGCGGAGCGGGGTCGTCCCTGGCGGGAGGAGCACGGTTGTCGTCCTCGATCTTTCGCTCAGCATCACCGATCGCGACTATCGAGTCGCGCGGGGGACGATCGAGCGCCTCATCAAGGCCCGGACACCCGTCGGGCTCGTCGTCTTCTCTGACGTCCCGTACGAGCTCTTCCCGCCGCGAACACCCGCGAACGAGCTTCGTCCGTTGCTCAGGCTCCTGACTCCGTCGGCGGACGGCCACCTGCCTCCCAATCCCTGGAATGCCACCTTCACGGCCGGGACTCTCATCTCCTCCGCCCTCGGGCTCGCGCATCAGATGCTCGTCAAGAACGGGATCCGTAACGGGACGATCCTCCTGGCAAGCGACCTTCAGACTGCGCCGACCGACTACGACACCCTTGCTCAAATGCTCACGCGACTTCGAGGCTCGACGACGGTCCGCGTTGTCCCTCTCTCGCCCTCGAGCGACGGGGTCAAATTGTTTCAGAGCATTCTCGGCGCCGAGGCCTTCGTGAACGGGATCGAGCCGAGCCCCGGTGGTGTGCCTCGCGTCGAGCCCGTGCTGCAGGGACGAACCCCGATCGGTCTTCTCGTCGCGGGAGCGCTGCTTCTCGCGGCCCTTGCGGCCCATGAGCGGTTCGCGGGCCGCCTCGCACTGCCGCGAGGCGCCGGCTCGAGGACGACATGAAGCGTTTCGGTCCGATTGCCGCGATCCTCGCCTGCCTGCTCGCGGGCGTCGTGCTCATTCTCGTCGGCGTCGACGTCGCACGTTGGCGCGACGCCATGCACGCAGGCGACGTGACGTATCGCGCAGCACCCGAGAGCGACCTGTGGTCTCCGCGGACGTTCCTTCCTGCAAGGGTGACCCGATCGCTTCTCGGCGTAGACGATGACATCACCTACAGACGTGCGGTCCGCGCCTTCCGGTTGGCCCGTGTCGAGGGGCCGATCATCTCCGACCCCGCGCTCGTCATCCAGCGGAACGACGCGACGGTGCGGCTAACCGACGTCATCGAGCACGGATCCGATCCCTGGCGGCGCGCCGTCGCTGCGAACCTGCTCGGTGCGATCGCGTATTCCGACGCACTCGCGGATTACGCGAACCGGGCAAAGCTGATCGTCAGCGCCAGCCAACGGTTCGGTCAAGCGATCGCATTCGATCCGGGAAATGACGACGCGAAGTACAACCTCGAGTTGACCCTCGCCCTCGGACGCGCCACCGGCCTCTCGGAGAGCGGGGGCGGAGCTAACCCCGCGCCTGGTGGAAAAGGCTCGAAGGGTGCCGGGGCGGGCGACGCCGGTAGCGGCTACTAAGGCTCTGCGAGGACCATCTTGAGCATCACGTTCCTGAGCCCCATTGCCGCGCTCCTCGCCCTCGTCTGTCTCCTCCCTCTCGCGGCCCTCTTCGCAATCCGCAAGCGAGGACGGCGCACGAGAGCCGCCATCGGCCTACCTGACCCGTCGAGAAGGTCGTACATCGCGCCGATGGCCGCGATCGTGGCTGCGGGCTCTCTCCTCGGCCTTGCCGCTGCACAGCCGATAATCGAGTTTCAGGAGACGGTTCGTGTACGAACGGACACCGAAGCGCTCTTCGTTCTCGACACGACGAAATCCATGCTCGCGCGCAAGAGCCCGGGCGGGGCGTCGCGACTTGCCCGGGCGAAGGCTGATGCCGTCGTGTTGCGAGCTGCGATCCCGACGGTCCCGGTCGGGCTCGCCTCGCTCACCGATCGGACGCTTCCCCATCTCTTCCCGAGCTCGGACGAAGACGCCTTTCGCGCCACGCTCGCGCAGTCGATCGGGATCGAGAGACCGCCGCCGGCGGAGGAGCTCCTCTCCCGCGTGACGAGGCTCGACACGCTCAGCGCCGTTGCCACCCAGGGCTTCTACTCGCCCACCGCCCGCAAGCGCATCCTCGTCGTGATGACGGACGGTGAGAGCCTTCCGCAGAGAAACCCACGCCTCAGCGTCGTCTTCCACAAGCCGCCCGGCATCGAGACCGTGTTCGTGCAGATCTGGAAGCCGGACGAACGCGTGTTCGCCGGCCGTCTCCCGGTGCCCGGCTACCGCTCCGATCCGGCCGCCCGTGCGACTCTCGACCGCTTCGCCGGCGGGCTCGGCGGGACGGTGTTCCCGGAGAGTCAGGTCGACGCGGCGATTCGCACTGTGCGCGAGCTCGCAGGGACAGGGCCAACGCGCGTCGAGGGGGAGCGCAGTCGTCATATCGCGCTCGCGCCGTTCCTGGCGGCCGCGGCGTTCCTTCCTCTCGCCTTCGCCCTGTGGCGAAGAGATCGTTAGTCGGTGAGATCCCGTTGAGGACGGGGGCCCCGACCGGGTTCTCGGCGACCGCTAGTCGGTCGTCCCCGTTTCCGAAAACCACAACTCGACCGCTTCGGGAAAGCCGCTCTCGTCCATGTACGAGATTGCACGGCTCGCGATCCAGACGAGAGCCTCAGGGTTCGCCTGGGCCAGTGCAGCTCGGACTGCCGCATCGCCATGCTCCGGCCCGCCCCGCTCGCCGGCGCGCGCGCGCCGGAGCCGGCACAGCATGAGGGCGGCGCGGTCGACCTCCGTCCCGAACTCGTACCACTGCACGCCGGCCGCGCTCTCGAGCAGAGGAACTGCTTCGTCGGCGAGTTGTGCGGCGTCTTCCGCGGCGACGAACAAATCGGTGCTCTCTCCGCCCTTTCCCTTGCGCGGTATCGGCACGGCAACTCCCTTCTAACGAAAATTGATCCAGCACGTCACAGACGTATGATCCTGCACTTTGACCATGGCGACTACAGGTTTCTCGAGGCGGCCCGCTTGCGGCCGAGACCGACCATCCGTGTCGGACTCGGTGTGCTCGCACATATCCGCTGCCATGGCGGACCCGAGCAGGACGGTCATTCGGATGGAGGGAATACATGCGTAAACGCTCGATCTTGCTCTTGACGGGTGCAGTCGTGCTCGTCGCGAGCCTCATCATCGGTCCCGCTGCGACCGCAAAGCCGGCGCGACCATTCGCCGGAACCGTGGTCGTCGGCGAGGATCAGGAACCGGACATCCTCAACAACTACCTGACAGCCGGGAACTCACAGACGACTGCGGACACGATGAACCTCGTTCTCGCCGGAGGGACGATCTTCAACCAGAAGGCGGCCCTGACCCCGTACCTCCTCACGGGCCTGCCGAAGCTCCTGAAGAACGACCCGCTCACCGCGACCATGACGTACAAGCCGACCGCGGTGTGGAGCGATGGCAAGCCGATCACGGGCGCGGACTTCGTCGCAACCTGGAAGACGGAGCTGAACCCCAACTACGACATCACGTCCCGGGACGGGTGGGACACCATCGCGTCGGTCAAGGCGAAGGGCAAGACGGTCGTCGTCACCTGGCAGAAGGGCAAGCCGTACGCGAGTTGGGACGCGCTCATGGGCACCTCGCCTCTGCCGGCCCACGTCATCGCGGGACAGGACTTCAACCACATCTGGGACAACTCGATCAGCATCTCGAGCGGCCCCTTCAAGTTCCAGAGCTGGCAGAAGGGTACGCAGCTCACGCTCGTCAAGAACCCGGCCTTCAAGGCGGGTCCGGCGGCGAAGCTCTCGAGCCTCGTCTACCGCTACATCCCGTCGACCCCGTCGATCTTCCAGGCCCTTCAGGCCGGCGAGCTCCAGGTGATGTACCCACAGCCGCAGCTCCAGATCGTGGAGATCCGGAAGAACTCGAAGTTCAAGGTGGACCAGAGCGTCGGCTACCAGTGGGCGCACCTGGACATCCAGGTGGGCCCGAAGGGCGCTGCCCCGCTGAAGAAGGCGTACGTTCGCCAGGCCCTGGTCCAGGGCATGAACCGGGCGCAGATCCGCAACGCGCTCTACGTCAGCAGCGGAATCGTCTCATCGGCGAAGAGCCTGCCCGTGCTGCAGAGCAACATCTACAAGCCGTTCGAGAAGTACTACCAGCCCAACTGGGCGCTGTGGAAGTTCAGCCAGAAGAACGTCATCGCCCTGCTCAAGAAGAACGGCTGCACGGGCGGCCCCAACACGCCGTCCGCGAACAACTCGAACATCTGGAGTTGTCCAGACGTCGGGAAGCTCAGCTTCCGCTTCACGACCACGAGCGGGAACCAGCTTCGCCAACTGACGTTCGAGATCATCCAGAAGCAGCTCAAGAGCGTCGGCATCGAGCTCATCCCCCGGTTCGGCCCGTCGGCCACCGTCTTCGGGCAGGTTCTCCCGTCGGGCGACTGGGACCTGTTCATGTTCAACTGGTCGAGCTCGCCGACGAACACCGCGACGAGCGGGATCCAGTACGGCTGCGGCGGCGACCAGAACTACATGAACTCCTGCAACAAGAAGGCCACCGCCATGTTCGACAAGGCGAAGATCACCGCCGATCCGACGGCACGAGCGAAGCTCCTCAACGGGGCCGAGGCGATCATGGCGAAGCAGGTCGACTCGATCCCGATGTTCATCGCCCCGCTCTTCCTGATCAGCAACAAGAACACCAAGGGCCCAATCCTCAACCCGACCCAGCAAGGCTTCACCTGGAACGCCGAGACCTGGTCCCACGTAGGGTAAGCCGGAGTCCAGTCCGACGTGCCAGGCAAGCAGCCTGCACTACCGAGTACCGCCTCCGCTTCGGCGGAGGCGGTACTCCCTCTCCGGGCAGTTCCCTTCTAAGATGCAGAGGCGAGCGCAGTTCCCTTCTAAGATGCAGAGGCGAGGACAATGCTGACCTACGTCATCCGCCGCCTTCTCTACAGCATCGTCGTTCTGATTGCGGCGAGCTTCATCATCTTCACGTTCGTCTCGGTCTCAGGCGATCCGCTCGGGTACCTGAAGATGCAACCGAACGCCTCCAAGGAAACGATCGCGAACATCACGAAGCGCAAGCACCTCGATCAGCCGATCCCGGTGCGGTACGTGTACTGGGTGAAGGACGCCGTCACGAACGAGTTCGGGACGACGATAAGCGGCAACAAGCCGATCCTCCCCGATCTGATGCGCGTCATGGGCCACACGATCCAGCTCGTCTTCATCGCCGAGATGCTCGCTGTCCTCGTGGCGGTCGGAATCGGCGTCTACTCGGCCTTACGCCAGTACAGCGGCTTCGACTACACGGCGACGACGTTCAGCTTCGTCGGCCTGGCAACCCCCGTGTTCTGGCTTGCGCTGATGTTGCAGGTGCTCGTCGTGAAGGTGTACGAGACCACCGGTCACCACATCTTCCCCGTTACCAGTTTGAGCTCGGTTGACCCGGGCACCGGATTCCACTTCGTCCTCGACCGCGCCTGGCACCTCTCGCTCCCGATCATCGTCCTGATGGTGGCGAGCGTCGCCACCTACTCCCGCTACATGCGGGCGTCGATGCTCGAGGTGGTGAACTCCGACTACGTACGCACGGCGAGAGCAAAGGGGCTGTCCGAGCGGAAGGTGACCATGAAGCACGCCTTCCGGAACGCGCTCATCCCGATCGTCACGCTCGTCGCGCTCAACTTCGGTGCGCTTCTGGGCGGTGTCGTCGTCACGGAAACCGTCTTCGGGCTCGACGGGATGGGGCTCTACTTCATCAACGCCTTGAACAAGGGCGACCCGTATCCGGTCATGGCGTGGCTCATGGTCACCGCGGTGCTGATCATCCTCTTCAACCTCGTAGCCGATATCGCCTACGGCTATCTCGACCCGCGCGTTCGCTATGACTGAGCATGCTCCGGTCGCGGATGAGTTGCCCGAAGACCGGGAAAAGGTCGATGTCGCCGCCGCCCGTGTCGTTGGGTCAGCCCCTGGCAAGTCGGGGCCCGGGGCTGTCGCGACCATGCAGGAACCTGCCGCCGTTGTCCGGGACCTCGAGCTCTCCTACGAGAGCGGCGTCGAGATCAAGGCGCGGAGCCAGTGGGCGTACGCCCGCATGCGCTTCTTCCGCCACCGACTGGCGGTCGCAAGCCTCGTCGTCCTGATCCTGTTCGCGCTCGTTGCGATCTTCGCAAAGCGGATCGCGCCCCACGGCTACGACGAGCTCGACCTCAACAACATCGCAAGCGGCCCGACGCTGAAGGGCGGGCACCTGTTCGGGACCGACCTGCTTGGGCGAGACTACCTGAGCCGCGTCATCTACGGCGTCCGCACCTCGCTCTGGGTCGCGATGTTCGTCGCGGTGCTCTCGACCCTGATCGGGACAACGCTCGGTTCTGTCGCCGGCTACTACGGCGGCCAGACCGACAACTTACTCATGCGTTTCACCGATCTCATCCTGACGCTGCCGGGCCTGGCTGTCCTGCTCGTGGCCGCGGCATATCTCGGCCAGAGCGACTCCCAGGTCGGGCCCATCACGCTCTCCCAGCCCGTGAAGGTCGCACTGATCCTGGCCTTCCTCTTCTGGACTGGTCTTGCACGGATCGTCAGAGGCGTGTTCCTCTCGCTGCGGGAGAAGGAGTACGTCGAGGCGGCGAAGGCCGCTGGGGCAAGCGACAGGAGGATCATCTTTCGGCACATCCTGCCGAACTGCGTCGGCCCCATCGCCGTCACGATGACGCTCGTCGTCGCTCTGGCGATCCTCACCGAAGCAGCTCTCTCCTTCCTGGGCTTCGGCATCCAGCCTCCGCACCCCGCGCTGGGGAGCCTCATCGCCGATGGCGAGACGAACGGCTTCGACACGTGGTGGCTCGTTACGTTCCCAGGGATCACGATCGTTCTCATCGCCCTCAGCGTGAACTTCATCGGAGACGGCCTTCGCGATGCGCTCGACCCGACGCAGCGGAGGATGCGTGCCTGAGTGGCCGAGCCCCTTCTCTCGATCCGAGATCTAACCGTCGAGTTCGACACCGAGGATGGTGTCGTGCATGCCGTCACCGACGTCCGCTATGACCTCGACGGCGGCGAGACGCTCGGCGTCGTCGGCGAGTCGGGCTCCGGGAAGAGCGTCTCGGTGATGACGATGCTCGGGTTGATCCCGGTGCCGCCGGGACGGATCGTGAGCGGGGAGGCGCTGTACAAGGGACGCGACCTACTAACGGTGCCGAAGAAGGAGCTCGAGGAGATCCGCGGCGGCGAGGTGGCGATGATCTTCCAGGATCCGATGACGTCGCTGAACCCGGTGCTCACGATCGGCGACCAGATCGCAGAGGCGATCAAGACTCACCGACCCGACATGAACGACTCGGCGACGCGTGATCGCACGATCCACCTGCTCGAGGTCGTCGGCGTGCCGTCCGCTGCGCGGCGCTTCGACCAGTATCCACACGAGTTCTCCGGCGGCATGCGTCAGCGGGCGATGATCGCGATGGCAATCGCGAACGATCCAGCAGTGCTCATCGCCGACGAGCCGACCACCGCCCTGGACGTGACGATCCAGGCACAGATCGTCGAGGTTCTGAAGACGGCACAGCGCGAGACGAATGCGGCGACCATCCTGATCACGCACGACCTCGGCCTGATCGCCGAGCTTGCGGACCGCGTCGTCGTCATGTACGCCGGGCGGGTCGTCGAGCTCGGCGACGTCTTCACCATCTTCAACTCGCCGCGACACCCGTACACCGTCGGGCTGATGAACAGCCTCGCAAAGGTCGACATGGACCAGGAATGGCTCGAGCCGATTCCAGGTCAGCCGCCAAGCCTGATCACTCCGCCGCCCGGGTGTGCATTCCATCCCCGCTGTGCTCTCTCTCAGGGACGGGCGATCTGCCGCACGGATGTGCCTGAATTCCGGAACTACGGAGAGGGCGGTGTTCACCTCTCCGCCTGCCACTTCGCAGACGAGCTCGCAGCGGCTCATGTCACCGCAGGCTCGGCAACGGGCGAACGGTCGTGAGCGAGACGCAGACTGCGGTCGAAACCCACGAGCGCGCGACGGCGAGCCCCGCGGCCGGCGAGGACGAGATCCTCCAGGTCGAGGGTCTCGTCAAGCACTTTCCGATCAAGGCCGGCTTGCTCAAGCACACGGTTGGTCAGGTACGAGCAGTGGACGGCATCGACCTTTCGGTGCGCCGCGGGGAGACGCTCGGCATCGTCGGGGAGTCGGGGTGCGGCAAGACGACACTCGGGCGTACGGTCATCAAGCTGCTCGAGCCGACGGCGGGCAAGATCATCTTCGACGGACGGGACATCACGACGCTCAACCGCCGGCAAATGCGGCCGATCCGGCGTGACGTCCAGATCATCTTCCAGGACCCGTACGCATCGCTGAACCCCCGGATGACGGTGCGCGAGATCGTCGCCGAGCCGCTCCGCATCCACGGGATCTACCGGCGCGGAGAGGGAACACGCCGGGTGGAGGAGCTTCTGCGCACCGTCGGCCTGAGCCCGGAGCACGGAAACCGCTTCCCGCACGAGTTTTCCGGTGGCCAGCGACAGCGCATCGGGGTTGCACGAGCGCTTGCGCTCAACCCGAAGATGATCGTGCTCGACGAGCCGGTCTCCGCCCTCGACGTCTCGATCCAGGCCCAGGTCGTGAACCTCATCGCCCAGCTCCAAAACGAGTTCGGTCTCACGTATCTCTTCATCGCGCATGACCTGTCGGTCGTTCGTCACGTCTCGGACCGAGTCGCGGTGATGTACCTCGGCAAGATCGTAGAGCTGGGAACCCGGAAGGAGCTCTACGAGGTCCCCATGCATCCGTACACGCAGGCACTTCTCTCCGCGGTTCCGATAGAGACTCCAAATCTGCGCGGAAAGCGCACGCGAATCGTGCTCGAGGGTGATGTTCCGAGCCCAGCGAACCCTCCTTCCGGCTGTCGGTTCCGAACCCGCTGCTGGAAGGCGCGGGACATCTGCGCCGAGGAGGATCCTGCGCTCGTCCCGCGCGCAGGAGGACACCATCCGGTCGCATGTCATTTCGCCGAGATCGCCAAGCCGCTCGAAGTCGTCGGGTAGACAGCTGCAGGGAATTGCGCCTAACTCTCGGCGCCCGCGGACGTCCAAACTGGCATGAGCGTGGTTGGCAGGTCAGACGCGTGCGCCGACGCCCGGTCGCAGGTTTCACGTCGGCTAGACGGTGACTTCTCGGAACTCGAGGAGCGGATGCTCGCTTCTCATCTCGACCGCTGCTCCGACTGTCAGACATTCGCGGCCGACGTCGCGTCGTTTACCGATGACATTCGTACTGCCCCGCTCGAGCAACTCCCGTACCCGATCGTGGTTCAACGATCGCGCCGTCCGGTCCTCGCCCGCCTCCGGGTCGGCGTCGCGGCCGCGCTCGCGGTCGCGGCGATCGGATCGGTGTTCCAGATCGCCGCTTCCGGGTCGCGACCATCGGGCGCATCGCTGCAGACGCCCACCAAGTTCGAGACGTCGGATCAGGTGGCTCGCGAGGCTCGGCAGATCATCGCCGACGGAAGGGCTTTCGAACGTCACGACCATGGCGGAAGCAACTGGGCTATGTAGCGCCCGTGGGGTAGCAAGACCACCGCGGTCTTGGCCCCGATCTCAGGAGAACGTGGCAAGCGGCCGATTCATGCGGGCTGCGCCAGCGAGGCACGAGGCGCGCGCGTGTGGCGCGACGAGCGCGTGGCAGCCGGCTCGCCCAAAACGACCGTCGGTGACGACCGCGAGTGTGCGGCCGAACCAGGAGAAGCACCCGGTGCGGGTTGTGCTCGGAAGGCCGTTGCAGGTGCGGATCAATTGAAGCTGCCGAAAGCGGTTGCCAGCGACGAGCGGCACGTCGACGCCGCGTAAGCAGTTGAGCGTGTCGGTCCCCGACAGGTCGCCGCAGGCCCGTGCATGATCCTCGGGCTCGAGCTCGCGCGACATGAGCAAGGATGCTCCGGAGATGCACCCGGCCCGTTGGAGTCCCACGAGGCCTCTGCAGAGGCGAATCATGTCGGAGGCATGTCGCACGTGGGTCCCTGGCTCGCGTTCCCAGAAGAATCGGTACCAGCACGGCCGCACGAACTCGTAGTGACCGCAGAGGGACGTCGGCGACGCGTCGGTGCTCTTGGGGCGAGTTGTGCCGTCGCCGCCGCTGAGCGAGATCCAGTAGTCGTGAAACGCGCCCTGGGCGCAGTCGGGAGCGTTGGTCGGGCCGAGCATTATGCACGCGTGAATGGCATCGGCGAGCTGGGTGTGGAAGCCGCGCATGAAAGCGTGGCCGGAGCCGTGGATACACGTGTACCGCCTGAACCGTGTCGGGAGTCGGTCGCATGTCGCGAGCACAGAGCGTGGGTGAAGGACGAGAGTTGGGCCGAGGTACATCGCCATGCCCATGCCGAATCCGGCAGAGCAGCCCGGGTCGTTGGAGCGAGGCACATAGCGATAGAGGTTCTCGAGCGTCAAATGATGCTGCTTAGCCCAAGCACGACCGACGATGTGCATGATCGGATGGCAGGCAGCTTCGAGGAAGCCCCCGGCCTGATGCACCCGGGCGTCAATGCGTGGGAGCTCAGTCGCCGGGTTACCGGATCGGTTGATGATCGCGAGAAGCTTGTGGGCGTAGCAGGGCACCTGCCGACTCTCGCGGAGCGCCGCGCATTTGCTGAGGAATCCCGTCTTGCCCGGAATCGGCACGTCCGGCACGGGCACGGGGGTGGCCGCGCCCGCCCTGGTGACGGAGAGTGTGAAGCCGCATACGAGGACTAGCCCCACGAAGAGGGCGGCGCGTACCACTGCCGAGTTAGACGATACGGAACGGGCCTCGGTTAGCGCGCGAGCGTCGCGGCTCGTCGCTCGTCGCGCCGGACACTCGTCTCAGTGTCGCGCGAGCAGCGGGACGTCGATCCCGCGGCCCCGCATCTCGGTGAGGATCGCGTTGACCTTGTCCCATTCGGGGAAAGACAGGCTGTTCGCATTCGCGAGGGAGTTGCCAATCGTCGGATCGGAGAACGTCGACGCCGTGCCGGCGAGCTCGTCCGAGAACGCCCGCAGAGTGCTGACGAGCCGTGCGTTCTCGCCCTCGAACCCCTTTGCGACCTTCGCCCGCTCGAGCTCGTTTGCTGCCCCACCGACCGTGTCCGAGGCGTCACTGATCCGTTGG
Source organism: uncultured Actinomycetes bacterium (assembly GCA_963716975.1). GTDB lineage: Bacteria > Actinomycetota > Thermoleophilia > Gaiellales > Gaiellaceae > GMQP-bins7. Next base: position 28,993 of record CAVQVA010000030.1, on the reverse strand, counting down.
ATCAGCTCGTCGATCGATTGCGACTTCGTGATCCGTTCAAGCGCGAAGTCGACCCGGTCGCGGGTATTGACGACCGTCGTCTGATAGGCGGCCTTCGAGGTGGCATTGCTGCCCCCGCCGCCGCCGAATGCAATGCCGACCACGGCAACGCTGCCCGCAGCGACAACGCCCGCTGCGACGATGGCGACGATCAGGACCCACTTCGACCGCATACGAGCGCCAGGATAGCCAGCGCCCGGCCGACGCTCCGTTGCCAGTTCCTGAAGGCCCCGTTAAGGCGGCGCAGCGGGGACCCGGCTCACCACCTTCGATAGACTCCGCGGCCGGGCGGGCGCCGCACGCAGCCTCGCAATCCTCGCTCTAGGAGACGCATGTCCGAGAACGGAACGACCAGCGCGAACACCGGTCGGATCATCGAGATCAAGGGCGTCGTGATCGACGCCGTTTTCGCCGACCAGCTTCCGGCGATCTACAACGCCCTCAGCATCGACATCACCGATTCCGACGGTTCCGCTCGGACTCTGATCGCGGAGGTGCAGCAGCATCTTGGCGACGATCGAGTCCGCGCGGTCGCCATGGACTCGACCGACGGGCTCGCGCGCGGGGTCGCCTGCGTCGACACCGGCAATCCAATCTCGGTGCCCGTGGGCGCGCCGACGCTCGGTCGCCTCTGGAACGTGACGGGCGACCCGATCGACGAGGCGGGGCCTGTCCCCGCCGATGTCGAGCGGTGGTCGATCCATCGCGACCCGCCCGCTTTCCGGGACCTCTCGCCCAAGGTGGAGATCTTCGAGACAGGCCTCAAGGTCATCGACCTGGTCGCGCCCTTCGTGAAGGGCGGGAAGGTCGGGTTCTTCGGAGGCGCGGGTCTCGGCAAGACGGTCCTCATCCAGGAGCTGATCCACAACGTCGCGCAGCAGCACGGCGGCGTCTCCGTCTTCGCCGGCGTCGGCGAGCGCTCGCGTGAGGGCAACGACCTCTGGCGCGAGATGGAGGAGTCCGGCGTCCTCGACAAGGTCGCCCTCGTCTTCGGGCAGATGAACGAGCCGCCGGGAGCACGCCTTCGCGTGGGTCTCTCGGCGCTGACCATGGCCGAGTATTTCCGTGACCAGGGCCAGGACGTGCTGCTCTTCATCGACAACATCTTTCGCTTCGTCCAGGCGGGTTCGGAAGTGTCGGCCCTCCTCGGTCGCATGCCGAGCGCCGTCGGCTACCAGCCCACCCTCGCGAGCGAGATGGGCCAGCTCCAGGAGCGGATCACCTCGACGCGCACGGGCTCGGTGACTTCGGTGCAGGCGATCTACGTGCCTGCGGACGACCTCACGGACCCCGCGCCGGCGAACACCTTCGCGCATCTGGACGCGTTCATCACGCTGTCCCGATCGATCGTCGAGAAGGGGATCTATCCGGCCGTCGACCCGCTCGACTCGTTCTCGCGCGCCCTCCAGCCCGGCATCGTCTCGGTCGAGCATTACCAGACGGCGACGGCGCTCCAGGAGATCCTGCAGCGCTACAAGGACCTTCAGGACATCATCGCGATCCTCGGAATGGACGAGCTGACCGACGAGGACAAGCTCGTGGTCGGGCGTGCTCGCCGCATCGAGCGGTTCCTCTCGCAGCCGAACTTCGTCGCAGAGCAGTTCACCGGCACTCCCGGCAAGTACGTGAAGCTCGAGGACACGATCCGCGGCTTCCAGGAGATCATCGAGGGCAAGCACGACGAGCTTCCGGAATCGGCGTTCTACATGGTCGGGACGATCGAGGACGCGGTCGAGAAGGCACGCCAGTCCGAGGCAGTCGCTGCCTAGGGAGCGACTCGATGGCCGACGCCCATCCGAACTTCGACATCTCGCTGGTGATGCCGGACGGCCCGGTGTTCGACGGCGAGGCGCAGATGATCGTGGTTCCCGGGGCGGCCGGCGAGATCGGCGTTCTCGCTCGGCATGCCCCGCTCGTCGCGACCCTCAAGGCAGGCTCGACCCGCATCCACGTCTCCGAGAACGAGGTGCTCGAGTTCGCCACCGGCCCCGGCTTCTTCAAGGTGGAGCTCGATCGAGCGCTGGCGCTCGTCGACGACGCCGTGAGCGTGCAGGAGATCGACGACGAGCGGGCGCGCGGACAGCTCGAGGCGGCGAGGGCCGAGCTCGAGCGAGTGGAAGCGGGTGAGTCGACGGCCGACCGCTGGCAGCTCGAGCAGCGGATCAGGCACGCCGAGAATCAGCTCTCCGTCTCGGGTCGAACGACCGGCTAGCGTCATGCGGCGAGTGGCGGCGCTCGCGGACGTGCACGGCAACGCGCCGGCGCTCGCGGCCGTACTCACCGAGGTCGAGGTCGCCGCGCCTGACCTGATTGTCTTCTGCGGCGACCTCACATGGGGCTCGCTTCCGGGCGAGACGCTCGAGCTCGTTCGCTCCCTCCGGATTCCGGCCCGCTTCGTCCGCGGGAACGGCGACCGCGCGGTCGGAACGCTCCTCGAAGGAAGGGGCGAGTGGATGGCGGCGGCGCACTCGGCCGAGGACACCGCGTTCGTCGCTGGCTTCGAACCGACCGTCTCGGTCGATGTCGACGGCCTCGGGCCGACCTGCTTCTGCCACGGTTCGCCGAGATCCGACATCGAGTGCGTGACCGAGCGGACGCCCGCAGAACGCGTGCGCGAGTTCATGGCCGGGATCGACGAGCGTGTCGTCGTCACCGCGCACGTCCACGTGCAATACGACAGGACCGTCGACGGAGTCCGGCTCCTGAGCCCCGGGAGCGTCGGACTTTCTTACGAGGGACGGCCCGGCGCGTACTGGGCGCTGCTCGGCCCGGACGTCGAGCTTCGCCGCACCGACTACGACGTCGAGGCAGCGGTCGCGCAGATGCGCGCGACGAACGATCCGAGCGTGGAGGCAATCGTCGAGATGATGCTGAGCCGCCGCAACGAGACGAGGCGATCGCGCATGCAGAGGAAATCGTCTTCTCCGAGTGATCCCGTTTACGCTGCCGCGGTGAACGAGATCGCTCCCGGGATCTGGCACTGGACGGCACCGCATCCCGCGATCCGGATCCGCGTGAGCTCCTACTACCTCCTCGCCGAGCGCGTTCTCATCGACCCGATCGCACCGGAAGACGGTCTCGACTGGTTCGCCGCGCACCGGCCTCCGACCGACGTACTGCTCACGAACCGGCACCACTACCGCTCGAGCGCGCAGTTCGCCGAGCGGTTCGGCGTCACCGTGCATTGCGTTCGTCAGGGAATGCACGAGTTCGCAGACGGCCAGCGAGTCGAGCCGTTCGACTTCGGCGCGGAGCTGCCTGGTGGCGTGGTCGCCTACGAGGTCGGTGCGATCTGTCCTGACGAGACGGCGCTGCACATTCCCGCCCGAGACGCGCTCGCACTCGCCGACGGCGCGGTACGTTGGGAGCCCGGCGGCCCGCTCTCGTTCGTTCCCGACGCCTACATGGACGCGCCCGAGCGGACGAAGGAGGCACTGCGCGACTCCTATCGCAGCCTGTCGAAGCTGAGCTTTCGACACCTCCTGCTCGCTCACGGGGATCCGTTCGTGGACTCTGGACGTGAGGCGCTCATTGCGTTTGCCGGCTCATGAGCTAGTCTGAGGCCGCTTGACCCCGGACAGCTTTGAAGGCAGCTTGGCGACCGGGTAACCAAACGCCTAAAGAGCCCGCGGGCCGTTTCCGGCTCCCGACCTCTTTAGGTGGGAGCCGTTTTTCGTGACAGACATCCGCGAACAGCTACAGAAGCTCCTCGCCGAGCGCATCCTCGTGCTCGACGGGTCCTGGGGCGTGCTCATCCACCGTCGCGAGCTCTCGGAGGCCGAGTACCGCGGCGAGCGCTTCCGAGATCACCGGCGAGACGTCAAGGGCGACCCCGACCTCTTGAACCTCACGCAGCCGGAGCTCGTCTCCTCGATCCACCACGACTACTTCGCGGCGGGCGCGGATCTCGCGACGACGAACACCTTCACCGCGACCCGCATCGGCCAGGCCGACTACGCGCTCGAGGACGCAGCGGCGGAGATGAGCCTCGAGGGCGCCCGGCTCGCTCGCAGCGCCGCCGACGAGTGGACTGCACGGACGCCGGACCGGCCGCGCTTTGTCGCGGGGTCGGTCGGGCCGCTGAACGTGTCGCTCTCACTCTCTCCGCGCGTCGACGAGCCCGCATTCCGTGCGGCCACGTTCGACCAGGTCCGAGAGGCCTATGCCGAGCAGATCGCGGCGCTGCGGGACGGCGGCGTCGACCTGCTGATGATCGAGACGGTCTTCGACACCCTGAACGCGAAGGCCGCGCTCGTCGCCGCCAGCGAGATCGCGCCAGAGCTTCCGCTCTGGATCTCGTTCACGGCGATCGACCGCTCGGGCAGGAATCTCTCCGGACAGACGGTCGAGGCGTTCTGGCTCTCGGTCGAGCACGCCGAGCCGTTGATCGTCGGCGTCAACTGCTCGCTCGGCGCGACCGAGATGAGGCCGTTCATCGAGGGTCTCGCCCTGGTCGCGGACACGTACACCGCCTGTCATCCGAACGCCGGGCTCCCGAACGAGCTCGGGCTCCACGACGAGCAACCCGGCGACACGAGCCGCTTCCTACGTACGTTCGCCGAGGACGGGCTCGTGAACGTCGTCGGTGGCTGTTGCGGCACGACGCCGGAGCACACGCGCGAGATCGCGCGTGCCGTCACGGGGCTTCCGCCGCGGCACGTCCCGGGAGCGTCGCGGTTGCCGCGCTTCTCCGGTCTGGAGCCGTTCTCGATCGACCCGGACACGGGGTTCGTGATCGTCGGAGAGCGGACGAACGTCACCGGCTCCGCAAAGTTCCGCAAGCTGATCGAGGCGGACGACTTCCAGGGCGCCGTAGCGGTCGCTCTCGAGCAGGTGCGCGGCGGCGCGAACCTGCTCGACGTCAACATGGACGCCGATCTGCTCGACGCCGAGCAGGCGATGACGACGTTCCTGAACCTGATCGCGACGGAGCCGGAAGCGGCGCGGCTCCCGATCATGATCGACAGCTCGCGGTTCTCGGCGCTCCAGGCGGGTCTCAAGTGCCTGCAGGGGAAGGGCATCGTCAACTCCATCTCGCTGAAGGAGGGCGAGGACGCCTTCCTCGAGCAGGCACGGACCATCCGTCGCTACGGGGCGGGGGTTGTCGTCATGGCCTTCGACGAGCGTGGGCAGGCCGAGTCGGTCGAGCGCAAGGTCGAGATCCTCGGCCGGGCATACGACCTCCTGATCGGTGAGGCCCGGTTCCGTCCCGAGGACATCGTCCTCGACCCGAACGTGCTGGCGGTGGCCACGGGGATCGAGGAGCACGCCGGCTTCGCGAAGGCGTTCATCGAGGCGGTTCCGCTCCTCAAGGAGCGCTGCCCGGGCGCCCTCGTCTCCGGCGGGATCTCGAACCTCTCGTTCGCGTTTCGCGGGAACGACGCGGTGCGAGAGGCGATGCACGCAGCGTTCCTCTACCACGCGATCCGCGCCGGGCTCGACATGGGCATCGTCAATGCGGGGCAGCTCGCCGTGTACGAGGACATCGAGGCGACGCTGCTCGAGCGCGTCGAAGACGTGCTCTTCGACCGTGACCCGGAAGCGACCGAACGCCTCGTCGAGTACGCGTCCACCGTCACCGGAGGCGCGACTCGGCGGGAACTCGATGTGGCATGGCGCGAAGCACCGGTCGGGGAGCGCCTCGCCCACGCGCTGGTGCACGGGATCGTGGACTACATCGAAGAGGACACCGAGGAGGCCCGCCTCGGAGCCGCCAGGCCGCTCGACGTGATCGAGGGCCCGCTCATGAACGGGATGAAGATCGTCGGCGACCTCTTCGGCGAGGGGAAGATGTTTCTCCCGCAGGTCGTGAAGAGCGCGCGCGCCATGAAGCGCGCGGTCTCGCTACCTCGAGCCGTTCATGGAGGCGGAGAAGGAAGAGCGGCAAGCGGCGGGCCGCGCAGTCCTCGCGACGGTCAAGGGCGACGTCCACGACATCGGCAAGAACATCGTCGGCGTCGTGCTCGGCTGCAACGGCTACGAGGTCATCGACCTCGGCGTCATGGTCACGGCGGACAAGATCCTCGACACGGCGATCGAGCAGGACTGCGACGTGGTCGGGCTCTCCGGCCTGATCACACCGTCGCTCGACGAGATGGTCCACGTCGCGAAGGAGATGGAGCGCCGCGGGTTCGCGCTGCCGCTCCTCATCGGCGGCGCGACGACATCGAGGCAGCACACGGCGGTCAGGATCGCTCCGGAGTACACGGAGCCGACCGTGCACGTCCTCGACGCATCTCGGGTCATCGGCGTCCTCTCGGATCTCCTCGACGAGGAGCGGAAAGCCCAGCTCGACGCCGAGAACAGGGCCGACCAGGAGCGGCTGCGACTGGCGCACGCCGAGAAGGGGCGCAGGCCGCTGCTCTCGCTCGGAGAGGCGCGTTCGAACCGGACGCCGATCGACTGGCACCCCGAGGATCTCGCGGCCCCTGCCTTCACGGGCTCGCGCGAGGTGAGCGAGGAGATCTCCGTCCTGCGCGACTACATCGACTGGACGTTTTTCTTCCACGCCTGGGAGCTCAAGGGACGCTACCCGGCGATCCTCGACGACCCGGTGAAGGGCGCTGCCGCGCGCGACCTGTTCGACGCGGCGAACGAGCTCCTCGACGAGATCGTCTTGGGCGGGCTGCTCTCGGCGCGGGGCGTGCACGGCTTCTGGCCCGCGAGCGCGGAGGACGACGTCATCACACTCGACGGCGGCGTGCGCTTTCCCATGCTCCGTCAGCAATCCGACCACGGAGACTCCCGACCGAACCGCTCGCTGGCGGACTTCATCGCACCTGTCGAGACCGGTCTGGCCGACTTCATGGGTGCTTTCGCGGTCGCCGTTCACGGCAGTGAAGAGCTAGGGGACCGCTTCGCCGCCGACAACGACGACTACCGGTCGATCATGGTGCGCGCGCTGGCCGACCGTCTTGCCGAGGCGTACGCGGAACGCCTGCACCAAGTCGTGCGCCACGAGTGGTACGCACCCGACGAGGCACTCTCGGGGGATGCTCTGATCGCGGAGCGGTTCCGGGGGATCCGGCCCGCGTTCGGCTATCCGGCGTGCCCCGATCATTCCGAGAAGGAGACCCTCTTCGCACTGCTCGACGCCGGGCGTGTAGGCGTGACGCTCACGGAGACGTTCGCCATGATCCCGGCGCCGAGCGTGAGCGGCCTCTACTTCGGCCATCCGCAGGCCCGCTACTTCTCCGTCGGCCGTGTCGGGTTAGACCAGATCGAGGACTACGCGCGTCGGAAGGGAATGCCGATTGCGGATGTCCAACGCTGGCTGCGACCCAACCTGGCCTATGAACCGAAGGCATAGCCCGAGACCGAACCGCCGATTTCTCGCCACGCTGCTCGCTCTCGCCCTCCTTGGCGGCGTGAGCGACGCGCTCGCCGCGCGAGGCGATCCCGTGAAGCAGCTCGTATCCGCCGACCAGGCGCGAGCGAAGGCGATGCTCGTACGCGCGTCCGATCTCGGCCCGGGCTTCAAGGCATCGAAGACGAGCTCGGAGGACGACCCGTACTGCAAGGCGCTCGACGAGTCAGCTCTGACGCTCACCGGGGAAGCGGAGTCGCCGAGCTTCAGCAGGGGCGTCGCGTTCGTGTCGTCCGGGGCCCAGGTCTACGAGACGCAAGGTGACGCGAACACGTCGTGGCATCAGGGGACGAGTGCGGCCGGGGAGAAGTGCGCCCGCAACACGTTTCGCTCCGTGCTCGCACGCCAGGGTGGTCGACTCGTGTCGTTCCACCGGCTCGCGTTCCCGCACCTCGCGCAGCGCTCGATCGCATATCGGGCGATCGCGACCTCGCGGGGTGTGAGCGTGTACATCGACCTGGTCATGCTGCAGCGCTCGCGAGCGCAGGCGGGGCTGTTCATGGGGGCCGCGCTCAGCCCGGTCCCGAGGAGCGACGAGATGCAACTCGCGAACGTGGTCGCGGGGCGGATGGCGACCGCCATGGGCGACTCGTAGGCGGCATTCGACTGGCCGGGGAAACCGTGCGTCCTACATGCCATCACCCGTCATGTCCTCTCGAGACTTGCCCGGAATGGGCATAGGCAGCCGCTTCCGAGGCTGGTAGCGTCAACGATGGCCGTGAACAGCCGTCTCGGTCTCCTTCGCAGTTCGCCCTCCTTCGGGCTCCTCTTCCTCGCCACCGCAGGGTCGAGCTTCGGGACGTACATCGCCGCCGTCGCACTGACGCTCGACATCCAGGAGCTCACCGGATCGCCGATCTGGGTGGCGGGCCTGCTCATCGCCGACTTCCTTCCGATCGTTCTCATCGGGCTCCTGCTCGGACCGCTCGTGGACCGGCTCTCTCGACGGTGGCTCATGATCGGATCGGACCTCGCACGCTTCGGAGTCTTCGCCGCTCTTCCGTTCACCGACAGCCCCGGGGTCATCGTCGCGCTCGCGGCAGTCGCCGGAGTGGCGACGGGCTTCTTCCGGCCGGCCGCGTTCGCAGGGCTGCCGAACCTCGTTCCCAATGACGAGCTGACCAATGCCAACTCGCTGCTCCAGACGGTCGAGACGCTGGCCTGGATGACGGGCCCGATCGTCGGCTCGCTCATGTTCATGCTCTGGGGGCCCGACGCGCCGTATGCCGTGAACGCGCTGACGTTCCTGGTGTCCGTCGGTCTCATCGCGGCGATCCCCGAGCGGAAGCTCCGCTCCGAGGAGTCGCTTACCCGCGGGCACTGGCGCGACGTGGCGGACGGCCTCCGCCTCGTGGTGACGAGCGCTCCTCTGCGAACCGTGCTCATCGTCTGGAACGTCGTGATCCTCGCGAGTGCGGCCGTCAATGTCGCGGAGGTCTTCTTCGCCATCGACACGCTCGACGCGGGAGATGTCGGTTTCGGCGTCATCGTCGCGGCCAGCGGCGTCGGCCTCGCCATCGGCAGCTACCTCGCTGCGCCCGCGCTCGGGAGCGTCGGCCTGCGGCGGCACTACGCGGGATCGATCGCGCTCATGGGCGCCGGCTGGGGCATCGCAGCATTCGCAAACTCGATCTGGGTCGCCGTTCCGTTCATCATCGCCGGCGCCGCCGGTAACGGCGCCGCGATCGTCTGCAACCAGGTGCTGGTCCAGCGAGGAGCGCCGGACCGCTTCCGAGGCCGTGCTCTTGCGACGATCATGAGCTCGAACTACCTGGTGCTCGGGCTGGCGATGGCCGCCGCGGGTCTCCTCACCAGTGCATTCGGCGCCCGCTGGGTGTGGGTGGCGGCCGGAGCCGTCTACTTCTTCGCGGCAGGTGTCGCCCTCGTCATGACGCGGTGGATGCCGGTCGCGGTCGAAGAGCAGGAGGAGGCAGTCGAGATCGCGGCGAGAGCCGCTGCGAGCACCCTCGATGCGGGCGCGAACGGACGCGAGCCCGAAGTGGAGCTCGTGCCGGAGCGCGGCCTCGAGCTCGTTCCCTCCGACCGTGGGCTCGAGGACGAGGAGGGGTCGACGAACGGGCTCGAGCGTATCGCGAGCTTGCTCGAGCGCATCGAGCGCAGGCGGGAGCTCGAGGCGCGCCGTACCGAGGACTAGCCGCCGGTCAGTGCGACCCGCGACGCCGCGTAGAGTGGCGCTTCGTGGCGAGGAGGGAATGGCCGCTAGATGAGCTCGTCGCCGGGCTGAGAGCCGGTGACCGGCGCGCGCTCGCGCGGGCGATCTCGCACGTCGAGAACGGCGACCCGATCGCGTATCCCCTCGTGCGCGAGCTGTACGGGGAGACGGGCCGGGCGACCGTGATCGGGGTCACCGGGCCCCCGGGTGTCGGCAAGTCCACGCTGGTCGGAGCGCTCGTGGCGCACCTGAGAGCGTCCGAACGAACGGTGGGCGTCGTGTCCGTCGACCCCTCGAGCCCGTTCTCTCACGGCGCGCTCCTCGGCGATCGCATCAGGCTCGCAGACCACTTCACCGACCCGGGCGTCTACATCCGCTCCATGGGCTCGCGCGGGCATCTGGGCGGCGTCGCCGAGAGCACGCTCCAGGCGGTGCTGTTGCTCGACGCCTTCGGAAAGGACGTGATCTTCGTGGAGACGGTCGGCGCGGGGCAGAGCGACGTGGCCGTCACCGGGGTCGCGGACACCGTCCTCCTCGTGCTCATGCCGGGATCGGGGGACTCGGTTCAGGCGCTCAAGGCCGGGATCATGGAGATTCCGGACGTGATCGCGATCAACAAGATGGATCAGCCCGCCGCGAAGACGATGCTCGACGAGGTGCGCTCCATCGTCCGACTCGCGCCTGCGGACGAACGGCCGCCGATCCTCCTCACCGAAGCGCTCCGCGGCGAGAACGTCAGCGAGCTCTGGGCCGAGCTCGAGAAGCACCGCGCGACACTGGAGGGCGAGGGCAAGCTCGACGAGCGCCGTCACCGCAATCTCACGCGTGAGGTGTTCGCGGTTGCTTCGGGTCGGTTGGCGTCTCATCTCGAGGAGTCGGTGCACAGCGACCCCGAGCTCGAGCGCCTCCTCGGTGCGGTGCAGCGGCGCGAGCTCGACCCGTTGACTGCCGTGGACGAGATCATGCGAAGCGTGTTCCACATCGAGGCCGAGGATGGACGCTCCCGGACTCCCTGACGTCGAGGCCGCGCGAGAGCGGCTGCACGGCGTCGCGCGGGAGACGCCCCTCTATCCCAGCGAGACGTTCTCGCGCCTGTCAGGCCGCCAGGTGTATCTCAAGGCGGAGAACCTCCAGCGCACCGGGTCCTTCAAGATCCGCGGCGCGTACAACACGATCGCGACGCTCGGCGCGGAAGAGCGACGGGCGGGCGTCGTTGCAGCGAGCGCGGGCAATCACGGCCAGGCTGTTGCCTGGGCGGCCCGCGAAGCGGGAATCCACGCGACGATCTTCATGCCGCAGGACGCACCGATGGCGAAGGTCGAGGCGACGCGTTCCTACGGCGGTGCGACCGAGCTCGTCGGGGAGGGTTTCGAGGAGGCGGTCGCCGCCGCTCAGGCTCACGTCGAGCGCACGGGTGCCACGCTCGTGCACGCATTCGAGGAGCCGCGCGTCATCGCCGGGCAGGGAACGATCGGGCTCGAGCTTGCCGAGCAGGTTCCCGAGGCCGAGACAGTTCTGATCCCGATCGGTGGCGGGGGGCTCGCGGCGGGGATCTCGATCGCGCTCCGAGCGCAGCGTCCCGGCGTCAAGATCGTCGGGATCCTCTGCCAGCTGGGATTCACGATTGCCGACGGAATCGCGGTCAAGCACCGAGGGGAGCTCGCGTCGTCGATCCTCGAGCACACGTTGGACGACACCGTCTCCGTCTCCGACGAGGAGATCAGCGAGGCGCTCGTTCTCTGCCTCGAGCGAACGAAGCTGCTCGTGGAGGGTGCCGGAGCAGTGGGCCTGGCGGCCGTGCGCGCCGGGCGCATCGCGGGCTCGGGTCCTGTCGCGGTGGTCCTCTCCGGAGGGAACATCGACGCGACGACGCTGCTTTCAGTGGTGCGCCACGGCTTGACCCAGGCCGGCCGCTTCCTCGCGCTTCGGACCTTGATCCCCGATCGCCCCGGCGAGCTCCGCAACGTGCTCGATCGCGTCGCCGAGCTACGGGGAAACCTCGTTTCGGTCGACCACCACCGCGAAGGCATTACGACGACCGCGATCCAGACCGCCGTGGAGCTCGTCGTCTCGACACGCGACGAGGCGCATTGCGAGGAGCTTCTTGTTGCACTTCGTGACGCCGGGTATCCGGTCCAGCGCCTCGGCCCGCCGAGTTAGAGCAGGACTCAGGCGCCGCAGCGGCGGAACTCGACGACTGGCCGCCCCTCGGCGGCCCAGCTGTCGATGCCGCCGTCGACGACCGGGCGTGCGTCGAAGCCGTGCGCGGAGAGGATGCTCGCGGCGATCGCGGCTCGCGGGCCGGTCTCGCAGATCGTCACGATCGGCCGGTCTCGCGGGAGGTCGTCCTCGCCGAGGGAGAGCATGCGGTACGGGATGTTGCGGCTGCCGGCGATGTAGCCGGCGTCGCGCTCGTCCTTCTCGCGCACGTCGATGAGTTCCGCGCCCCGCGCGAGGAGATCGTCGAGCTCGTCGATCGAGACGAGCGGCAGCGTCTCGGAGCCGCCTCCGAGCACGAAGCCGGCCAGGTCGAGGAAGGCGACCGAACGCAGGCCTCTGGCGGCTGCCTCGACCTCGGCTTCGTCGCCCGCGGCTACTACGAGTGGAGTTTCCGGGTCGAGCACGAACGCGGCTTTCGTCGAGAAGCTCGTTCCGAAGACGGGGACGCTGAGCGCTCCCGGGATGTGCCCTCGTGCGAAGTCCGCAATCGGGCGGACATCGAGCACCTGCGCGCCCGGCGGCGGAACGACGAGCTCCTCCGGCTGAGGCGCTGCGGGAACCCACGGCCCGCGGTTCAGCGAGACGATTCGTCCCATGTTGGGTGGTCGGGGGGCAGAGATCCCGGCCGACTCGGCGACGAAGGCAGCGAGGTCGTCGTGGCGGAGACTCCGGTTGAAGCGGCGCTCGAAGCCGATCGTCGTCGACGCTTTCGAGCTCATCGCCTTCCCGCAGAGTGAGCCCGCGACGTGGCCGGGATAGACCTCGACGCCGTCATCGAGCTCGACGAGCCGGCGGAGGGAGTGGAACAGGCCTGCGGCACCCTCTCGCGCCTCGACTGCGAGATCCGGTCGCGCGGCATCCCCGACGAAGAGCGAGTCACCAGTCAGCACGAGCCACGGATCGGGTCCCCGGGAACGGTCGACGACGGCGAGGCAGCAGTGCTCCGGCCGGTGGCCGGGCGTGTGGATGCAGCGGAGCGCGACGTCGCCCACGGTGATCTCGTCTCCGTCCTCCATCGAGTCGTGCGGGTACTCCGCCTCGGCCGCAGGGTGGATGCTCACCGGGATGTCGTGCTCGAGCGCCAGCCGTCCGTGGCCGGACAGGTGGTCGGCGTGCGTGTGCGTCTCGATTACGCGAACGATGCGGACGCCGCGTCGCTCCGCCTCGGCGAGGTACTGCTCGATGGCGAATGCCGGATCGACGACCACGGCGGTTCCCGAGCTCTCGTCACCGACGAGGTAGGAGGCACAACCGAGGTCGTCGTCGACGAACTGCGTGAAGATCACGTCGTCGCCGACGCTAGCAGCGCTTGCCGCTATCGCTCTTGAAGTAGACGCCCGCGGCGGCGCAAGGCGAGAAAGCCGATCGCGCCGAGCGCGAGGAGGCCGACGAGCCCGACGACCATCGCGCGCCCGAGTTGCTGCGACGGCTTGTCCGCCGGGAGGACCGTGAGCGGCACGCGCCAGTCCACGACCGCGCCGTTCGCGTAGTGCTGCAGCGCTATGAACGAGGCGGGTCCCGGCTTCGCGGGAGCCTCGACTGTGAGCCGGAACGTCGTCTGTGCATACCCCCGGAGTACGCCGCCTGCCCAGAAGACGCTCGTCTCTCCCGTGGCCGGCAGCCACTTGCCGTTGGGCTCGGCCGAGGCGACACGGAAGCCCGCCGGGACGGTCACGTGGAATCCCGTCATCGGTGCGGACCGCTCGTTCGGCACGTCGAGCTCGAGCTCGGATGACTTCGACGCGTAGACGTACGGCGTCCTCGCCGTGACATGGGCGCCCGCGGAGGCGACGAGCGCGAGTGCGACGACGAGCGAGCTACAGGCCGAGATGGCGAGCGATGACCATCCGCTGCACCTCATTCGTGCCCTCGCCGATCTCCAGGATCTTCTGGTCGCGGAAGAGTCGCGAGATCGCGGATTCCTCCATGTATCCGTAGCCCCCGTGGATCTGAAGCGCGGCACCGGCAACGCGCGCCGACAGCTCGCCGGTGTAGAGCTTTGCCTGCGCGGCCTCGAGAGCGAACGGCCGGCCGCGATCCTTGAGCCAGGCGGCACGGTGGACGAGCCCACGTCCGGCTTCGATCTCGGTCGCCATGTCGGCGAGCTTGAACTGCACGGCCTGGAACGACGAGATCGGCTTGCCGAACTGCTCGCGCTCTCGCGCGTAGGCAAGCGCGAGGTCGTACGCGCCCTGGGCGAGGCCGACGCCCATCGCGGCGACGGAGATCCGGCCCCCGTCCAGGATCTCGAGGAACTGGCGGAATCCCTGGCCGCGCTCTCCGAGCAGATTCCCCTCGGGCACGGCGCAGCTCTCGAATGCCAGCTCGCGCGTGTCCGAGGCGCGCCAGCCGAGCTTCTTCATCGGCGCCGAGATCGTGTACCCGGGCGTCCCGTTCTCGACGACGATGTTCGAGATCTCGTCGGCCCCGGTCCGAGCGGTGAGCGTCACGCCCCAGGTGATGTCGGTGCCCGCGTTCGTGATGAAGAGCTTCGAGCCGTTGACGACCCACGAGCCGTTCGCGAGGTCTGCGGTCGTTCGGGTAGCGCCTGCGTCCGACCCGGCGCCGGCTTCGGTCAGCCCGAACGCTGCGAGCTTCTTCCCGGACGCGAGGTCGGGGAGCCAGCTCCGCTTCTGCTCCTCGGTGCCGAAGAGCAAGATCGGCATCGTTCCGAGCGACGTGTGCGCAGCCACGGTGATGGCTACCGACGAGTCGATACGCGTGAGCTCCTCGATCACGATCGCGTACGAGACGGTGTCGGCGCCCGCCCCTCCGTACTCCTGTGGGATGGGGAGCCCCAGGAAGCCGAGCTCCGCCAGCTCGGCCACGAGCTCGTAGGGAAACCGTCCCTCGCGGTCGAGCTCCGCCGCCACCGGCGCGATGCGCTCGCTCGCAAACGCGCGGACGGTGTCGCGGACGAGCTCCTGCTCCGGGGTGAGGTCGAAGTCCACGCCGCGCACGATGCTAGCCACGAGTGCGGTCCGTCGTGCTGCGCGCTAGGCTCCGCGCGGACCGAACGCGACGAGGGGAGATCGAGCAAATGGGCAGCGTGCAGGAGTTCTTCGACGGCCTGGCCGACCGTGTCAGCCCCGACCGGATCGCCGGCGTCAACAACACGTACGTGTTCGAGATCGAGGGCGCTGGAGCCTGGACGGTCGCGATCGCCGACGGTGCGCTGACCGTGACCGAGGGCGCGGGCGAAGGCGACGTGACGATCGCTGCGAGCGAGGAGAGCTTCGAGAAGATCGTCGCCGGCGAGCAGAACCCGACCACCGCGTACATGACCGGCAAGCTCAAGATCAAGGGCGACATGGGCGCGGCGATGAAGCTCCAGAAGCTCTTCTAGGGGCGGGCCGCCCGAGGATAGGATCGGCGCGGTGCGGACGATGAGCATGACCAGCGTGAACCTGTGGGTACGGCTCGGTGTCGTCTACGGCACGAACGTCCTTGCGCTGATCGTCGTCGACTGGCTCTTCTCGAGCGTCTCGATCGGCCGCTGGGGCTCGCTGCTCTGGGGCGCGCTGATCCTGACCATCGGCAACCTCATCATCAAGCCGATCCTCGCGATCCTCACGTTGCCGCTCATCATCGTGACGTTCGGCCTTGCCTACTTCGCGATCAACGTGCTCATGCTCGCGCTCGCGGAGTGGCTCACGCCGGACTTCTCGATCGACGGCTTCTGGACGTACATCGGTGCGACGATCGTGGTCTGGCTCGTCAACGTCACGGTCGGCTGGCTGCTCGACAAGATCGCCGGCGAGCCGCGATACCGCTGACGTCCGGGCTCTGACCTCGCCGACCACGCCGGGCAGGTAGGAAGCTCAACCCTCGAGCTCGACGAGGAGCGTGCCTCCCGTGACTCGATCGCCTGCCGCGACATGGACCGCCGCGACGGTTCCCCCGAACGGCGAGTGGATCGGTATCTCCATCTTCATCGCCTCGAGGACGACAAGCGTCTGCCTCGCCTGTACCTCGTCGCCCTGCGCGACCTCGACGCGGATGACGGTCCCCGGCATCGGCGCGGTGACCGAGCTGCTGCCGTGCAGCGGGCCGTGCCGGTGCGACTCGTCGTCGACGTAGGGGGGCGGGCTCGGGTGAGGAGGGGGGAGGTTGAGCCTCCAGGGACGGCGCCAGGGCGGCGGGGGGGAGGGCGATACGGCGTCGAGCGGCCGGTGCTCGGTGAGGAACGCTGTGGTGGCCTCGCCGGCGCGCACGACGGGATGCGCGACGAGCCAGCGGAGGAAGGGCAGATTCGTCGTGACCCCCGTGACCTCGGTTTCGGCGAGAGCGGCCGCGAGCCGGTCGAGAGCGTCGTCCCGTGTTCGGCCGTGGGCGACGAGCTTCGCGATCATCGGGTCGTAGGCGAGTCCAATATCGTCGCCCTCCTCGACACCGGCGTCGACGCGAATGCTCGCCGGCAGGCGAATCCGCTCGATGCGCCCGGCCTGGGGGAGAAACGAACGAGGATCCTCGGCGTAGAGGCGCACCTCTACCGCGTGCCCCTCGACCTGACGACGGTCGGTCTCGAGCGCCCCCCCGGACGCGATGCGTATCTGCTCTGCGACGAGGTCGAGGCCCGTCACCGCTTCCGTGACGGGATGTTCCACCTGGATGCGCCCGTTCAGCTCGAGGAAGAAGAAGTCGTCTCCGTCGAGGACGAACTCGACCGTGCCCGCGCTCTCGTACCCGATCGCACGGCCGAAGGCGACCGCGGCGTCGAGCATCGCCTGTCGAACACCGGCCGCGAGACGCGGCGCGGGCGATTCCTCGAGCACCTTCTGGTGCCGGCGCTGGACCGAGCAGTCGCGCTCGCCGAGCGCGACGACATTGCCGTGGGTGTCGGCGAGAAGCTGCACCTCGACGTGGCGGGGCCGCTCGAGATAGCGCTCGCAGTAGAGCGTCCCGTCCCCGAACGCGCCCTTCGCCTCGCGCTCGGCAGCGGCGAGGGCCTCGTCGAGCTCGGACGGCGAACGGACGATCCGCATCCCTCGGCCGCCGCCGCCCGCAGCCGCCTTGACGACGAGCGGGAACCCGATCTCGTCCGGCGATCCGTCCGGAAGGACCGGGACACCGGCCTCGCGTGCGACTCTCTTCGCGGCGAGCTTGTCCCCGCCGACCGCGAGCGCCTCCGGCGGCGGGCCGACCCACGTCAGCGCGGCGGCAGTCACCGCCGTGGCGAAGGCCGCGTTCTCGGCCAGGAACCCGTATCCGGGGTGGATTGCGTCTGCGCCTGACGACGTCGCGGCCCGGATGTGCTCCTCCGAATGGAGGTAGCTTGCGATCTCGACGACCTCGTCGGCCAGCCGCACGTGCAGCGAACCGAGGTCGTCGGCCGCCGCCACCGCGACCGTCGCGACTCCGAGGTCCAGGCACGTGCTGAAGATCCGCGCTGCGATCTCTCCACGATTGGCTACAAGCAGCTTCTCGACGGGCACGGCGGTGAACTCTATGGCGGTGTTGACGCTTCCGGACCTCCGAGATAGGGTCGTCGGGCCGTGATTCGCTTGCTCGTGAGGTTGCTCATCGCGCTGGCCGGGAACGCGGTCGGCCTGATTGTGGCGTCACTGGTGTTCGACGGATTCGACATCGACGTGACGTCGTTCATTCTCGCGCTCATCATCTTCACGATCGTGCTCGCGCTGATGACCCCGTTCCTCGCGAGCGCGCTTCGGAGGAACCGGTCCTCGTCTTCCGCGCTCGGAGGGGTCTCGCTTATCGCGACCTTCGTCGCGCTCCTGATCACCGACCTCCTCTCCGACGGGCTGTCCATCAGCGGGATCGGCACCTGGATCGGGGCAACCGTGATCGTGTGGCTCGCCTCGCTGCTCGCCGTCTTCATCCTGCCCTACCTCGGGCTCAAGAAGTACCTCGAGGACAACCGAGCCTAGGCCCGGCGGACTTACGCTCTGCCGCGCTGCCAGCCGGGATCGCGGCCCTCGAGGAACGCGCGCAGGCCGTCCTGACCCTCGTCGCTCGTGCGCCGCGTGGCAGCGATTCTCGCCGTCTCGATGCCCGCCGGGGACTCCCGGACGAGCCGCTTCGCCTCGCGCACTGCCTCCGGCCCGCCCGCGAGTAAGGACTCGACGATCGCCTCGGCCGTCTCGCCCGCGTCCTCAGAGACCTCCGACACCAGCCCAATCCGGAGCGCAACCTCCGCGTCGAAGCGCTCGCCGGAGAGGAAGTATCGGCGAGCGGCCTGACCGATCTTCGGAAGCACGAATGGTGAGATGACCGCGGGGATGATCCCCAGCCGGACCTCGGTGAAGCCGAACACCGCATCGGGCCACGCGACGGCGACGTCCGCGCACGCGACGAGGCCCGAGCCGCCTCCGAGCGCGTATCCGTGCACGACGCACACGACGGGCGCCGGGCACGAGTCGATGGCCCCGAGCATCCGGTACAGGCGCATCGCGTCCTCGACGTTCTCCTCGAAGGAGAGATCGATGGACGAGCGCTGCCACTCGACGTCGGCACCTGCGCAGAAGCTCGGCCCCTCCCCCGAGAGGACGACTGCCCGCGCGTCGCCGACGTCCGAGAAGGCCTCGGTCAGCGCGGCGATGAGCTCCGCGTCGAACGCGTTCCGGCGCTCGGGCCGCGCCAGCGTGACCCTGAGGACGCCGCCATCTCGCTCGCTGTGCAGCGTGCCCATCGAGGACACCATAAGGTTTCGCCCGTGTCCGCGAAGACGTTCACCGACGAGCTCGAGCGAGTACAGAAGACCGGGACGATGTTCCGCTTGCCCTTCGACCTCGCGGGGGCGTTCGAGGCGAAGCGCGAGGAAACCCGCGCACGGCGAATCGAGGGCACGGTCGAGCGCGTTCGCGCGGGGAAGCCACCGGGCTGATGGCTCCGCTCCGCGGTGCGCTCGCCGCCTGCGTCACGCCTCTCCGCAGTGCGGGAGCCGAACTCGACGAGGACGCGTTCGAGCCGTACGTCGACTTCCTCGTTGCGGCCGGCCTCGACGGGATCCTCACCCTCGGGACCGCAGGGGAGGGAATCCTGCTGTCTCAGGTCGAGCGGCGCCGCACCGCGGACCTCTTCCTCCAGGCCTCCGATCGCAGGCTCCAGGTCGCGGTGCAGTGCGGTGCGCAGACGACCGCCGAGACGGTCGCTCTCGCCGCGCACGCGGCGGAAGTAGGAGCCGATGCCGTCGTGGTCATAGGGCCGCCGTACTTTCCGCTCGACGAGCAGGCGCAGCACGCGCACTTCCTCGCAGCGGCGACGGCGTGTGCCCCGCTGCCGTTCTACGTCTACGAGTTCGCGAAGACGAGTGGATACGCAGTCGCTCCCGCCGTGCTCGAGCGCTTGCGCGAGGACGCGCCGAACCTCACCGGCCTGAAGGTCTCGGATACGCCCTGGGGCGCATTCAGCCGCTACCTCCTGCCCGGCCTCGACATCTTCGTCGGGCCCGAGGCGCTGATCCACCAGGGGCTCGACAACGGCGCGATCGGCGCCGTCTCGGCGCTCGCGGCTGCGTTTCCCGAGCGCGTGGGAGAGGTCGTGCGCCATCCGACTGCCGACGGAGCCTCGCAGCTCGCGGAGCTTCGCTCGTTCGTCGAGCGATTCCCGCGCCAGGCGGCACTCAAACGCCTACTCGGAGTCCGGGGTGTCCCGGTTCGCGAGGACGTGCGCGGCCCGCTGCGGTCGCTCACTCCAGAGGAACGCGACGAACTCGACGCCTGGCACGACTCGCTGACAGCACGCGGTTGAGGCCCAGGCCAGGCGACGAGCCTCGCCGGCCTGGGCCTATCGCTGCTCGGGGGCGATCAGTTGTCCCCGGCGCACTTCTGCTCGAACTTGGTCTGCATCCGCTCGAGCTTCGCCTCGAACTTGGCATGGCGTAGTTCGAGCCTCGCGAGGAATGCATTGGCGCGCGCCAGCTGTGCCGGAGTGAGGTTCCCGCTCGCGATCTTCGCCTGAACGCGGGCCGTCTTCTTCTCGAGATTGCTCGTTGCGCGCTCGAGCCCCGAGATCACGTGGTCGAGCCGGTCGCACTTCGGACCCTTCGGCGCGGTGGCGTCCTGGGTTGTCGCGTCCGTACTGGGTGCGGGGCGGTTCGCACCAAGCGCACCTGCCGTGCCGCAGAGCGCGAGCAACGCCGCCGTCGCCATCACTACCAAGCCTCGACGTGTCTTCATGTGCCGCGGATCTCCTCTCGGTTCAAGGGATGTTCCTCTTCCGACGATCAGCCGCGGTTGTGAGCTGCTGATGCGACAGTCGTAAGCGTTCCGTGAGAAACGTCGCTTCGCGTCCCTCACTCGAGGGTGTCGAACTCCTCGTACACCCCGGGTTCGTCCCCGATCAGGTCGCGAGCCCACCCGACCGTTTCGGGGAGCTCTTCTCCGAAGACGACGATCCCGAAGCGCTCGCTCGCCTCGTTCCACATCCATGCGCTCGGCGACTCGAGGCCCGGGAGCGACTCGCGGAGCTCGTCGATCGTCGTTCGCGACTCGAAGAGGTTCCAGACGAGGACGCGGACGATCACGCGGAGCTAGAACGGGCCGCGGGGCGTGTAGCTGCCGGGCGGCGCGCCGATCGCGACAAACGTCATTCCGTCCGAGCCTCCGATCGGAACGCGCGTCGTCCCGGGGTCGAAGCGCAGGAACGTCCCGGCGCGAACGGGGATCTCCTCGCCGTCGATCCGGTAGGTGCCCGACCCGGCGACGATCACGACGACCTCCTCCTGGCCGGTCTCGGACTCGTCGTGCTCGCGGCCCTCCGTGTTCGCCGGCAACTCGAACCAGTTGATGCCGAACGCCTCGACCTCGAGCTCTCGGCGGACGAAACGGACGACGCCGCCCGGCCCGCCGGGCTCGATGTCGTCGAGGTGTACGAGCGAGTACCCCATGGCTACATGCGAAAGATGCCAAATGTGGTCTCGGGGACGGGCGCGTTGGCAGCGGCCGCGAGTCCGAGTGCGAGGACCTGGCGGGTATCCAGCGGGTCGATGATCCCGTCGTCCCAGAGCCGGGCGGTCGAGTAGTACGGGTTCCCCTCCGCCTCGTAGGTCGAGCGGATCTCGTCCGGATCGGCGTCGCCGACCATCGTCAGCACCGTCGCAGCCTGCTCGCCGCCCATCACGGAGATCCTCGCGTTGGGCCACATCCAGAGCTGTCGCGGATCGTACGCCCGCCCGCACATCGCGTAGTTCCCGGCGCCGAAGGACCCACCGACGACGACCGTGAACTTCGGCACCTCGGCGCAGGCCACGGCCATGACGAGCTTCGCCCCGTCGCGGGCGATCCCGCCTTCCTCGTACTCCTTCCCGACCATGAAGCCGGTGATGTTCTGGAGGAAGACGAGCGGTATGTGCCGTTTGCACGCGAGCTCGACGAAGTGGGCGCCCTTCTGTGACGACTCGGCGAAGAGAACGCCCTGGTTCGCGAGAATCGCGACCGGGTAGCCCTCGATGTGGGCGAAGCCGCAGACGAGCGTCTCGCCGTAGAGCTGCTTGAACTCGTGGAACCTGGAGGCGTCCACGAGCCTCCCGATGATCTCGCGCGCGTCCAGCTCATGTCGGAAGTCCTCGGGCACGAGCCCGTACAGCTCGGCGGCGTCGAGCGCGGGCGGCTCGGCTGTCGCGAGAGCCCAGGGAGCGGGGGAGGGTGGATCGAGGTTGCGGACGATCTCGCGTGCGATCGCGAGCGCGTGCTCGTCCGACGTCGCGTAGTGGTCGGCGACACCCGAGCGGCGTGCGTGGACGTCGGCGCCGCCGAGCTCCTCAGCGGTCACGTCCTGTCCCGTCGCGGCCTTCACGAGCGGCGGCCCACCGATGAAGATCGTGCCCGTGCCGCGGACGATCACCGTCTCGTCCGACATCGCGGGGACGTACGCGCCGCCGGCCGTGCACGAGCCCATGACGACGGCGATCTGCGGGATCCCGAGCGCAGACAGCCGTGCCTGGTTGAAGAAGATCCGACCGAAGTGGTCCCGGTCCGGGAACACCTCGGCCTGGAGCGGGAGGTAGGCGCCGCCCGAGTCGACGAGGTAGATGCAGGGGAGCCGGTTCTGGCGAGCGATCTCCTGCGCGCGCAGGTGTTTCTTGACCGTGAGCGGGAAGTACGAGCCGCCCTTGACCGTCGCGTCGTTCGCGACGACGACGCACTGGCGACCCTCGACGACGCCGATCCCGGTCACGATTCCTGCCGACGGTGCCTGGCCGTCGTAGAGGTCCCACGCCGCGAGTGCGTTCAGCTCGAGGAACGCCGTACTCGGGTCGACGAGGCGGTCGATCCGCTCGCGGGCGGTCAGCTTTCCGCGGGAGCGATGTCGCTCGACCGCCTTCTCGCCCCCACCGCTCGCGACCTGCGCCGACCGTTCGCGCAGCTTCGCGACGAGCTCCTCCATGCGTGCCCGGCGCCGCTCGAACGCCTCGTCGCGGGCGACCTGCGTCGTGAGAACGCCCATCGGCGGCTCAGCCTATACGCCGCCGCGGAGCTTGCCCTCGCCGCTCGAGGGCTGCGAGACTTGAGGCACCGCGGTTCCGCCGGCAACGCACAGAGGGGAGAGCGATGAGCGACCAGGTGAAGTACGTCCTCGAGGAGAAGGACATTCCGGAGGCCTGGTACAACATCGCCGCCGACCTCCCCGAGCCGCCGCCACCGGTGCTCCATCCGGGTACCGGCCAGCCGGTCGGCCCCGACGATCTCGCGCCGCTCTTCCCCATGGAGATCATCCTCCAGGAGGTCTCCACCGAGCAGCGCATCGCGATTCCCGACGAGGTGCGGGACGTCTACCGGCAATGGCGGCCGACCCCGCTCTACCGTGCTCGGCGCCTCGAGCGAGCGCTCGATACGCCGGCCCGCATCTACTACAAGTACGAGGGCGTCTCGCCGACCGGCTCGCACAAGCCGAACACCGCGATCGCCCAGGCGTACTACAACAAGCAGGAGGGCGTTGTGCGCCTGACGACCGAGACCGGCGCGGGCCAGTGGGGGTCGTCGCTCGCGTTCGCGGGACGGATCTTCGGGCTCGAAGTCGACGTCTTCATGGTCAGGATCTCGTACGAGCAGAAGCCGTACCGGCGCGGGCTCATGGAGGCGTTCGGCGCCCGCTGCATCCCGAGCCCCTCCGAGGAGACGAACGCCGGACGCGCGATCCTCGCCGAGCACCCCGACTCGACGGGAAGCCTCGGCATCGCCATCTCCGAGGCGGTCGAGGCCGCCGCTCCACGCGAGGACACGAAGTACTCCCTGGGCTCCGTCCTGAATCACGTGCTGATGCACCAGACCGTGATCGGCGAAGAAGCCCAGGCCCAGCTGGAGCTCGCGGACGACTACCCCGACGTCGTGATCGGCTGCACCGGCGGAGGCTCGAACTTCTCCGGACTGTCGTTCCCGTTCATCGGCCAGGCCCTGCGCGACGGCAAGGAACTGCGTTTCATCGCGGTCGAGCCGGCGGCGTGCCCGAGCCTTACGAAGGGGCTCTATGCCTTCGACTTCGGCGACACGGGACACCTTACGCCGCTCGTGAAGATGCACACCCTCGGCTCCACGTTCGTGCCGCCGCCTTTCCACGCCGGCGGGCTCCGCTATCACGGGATGGCTCCGATGGTGAGCCATCTGAAGGAGCTCGGGCTGATCGAGGCCCGCGCGTACACCCAGACCGAGGTGTTCGCCGCGGGCGTCGAGTTCGCCCAGGTCGAGGGGATCCTTCCCGCGCCCGAGGCGAACCACGCCGTCAAGGCGACGATCGACGAGGCAGTCCGCTGCCGGGAGGAGGGTGTGTCCGAGGCGATCCTCTTCAACCTCTGCGGCCACGGGCACTTCGACATGCAGGCCTACATCGACTACTTCGCGGGCTCACTCGAAGACCACGAGTACTCGGAGGACGAGGTCGCGATGGCGCTCGCCGGGCTCCCGGCGGTCGCTGTCTGAGTTTCGTCCTGCTACTCGAGCACCCGGATGCTTCGGCTGGCGCACATCTCCTTGAGCACTCGCGGCCAGACGCTCACGCTCACCTCGCCGAGGTGGGCCTTCCGGAGCAGAAGCATCATCGTCCGCGACTGACCGATCCCGGCTCCGATCGATAGCGGGATCTCGTCGTTCAGGATCGCCTGGTGGTACGGGAGCTCGAGGAAGTCGAGCTGGTTCGAGAGCTCGAGCTGCCTCCGCAGCGACTCGCCGGTCACGCGGATGCCGCCGGACATCAGCTCGTGGCGTCGCTGCGTCACCGGGTTCCAGACCAGGATGTCCCCGTTCAGGCCGTGCATCGGGCGCCCGTCGGCCGACACCGTCTCCGTCGACCAGTCGTCGTAGTCAGCTGCGCGCAGCTCGTGCGGTAGGCCGTCCGCGAGCGGCCACCCGATCCCGTAGATGAAGACGGCCGGGTGCTCCTGGAGGATCGCGGTTTCGCGCCGCTTCCGAGGCAGGTCCGGGTAGGCGGCCAGGATGTCCTCGGCGTGGATGAACGTCAGCTCGTCGGGCAGTGCCGGATACCGCGAGGTCGCGAGCTCCGGCCAGCGTTCGCGGAGGAACGTCTCCGCCTCCCTCAGCACGTTCCAGATCGAGCGCACGGTGTCGGTCAGATACGCGATGGTCCGCTGCTCGTCGGTAATCGCTCGCTCCCAGTCCCACTGGTCGACGTACGCGGAGTGATCGTGGTCGAGGAAGTAGTCCTTGCGTACCGCGCGCATGTCCGTGATCAACCCCTCCCCGGCTTGCATGCCGAACTGCTGGAGCGCCATCCGCTTCCACTTCGTGGCCGCCTGCACGACCTCGGCCTCCATCGGGTGCCGCTCGAGGTCGTTCGAGATGTGGAAGGACACCGGCGTGCGCGAGCCGTCCCGGTCGAGGTAGTCGTTGACACCGCTCGACGTCTCGACGATGAGCGGAACCTGCACCATCGTCAGGTTCAACTCCTGCGCGAGGCGATCCTCGATCAGGCGCTTAGCGGCGTAGAGCGCCCTCATCGTCTCCTTGGGGGAGAGCAAGGGCTCGTAGTCGTCCGGCAGGATCCGCTCGAGCGTCGCGTAGTCGCCGATGCCTGGACCGGCAAGGTCCGCTCTCTTCTCGGCAGTGGTCGCCATGATGCCTCCTCTCGCGTCGTCCCAGGCGAATGCTCGTGTCCGCGGACCGCCCGAGGCATCAGCGCAAGTGCCGATACCCGCGCGGGGAACTACTCACCCGGCGCGGCGTAGCGACGCACGAGGCGCGTATCGTGCCCACGTGGCCGCGAAGCGCACGAGGAGGATCGCTTGCAGCTGGCGATGATCGGGCTGGGAGAGGCGGAATGACCGCGACGGACACCGACCGCACTCTCTTCTCCCGCCCGTCGTCGGTGCCGAGGCCCGGACCGGTGGCGATCGTCCTCTTCGGCGCGGCTGGAGATCTCGCCAAGCGGAAGCTGCTCCCCGGTCTCTACCACCTCGGTGTCGCGGGGCTCCTTCCGGACGAGTGGAAGCTCGTCGCGTCGTCGAATCGCGAGCTTTCGGACGACGAGTTCCGCGAGCTTGCCTGCGCGGCGATACGCGAGTTCGGCCGGATGCCGCCCGATGGCGCCGACTGGGAGCGGTTCGCCGAACGTCTCCACTACGTCGGGGGCGGGTTCGGGCCAGGTACGACCGACGAGCGTCGCCGATGCCGTCGCCGAGGCCGCCCGCGAGCTCGGAACCGAGAACACGCTCGTGTTCTGCGCGGTGCCACCGAAGATCTTCCCCGACATCGTTCGCGGCCTGGGGGAGTCGGGGCTCGCGGAGAAGGCCCGCGTGATCGTCGAGAAGCCGTTCGGCACCGATCTCTCGAGCGCCAAGGCGCTCAACGAGCTCATCCACGGCGTGCTCGACGAGGACCAGGTCTTCCGCATCGACCACTACCTCGGCAAGGAGGCCGTGCAGAACATCCTCGCGTTCCGGTTCGCGAACGGCCTGTTCGAGCCGGTCTGGAACCGCTTCTTCGTGGACTACGTCCTGTTCGAGGTCCCCGAGACGCTCTCCGTCGACGATCGCGCAGGCTTCTACGAGGCGACGGGAGCGTTGCGCGACGTCGTGGTGACGCACATGTTCCAGGTGCTCGGCTTCGTCGGGATGGAGCCGCCGCTCACGCTGAGCCCGAAGTCGCTCGGCGACGAGAAGGTGAAGGTCTTCGAGGCGATGCGGCCGCTCGCACCGGGAGACGTCGTGCGCGGTCAGTACGTCGGCTTTCGCGAGCTCGAAGGGGTCGCGCCGGACTCGGACACCGAGACCTACGTCGCGGGCCGCGTCTTCATCGACAACTGGCGCTGGAAGGGCGTGCCGTTCTTCTTCCGCACCGGCAAGCGGATGCCGGCGGCCCGGCGCGCGCTGACCATCGTGTTCAAGAAGCCCGCGCTCTCCCTCTTCGAGCGCGCGGACGTGACGGCGGACAACATCGAGGCGAACCACCTCACCTTCGACCTGGGCGATCCGGGTCCATCTCGGCGTCTTTCCTCGTGAAGGACCTCGGTGCGGAGCTCGACCTGACCGAGGCACGGATGGACTTCTCGTACGGCGACGGCGACGGACTGCTCGAGGCCTACGAGCGGCTCATCTACGACGCGCTCGTCGGCGACAAGACGCTCTTCACGCGCGCCGACGGGATCGAGCGGCTCTGGGAGGTCGTCCAGCCCGTCCTCGATGCGCCGCCGAAGGCGATCCCCTACCGCCCGGGACGTGGGGGCCGAGCGAGGCGAACGACCTGATCGCCCCCTGGCGCTGGCATCTTCCCGCGGATCACTGACGGCGCTGCGAGACACTCGGCAGCGGCATCCGCGGCATTGGTCGTCAACCGCCGTCGATCGCGAGCGCGACCTCGTCCACGTAGCACCACGCCCAGCTCTCACCGGGCTCGGCCGAGCGGACGAGCGGATGCCCGACGTCGCGGAAGTGCGCGGTCGCGTGGCGATTCGGAGAGTTGTCGCAGCAGCCGACCTTTCCGCACTCGAGGCACATCCGCAGGTGCACCCAGCCGGACCCGATCTTCAGGCACTCCTCGCAGCCGAGAAGGGGCGCCGGCAGGGCCGTGACCTGGATCGGTGTCGAGGTGGGTGCAGGCTTCCGTATCGGCACCCTAGTCGGGAGCCGGTGTCGTGGAGCCTTCTCCCAGAGCGGCTACGTGAAGATCACCTGGGCGCCGGCCGCCCTCTCGTAGAACTCGCCGACGGTCAGGATGCCCTCGACCTGCGGCACGAAGTCGTCCATCGTGAGGCCGAACATGTCGACCGTCGCCTGGCACGCGTACAGGTGGACACCCGAATCGGCGGCAAGCTCGATGAACTCGGGGATCGACGGGATGTCGATCTTCTCCATCTGCCGTTTCATCATCTTCGTGACGAGCCACGAGAACCCCGGGATCACTCCGACGAGGCTCGGCATGTGCAGGCCCGGGTTCCCGACCGTCGCGACCTTGATCTTGCCGAAGCGATCCTTGCGGATCGCGTCGAGGCCGAAGAAGGTGAAGAACACATCGGCCTCGATCCCCTCCATGCGGGCTCCGTTGGCCATGATCAGCCCGGGATAGATCTCCTCGAGGGAGCCCTTGGAGACGACGATGGCCACCTTGGTGATCGCTTCCGCCTCCGCCTGCGCCTCTGCCTGGTCGGCCGTCTGCTGTTCGAGCATTGTCGTCATCTCTCCCGCTCCTTCCTAGATGCAGCCGCGCGGCTTGGGGATGCCGCCGATCCTGGCCGCGAGCTTCGCCGGCCCCTTGGGGAAGAGCTCGTAGAGCTCCTTGACCGAGACGCCGGACTCCTTGCCGAGCAAGCGGATCGAGGGCGCGCTCCCTGTCGTCAGATAGCGGTCGCGCATGAACCGCACAACCAGCCAGTGGCGGTCGGTCAGCACCGGGATCCCGTTGTCGCGGGCGATCTCGGCCGCGATCCGCTCGTTCCACTGCGCGGGATCCGTGAGAAAGCCCTCGGCGTCGAGCTCGACGCTCGTGTCGGCGATCACTGCTGTCGTCATCTCGTCCTCCTCATCGCGTCGTCACGGAATCGCGCTTGCCGGCGGTCGGCATGTCCGGGCCGAGCCCGGGAATCTCCCGCCCTGGCAGGAGGACGTGCCAGTAGACCCACTGGAACATCAGCTTGCCCAGGTGGTTGAGGCGCGACTCGCGCAGGAGCGGAAGCGGCCCGACGGGAGTCGGGAAGCGCCCCGGAAGTGGTTCGGTGTCGTAGTTGAAGTCGATCAGCAGTGCCTTTCCGAATCCGGTCTCGATGAAGCAGTTTGCATGGCCGTCGTAGCCGTCGTCCAGCTCTTGGCCGGCGAGGAAGCGAGCGATGTTCTCGGTCAGGACCTCTCCTTCGAAGTGCGTGACCGAGCCCGCCTTCGAGGTCGGCACGTCGGTCGCGTCGCCGAGCGCGAACACGTTCGGCGCCGCGGTCGCCTGCAACGTCCGCTTGTCCGTCGGCACGAAGCCGAGCGCGTCACCGAGTCCGGGGGAGCGCTCGACGTACGCCGCGCCGCCATGGAGCGGCACCGTCACGAGCAGGTCGAAATCGAGCTCACGGCCGTCGTACGAGGCGAGCTTCCCGCCGACCGCGTCCACCTCGCCCGCGTTGAACTCCGTGACGAGCTCGATCTCCTTCTCGGCGAGGAGCCCTGCCAGGTGCTCCGACGCGACGGGCTTGGTGAACGCGCCGTCGAGCGGCGTCGAGTAGACGAGCTCGACACGGTCGCGCACGCCGCAGTCACGGAGGTACCAGTCGGCGAGGAAGGCGAACTCGAGAGGTGCGACGGGGCACTTGATCGGCATGTCGACCAGGTTGACGACCAAACGCCCGCGATCGAAGGACTCGAGTGCTCGGTGCAGCTGGTCCGCGCCGTCCGGCGTGAAGAACGTGAACGCGCGCTCGTTCCAGCCTGGTCCTGTGAGGCCTTCCGTCTCCTCGGGCTGGAGCCTCGCACCCGTGGCGACGACGAGCACGTCGTACGGAAGCACGGTCCCGTCGCGGAGGAGCACCTCGTCACGGTCGATCGAGACCGACTCGACCTCCGTCTCGTGGAAGACGATTCCGCCTCTGAGCTGACGCCGCCGTGGCCGCACGATCTCGTCGAGCTGCGCGAGGCCGAAGGGAACGAAGAGAAGCCCGGGCTGGTAGACGTGCCAGTCGTCTTTGTCGACGACGTGGATCTCCGCCTCGCGCGGGTCGAAGCGGCGCCGGAGGCGGTTCGCGACCATCGTCCCGCCCGTTCCGCCGCCGAGGATGACGATCTGCTTTCGCGTCGCGCTCACCTCCTGTCT
>CAVQVA010000029.1:0-225274 GCA_963716975.1 uncultured Actinomycetes bacterium | reverse complement strand
GCGATCCATCGACCACGACGAGCAGTGCCGCAGCCCCTGCGATGCACCACAGAACCGGCGTGTAGCTGCTCGCCTGGTCGCGAATGACGCCCAGAAGGAACGGAGAGGCAGCAGACACCGTGTACCCGACGCCGAGCATCATCGCCGCGATCGCGGCGACCTCGGCCGGATCCGATCTCGCGTCGAGGGGCAAGGTCATCGTCAGCGGGAACAACGGGCCGAGCGCGACGCCAAGGAGCGCGGCCCACACCCAACCGGCGCTCGGGACCGCGATCACACCGAGGATCGCAACGAGCTGAAGCGTGGCCGCTGCCGTGAGCCAGCGCTGGCGGCGCCACCAGTGGTCGGCCGCCCAGGCGACCGCGAAGCCACACGGAATCGAGATGCCGTTCAGAAGCGCGAGAAGCCCACCTGCCGAGCCCTCGCTCCACCCGCGATCGACGTAGACGTCCGGCAGCCAAGCGTTCAGCCCGTAGAAAACGGCCGACATGAAGAAGAAGCAGCCGACCAGATGCCAGGCGAGCGGGCTCCGGAGCGGGAGCCGAAGCGGCCCGCCGTTCGCTCGCTCGTGGGGTGGCTCGTTGCGGGTGAGCCCGACCCAGGCGACCGTCAGGATGACGGAGACCGCGCCGAAGATGGCGAGGGGTGCTCTCCAGCTCCCGGCGTGGATGGTCAGCGGGACGGCCACCGCCGCCGCGATGGCTGCTCCGATCGTGATCCCGGTCGTGTAGATACCGGTCGAGAAGCCCGGACGGTCGGCGAACCGCTCCTTGACGACGACGGGGAGTATCGCTCCAGCGAGCCCCATGCCGATTCCGATCGGAAACGTCAGGAGGATCAATCCCGCAATCTCCGGAGCGAACGCCCGAGCGACGCCGAACGCGCCGACCAGTGCGACCGCGACGGATACCGCGGAGCGCGACCCTATTCGTCCCGAGAGGTGGCGCGCCGGCAGCGCAAAGACTCCCATGCAGAGCACGGGAATCGCCGCGAGCAGTCCCGCGATTGCATGCGAGATGCCCAGGTCGTGCTGGATCGCCGGCAGCAGCGGCCCGATGCCGACGAGCTGCGGTCGCAGGGAAAGCGCAGCCAGGAAGAGGGCTGCGAGAAATGCACCACGCCTCAGGGCCGGAGCGTTGCCCGGTGCTGCGACTCGTCCGCCCGACTCGGTCGAGCTCCGGCGGGGACCTGCTACGGCCAGCGGGGCGGCCGCGCGTCTAGACGTTCGAGCGCGCGCCAATCGTCACGCCGCGGCGAGAACACGTCCAGGACGACGGCGCCGTCGGGTCCCGTATGGACCTCGTGCGGCACGTTTGAAGGGATTCGCCAGGTCGCGCCCGGGCCGAGCTCCCGAACTTCGTCACCGACTCGGAACGACACGGTTCCCTTGATCACCATTCCGAGTTGCTCGTTCGCATGACTGTGCTCGTGGACGACGCTGTCCGGATCGAGCTCCACGACAGCCATGGAGCAGAGATCACCGTCGACCGTGCGAGCGACGACGCCGTCCCAGATCCCGAGCGGACGCATGAGATCGAGCTCGTCGAACGCGCTCATGTGGGCAACCCTAGTCGATAGGGCGCGCGATCCTAGGCCGCGCGGGGAGCCGGAGCGGGATGAGCTCCACGCTTTTCGGCTGACGCAGCCCAAAACTGCGTCTTTATCCAAAACTCAGGTTCTCGTGCTTTCGTATGTACCTCCAAAGCGACCAAGGAGCCTGATGTGACCGAGGAATCCAACGCTGCCGCCGCGCCTTCGCCGCAAGAGGCGAAGGAGCAGCTCGAGCAAGCGCTCTTCGAGATCCGGCGCGTGATCGCCGGGCAGGACGAGATGCTCGAGCGCGTGCTCGTCTGCCTGCTTGCCCACGGGCATCTTCTCATCGAGGGCGTCCCCGGCCTGGCGAAGACGCTGACGATCAAGACGACGGCCGGCGTGCTCGGTGGCTCGTTCGCGCGCGTGCAGTTCACGCCCGACCTCGTTCCGTCCGATCTCGTGGGGACCCGGATCTACCGCGCAGGCGACGGTACGTTCGATACCGAGCTCGGGCCAGTGTTCTGCAACTTCCTTCTCGCGGACGAGATCAACCGCGCGCCCGCGAAGGTGCAGTCGGCTCTGCTCGAGGTCATGCAGGAGCACCAGGTCACGATCGGCCACGAGACGTTCCCCGTGCCGGATCCGTTCCTCGTGATGGCGACCCAGAACCCGATCGAGTCCGAGGGCACGTATCCGCTTCCGGAAGCACAGATCGACCGCTTCATGCTCAAGGTGGTCATCGGCTACCCGAAGCACGACGAGGAGCTCACGGTCGTCCACCGCCAGCTCGTCGAGCAGCCGGAGCTCCGGGAAGCGCTGACCCTCGACGATCTGAAGGCGATGCAGCGCGCGGTTACCGAGATCTACGTCGACCCGGCGCTCGTGAGCTACGCGGTCGCCCTCGCGACGGCGACGAGGGAACCGGCGGAGCACGGGCTCGCCGAGGTTGCGCCCTACATCGCCTATGGCGCCAGCCCTCGGGGGCCGATCAGCGTCGTCCAGGCGGCTCGGGCCCTCGCCCTTCTCCGTGGACGCGAATACACGCTTGTCGAGGACATCCAGGCGCTGGCGCGAGACGCGTTGCGGCACCGGCTCGTGCTCACGTACCAGGCGCTCGCCGAGGAGGTGAGCCCGGACACCATCCTCGAGCAGGTGCTCGCCGCAGTGCCCGTCCCGCAGATCGACCTGGCGAGGTCGAGCGCGGCGTGAGCCACTCCGAAGCCGCCGTAGCCTCCCCGGCCGCCACCCCGGCTCGTCCCGGCCCGGGGCCGATGCCTCGGGCGCTTCTGCGCGCTCTCGACGTGAGCATCGGACGCCGTGTCGAGGGTTTGCTTGCCGGCGACTATCGGTCGTCTCTTCTCGGCGAAGGCTCCGAGCTCGCGCTCATTCGCCCGTACGTCCCGGGTGACGACGTCCGCCGCATCGACTGGAACGTGACGGCTCGGACGAACGAGGCCCACGTTCGGGTCACGCTTGCCGAGCGCGTGCTCGTCACGTGGCTCGTGCTCGACGTCTCGCCCTCGATGCAGTTCGGGACGGCGGATCGCCGCAAGGCCGACGTGGCCGAAGGAGTCGCGATCGCAGTCGGGCACCTCGCGACGCGGCGGGGCAACCGGCTGGGTGTCGTGACGTTCGGCGATGCCGCCCCGCAAGCACTGCCGCCGAGACAGGGGCGGCGCGGGCTCATCGGTCTCCTGACGGCGCTTCGCGCCGAACCGGTCCAGGACCAGTCAGGATCGACCTCGCTCGGCGAGGCTCTTCGACGTGCGAATGCGCTTGCTCGGCAGCGGTCGCTCGTCGTCGTGGTCTCCGACTTCCGCGGGACTCGTGATTGGCGTCGGAAGTTGCTCGGGCTCGCGAGCAGACATGACGTGATCGCAGTCGAGATCCGCGATCCGCGTGAGCAGGAACTGTCCAACGTGGGCGTCCTCTGGCTCGTCGACCCGGAAACCGGGAAGCAGCTCCGCGTCGACACTCGAAGTCGCCGTCTGCGCGAGCGTTTTGCCGAGGCTGCGGCCACTGAGCGGTCCGAGGTCTCGCGCGCTCTCGCGTCGGTCGGTGCCCGCCATGTCGTCCTGACGACGCATGGCGATTGGCTTCGCGACCTCGCTGTATTCCTCCGCCGGCGGCGCCGATGACGTTCGGCTGGCCGCTCGCGCTAGTGGGTCTGCTCATCGTGCCGGTGCTCATCGGTGCGTACGTCTGGTACGACCGGCGCCGGGAGCGCGTTGCCGCTGAGTTCTCCAATCCTGGACTTCTCCCGAACGTGATCGACCGCGCGCCGGGTCGGCTGCGCTACCTGCCGGTGGTGCTCCTCTTCCTGGCGCTGACGGCGATGATCGTCGGCGTCGCACGTCCGCACGCGATGGTCAACGTGCCGCGAGAGGAGGCCACGGTGGTGCTCGCGCTCGACGTCTCGCGCTCGATGAAGGCGACCGACGTGGAGCCGACGCGACTCGACGCTGCCAGGGAGGCTGCGAAGAGCTTCCTCGCCGACGTGCCGGACAAGTTCCGGGTCGGCATCGTCTCGTTCGCGACGCGCGCGGTCGTTGCTCTGCCTCCCACGACAGATCGCAATCTTGCGAATGCGGCGCTCGACTCGCTGAAGACCGGCGAGGGAACCGCGATCGGCGATGCCGTCGCGCTCTCGCTCCAGATCGGCCGAAACCAGCGCGATCCGGATGGAGGCGTGCCTCCTACCTCGGTCCTGCTCATCTCCGACGGCGCGCGCGACGGGGGCATCCTCGACCCGAAGGCCGCTGCGGAACGTGCCCACAAGCAGGGAGTTCCCGTCTACACGGTTGCCCTGGGCACGCCGGAGGGCGTCGTGGAGGAGACGCTCCCGGGCGGCTACAAGCAGATCATCAAGGTTCCGCCCAGCACCGAGACGTTGAGCGACATCGCGACGATATCCGGCGGCGAGGCGTTCACCGCCGTCGACGACGGAGGTCTCGCGAAGGTGTACGAGGATCTCGGCTCGCGCCTCGGGACGAAACGCGAGAGCCGCGAGATCACGGACATCTTCGCCGCCGGGGCGGCGATGCTCATGCTGGTGGGCGGGATCTTCTCGGCTCTCTACTTCCGGAGGGTTCCGTGAGGACTGCGGTGCTCGCCACGGCCATCGTCGTGGTGCTCGCGTTCGGAGCGGGTACGGCCGGCGCCACTCGCGAGTGCGACGGTCTCCAGGTCTGCGTCCGTATCGCCGGGCCCTGGGTCGTGGTCCCGACCTCCTCGACGGTGCCGCGTCCGCAGGTCGAATTCCAGCTCTCGTGCCCGCGGCGCTACGTCGTCGGCGGCGTCGACGCCGAGCTGAGCCTCCGTGCCATCGACGTGAGCTTCCTGGGCCGCATGGGCAGTCCTGTGAATCCGGGCATCACGACGTCGCGGTCGGTCGTGTTCGTCGCCTCGTACGCCGGCTCGCGCGGAAGCGGGCCGACCTTCCGCCCGCACATCGGCTGCATGCCTGCGAGCGGTGGCGGCGCGCGCATCCCCACCTCCTCGAGCGCGTTCCAGCCGGGTGAGCCGCTCGTGCGCCATGTGAGCACGGTTCATGTCCGGCCTGGAAGCACGACTGCGGCTGCTCGGTGCTCTGCCCGCGAGCGCCTCGTTCGGGCCGCCTACGCGTTCGGGTTCTACACGCGGCGCCCGCCCTCGTCGAGCCTCGTCGGGACCGTCTCCGGAGAGCAGGCCGTAACCGATCGAAGCGTCACCGTCCGCGTGCAGGGTGACGCCGAGCTCGGCGGCGTGCGTGCGATCGTCCAGGTCCAGGCAGTCTGCGCGGTAGCCAGATGAGCTTCGAGAAGCCCCTCTACCTGCTCTTCTCGCTCGTCGTGGTGGCGGCTGCGGCGGCGTTCTGGATCGTCGCCGAACGACGCCGCCAGAAGTTCACCGTTCGATTCACGAACCTCGAGGTGCTTGCGTCCGTCGCGGAGAAGCGATCGTGGAGGAGGTACGTCCCCACCGCGCTCTTCACGCTCGCTCTCGTCGTGCTCCTGGTCTCGCTCGCTCGACCCACGGTCGACCGGATGGTCCCCAGCGAAAGAGCTTCGGTCATCCTCGTCGTAGACACATCGCGGTCGATGCAGGCGGAGGACGTCCCGCCGACCAGGCTCGGAGCCGCACAGGAGGCGATCCGCCTCTTCCTGAAGCGGGTTCCGGATCGCGTACGCGTGGGGCTCGTGGTCTTCGCCGGCGAAGCTCAGGTCGCAACGCCGCCGACCTCGGATCACGATCTCGTCGAGCAGTCCGTCGATTCGATCGGCGAGTTCGCCATCTACGGAGGTACTGCGATCGGGGACGCGTTGCAGACGGCAGTCGATCTCGGGAAACAGTCGATCGACGCTCCGCCCGACTCAGAAGGGCCGTCCGCCGCGCCGGCGTCGTCGCCCGAGACGCGGACTCTGGCGCAGGCGCAGGGGTGCGACGAGAAGAGCCTGGTCTCGATCCTGTTCCTCTCGGACGGCGCGCAGACGCGAGGAATCCTCGAGCCGATGGCGGGCGCGGCGCTTGCGAAGGATGCGTGCTTCCCGGTCTACACCGTGGCGCTCGGGACCCCTGAGGGGACGATCCAACGCGGCTTCGGCTTCGGCGGCGGTTTCGGTGATCCGAACGACGTGATCCCGGTTCCACCTGATCCTGAAACGCTCCGGGCAATCGCCGAGACGACCGGTGGACAGTTCACCGAGGCGCGAACCCCCGAGACGCTCGAATCCGCATACAAGAAGCTCGGGTCGAGCCTCGGACGCGAGCCAGGGCAGTCCGAGATCACGTTCATCCTGGTGGCGATCGCCGCCGCCTTGCTCGTCGTTGCGGGAGCGCTCTCGGCGCTCTGGTCGCCGCGGCTTCCCTGAGCCCGGGCCGACACCCCGAACCGCTGTAGGTTCTCCGCGATGGCGGAGCCGATCGCCGATAGCTCGGGACGTGGATGGCGGAACAAGAAGCGACTGCTCGGCGGCGGGGTCGGGGTTGCCGTCATCGGAGTCGTCTTCGTCTTCGTCCTGCCGCGAATCGCCGACTACCGCGACGTCTGGGCAGTGCTCAAGACGCTCGACTGGAAGGACCTGCTCGCGCTCACGGTCGCGACCGTGCTCAACCTCGTCACGTTCGCGCCACCCTGGATGGTCGCCCTGCCGGGGCTCGGGTTCCGCCAGGCGTTCGTGCTCACACAGGCGTCGACCGCGCTCGCAATCGTCTCGCCGGCCGGAGCTGCTGTCGGCATGGCCGGATCCTTCTCGATGCTCCGCTCCTGGGGGTTCGCGGTCGCTCCCGTAGGGCTGGCGGTAGCAGTGACCGGGGTCTGGAATCAGTTCGCGAACCTCGCGTTTCCGATCGTGGGCCTCGCTCTCCTCACCGCGATCAACGAGGACCACCCGGCTCTGCGGACCGCCGCGCTGGTCGGGGTCGTCGTCCTCGTGGTCGCCGTGACGCTCTTCGGGATCGCGCTCTCGAGCAGGCATCAGGCTCACCGGATCGGGGAGCTGGCTGCGAGGCTCACGAACCGCGTCTATCGGCTGTTCCGGCTCAAGCGGCGGGTGACCTGGGGCGGAGAGAGCCTTGCACGCTTCCGTGACGGCGCTCTCGATCTCCTGCGGAGGCGCTGGCACGTGCTCACGATCACCACGCTCGTCGGGCACCTCACCGTGTTTCTCGTGCTCATGGCATGTCTGCGCGCAGTTGGCACGACGTCGTCCGAGGTGTCCTGGGTCGAGGCGTTCGCCGCGTGGTCGCTGATCCGCATTCTCGGGGCTCTCCCGCTGACTCCAGGCGGTCTCGGGATCGTCGAGCTCGGGCTGAGCGGTGCGCTCGTGGCGTTCGGCGCTCCGAACGCCGACGCCGTCGCGGCGACACTTCTTTACCGATTCCTTACGGTGGTACCGACCTTGGTCCTGGGTATGCTCGCAGCGGCCACCTGGCGGACACATCACCCGGGACAGCAGCTGGAAGGGGGCGTTGACGATCCCTGACGGTAGGGAGCGCACGTCACAGAGAAGGGGTAGAACGAACGCGCATCCCTCGTACGGTGAGAGGGTGCCCGACCATCCGACAGCATCGGCTCCGCGACGCGTCGCGTTGCGCGGTACCGGGATCCTCGCAGTCGTGCTCCTCGCGACCCTGATCGCCGCGGCGGGCGCAGGAGCGACGCCGAGCGCACGCAACATCCGGCTCGCCTCGGCCAGATGCGCGGGCGCGGATCAGGCGGCCGCTCCGCTGGCGGTGCAGGAACAGGCAATCGCCTGCCTCGTCAACGCCGTTCGCCGCCAGGCGGGGCGCACTCCGTTGGCCACTCCGTCGAAGCTCCGCACAGCAGCGACGCTCAAGGGGCACCGTGTCGTGTCGTGCGGTGAATTCAGCCACACGCCGTGCGGTGTGTCGGTGACCGCGGCGATTCGGGCCGCCGGGTATCGGTACGGATGGTTCGGCGAGAACCTCTTCGCCGGAACCTGGGGCCAGTTCACGCCCCGCGAGGTGGTGGAGTGCTGGCTCGCCTCGGCCGCTCACCGCGCGAACATCCTGCGTCCGAGCTTCCGCGGCATCGGCACGTCGCGAGTTCGCGCCGAGGGAGTCTTCGGCGAGCCGGAGACAGCCGTCTGGGTCGCCACGTTCGCAAGTCCCAGGTAGCGCCCCGGAGAAGGCCTGTCTGAAGGAGTCGTCGGTCGCGTCTGGAACGATCCGAGGCGTGAGGGAGGAGAGCCACCTCGACGACATGCGGTCCGCCATTCGGGGCGACTTCGAGCGACTCGCCGAGAGACGCGGCGGGCAGGAGCTCATGCGTCAGCCCGATGCGGAGCCTGATCTCGAGCCGGGGACCGAGGTGCCCGAGCCTGACGAACCGATCTCCGAGGAAGAGCTCGATGCAACGCCCCACGCGCCGCCAGCCGGCGGCATGGAGCCGGATCCCACACCGGAATCGGTGTACGAACCCGAATCCGAACCCGAGCGCGCGCCGGAGTCTGGCTCTCTGGACGAGGCATCGCCGCACCGGAGCTTCCTCGACCGCTTGCTGGGCCGTTAGTAGAGCTCGCGCGGCGAGAATGTCCCCGTGACGCTCACCGAGCTCGCGGTCACCGTCGTGCTCCTCGGGTCCTTGGGGCTCGTGGCGCGTCGGTTCGGTCTGTCGGCGATCCCGGCGTACCTGCTCGCGGGCATCCTGCTCGGCCCGAACGAGCCGAGGGAGATCGCACTCATCAGCCCTTCGGAGGTGACCGACTTCCTCGCCGAACTCGGGCTCGTATTCCTGCTCTTCTTCCTCGGGCTCGAGTTCAGCCTTTCGCGACTCCGGTCGACCGGGCGCCACATCGGCCTCGGAGGCACCGTCGACCTCGTCGCCAACTTCGGTCTCGGGCT
The DNA here is from genome assembly GCA_963716975.1 of uncultured Actinomycetes bacterium. GTDB lineage: Bacteria > Actinomycetota > Thermoleophilia > Gaiellales > Gaiellaceae > GMQP-bins7. The sequence continues at coordinate 216,397 of CAVQVA010000029.1, read as the reverse complement.
CGTCGTGGGTGTGATCGCCTTCGGCTGGAGCTTCGCCGCGCTGATCCTGGCTGCGTGCATCTACGTGTCGTCGAGCGCGATCGCCGTCAAGGGCCTGATCGACTTTCGCCGGCTGGGTGACGACGAGACCGACCTCGTGCTGGCGATTCTCGTGTTCGAGGATCTCATCGTCGCGTTCATGCTCGGCTTCTCCGCGGCCGGCGGTGGTGGGCCGTCGGACACGCTCGTCCTCGTCGCCAAGGCGCTCGGGTTCATCACGGCCGGGCTCGCAGCCTCACGGTGGCTCGCGCGCCCTCTAGACCGTGCGCTCGACCGGCTGCCACTCGAGTTCTTCCTGCTCGCGGTATTCGGATTCCTCATCGGAGCCGCCGCGGTCGCGGACGAGCTCGGCCTGTCCGAGGCGATCGGCGCCCTGATGGCCGGGATCGTGCTCTCCGAGACATCGGTCCGCGACCAGATCGAGGAGCGCTTCTTCAGCTTCCGAGACATCTTCGCGGCACTGTTCTTCTTCGTCTTCGGCCTCTCGATCGACATCGGGGCAATTGGTGACGTGGGCTGGCTCGTCGCGCTCGCGGTCGCGTTGACCCTCGTCGGCAAGCTCGGCGGCGGATTGGTGGCGGGCCGGGCCGGAGGTTTCACGAACCGCCAGAGCTTCAACGCGGGGATCGCGCTCGTTGCCCACGGCGAGTTCACGATCATTCTGGCGCAGCTCGCATCACAGAACTCCGCAATTGACGTCGACGAGCACGAGAAGCTCGTGGCGTTCGCCGGTCTCTATGTGCTCGTGACCGCCACGATCGGGCTCGTGCTCATGAAGGAGTCGAAACGTCTCGGCCGCATGCTGTTCCCTGTCCATAGACTCACCGAGGAGGCGTGATCCGTGCCCGTTGACCTGAGAGAGACACGACTGCCCGGCGTCGGCGTGAAGTACGCATTCCGGACCGCCGACGGCGCACGTCTCTCGATCATCCTGCACAACGACGGCCAGCGCGAGATCTACTACTTCGCGCACGACGATGACGACGAACCCGCCGCCGTTATCGAGCTGCACGACGACGAGGCCCGGCAGCTCGGAGCGATCGTCGGCGGTGCGTATGAACGGCCGAGGATCGTCGAAGAGCTCGAGCTGGCTCTCGGGGAGCTGCACATCGAATGGATCCCGGTCCCGGAGACGAGCCCGGCGATCGGGCTTTCGCTCGCAGACGCGAAGCTACGGGCCAGGACCGGCGTGACCGTGATCGCCATCCTGCGGGAGCCGGAGCCGGTCAGCGGCGCTCAGCCGGAGGACGTCATCCAGCACGGCGACACCCTGGTCGGCGTCGGCAAAGCAGGACAGTTCGCGGAGTTCCGGCGCCTCCTTGCGGAGGGGCCGTACGATCCGCCGTCGGCCTAGCCGCGGCCGGTAGCGCGCACGGCCCTCACGAGCGCGTCGATCGCCGGACGGTCGGCATCTTCCACATCACGGAGGACGCGCTCGGCCTTCTGCACTTCGAGCCCGCTGAGATCCGCGACGAGATCGTCGGGCGTGTAGAGCACTCCCGGAGCGCTCGGGCCGCCGACCCCCTCCGTCACGTTGACCAGGTCGTGGCCCACCACGAGGACGGTTCCGCCTGGAGCGAGCGCGGACTTCGCCTTCCCGAGCACCATGCGCCGCTCGACGGCCGGGAGCTGGAGGTAGAGGACGACGACGAGGTCGAACGTGCTCTCGTCCGGCTCGTAGTCGAGCAGGTCGGCGCAGACGAACTCGACGCTTGCGCCGTCGGCAACTGAGCGGTCTCGGGCCTTGGCGATCGCCACCTGGGAGTAGTCGACGGCGGTGACCCTCCAGCCGAGCGAATCGAGCCAAAGTGCGTTTCGGCCCTCGCCGCACGCCAGGTCGAGCGCGCGACCCGGGAGGAGGTCACCGACCTCCGCAACGAGGAAGCGATTGGGCTCGGCGCTCCACAGGAGCCCCTGCTCCGAGTAGCGCCGATCCCAGTCCTCACGCTGCACTGGGTCGCAACCTCCTCGTGACGACGCCCTGCGTCGCGATCAGCGTCGCCGCGCAGAGCGTGGCGCCGACGAGGTACGGGGCGGCGTCGCCGAACACCTCGGCGAGCACCCCGCCCAGCGTGGGGCCGACCAACTCGCCGACCGCCCAGGCGCTGTTCATGATGCCGAAGGCGAGCCCCTGCGCAAGGCCGACGGCATCGGCCCGATGCGAGGTGAGCGACATTCCCGGGGTGTACAACCCTCCGAACCCGAGAAACCCTGCGACGAGGAAGGCTGCGACGAGCAGCGGCTCCGTCACGGCCGCGAGAGCGATGCCGACGACGATCGAGATGACGAGCGCGCCCCTGATCGGAAGCAGGCGTCCACGCCTGTCACTCAGCCGGCCGAGCGTCGGATTGGCAACCGCCTCCACGAGCCCGGCGACGAAGAAGACCGCGGCGATCTCCACGGCCGACCAGCCGCCGGCGTCCAGCGCCAGCGGGCCCAGGACGACGAGCACACCGAAGAGAAACGCAGGGAGCGTGTTCAGCCACAGACCGCCGACGAACCGTGGATCCCGAAGGGCCCGGGCGACGCCGCCGGTTGAGATTGTCTCCGCCGGGGTTCCGCGTGGAATGGCCGCGATCCCGGCGCACGAGAATGCGACCAGTGCGACCGCCGCGAACGACGGGCGTATTCCGACGACGTCGGCAACACCCCCGAACATCGGGCCGAGAACGGCACCGACGACGGCGGCGCCGAACGCCGTCCCGATGACCTCGCCGCGCCGTTCCTTCGGGGCAGTGACGGCCAGCCACGCCAGAGCCCCGGCCCAGGTGATGGTGCTCGAGAAGCCCTGGATGAGTCTCGCGGCCACGAGTGTGGTCGCGCTGTCAGCGGCGGCGAACGCGAGGCTCGCGAACCCGAGTAGGAGCAGTCCGGCGACGACGGCACGCTTCGGCCCGAGCTTCGCGGCCGCCAGGCCGCCGAGAATCCCACCGACGATCGCGCCCGCGCCGAAGGCGCCCACGAGGACTCCCGCGCCGATCTTCGAGAGGCCGAACTCGTCCACGTAGCCCGGGATCAGCGGCGTCAACGCCGTGAAAAGCATGACGTCGACGAAGATGATCGCGCTGACGAGGAGCAGCAACCGGCGCACGACGATCACAATACGCAGCGCGCTCGGGTCGACCATCGCCCAGCGAAGCGTGCCCAGACAGAAATGCACCGAGCCGGTGGCGCCTTCGTCCGGCGCTCCGAATGACCTTCGCCGAAGCGAGTGCCTTTCGGAGAGCCATCAACCTTGGACGCTCCGTACTCGGTGCATCGCGAATCTATGAACTCGGAGAACCGGGGTCAAGGGACGCCCCGACGAAGTCTGTGCAATTTGCGAGAAGTCTTTCGGCCGCCCGTCGTGGTCGGGATGGCGATCTGGTGACGCCGTTTCTCGACGACGATCTCGCCGGACCAGACACCGGACCAGACGAAAAGTGCCCAGACAGAAATGCACCGAGCCGGTGGCGCCTTCGTCCGGCTTTCCGACTGACCGCCGCCGAAGCGACTGCCGATCGGAGAGCCATCAACCTCGGACGCTCCGTACTCGGTGCATCGCCGATGCTAGGGGGCCTTGAGGGGTGCGTCAAGGGCCACCAGATCGGAACTCTTCGCAAATTGCGAAATTTTCTTTACGCACAGGGTGATCTTGCGCAACGATGCGCATGCTCTAGACGCTTCCGAGAGAGAAACCGCGGTGGCCGGTGTCAGGCTCCAGTGTCGGAAAACCCGGACCTGGCCAGCAATTCGCCGAGCCGGGAGCGCTTTCGTCCACCGTCCCGACCGACCTTCCGCTTCCGCGTACAGCTGCTCGGGAGGCTTCGTCCTACCGGCGCCCCGTGCTCGGCGCAGGCAGGAATCTACGAAAACGGACACGCCCGATCAAGGCCGTGGCCGAACAAATCGAGTGCAATTTGCGAACGTCCCTCAGCCGATCCAGGACTGCCCGTTCCAGTACGCCCGGATCCGCCCCTTGCGGCCGAGCTCGAGGTGCAGCTCGTCTGGCTCGGCAAGGCCGGGAGTTGCGAAGATCTGAAAGCCGTCCGAGGCATGGAGGAGTTCGAACTCGCGGCGGTCGGGCTCCGAGGTGTCGCTCTCGAGGACGTAGGTTCGTCCGCGGCAGCAGCGCGTCCCCCGGACCCAGACGTACACCGCCCCGCCGTGCTTCTCGACGTGCTGGCGGACAGCCGGTCCCGCGACGACCTTCACGCGCCGAAGTTTAGGGTGCCGCGCATGCGTGACCGTGCCCGAGTAGTGGTGATCGGAGGAGGGGTAGGGGGCTGCTCGATCCTCTACTGGCTCGCGCGACTCGGGTGGGACGACGTCGTGCTCGTCGAGCGAGCGGAGCTGACGAGCGGCTCGACCTTCCATTCGGCGGGCCTCGTCGGCCAGCTGCGGAGCTCGTTGTCGCTGACGAAGATGATGATGAGCTCGGTCGACCTGTACCGGTCGCTCGAGGAGGAGGTCGGTCTCGAGACGGGCTGGCGAGAGGTGGGGTCGCTACGCCTCGCGTCATCCGAGGAGCGCATGGAAGAGATCGCGCGCCAGGCGGGCTGGGCGAAGACGTTCGGCCTCCCGCTCGAGTTGATCTCGGCCGGGGAAGCGCAAGCGCTCTTTCCGCCGATGACGACGGACGGCGTGCTCGGCGCGGCCTTTCTCCCCACGGACGGCTACATCGACCCGAGCCAGCTCACGTTCGCCCTGGCTGAGGGAGCGCGGAGGAGGGGCGCGGAGATCAACCACCGGACGCGGGTCACCGAGATCCGGGTACGGCGAGGCTCCGTTGAAGCCGTCGTCACCGACCAGGGTGAGATCGAGACCGAGGTGGTCGTCGACGCGGGCGGGATGTACGCCGGCGAGATCGGAGCGCTCGCGGGCGTGAACGTCCCGATCGTGCCGATGGCGCACGAGTACCTGATCACGAAGCCGGCCGGCCTTCCGCTGGACATGCCGACGATGCGCGACCCGTCACTCCTCGTGTACTTCCGTCCGGAGTCCGGCGGCCTGATCATGGGCGGCTACGAGCGGAACTGCGCGCCGTGGGGGCTCGGCGGCATTCCGGGCGACTTCAACTCGCGCCTTCTCGAGGAGGACTGGCCGCGGTTCGAAGAGCTGATGGAGAACGCCGTCGTGCGCGTGCCCACGCTCGCCGAGATGGAGGTCGTCAAGCTCATCAACGGGCCCGAAGCGTTCACTCCCGACGGGGAGTTCATCCTCGGCCCGAGCGACGTCGGAGGCTTCTGGGTCGCGGCGGGGTTCTGCGCGCACGGGCTCGCCGGCGCCGGAGGCATGGCAAAGCTCGTCGCCGAGTGGATCGTCGAAGGCACGCCGTCGCTCGACGTCTGGCACATGGACTCACGGCGCTTCGGCGCCGCGTACCGGAGCCGCGAATACACCGTCGCGCGTACGAAGGAGATCTACGAGACGTACTACGACGTCAAGTACCCGGGGCATGAGCGATCCGCGGGCCGGCCGCTGCGGTTGTCGCCCGCCTACGGCCGGTTGTACGAGCTCGGTGCAGCGTTCGGCGAGAAGTCGGGCTGGGAGCGCGCGAACTGGTTCGAGCCGAACAGCGCAATGGGTGGCGAAGCCCTGCGGCCCGGTGGATGGGCGGGGAAGCTCTGGTCGCCGGCGATCGGCGCCGAGCATCGCGCGTGTCGCGAGACCGCGGCGATCTTCGACGAGAGCTCGTTTGCGAAGATCGGCGTCTCGGGCGAGGGTGCCGCGGAGTTCCTCGAGCGTCTGTGCGGCAACCGCGTCGCCCGCGCCAGCGGTCAGGTCACGTACACGCAGATGCTGAACGCGCGCGGTGGCATCGAATGCGATTTCACGGTGACGCGGCTCGCCGACCAGGCGTTCCTCATCGTCACCGGAACGGCGTTCGGCCAGCACGATCTGGCGTGGATTCGCCAGCACGCACCCGGCGACGGCACCGTGCACGTCGCCGATCTCACCTCGGCGTATGCCTGCTTCGGGCTCTGGGGACCGATGGCGCGCGACATTCTCCAGCCGCTGACGACCTCCGACCTCTCGAACGACGCCTTTCCGTACATGCACGCACGTGAGCTGGCCGTCGGCCAGGTTCCCTGCCGGGCGCTGCGCGTGACGTACGTGGGAGAGCTCGGCTGGGAGCTCTACTGTCCGTCCGAATACGGGCTCCGGCTCTGGGACGCGCTCTGGCAGTCCGGGACCGCCCATGGGCTCGTCGCCGGCGGATACAAGGCGATCGACTCCCTGCGGCTCGAGAAGGGCTACCGCGTCTGGGGCGCCGACATCACGCCGGAGGACACGCCGTTCGAGGCGGGGCTGGGCTTCGCAGTCAAGCTGGACAAGAGCGACTTCATCGGGCGCGAGGCACTGGCGGCGCGCGGCGAGCCCGAGCGCATGCTCCGGTGCCTGACGCTGGAGGAGCCACGGTCGGTCGCGCTCGGCTCGGAGCCCGTGCGCGTGGGCGGCGATCTCGTCGGCCGGGTGACGAGTGGGGGGTACGGCTACACGGTGGAGCGGTCGATCGCGTACGCCTATCTCCCGGCCGAGCACGGCGTGGGAACCGAGGTGGCGGTCGAGATCTTCGGCGAATGGGTGGCCGGAGTCGTCGCGGCTGAGCCGCTCTACGACCCGGCAGGCGAGCGGATCCGGGCGTGAGCGAGCTCGCTGACGCCGTCGAGCGCGTCTGGCCCGGCCGTCGCGCTCATTTCGACGTGCTCGGCGGAGGCATCACGAACCACAACGCGAAGGTCGAGGTCGACGGAGAGGTGCTCGTCCTCCGCGTCGCCGGGAGGGACACCGACCTTCTCGGAATCAACCGGAGCGTCGAGCTCGCGGCAACGCGGGCTGCGGCAGAGCTCGGGATCGGGCCTGTGGTCGTCGACTTCGTCGAGCCGGAAGGCTGGCTCGTCACGCGCTTCATCTCGGGGTCGATTCCCCCGCTGAAGGAGATGCGTGATGCGAGGACGCTCGAGCGTGTCGCAGCCGTGCTGCGGGCGTTTCACGACGGGCCTGCGATCCCCGGGACCTTCGACTCCTTCCGGGTCGTCGAGGCCTACCGGGAGACTGCGCTCGAGCGAGGGGGCGCTATCCCGGACGCGTACGACCGGGCGCACGAGATCGCCGGCAACATCGAGAGGAAACGAGGTGGCGCCGCTCCCGTCCCCTGCCACAACGACCTCCTGAACGCGAACTTCCTGGACGACGGCGAGCGGCTGCGGATCGTCGACTGGGAGTACGCAGGCATGGGCGACCGCTTCTTCGACCTTGCGAACTTCTCGATCAACCACGAGCTCGACGTGGACGGGTGCGCGCTCCTTCTGCACGCCTACTTCGGCGAGACGCGACCCGAGGACACAGCCGCACTCGAGCTCATGCGCTTCATGTCCGACTTCCGGGAGGCGATGTGGGGCGTCGTGCAGGCGGCCGTCTCCGAGCTCGACTTCGACTTCGTCGCGTACGCGCGGGAGCACTTCGAACGGCTCGAGCGAACCGCCTCGTCGCAGTCCTTCGTCTCCGCGCTCGAGGCCTGAACGTGCGTGGGGCGCCTGTCGGCGCCCCACGCACGCGTGAGTTGAGGATTGGCTAGGACTCGGTCGGCAGCGCGAACTCCCCGAGCGTCTCCTCCTCCATCCGCTCGAGCTCCTCTTCCGTGCCCATGCGGACCGGCCCCTTGAACCACTTCTTGGCCGACAGCGCCCACCAACCTCCGAAGACCAGGCCGATCCCGGCGAACCAGAGGATCGTGTAGTTCGTGAACTGCCAGTCGAATGGGTCATGCCACGGAAGCCCGACCGTGTACAGCGGAAAGATGAACAGGATCGTGATCAGGCAGACCCACAGGATCGAAACGATGTCGAGCCACTTGTAGTGCCGTCCGAGGCTCCAGGCACGCGGCTCATCCCACGTGTCGCCCATCCGCCACCGGAGATACACGGGAATGATGAACGCGATGTAGAGGCCGATGACGGCGATAGCGGTGCCCACTGCATAGCCGATGAAGTAGTTCCAAATCGCGGGGATCATCAGGACACCGGCGAAGAATGCGACGCCCAGTACCGACCACCTTGGAACGCGGTTCTTTGCCACCCGTCGCCAGAGCGTGTGCCCAGGAACTGCGCGATCGCGTGAGAACGCGAACATCATGCGCGATGCAGAGGTAATCGACGCTGTGACGCAGAAGAACTGCGCGACGACGCAAATGAAGAGCAGTAACTCGGCCCATTGCTGACTCATCGATTCGGCCCAGATGAACGGAACGATGGGCAAGAGCTTGTTGGCCGTGTCGATCGTGCTCTGAGTGTCCGGGACCGCGAAGGTGACGGCGAGCAAGAGGATCCAGCCGAAGACGACCGACACGAAGACGGACGTCCACATGCCGGTTGCCGCCATGCGTGATGCGCTGTGCGTCTCCTCCGCGGTGTGCGCCGAGGCATCGAATCCCGTGATCGTGTACTGGGACATCAGCAAGCCCAGGCCGAACACGAACCAGAACGCGGGGTTCGAAAACGATGTCGTCCCGTTCCCATAGCCGGAGTTGTTGACGGTCTCCGTGAAGACGTACGAGAGCGACTGGTGCTGATCGGGAACGATGATGAGGATGCCGACCACGAGCACAACGCCGACCATGTGCCACCAGGCGGAGATCATGTTCAGCCCGGACGTGATCTGGATGTTGAACATGTTGATGAGTACGGCCGCGAGCATGAAGGCGGCGTACAGGATGTACGTCGACATGTTGAACGACGCCCCGAACCAGTCGTTCATGTGCGTCGAGTAGTTGAACCAGTAGTCGAAGAGCACCTGTCCGAAGACCGCCAGCCCGTAACCGATCGCAGCCGTCACGGCGATCTGGCCGATCAGGTTGAACCAACCCGTCGCCCAGCCCCAGCCGGGGCTTCCGAGCTTCGACGCCCAGTAGTAGAGGCCGCCGGCGGTCGGGTACGCGGACGCGATCTCGGCCATGGAGAGCGCGATGAGGGTGCTCATCAAGCCGACGAGCAGCCACCCCCAGGTGACGGCGACCGGCCCACCGTGCTCGAAGGCAATCGTGTACGACGTCAGGCACCCCGCGAGGATCGAGATGATCGTGAACGAGATCGCGAAGTTGCGGAATCCGCCCATCGCGCGGAAGAGCTCCTGCGCATAGCCCAGCTTGTGGAGGATCTGTTCGTCCTCCGAGGTGTGGTAGCTGGGTGTTTCCTGACCACTGCTCATACAGACCCCCTCCGGGTTTGCCGACGTCCTGGACCCGCTATTACGTCACTTGGCCGCTGGCGTGTCAACAAGCCGGACGCAACGGACTAGGATCGGCGCCGTGCTGACCTTCGAAGAGCTCGGGGCCGATGTCGAGAGCGGTGCGGTCGACACCGTGATCGTCGCCTTCACCGATATGCAGGGCCGTCTGATGGGGAAGCGGCTCCACGGCGAGTTCTTCGTCGAGGAGATCGGCGCCGAGCACGCCGTCGAAGGCTGCAACTACCTGCTCGCGCTCGACATGGAGATGGACCCGATCCCTGGCTACGAGATCGCCAGCTGGGAGCGTGGGTACGGCGACTTCGCGCTCGTCCCCGATCTCGCGACGCTCCGCCGAATCCCCTGGCTCGAGGCGACCGCGCTCGTCCTCGCGGACGTGCACTGGCACGACGGCTCGCCCGTCGAACCGTCGCCGCGTCAGGTGCTCAAGGCCCAGATGGAGCGAGCAGCCGCCCTCGGCTTGACGCCGATGACGGGGTCCGAGCTCGAGTTCTACCTCCTTCGCCAGACCTACCAGGAGGCATGGGCTCAGCGCTATGAGGACCTGACTCCGTCCGTCCCGTACATCCTCGACTACCACATCCTCGCCTCGACCTACGACGAGGGCTTCATCCGGCAGATCCGGAACGGGATGCACGGGGCCGGCATCAAGGTGGAGACCTCGAAGGGTGAGGCCTGGCCCGGTCAGCACGAGATCAACTTCCGCTTCGCGGACGCGCTCCGGATGGCCGACAACCACGTGATCTACAAGAACGGGGCGAAGGAGATCGCGTTCGCGAACGGCTGCTCGATCACGTTCATGGCGAAGCCGTTCGAGTCGTGGATCGGGAACTCGTGCCACATCCATGCATCGCTCTTCCGCGGAGACGCGCCGGCATTTCGCGACGACGAGGAGCTCTTCGGACGGTTCCTGGCGGGCCAGATCGCGTGCGCGAAGGAGCTCGCGGTGTTCTTCGCGCCGACGATCAACTCGTACAAGCGCTATGCGGCCGGGAGCTGGGCCCCGACCACGCTCGCCTGGGGCCACGACAACCGCACGTGCGGGTTCCGCATCGTCGGACACGGCGCCGCGAAGCGAGTCGAGACGCGGATCCCGGGAGGCGACATCAATCCGTATCTCGCGTTCGCGGCCATGATCGCCGCCGGGCTCCACGGAATCGAGAGCGAGCTTCCGCCGCCGCCCGCACTCGAGGGCAACGCCTACGAGTCGGACGCCGAGCGCTTTCCGAGCTCGCTGCGCGAGGCGATTGCGGCACTCGAGTCGGGAACGATGGCTCGGGAGGCCTTCGGCAACCAGGTCGTCGACCATTACCTGAACTACGCGAGGACCGAGCAGGCGCTCTTCGACAAGACGGTCACGGACTGGGAGCGCAGCCGCTACTTCGAGCGGGGCTAGCAGCCTCGTGCGGGTCGTTCTCATCTCCCAGGTCGCCGTCGCGGTCAACGGCTACAGCACGTTCCTGCGCTCGCTCGGCCACGAGCCCGTCGCGCTCCTCTGCACGCGCATGGGGGCCGAGCGCTACAGCGAGCTCGAGGACATGCTCGCGCAGGCGCCGGCCGAGCTCGACGTCGTCATGGCAGCGAGTCGAGCGCAGATCGCTCCGCTGCTCCGCGTCTACGAGCCTGATCTGGCGCTCTGCGCCGGGTTCCCGTGGAAGATCCCCCCTGAAGCGATCGCCGTCCCCCGGCACGGCATCGTCAACGGTCATCCATCGCTTCTCCCTCGGTATCGCGGGCCCGTCCCCGTCGCGTGGGCGATCCGCAACGGCGAGACCGAGATCGGGTTCACGTTCCACTACATGGACGCCGAGCTCGACACGGGCGGAATCCTCGCCCAGGTCTCGATCCCGCTGGGTGACGAGCACTCGTGGGAAGAGCTTCAGTCCAAGATGGTGCCTGCGGTCACCGAGATCTTCCCCGGAGCCCTCGAGCGGGTCCTGCACGGGGATCCAGGAGATCCGCAGCGGGAGGAAGGTGCGAGCTACCTCTCGTTCTTCGAGCCCGAGTACGCGTCGATCGACTGGTCGAGGCCGAGAGCCGAGATCGACCGGCAGGTGCGTGCGTGGCGGTTCCACCCGCCGGTCCAGGGGGGCTACGGTGCCCTCGCCGATATCGACGGGGAGACCGTGCGCGTGCTCCGGGGCAGCCTCGAGCCGGCAGTCGGTCGCGCCATGGAGTGTGGAGACGGCACACTCTGGATCGTGGAGTCGGAGCCCGCATGAGGCCGGTCATCGGAATCACGACGTATGCCCAGGACGCGAGCTGGGGCGTCTGGAAGCTCCCGGCTGCGCTCATCCCGCTCGATTACGTCGATGCCGTGGAGCGCGCTGGCGGCCGCCCGGTCCTGATTCCCCCGAGTGAGGAGGGTGTCGACGAGACGCTCGACGCACTCGACGGAATCGTGTTCTCCGGCGGGGCCGACGTCGATCCGAAGCTGTACGGAGCCGAGGCACATCCTGCGACGGACTCACCCCAGGCGCGCCGTGATGCCGGGGAGATGGCGCTCCTCCGGTCCGCGCTCGAGCGCGACGTGCCGACACTCGCGATCTGCCGCGGCTTCCAGTTGCTCAACGTCGCGCGCGGCGGGGATCTCGTGCAGCACCTCCCGGAGAAGGTCGGAAACGACGTGCACAAGGACGTTCCAGGGGAGTTCGCCGTCCATCCCGTGGAGGTGGAGCACGGCTCACGTCTCGCAGCGATCGTCGGTGAGCGCTCGGAAGTCACCTCGCACCACCATCAGGCGCCCGGGCGAGTGGGGGAGGGGCTCGTCGAGACCGCGTGGGCGGACGACGGAACGCTCGAGGCAGTCGAGGATCCGTCGCTCCGCTTCGCAGTCGGCGTCCAGTGGCATCCCGAGGCGGCCCAGGATCAGGCGCTCTTCGACGCGCTCGTGGGCGAGGCTCGCGCGTACCGCGCGACTCGCGAGAAGTAGGCTCTCGCCGTCGACCCAGGAGGAAGTGTGTACTTCGCGTTCGCTGCCATCTACCTCGTTCTCTGCGCTGTCTTCATCATCGACGTCCTCCGCCAGCCGGCGTCGGCGCTCTCCGGAGTGGGAAAGGCTCTCTGGATCCTGGCGCTGCTGCTCGTCCCGATCTTCGCCTGGATCGTCTACGGGTTCTGGCGGATCCAGCGGAGCCGTCTCTGAGCCCGTAGCCGTGCCGCTCACCGTTCTCAACCCCGCTACCGAGGAGCCGATCGCCGAGCTCGAGCAGGCAGGGGTCGACGAGACGGATGCCGCCGTGGACCGGGCAAGCGCGGCTCTTCCGGCGTGGCGTGCGGTGGCTCCCTCCGATCGGGCACGGCTCCTGAGGCGACTGGCGACGCTCGTCGAGGAGAACGCGGAGGAGCTCGCCCGGATCGAGTCGCAGAACGTCGGCAAGCCGATCGCGGGCGCGCGCGGCGAGGTCGGCATGGTCTCCCAGGTCTTTCACTTCTACGCGGGGGCCGTCGACAAGCACTACGGCGACACGATTCCGGTTGCCGGAGGTGTCGCGGCGACGTTCCGCGAGCCTCTCGGAGTCGTCGGCCTGATCGTCCCCTGGAACTTCCCGCTCAACATCTCGAGCTGGAAGCTCGGGCCCGCGCTCGCGTGCGGGAACACCGTCGTCCTGAAGCCCGCCGAGCTGACGCCGCTCTCGGCGCTTCGGCTCGCGGAGCTTGCGCTGGAGGCGGGGATCCCGGAAGGCGTGCTGAACGTGCTGGTCGGCAAGGGCTCCGTCGTCGGGCAGCGGCTGATCGAGCACTCCGACGTCGCGAAGATCGGCTTCACGGGCTCCACCGAGGTCGGTCGCCTCGTCATGCAGGGTGCCGCCGACACGATCAAGCGAGTCACTCTCGAGCTCGGAGGCAAGTCGGCGAACGTCGTGTTCGCCGACGCCGACCTGGAGCGCGCCGCGGCCTCGGCGCCGTACGCGGTGTTCGACAACGCCGGCCAGGATTGCTGTGCCCGCTCCCGGATCTTGGTCGAGAAGACGATCTACGATCGCTTTCTCGACGAGCTGGTTGCGGCGACTCGGGGTGTCAAGGTCGGGGACCCCGGCGACGAGGCCACCGAGATGGGGCCGCTGATCTCGGCGTCGCACCGGGAGACGGTGTCTTCGTTCGTCGACGCTGACGCGAACGTCGTCTTTCGGGGAGAGACCCCCGAAGGTCCCGGGTTCTGGTACCCGTGCACGCTCGTCGAGGCGACGAACGACGACCGAGTCGCGCGCGAGGAGGTCTTCGGCCCGATCGCCGCCGTCATCCCGTTCGAGGACGAGGCGGACGCGGTCCGGATCGCGAACGACACTCCCTACGGTCTTTCGGGCTCGATCTGGACGCGCGACGGCGCTCGCGCGCTACGTGTCGCGCGTGCGCTCGAGACCGGCGTGCTGTCCGTCAACTCGAACTCGTCGGTTCGCGTCTCCACGCCGTTCGGGGGTTTCAAGCAGTCGGGGTTCGGCCGGGAGCTCGGGATGCATGCGCTCGGCGGCTACTCCGAGGTCAAGAGCGTCTTCATCTCGACGGAGGGCTGAGCGATGGGAAACCGGCTCGAAGGAAAGGTCTGCGTGATCACCGGTGCCGGTGGCGGCATGGGCCGCGAAGCGGCGATCGTGTTCTCCGGCGAGGGCGCAAAGGTCTGCGTCGCCGACGTCGACCTCGGAATCGCCGAGGAGACCGTCTCGCTCTGCCCGGGGGACGCCCTCGCAGTGCGGGTGAACGTCGCCGACGAGGACGAGGTGCGGGCCATGTACACGGCGACGGCGGAGCGGTTCGGAGGGATCGACGTCCTCTACAACAACGCAGGGATCTCGCCGGGCGACGACGCGTCCGTGCTCGATACGGGCATCGAGGCCTGGCAGCGCGTTCAGGACGTGAACACGAAAGGCGTGTTCCTCTGCTGCAAGCACGGGATTCCGTACCTGCTCGAGCGGGGAGGAGGATCGGTGATCAACGTCGCCTCCTTCGTCGCGATTCTCGGAGCCGCGACCTCGCAGATCTCGTACACGGCCTCCAAGGGTGCCGTGCTCGCGATGAGCAAGGAGCTCGGCGTGCAGTTCGCGCGCGAGGGGATCCGCGTGAACGCCCTCTGCCCGGGTCCGGTAGAGACGCCGCTCCTCCTCGCGATCTTCGGCGACGACCCGGCTGCCTTCGCGCGCCGGCAGGTGCACTGGCCGACGGGCCGGCTCGGAAAGCCGCGCGAGATCGTCGACGCCGCGCTGTTCCTCGCGAGCGACGAGTCGTCGTTCGTGAACGGGGCGGCCTTCGTCGTGGACGGCGGCCTCACGGCCGCCTACGTCACGCCAGAGTGATGCGCTCGAGAGTGATGCGCTCGGTCCGAGGCATCACAGCCTCCCCGCGTTCACGTCCGCTCGAGACGACGTTGCGCGGCCGAGCTTAAGCGCCGACGACCTGGACCGTCCAGCGCCTGTCGCGCTCGCGGTCGAGCTCGAGGAAAAGCACGCGCTGCCACTGCCCGAGCTGAAGCTCGCCCCCGCGCACGGGAATCGACTCGCCTGCAGGCCCGAGGAGCATGGACATGCAGTGCGAGTGTCCGTTCGAGGCCTCCATGTCTTCGGGACAAACGTTCTCGGTACGCCGATCCCAGTCATCGTGTGCGTAGTAGTGCTCACTGGGCACGAGCCGCCGGAGCAGGACCGCGAAGTCCTCGAGGAAGCCGCGCTCCCACTCGTTCACCCGCACCGAGCAGGTGGTGTGCGGCGAGTACACGCAGCAGATGCCGTCGCGAATCCCGCTCTGGTTGACGGCGTCCTGCACCTCTTGCGTTATGTCCGTGACGGTGAGCCCGCCAGCGGTGCGGAGGTGTGCCTCGTACTGGAACGTCTTCACAGCCGGGTCACATTCTGTCAGCCGCGTGTGCCCTGCCGCGGACGAAACCGTCTCAGGGCATCTCAGCGCAGGTGAGTGGGCTACGCTCAGGCCGCTCGGGCCCGTAGCTCAGCTGGTTAGAGCAGCCGACTCATAATCGGTTGGTCCCTGGTTCGAGTCCAGGCGGGCCCATTCTGCGCCGGTGTTGCCACGCGATCACCGTCGTCGCTCTGGGAGAGAAGAGGAGCCGAGCTCGCCGACATTCCGAAGATTCGGCCGGCGGCTCCGTCCCCTGCGAGGGCCACGAGCCGCCAGCACTGGTTCGTAAGACGCCGGCGGAAACCAGTCGGAAGCCCTCTTCACCTTCTCCGAACGCCACCTTCCCCGAGTCTTCTTCGTCAACCGAGCCGGCGCGCGGGCTGATCACCGACCTTCGCCTACACTTTGTCGTACAACCGGACGTATACCGACGGCGCCATCTGCGCCCTCCCTATCCGTTCATGGCAGGAGGAGACGCGATGACGGCATCCGCCCACGAGCAGCTGGCCGAGGACCAAGGAATCGCGCTCCGTGTCGCGCGACGCAACGCGAACAAGCGAAAGTCGACCTTGGCCCAGGCCGAAACGGATGCGCAGGGCCTCGTCGAATTCGCGTGCGAGTGCACGAGAGTCGACTGCGAACGCTCGGTCAAGGCGCCGCTCGACGTCTATCGGCGCATGATCGAAGCCGACCAGTATCTCCTGCAGGCCGGGCACCACGCGTTCCCGGCGTATCGGACGATCGTGTCCGTGGGGATGATGAGAATCGAGGAGCGCACATGACCGCGATTGCAGCGCTCGCTCCCCGACGCGCTCGGTAAACCCGCCGACAGACCTTCGCAAGCGCTGCTTTTCCATCTCGCCGCCACGCGTCGTCCGTTGAAACCGACCGGCGCAGATCGTCGTATTCCGGTGACGGGGACCGGATCGCAGGGCTCCACCCCCTCACCGGCGATCCGGAAGCGGACGAGGAGCGGCGCCGGTCGCCCGCGCGCCGCTCTTCGTCACCTCCGGGCTCTCGGAGAGCGCGGATCCGGGGCAGAAGCCCGCGAACGCACTCCGCGCGAATGGAACAATGGAAGAGCGGCGTGCGTTCAGCCGTCTATTGGGAGTGGTGACTCGGGTGCGAGGGTGTCCTCGTGCGGCCCGGGGCGACGGGGCTCCAGCCCTGAAGGGAGGATGACGATGACCTTGACGATCGGCGATACCGCACCGGACTTCACGGCCGAGACGACCGAGGGGGCGATCAACTTCCACGAGTGGATCGGCGACTCGTGGGCGGTGCTCTTCTCGCACCCGAAGGACTTCACTCCGGTGTGCACGACGGAGCTCGGGTACATGGCGAGCATCAAGCCCGAGTTCGACCGCCGCAACGTGAAGGTGATCGGGCTCTCGGTCGACTCCACCGGTGACCACGAGGGCTGGGCCAAGGACATCGAAGAGACGCAGGGCAGCGCGCCGAACTACCCGATCATCGGTGACGCGGACTTCAGCGTCTCGAAGCTCTATGGGATGCTTCCCGCCGAGGTCGGGGGCGAGGCCAAGGACCGCACCGCGGCCGACAACCAGACCGTGCGGAACGTCTTCGTCATCGGTCCGGACAAGAAGGTCAAGCTCGTCCTCGTCTACCCGATGACCACCGGGCGGAACTTCGACGAAGTGCTCCGGGTGATCGACTCGCTGCAGCTCACGGCCAAGCACAAGGTCTCGACGCCTGTGAACTGGCAGCAGGGCGACAACGTGATCATCGCGGGCTCGGTCTCGAACGATGAGGCGAAGGAGCTCTTCGGTGAGTGGGAAGAGCCCAAGCCGTACATCCGGATCGTTCCGCAGCCGGGCTCTCCGGTCGCGAGCTAGGGGTCGGTCAGCTCCTCGGCACCGGGCAGATCGCGTTTGCATGGGGCTTGCTCTGCGGGGCGATTCGCGGCCCGTCGCTCGCGTGCGGGATCGCTGTGCCGCCAACGAGGATGCCCAGCAGGAACACCCAGACGACGGCCGTCAGCCGTGCCCACCGCGGAGTCGGGATGCGATCGCCCTCGCGTCGACGTGGAGTGGGATCCGGCTCGACTGCGCGCGCACCGACGGTCGGCGGTGCAGGGGCCGGATGAGGCATGGGCTCGAGCTGAGCGCTCTGCTCGGGCTCGGCGGTGACGGCGACCGGCTCGGCCCGCGGCTCGAGGGTGACGGTGTGGGGCTCGAGGTCAGGTGTCTGCTCGAAGTCGGCTGACGTCGTTCTTGCGCCGAGATCGATCGCTCGCCCGGCGAGCCAGAGGAAGCCGGCTTCGTCTCGCGCTCCCTCGTCGCCTGTGACGTACCAGTCGCCCCGGAACGCGGATCTCGTAGTCGCCGGGGCGTTCCAGTAGCCCGAGAAGAGCGAGGGCGGCGTTCCGCGGACCGCGATGTCCCCGTACTCGCCGGCGGGAAGCTCGCGCCCGTGCTCGTCGATCACGGCGATGTCGTAGCCCGGCAGTGCCCGTCCGATCGACCCGCGCGGCGCCGCTCGCTCGACGGTCTGGGCGACGATGATGCCGGTCTCGGCCTGCCCGTAGCCGTCGTGGATCACGAGTCCGGTGCGCTCGTCGACGATCCCGATCAGGAATTCCGGGAGCTGGCTCCCCGCTGACACCAGGTGGCGCAGCCTCTCGGTCCGGATTCGATCGAGCCGCTCGGACTCGGCGAGTACCGCGTACTCGCCGGGCGTGCGGCAGAGGGTTGTCACGCCAAGGCGGCGCACGAGCTCAATCTCGTCGGCCGGGTCGAGTGGCGCCTCGTTGAGCACGACCTCGGCCCCTCGCGACCAGGGCCCGAAGAGCGAGCTCCACAGCGCCTGCGCCGAGCTGACGGGCGCCGAGCTCCAGACGACGTCTCCCGATCCCGCATCGAGCCAGTGCTCGGCGTGGAGTCGCGCGGCGAAGGTCGCATGGTGAGCATGGGTGACGCCTCTCGGACCGTTCGTCCTTCCCGCCGTCCAGACGACGAGAGCAGGATCGGAGCTCGACGTGTCCGCCGTCGTCGCTGTCTTCGGCAGCCGACGAGCTTCCCGCCGTACGTCGTCGACCTCGAGGACCGCGACCGGCCCCGAGGCAGGCTGGAGATCGGCGAACTTGCTTCGATCCGCGGCGACCACGACCCGAGCCCCGACCGCCGCGACGCGGATGTCGGCGGCAGCGGTGGACAACGACTCGGCGCACGGCGCTGCTACCGCTCCGATCTTGATGCAGCCGAGCACGATCTCGGGCCAGTCCGGGCTCGCTCCGAGGACGACGAGCACGCGATCCCCCGTGGTCACGTCGTGCTCTCGGAGATACGACGCCCAGCGAGCTGCGCCGTCGGAGAGGTGCTGGAACGTCCGCGGCTCGATGACACCGTCCCGTCCGACGAACGTGTACGCCTGCCTCCGCGGGTCGAGGGCGAGCACCTCGATGACGTCACGGGTGAAGTTGAACCGGCCGGGGACGCGCCAACGTCCCTCGGTGAGTGCGGGGGCGAGCGCTACGTCGAGCGAGCCCGGGCCTTCACGGGCCACGGTGGCGCCTCGGCGCGCGCCGAAGACGACGGACTTCACGGCACTTCGGTTATCGGGTCAATGGGGCGGCCGGCTGACCGGCCGAACGAGTGATCCGCGTTTGCGCACGAACCGAAAACAACAGGGGGCCCGGGTGGGCGGGCCCCCTGCTTTCGTTGGCGCAACTTCGGGGCCAGGCGCTTCAAACGCCTGCGGGGAGAGGAGTCGCGCCGTAGGGCGTATCTGTGACACATCGCACGGGCGATTGAAAGTGGCCCACAGAACTTTCCACAGCCGAATTGCCGCAAAATGGACAAACTCCGTCGCCATCTTCCACAGGCGGTGCGGAACGTCACATACTGCTCGCCCCTGAGGGTGCGTGGCTAGACTCCGACGGATGGCCGAGTACGGGACGACGAGGGTCAAGACCGGTCTTGCGGAGATGCTCAAGGGCGGCGTCATCATGGACGTCGTCGACGCCGAGCAGGCCCGGGTCGCAGAAGAAGCCGGCGCGTGTGCTGTCATGGCGCTCGAGCGCGTCCCGGCCGACATCCGCCGCGACGGGGGTGTCGCGCGGATGGCGGACCCGCAGAAGATCCGTGAGATCCAGGAGGGCGTGACGATTCCGGTCATGGCCAAGTGCCGGATCGGCCACTTCGCCGAGGCGCAGATCCTCGAGTCGCTCGAGATCGACTACATCGACGAGTCGGAGGTCCTCACGCCCGCCGACATCCAACATCACGTCGACAAGTGGGCGTTCAGGGTCCCGTTCGTCTGTGGGGCAACGAACCTCGGAGAGGCGTTGCGACGCATCTCGGAGGGCGCCGCGATGATCAGGACGAAGGGCGAAGCCGGGACGGGGGACATCGTCAACGCCGTGACGCACATGCGCGCAGTGTTCGGTGCGATCAGGCAGCTCCAGTCCGCACGTGAGGACGAGCTGTACGCCGCCGCCAAGGAGCATCGCGCTCCTCACGAGCTCGTTCGCTGGGTCGCGGAGAACGGACGGCTTCCGGTCGTCACCTTCACCGCCGGCGGGATCGCCACCCCCGCGGACGCGTCACTCTGTATGCAGCTCGGCGCCGACGGTGTCTTCGTCGGCTCCGGCATCTTCAAGTCGGGCCGCGACCCGCATGACGATCACGAGGGCTGGGTCGAGGACGTCACCCGCCGCGCACGCGCGATCGTCGAGGCAACGACGCACTTCGACGACCCCAAGGTGCTCGCCGACGTGTCCACCGGGCTGGGCCAGCCGATGGTGGGGATCTCCGCGAGCTCGCTTCCCGAGGACGAGCGGCTCGAAGTCCGCGGCTGGTGACGCCCGTCCCGTAGGCGCGCACGGTGGCGACTCGACCGCGCATCGGAGTGCTCGCCCTCCAGGGTGCCTTCCGCGAGCACGCGCGCTCGCTCGAGCTTCTCGGCGCCGACGTCGTCGAGGTGCGGCTTCCGGAGCAGCTCGACGGGCTCGACGGGATCGTGATCCCCGGCGGTGAGTCGACGACCATCATGCAGCTCGCCCGGCTCTACGGGCTCGACGAGGCGATCCGGCAGTTCGATGGAGCGGTGTTCGGGACGTGCGCGGGCATGGTCGTGCTCGACCGGGATCACCTCGGACTCGCCGATGTCGTCGTCGACCGAAACGCGTACGGTCGCCAGGTATGGAGCTTCGAGGCGGACGTCGCGCTCGAAGGGGACGACCTACCGCTCCATGGCGTATTCATCCGCGCACCCCGCATCCGAGAGCTCGGCGTGGGCGTCGAGGTGCTCGGCGAGCACGACGGCGAGCCGGTGCTCGTGCGCGACGGTCGGCTGCTCCTGGCGACGTTCCATCCCGAGCTCACCGACGACCTGCGCGTGCACGCGCTGTTCCTCGACATGATTCGCGAGGTGGCCGGTGTCCGGGCATAGCAAGTGGAGCTCGATCAAGCACAAGAAGGGCGCCGCGGATGCGAAGCGCGGGAAGCTCTTCTCGAAGCTCTCGCGGGCCATCATCGTCGCCGCCCGTGAGGGCGGCCCCGACCCGGCGGCCAACCTCGCGCTCCAGAACGCCATCGAGAAGGCACGCTCGTACTCGATGCCGAAGGACAACATCGAGCGGGCGATTGCGAAGGGATCGGGCGCGGATGCGGAGAGCGCGAGCTTCGAGACGGTCGTGTACGAGGGCTACGGGCCCGACGGCGTCGCGGTGCTCATCGAGGCGCTCACTGACAACCGCAACCGCACGGCCTCCGAGGTGCGTCACGTGTTCGCGAAGCACGACGGCAATCTCGGCGCGAGCGGGGGAGTGGCATGGCAGTTCGAGCGGCGAGGCGTCGTCCTCGTCGACGCCGGCGAGGTGGACGAGGACGAGCTGCTTCTCGTTGCCGCCGATGCCGGAGCGGACGACGTCTCCCTCGACGGCGGCACGTATCAGGTGACGAGTGCCCCGGAAGAGCTCCGGGCCGTGCGCGAGGCGATCGAGGCGGCCGGCTACTCGATCGAGTCCGCGGAGCTGTCGATGGTTCCGAAGACGACGGTCGCGATCGCCGACGAGGCGACGGCGAAGAAGGTCGTGCGCCTCGTCGAAGGCCTCGAGGACGTCGACGATGTGCAGGACGTCTATGCGAACTTCGACATTGCCGAGGCGATCCTGGAAGCGGTAGCGTCCTAGCCCGGTGGTGACGGCGGGCATCAAGAGGCCTCTGACGGCGGAGCGCATCGAGTCGCTGCTCTCGGCTCGGCTCTTCGTGGAGCCACAGCTCAGCGACGGCACGCTGACCTTCCTCTCGAACCTTTCCGGGCACCTCAGCCTCTACTCGATGGACATCGACGGCGGTGTCCCGGCACCGCTGCTGCCACCGCGAATCGCGCTGCAGAATCCGGAGCTCATCGGCGGGTACGCGTTCCACGTCGTCCCGGATCTCGGCCAGATCATCCTGATGATCGACCGCGACGGCGACGAGAACTACGAGCCGTACCTGATCCCCATCGACGGAGGCTTTCCGGAGCCGTTCGCTCCCGAGGCGTTCGCCGGTCGCCGTTCCCATCTCATCGACTTCGACCCGAGGACGAACATCGCGTACTTCGGCTCGGAGTCCCGCGAGGAATCTGCGAGCACGTCCATGTGTGCCCGCCTCGCCACCGGCGAGGTCGAGCGGATCTGGACGAGCCGGTTCGGCGCGTACCCCGCGGCCTGGAGCCCGGACCACGTGCGCGCCTTCCTCGGTGACTTCTACACGGCCGGCGACGTGGTGCTGTACGAGCCCGACGGCGAGAGCCGCCGCGTCCTGTACGGGACGCCGATCGACGAGCGCGAGGAGGGTGTCGACTACCCCCCCTCGGGCATCCACTCGACCCACTGCACGACGAGCGGCAGTGGGATCCTGCTCGTCTCGAGCCTCTTCGAGGACACCGGCACTCCCGGCTACCTCGATCTCGAGCGGCCCGGTGAGATAGAGCCGGTTGCGATCTCGGGCGCTCGGCACGAGGGCGTCGGCGAGCTCTCCGGACTCGATCACGCCGACGACGACCGCTACGTCGTCCACTACAACGTGGACGGCTGCGCATGGGCGTACGAGGCCCGGCTCGACGAGGCGGGGAGGAGCCTCGAGATCGAGCGCGTTCTCGTCGGTGAGGACGAGCTCTCGGGAGGTGTCCTCCACGGGCTGCATCACGACCACGGCAGCGGCCGCTTCGCACTGTCCTTCTGCACCGCTACCACGCCGACCCAGCTCTACGTCCTCGACAAGGGCGCTGCTCCACCCTCCCGCAAGACGTACGAACGCCCCCTCGGCATCTCACCGGATCTCCTGTCCGCCGGAGAGGATGCGTCGTTCGAGTCGCACGACGGCCTGCGTGTATCAGCCCGGCTCTACCTTCCGTCGGAGGAGCTCGGTTACACCGGTCCCCGCCCGCTCGTCTACTACGTGCACGGGGGGCCGCAGAGCCAGGAGCGCCCGAACTTCGCCTGGTTCTCGATGCCGCTCATCCAGATCCTCACGCTGGAGGGCTTCGCCGTCTTCGTCCCGAACGCCCGGGGGTCCACCGGGTACGGCCTCAGCTACACGAAGCGCGTGGATCGGGACTGGGGCGGCCAGGACCGGCTCGACCACGTCCACGCGATGACCGAGGTGCTGCCGCGGGACGAGCGCGTGGACGTGAGCCGCGCCGGCGTGGTCGGTCGTTCGTATGGCGGCTACATGACGCTCATGCTCGCAAGTCGCCATCCGGAGCTCTGGCGCGCGGCCGTCGACATGTTCGGGCCGTACGACCTCATGACGTTCTCGGAGAGGATCCCGGAGACCTGGAAGCCGTACTTCGCGCTTGCGCTCGGCGATCCGGAACACGACCGGGACTTCATCGTCGAGCGCTCTCCGAAGACCACCATCCAGGACATCACTGCACCGCTGCTCGTCATCCAGGGTCAGAATGACCCGCGGGTGGTCGAGCGCGAGTCGCACGACCTGGTCGAGGGTCTTCGCACGCTCGGCAAGGACGTCGACTACCTCGTCTTCGAGGACGAGGGCCACGATGTCTTGAAGCTCGGAAACCGTGTTCGCTGCTACGACGCGATCGTCGGATTCTTCTCCGAGCATCTCGCGTGACGGGCTGTTAGGGTCACGCCGATGCGCTGGCTCGCGATCGCGGTAGCCCTCCTGACGCTCGTCTTCGCGGGCGCCGGTTGCGGTGGAGGAAGCAGCGAGGCAAGCACCGACACGGACGTGGTCGCCACGGACACGATCGGGTCGGAGGACACGTCTGCCGACGAGACCTCGACCGACGAGACCTCGACCGACGAGACGTCCACCGACGCCGGTACCGACACGAACGGCTCGTTCAACTTCGCCTCGGAGGACTGCCAGAACCTGGTCAAGGCGTACCTCGGGTTGAGCGCGGCTGTCAGCGCGGCGAGCGGCGGAGCCGACGTCTCGGGCGACGTCGAGAAGTTCTCCGAGTTCACGAAGGACGTACCGGACGAGATCAAGGGCGACGTCCAGACGATCGCGGCAGCGTACGGCACCTACGTCAACAAGCTCAAGGATCTCGGGCTCAAGCCCGGCGATATCCCGAATGCGGACCAGATCTCGCAGCTTCAGGAGGCCTCACAGTCGCTCGGCTCGCCCGAGGTCCAGTCAGCAAGCACGCATCTGACGGCCTGGGCGAACTCGCACTGCTCGAAGTAACCGCGCACTGCTCGACGTAACCGAGCAGGCAGCGAGGATCGAGCCTCCAAGGGGAACGTCCGGGGCCCCGAATACCTTCTGCACGTGAAAGTCCTAGGCATCGATCCAGGAACGGCTGCGTGCGGGTACGGGATCGTCCACGAAAGAGACGGCCGCCTCCGGGAGG
This sequence comes from uncultured Actinomycetes bacterium, assembly GCA_963716975.1. GTDB lineage: Bacteria > Actinomycetota > Thermoleophilia > Gaiellales > Gaiellaceae > GMQP-bins7. The sequence goes on along the minus strand of CAVQVA010000029.1, from coordinate 192,451 downwards.
TCGCCCAAGGGGAGTGGCGGACCTCCGCGCGAGCGCGGCTGGAGGACCGGCTGCTGACGATCTTCAGAGGCGTTCAGGAGCTCGTTGCGGAGCATGCGCCCGACGCCGTCGCGCTCGAGGAGTCCTTCGTGGGTGCAGACGCCCGCATCGCGCTCTCCGTCGGGCAGGCGCGCGGCGCCGTACTCGTCGCCGCGGCGTCCGCAGGCGTTGACTGCGCCGAGTATGCGCCGGCGCGCGTGAAGCAGGCGGTCTGTGGCTACGGCCGTGCAGAGAAGGGGCAGATGGCGCGCATGGTCCGCCTGATCCTCTCGCTTGATGCGGAGCCGAAGTCGTCGCACGCGGCGGACGCACTCGCGGTCGCGATCTGCCACGCTCTCGCGCCTCCTCTTCTGGAGGTGGCCGGGTGATCTCACAGTTGCGCGGTGTGCCCTCGGGGCGAACGCGGGACGGGCTCGTCCTCGACGTCTCGGGAGTCGGCTATCTCGTCGCGGCGACACCGTCCGCGATGCGTAAGGCAGACGGCTCGGGCGAGGTCGTCATCGACACGTTCCTGCACGTGCGCGAAGACGCGCTTCAGCTGTACGGCTTCGGCGACGCGTCGGAGCGGGAGCTCTTCGTGAGCCTCATCGGAGTCAGCGGGATCGGGCCGAAAGTTGCCCTCGGAGTCGTGTCGAGCGGGTCGGCAACCGATCTCCGAAGGGCGATCGTGGTGGGTGACAGCGCCCGTTTCCAGGCGATTCCGGGCATCGGCAAGAAGACGGCGGAGCGTATCGTGCTCGAGCTCAGAGGCTCGATCGCCGAGGCTGTGCCAGCAGTCGCCGGAGAGGCCGAGCTCGTCGCTCGCGATGCCCTCGTCGAGCTGGGCTACAGCATGATCGAGGCCGAGCGCGTCCTCGCGGACGTCGATCCGGAGCTGCCCGCCGAAGAGCGCGTCCGGATCGCTCTCCGGGCGGCGGCATGAGCTCGCCGTTTCTGGCGCCGGCGCTCCAGGAGGGCGAGGAGGACGTCGAGCGCTCGTTGCGCCCCCGAAGCCTCGACGAGTTCGTCGGGCAGGAGAGGACGAAGGAGCAGCTCGAGATCGCGCTCGAGGCCGCTCGGGCGCGGGGTGAGGCGCTCGACCACGTCCTCCTCGTCGGGCCGCCGGGTCTCGGCAAGACGACGCTCGCGACGATCGTTCGCGAGGAGCTCGAGGTCGGGTTGCGGACAGTGGCAGGCCCTGCGCTCGAGCGGAAGGGGGACATGGCGGCGATCCTCACGGGCCTCGAGGCCCGTGACGTCCTGTTCATCGACGAGATCCACCGGCTGAACCACGCGATCGAAGAGATCCTCTATCCGGCGCTCGAGGACTTCCGGCTGGACATCATCGTCGGCCAGGGCGCGGCGGCCCGCACGCTGACGCTCGATCTTCCACCGTTCACGCTCGTCGGCGCGACCACGAGGACCGGTCTTCTGACCACACCCCTGCGTGACCGCTTCGGGATGACCTTCCGCCTCGGCTACTACGAGGCAGACGAGCTTGCGACCATCGTGCGCCGGTCCGCGCGGATCATGGACGTCGCGATCGAGGACGCGGCGGCCGATGAAGTCGCGCGGCGCTCGCGGGGAACTCCGCGGGTCGCGAATCGGATCCTGCGCCGCATTCGCGACGTCGCGGAGGTCCGGCACGCGGGCGCGATTACCTTCGACATCGCCCGCGAGGCTCTCGAGCTGCTCGAGGTCGACGAGGTGGGCCTCGAGCGCACCGACCGCGAGCTCCTCGACGCCGTGCTCCACAAGTTCGGCGGCGGCCCGGTCGGTCTCTCGACGCTCGCGGTCGCGCTCGGCGAGGAGAGCGACACCATCGAGGACGTCTACGAGCCGTACCTCCTCCAGCTCGGGTTCCTCCAGAGAACGCCGCGCGGCCGGGTGATCACCGCTCTGGGGCGCGAGCACCTGGGCGTCGACGAGACCACCGACGGCCTCTTCTAGGTGTCGACGCAGATCTGGACGCCAGGCGCCGCTGGCCCTCTGGACGAGTTCGTCGGCCGGCTCACCCGCATGGTCGGCGACTTCGCGGAGGAGCACGGCCTCGACCAGGCGGAGCTCCGGATCGAGCTCGTCGACGGTTCACGGCATGTGCTCGCGACCGCGACGGCGGAACCCGGATTCGGATTCTTCTCGTTCGTCCCGCATGGGGCCGCGGACGACGAGCCGATGCGCGTGATCGTCCCGATCGGTGCGGTGAAGACGATCGAGATCTCGCGGCCCGACCCGGAGCACCCCTTCGGGTTCGCCCCCTCCACCTAGCCGTTCAGCTGGTACCTGTTCAGCTGGTACCTGTTCAGCTGGTACCTGTTCAGCTGGTACCTGTTCAGCTGGTACCCGCTCGCTAGGCCCGATATTGCAGCTCGTGCCAGGAGGGCACGGGCGCGAGCTCGAGGAGGGTCCTGCCGCCCTCCGGCTCGGCGTAGCCGAAGTCGCCCGTGTCGTCGATCCACGACACGTCCAGCAAGCCTTCCTTCACGCGATGGTCGAGCCAGGCCCCACGGAAGACGAGCTTTCGCAGCCAGTAGATGAGCGACTCCCCGTCGACGAGCGAGATCCGCTCCCAGTGGCGCACGAGGTAGAGGCCGAGTCCGCTGCGCGGATCGGCGATGCGTCCGTCGGCGACGAGCTCCACGAGATCGCCCGCCTCGTCCTCGTCGAGGTCGTTCGATCCGATGATCCCGAGCCGCACCGCCGCGGCGGTCACCCGCTCCTCGAAGTCGCCTGCATTGAACTCGAAGCGATGGCCCAGGAACTCGACGACGAAGTCGTCCCCCGAGCGGTAGTTGGCCGCGAGCACGCGCTTCAGGGTATCTAGGGTTTCCGACGTGAGCTCTCGGCGACTGTGGGCGGCAATGGCGGTCGTCGTGCTTGCGATCTGGCTCGTCGGCGCCGCCGTGACCAAGTTCACGCTCGAGGAGATGGCGTACGTCGCGCCGCTCGCCGTCATCGTGGTCGGTGCGACGATCGGCATCGTCCTCCTCTGGGTGAAGATCGTGCTGGACTCGATCCGCAGGCGTCGCGACGGCGTCTGATCTCGTCCGAAGCCGTCCCTAACGTCAACCGTCATGACGGGCGTGTGGACGATCGCCGATCTCGAGGTGCCGGCGGCCGAGCGGCTGTCGAGCGAGCTCGGCGTCAGCGACGTCACGGCGGCGGTCCTCGTTCGTCGTGGCTACGGCGCGGTCGACGAAGCTCGTCGCTTCCTGGATTCCGAGCTTCCCGGACACGATCCGTACCTGCTGGGTGATGTCGCCGAGGCGGTCGAGCGGATCAGGGCGGCGATCGACGCATGCACGCGCATCTGTGTCCACGGTGACTACGACGTCGACGGCATCTGCGCAACGGCGCTCGCCGTGCTGCTCCTGCGCGAGCTCGGTGCCGACGTCATGTGGCATCTCCCGAGCCGTTTCGAGGAGGGCTACGGCATCTCGACGGACAGGCTCGAACAGCTGGCGGAGGACGGGGTCGGACTCGTGCTCACCGTCGACTGCGGGATCACAGCGGTCGACGAGGTCGCCCGGGCGAAGGAGGTGGGCCTCGAGGTCGTCGTGACGGACCACCACCGGCCCGGCGACGTGCTCCCGGACTGCCCGCTGGTCGCGACGCGTCCGTCCGCGTACCCCTTCCCGGAGCTGTGCGGGACGGGAGTCGTCTACAAGCTGGGCGAGGCGCTGCTCGGCACGGAGCATCCGGTCTTGCGCCGCCAGCTCGACCTCGTCGCCCTCGCAACCGTCGCCGACGTCGTGCCGCTCGTGGACGAGAATCGCGCCCTCGCCGCGGCCGGCCTTCGCGCGCTCGCGTGCACGCGACGGCCGGGCCTGCAGGCGTTGCTCAGGAGTGCCCGGGTCGATCCTGCGACCGTGGAAGCGTCATCGATCGGGTTCAGGCTCGCCCCGAGGATCAACGCGGCTGGACGGCTCTGCCGCCCGGACATCGCCCTCGAGCTGATCCTCACCGAGGACGACGCTCGAGCCCGAGAGCTCGCGGCGGAGCTCGAAGATCTGAATCGCGATCGACAGGCGATCGAGGACCGGATCCTTCGTGAAGCGATTGCTCGTGTCGATGCGCTTCCGGAGCACGAGCGCCGCCGCCGGGCCTACGTCCTCGCGGGCGAGGACTGGCACCAGGGCGTGATCGGGATCGTCGCGTCGAGGCTCGTCGAGCGCTTCCAGCGGCCCGTCGTGTTGATCGCGGGCGGACAGGACTCGTGGAAGGGATCCGGTCGCTCGATCGCGAGCTTCGACCTGCACGGCGCGCTCGCGGCCTGCTCCGCGCATCTGGAGCGCTTCGGAGGTCACCGGGCTGCTGCCGGCCTTTCGATCGACCCGGCCCGGATCGAGGCCTTCGCGACTGCGTTCGGCGAGCATGCGGACGCAGTGTTGACCGAAGGCGACCTTCGGCAGGTGACCGTCGTCGACGCGCTCGTCTCGGCCCATGATCTCACGCTCGACCTTGCCCAGGAGCTGGAGCGACTCGCTCCGTTCGGGCTCGCGAACCCGGACGTGACCCTCCTGATTCCCGGTTGCCAGGCGGTCGTTCCTGCGACCGTGGGGGACGGGAAGCATCTTCGCTTCCGCGTGCGTCAACACGGATGGGATGCCGGAAGCGCCATCGCCTTCGGTCAGGGCAGCCAGCTCGACCGCGTTCGCGCAGAGGGTCTGTTCGACGTTGCCTGCCGCCTGAAGGAGAACCACTGGAACGGCACGGTTGCTCCGCAGCTCGTCGTTCGACGGCTCTTCGACACGCCGGAGGGCTATCCCGCGTTGCGCGGGTGGCTCGCGGACCTCTGGCGCGCCGGCGGAGATGCGTGGACACCCGATGCACGAATGATCTTTACGGAGCTGGGGCTCGACGACTCAGAGCCCAATTCGCTCGCCGGGCGACGGCGTCAGCTGCTGGAGTCCGAGACGTTCCGCGCGCTGCTCGAGCGCGACGCACTTCCTCGGGCCGCATGACCGTAGTTGCGGGTGGTGTCAGCCGAGGCCTGGGCGCGAAGGGACGAGCGCGTCGCGCATCGCGACGGCGAGCCTTCTCGCACGGCGTTGGCGGAGCCAGCGTCTGAACGCGTTCATGGAGTGCCGGAATTCGCCGTGTCGGCGAGGCCTCCTGCCCATGAGCTGGCTGGTGAGCTGGGCTGGAAGGCGCTCAGTACACTGAGGCGATGAGCGTTCTCGACGCGAAGAGACGGCATGAAGACCTCATCGAGGAGCTGATTGCCGAGGTCGAGGCGTACAACCCGGACGTCAACAAGGAGCTCCTCCGCCGCGCGTTCGAGTTCGCCGAGCGCGCGCACGCCGGTCAGACGCGCCGCTCAGGCGAGGAGTTCATCCACCATCCACTCGGAGTTGCACGGATCTGCGCCGAGCTCCACCTCGACCAGGAGACGATCGCAGCGGCGCTCCTGCACGACACCATCGAGGACACGGAGTCGGATCTCGACGAGCTCCGGTCGGAGTTCGGCAGCGACGTGGCGCAGCTCGTCGAGGGCGTCACCAAGCTGACCCGAATCAGCTTCCAGAGCCGCGAGCAGGCGGAGGCCGAGAACTACCGCAAGATGATCGTCGCGATGGCGCAGGACGAGCGCGTCATCCTCATCAAGCTCGCCGACCGCCTTCACAACATGCGGACGATCGAGTATCTCGGGAAGCAGAAGCAGGCACAGAAGGCACGCGAGACGCTCGAGGTGTACGCGCCGCTCGCGCATCGCCTTGGTATCCATGCGCTGAAGTGGGAGCTCGAGGATCTCGCCTTCCAGACGCTCCATCCGCGCAAGTACGCCGAGATCAAGGCGATGGTGGCCGACCAGCGCGCCGATCGCGAGGCTCAGGCGGAGAAGGCGGGCATGTTGCTCGACGAGGAGCTACGTAAGGCCGACATTCCGACGGAGATCGCCGTGCGCGCGAAGCATCTCTACTCGATCTACGACAAGATGGCCAAGCGCGGCCGGGAGTTCAACGAGATCTACGACCTGACCGCTCTGCGTGTCATCTGCGAGCGCTCGGACGAGGACGGGACGCGCGACTGCTACGCCGCGCTCGGCCTGGTGCACTCGCTGTGGAAGCCGATGCCGGGGCGCTTCAAGGACTTCATCGCGATGCCCAAGCTGAACCGGTACCGCTCGCTGCACACGACGGTGATCGGCCCCGACGGACGGCCCCTCGAGATTCAGGTCCGCACGCGGGCAATGCACGAGGAGGCCGAGTACGGCGTCGCCGCTCACTGGGTGTACAAGCGCGGCCGTGGCGCGAAGGAGGACGACCAGTGGCTCTCCTGGGTCAAGTCGCTCATGGACACGCAGCAGAACGAGCAGGACCCGGGCGAGTACATGCGCACGCTCCGCACCGACCTGTTCCAGGACGAGGTCTACACCTTCACGCCGAAAGGCGAGATGAAAGCGCTTCCCGTCGGCTCGACTCCGATCGACTTCGCCTACGCCGTACACACCGACGTCGGACACCGGACCGTGGGCGCGAAGGTGAACGGCCGCATCGTCCCGCTGCACTACCGCCTGAAGAACAGCGACATCGTCGAGATCCTGACCTCCAAGTCGGGTCGCGGGCCGTCGCGCGACTGGCTTTCGCTGGCGACCTCCTCTCGCGCACGCAACAAGATCCGCCAGTGGTACCAGCGCGAGTCACGCGGGGAGACCGAGGCGAAGGGCCGCGAGTCGCTCGACCAGGCGCTCAAGGCTCAGAAGCTGCCGTACCGGAAGCTCCAGGGCTCGAGCGTCCTCGCACAGGTGATCCGCGAGATGGGCTTCAGGAAAGCCGAGGACTTCTACGTCGCGCTGGGCGCGGGCAAGCTCCAACCTGGCCAGATCGTCAACAAGGTCCTCCAGCGCCTCAAGACCGGCGAGGTCACGGAGGAGCGGACGATCTCGACGAAGCCGCCGCGGACGCAGGCGGTCTCGAGCACGCGGGTCGGAATCAACGTGGTCGGTGTCGAGGACGTTCTCGTGCGCCTGGCGAAGTGCTGCACGCCGGTGCCCGGGGACCCGATCGTCGGCTACATCTCACTCGGGCGCGGGATCACTGTCCACCGGGAGGACTGTCCGAACGTCAAGGCGCTGCAGCGGAATCCGGAGCGCTTCACCGATGTCGAATGGGAGGGTGGCGCCACGTCGGGCTTTCTCGTCCAGATCGCGGTCGACGCCTGGGACCGGGCGCGCCTGCTCGAGGACGTTGCCCGGACGTTCGCCGAGCACGGCGCCAACATCGTCTCCTACGGTGGTGTCGTCCAGGACGGCATGGCGCGCAACTGGTACACGGCGGAGGTGGGCGAGGTGAAGGACCTTCGCTCCCTCCTGACGGCCCTTCGCAACCTCGAGGCGGTCTTCGACGCCTACCGCGTGACCCCGTCCTGACGCCGTCAGTCGTCGAGGGGCCAGCCCGGATCGTCGCGTAGCGCAGCGAGGTCTTCGTCCTTGCGCGCCATGTCCTTCCATTCGGGCTTGAGCTCGAGCGCACGCCGGAGGTGCGCGAGCGCCGCTTCGGTATCCCCGGCCAGCGTCTCGGCGCACGCGGTGTTGTAGAGCGTCGCCGGGTGGTCGGGGCGGCGCTCGAGTACCGCCTCGAGCTCTGCTGCATATGCTCCGAAGTCGCCGGCCGTCCGGTGCCGCTCGGCGGCGAAGTAGTCCTCCCACGGCGACGGCTCGTACGCGGCCTCGCGCGGGCCGCCCACGGCGAGCACCGCGGTCTCCGCCGCGTCTGCGATCGCGTGGCGCTTGACCTTCGGGTCGCGTACGAAGACGACCGTGCCGGCGGGAGCGTCGACTGTCTCGTTGTCGAGCATGAACGTGGCGCTGCCCGAGAGCACGACGTAGATCTCTTCGTGCCCGAGCGCTTCCTCCGTGTGCTCCTCGACGACGACGTCGCCGACGTTCGGCGCGACGTAAGCGTTGACGCCGAACGCCCCGATGTCGAGCGTGCGCCGGACGGGACGCCAGAGGAGCGTGCCGTTCACGACCGCGATCGGCTCGATGTCTTCGAGCCGAATGCTGCTCCAACCGTCGGGCACGGGGCGACTGTAGCGGCGAGGGCTCTCGGAAGGGACGGGCGCAGAGCCCTCGCCGCGGGGAGGACTAGGAAGGTCGAGTTGCGAGCGTGACGTCGAATGTCTGGCGCTTGCCGTCCCGGAGGACCGTCAGCGAGACCTTGTTTCCGGGGCGCTTGGCGTCGATCGCGCTCTGGAGCTCCGCCGAGCTCGAGACGGCCTCGCCGTCGAGCGCGACGATGACGTCGCCTCCGGTGGGAACCTGCTGGCCGTCGACGGTCGTGGTTCCCGTTGCCGCCTGCAGGCCGGCCTTCTGGGCGGGCGTCCCGGTGCGAACCTGCGTGACGACGATGCCGTTGGGGGTCTCGACCATCGTGATTCCGAGATACGCGTGCTCGACGCTTCCGCTCGCGAGCAGCTGCGTGACGACGGAGCGCACGGTGTTCGAAGGGATCGCGAACCCGACGCCGTCGTTACCACCGGACTCGCTGTCGATCTGAGCGTTGACCCCGATGACCCGACCCTCGAGGTCGACGAGCGGTCCTCCGGAGTTGCCGTGGTTGATCGCGGCATCGGTCTGGATGGAGTCCGTGATGGTGAAATTGTTCGGCGCGGTCATCTGGCGGTGCAACGCGCTCACGATGCCGCTCGTCATCGTCCCTTGGAGTCCGAACGGGCTACCGAAAGCGACGACGGAATCGCCGACCTCGAGCGTTCGCGAGTCGCCGAGGCGGAGCGGTGAGAGCAGCGAGGTGGGCGCACTCACATGGAGGACGGCGAGATCGGTCGACGGATCCGTCCCGACCACCGTGGCGCGGTAGCTCTTGCCGTTCGAGAACTGCACGGAGATCGTGTTGGCCCCGTCGACGACGTGCTGGTTCGTTACGACCGTTCCCTTGCGGTCGTACACGAAGCCGGAGCCTTGCGCGCTCTGCTGCTGTTCACCGCCGAACGGGGCGGCCGCGACGCCGGTCGTCGTGATCTTGACGACACCCTTGTACGACATCGCATAGATGTCGGCCAGGGAGAAGCCCGCCGTCTCGGTGTTCCCGTTCGAGGTCGTGACCGTCACTTCTCGGACCGTCGTGGTTCCATTGTCGGAGAGCGCGGCATAGCTGCCTGCGCCAACTCCGGCACCAATGACGACCGCAGCCACCAGCGCGGCGACGATCGCTGCGATACGTCTCGTGGTTCGTCTCATGCAGGCATCACATCGGCGGCGGCTAAGGACTCCCTGAGACCGGGCTAAGAAGTCACTAAGACCCCGGTCGCTGACGGCGATCGTCGCGCACAATGCCGCACATGAAAGCAAGGAACGTCAGATGAACGTCTTCGTCGTCGACGACGAGCCGGCGGTTCGCGAGTCCCTGCGCCGGGCACTCGAGCTCGAGGGTTACACCGTCGAGCTGGCCGAGGACGGCGAGATCGCTCTCGCGAAGCTCGACGAGGGCGCCGAGCCCGACGCAGTGATCCTGGACATCCTCATGCCGGGTATCGACGGGCTGGAGGTGTGTCGGCGCATCCGTGCCTCGGGCAGCCATGTCCCCGTCCTCATGTTGACTGCTCGCACCGAGGTGGACAGCCGAGTGGCCGGCCTCGACGCCGGCGCGGACGACTACCTCTCGAAGCCGTTCGCTCTGGCCGAGCTCCTCGCGCGCCTCAGAGCGCTCCTGCGGCGAGCCGGAAGCGATCCGGGCGACAGGCTGCGCTTCGCCGACCTCGAGCTCGACCCCGGCACGCGCGAGGTGACGCGCGGCGGCGATCTCATCGAGTTGACACGCACGGAGTTCTCGCTTCTCGAGCTGTTCCTGCGCAATCCGCGTCAAGTCCTGACGAGATCGATCATCTTCGAGCGGGTTTGGGGCTTCGACTTCGGACCCACGTCCAATTCGCTCGACGTCTACATCGGCTATCTGCGACGCAAGACCGAGGTGGGCGGGAAGCCCCGCCTTATCCACACCGTGCGCGGTGTCGGATACGCGCTCCGCGAGTCGTGACGCGATGAGCTTCCGGGCCAGAATCGCGATCGCCGCGGCAGTCGCGGTGGCGCTGGCGGTGATCACGGCGAGCGCCGTCGTCTACGTTGTCGCCCGAGGTCAGCTGCGCGCTCCGATCGACCAGGCACTCGAGCGACGAGGCGCTGAACTGGCGGCGCACCCCCTTCGGCTGGTCACGCTCAGCGACGGCGACGCGTACCTCGAGGTGCCACCCGAGTTCGGTGAGGCGAGAGGCTACATCCAGGTCGTCAAGACGGACGGCACGGTCATCCTTCCCTCGGGCCAGGATCTCAAGCTCCCGGTCGATGCCGGCGTCCTGGACGTCGCTGGAACTCGCGGGGCGACCTCGTGGACCGAGAAGACCGTCGACGGCCATCACCTTCGCGTGTTCACGTTTGCATACGGTCCGGACTCGGCACTGCAGGTGGCACGTCCGCTGACCGAGGTCGATCAGACGTTGGACAGGCTCCGTCTATTGCTTCTGCTCATCGCGGCGATCGGGGTGGCCGTTGCCGCGGTTCTCGGGCTGCTCGTGTCACGAGCAGCGCTCGCCCCGGTACGGCGACTGCGGGACACCGCGGAGAGGGTCACGCGGACAGGTGATCTCTCGGAGCGAATCGATGCGAGCGGCCGCGATGAGCTCAGTAGCCTTGCCGCGAGCTTCAACAGCATGCTCGCAGCGCTCGAGGACTCCACGCGCGCACAGCGGCAACTCGTCGCCGACGCGTCGCACGAGCTGCGGACGCCGCTGACGAGCCTCCGAACCAACATCGAAGTGCTCGCCAGCGACCGCGCCTTACCGCCCGACGAGCGGGGACGGCTGCTCTCGGACGTCGTCGAGCAGCTCGGAGAGATGACTACCCTGATCTCGGAGTTGATCGAGCTCGCGCGCGCCGAGCAGCAGACCGCCGAGCCCGAGGACGTTCGCCTCGATCTCGCTGCATCGGAGGCGCTCGAGCGGGCGCGCAGGAATCACCCGGACATCGCGTTCTCGTCGAACCTGGACGAGTCTGTCGTCAAAGGCGTGGCGTCGACGATCGAGCGTGCGATCAGCAACCTTCTGGACAACGCCGCCAAGTGGAGCCCGTCAGGTGGTGAGGTCGAGCTTCAGGTGTCTGATGGGGCGGTGACGGTTCGCGACCATGGCCCGGGCATTGCGGACGAGGACCTTCCCTACGTCTTCGATCGGTTCTACCGGGCTCGCTCGGCTCGAGGGATGCCCGGGTCCGGCCTCGGCCTCGCGATCGTGAAGCAGGTCGCCGAGGCGCACGGCGGTGAGGTCGCAGCCGAGCCAGCGAACGGCGGCGGTACGCGGATCACGCTGCGATTCAGTGGTCGGACTCAGACGGTCCCGGCCTGACGTCTTACGCAGTTCTTAGGTTCCTCTAACTGCGTTCTCAGCCGACATTGGTTCGCTGAGGCGCGGTGTTCTACCTGACCTACATCTTCGCCGAGCTCCGGCGACGAAGCGGCCGCACGATCCTGACGGCGCTCGGTCTCGGAGTCGGCGTCGGCCTCGTAGTGGCCGTTAGCGCCTTGTCGTCCGGGCTCGATCGCGCTCAGGCGCAGGTTCTCGAGCCGCTCACCGGCGTAGGTACGGACATGACCGTCTCGCGACCGATCGACTTCTCACCGCCGGACGCGGGTGGCGGGTTCCCGCAGCTCTCCGACAAGGAGCGGCGGCAGCTCGAGCAGGAGAACGGTGGAGCACGGCTCGGCTTGAGAGGGCTCGGAAACGCTGGCGAGAAGTTCTCGAGGGACAACTTCGTCTCTACCGCACAGCTGTCGTTCTCGGACCAGGCAGTCGACAAGATCGCCGCAGTGGATGGAGTCACGGCGGCTGCGGGCGGGTTGACGCTCAACGCGGTGCACGTGGAGGGAACGGTCCCGACCGAGCAGTCCCAGCCCCAGCAAGGGTTCCAGAACGGCGGGGGGCCGGCAGGCCCGCCGGACAACATCGACTTCGCGAGCATCTCGGTCTCGGGCGTGGACGAGCGACACGAAGAGCTCGGGGCGATCACGTCAGGTCAGGTGACCAGTGGCCGGTACTTTGGGGCGACCGAAGCTCGCGAGGCGATCCTGAACGAGAGCTACGCAAGCCGTGAGGGCATCGAGGTGGGGGACACGATCCCGCTCCACGGGAAGAAGTTCAAGGTCGTGGGAATCGCGAAGACGCCTCTCGGCGGACAGTCCTCGGATGTGTACCTGAAGCTCGCGCAGCTACAGAAGCTTGCGGATCGATCCGCCCGGGTTAACACGGTGTACGTCCGTGCGGACAGCGCCGATCAGGTCGCGGCGATCTCGTCGAAGATCGAGAAGACCGTCGACGGTGCGTCGGTCACGACGGCCGAAGACCTCGCAGCGCGTGTCTCGGGCACGCTCACCGACGCGAAGAACCTTGCCGGAAGCCTCGGCACCGCCCTGGAGGTCGTGGGTCTCCTCGGAGCGTTCCTCATCGCGAGCCTGCTCACGCTGTCCTCGGTCACCAAGCGGATCCGCGAGCTGGGAACGTTGAAGGCACTCGGCTGGTCGCAACGCCTCGTCATTCGCCAGGTGACGGGGGAGTCGCTCGTGCAGGGCGTGCTCGGTGGGCTCGTCGGCATCGTCCTGGGCCTTGCGGGCGCCGTCGCGATCAGCGCCCTCGCGCCCTCGCTCGAGGCGACGGTCGGAGACGCGGCGGCCGATGCCGGACCGCGGTTCATCGGCCCGTTCGGACAAGGCGCGGTTAACAGCGCCACCACAGACGTTTCTCTCGGCGCACCCGTCAGCATCGGTCTCGTCGCGGCGGCGGTCGGGCTCGCGGTGCTCGGCGGCCTCATCGCAGGAGCCGTCGGCTCGGCGCGCGTTGCCCGCCTCCGTCCCGCGGACGCACTCCGCCACGTCGACTGAGGTTGCGCGGATGACCGACTCAGGCCAGCTCCCCGTCTACGAGCTCCGCGGCGTGTCGAGGGCATACGCCGTCGGCGCGGGAGAGTTGCACGCAGTGCGAGACGTCGAGCTCTCGATCGCACCTGGCGACTCGACGGCGATCGTCGGGCCGAGCGGCTCGGGAAAGACGACGCTTCTCCAGCTTCTCGGCGGTCTCGATCGGCCTACCGCAGGGAGCGTCCTCTTCGAAGGCGCGGATCTCGGCGGCATGGCCGACGCTGCACTCACCCGGCTGCGGCTGTCAGCGATCGGATTCGTCTTCCAGCAGTTTAATCTCATTCCCACGCTGACCGCGGCCCAGAACGTCGAGGTCGCGCTGGCGCCGACGAGACAGAACGCCGCGTGGAGGCGCGAGAGAGTCACACAGTTGCTCGACATGGTCGGTCTGGCACCCCGCGCGGATCACCTACCGAGCAGGCTCTCGGGGGGAGAGCAGCAGCGGGTTGCGATCGCTCGGGCGCTGGCGAACGAGCCACATGTCCTCCTGGCGGACGAACCGACCGGGAATCTCGACTCCGCGACCGGACACGAGATCATGGACCTCCTGTTGTCACTTTCGGGTGAAAATGAGCGCACCGTGGTCGTGGTGACACACGACGTCGAGATCGCCGGCCGTGCGCGCCGCATCGTGCGAATGCAGGACGGACACATCGTCGGGCCTGACTGAGCGAAGGAGCCAATGAAATGAGCCGTAGGAGGAAGCAGATCGCGATCGTTGCAGGGGCAGCCGCGGCGTTCGCCGTTGCAGGCGGCGGTGCGGCGATCGGCGCCGACGTCCTCTCACCCGAGGACCAGAACAAGGCGGTCATCGACGACGCGGCAAAGCAGCTGGGAGTCGAGCCGAGCGAGCTGAGCAACGCTCTCAAGGACGCGCTCAAGAACCGGATCGACGAGGCGGTGAAGGCCGGAAGGCTCACCGAGGAACAGGGAAACGCGTTGAAGAAGCGGATCGACTCCTCGGACGCGCCGTTCCTCTTCGGGGGATTCGGCGGCAGAGGTTACGGGCTCGGGGGCCCCGGCGACAGAGGCTTCGGCCGAGGGTTCGGAGGGCCACACGTCTGGGGGCTGCACGACCTCTCTGCCGCCGCTTCGTACCTCGGCATCACCGAAGCCGAGCTGCGCGCCGAGCTCGGAGACGGAAAGAGCCTTGCGGAGGTCGCGAAGGCAAAGGGCAAGTCGGTGAGCGGGCTGGTCCAGGCGCTCGTGGCCGACGCCCAGAAGCAGCTTGCCGACGCGGTTGCCGACGGACGGCTGACCCAGACGCAGGCGGACGAGATCGAGAAGGGCCTCGAAGCCCGGATCGCGGAGCATGTCAATCGAGAGCCGGGTACCTGGCGAAGCTTTCGTGGCGGTGCTCCTCCATGGCCCGCTCCCGGCCACGACTTCGGCCGACCCGACCACATGGGTCGGCCTGCGTAATCGCTACCGGTCTCCTCCGACCTCCCCTCGAATGGGGGATATCACTCGTTCGGGGCGGGGTAACTCGTACGAGGGATTGCATCCCCCAAAGGCGTGATTACAAGGAGTAGTGGGGAGAGGGGAAGGGAGCCGCGCGCCCGCTTCGGCGGGCGCGCGGTGCATCTCGATCCCCACCGGTCGAGTGCTCGGCCCCCCTCCCCGCCCTACAACGAGGCAGAACCAGGCGATCTACGGGGTCCAGGCTTCGCCGCGCGTGTCCCAGCCGATCAAGACATGCACCGCGACGAGGTCCGCAACCTGCTCCAGGAAGTCCGGATCGGTCTCGCCGTCGACCCAGAGCTCACCGACATCCGCGCCCTGGAAGACGACGGGCGTGCGAGTCCGCCTCGGCTCGTCCGGCTGACCGGCCTGCGGTCCGAGGACGAGGCTGCCGTCCTCCAGGAACGCGATTCCGGCCCATGCGACTGCGGGCTCTTCGACGAGCACGCTCACCGTCGAGCGGAGTGCCTCGTCGGTGTCCTCGCTGCGGCTCAAGATCGAGTCGAGAGCTTCGAGAGCGCGCGCGCTCATGACTCGAGATCGCTGCCCTCGAACAGACGCACTGCATTGCGCAGCTCGTCGGGGATGGGGATTGGTGCGCGCGCCGTGAGGTCGACGAGCACGACGGTCAACTCGGCCGTGACCATAAGCACGTCGTCCGGGAGCCGGTACGCGGCGCACTCATATGTCATGCTGGT
Organism: uncultured Actinomycetes bacterium; assembly: GCA_963716975.1. GTDB lineage: Bacteria > Actinomycetota > Thermoleophilia > Gaiellales > Gaiellaceae > GMQP-bins7. The sequence goes on along the minus strand of CAVQVA010000029.1, from coordinate 177,351 downwards.
CGTCCCGATCCGCTTGACGCGGACGAACGCCTCGATCAGGTCGTCGAACCGCGCAGGTGCGTGGTATTCGACGCGCAGCGCGCGCATCACGAGCTCGCCGCCTTTCTGGGAGAACGGTGTGCTCGTGAGATGACGGTGGTACTCGGTGCGCGCGTGATCGAAGTACGGGAGGTATCTCCCGTAGTAGACGATCCCCTGCGCGTCGGTGTCCGAGAACCAGACGCGAGCCAGAGCCGAGTACTTGAACGGCGGACGCCGGTCGGTGACGCGTCCGAGCTCGAGCGGATCGTCCACGAGGACGATCCTAGTGTCCGCCCTGCGTGCCGATGAGCTCGAGTACCTCGTCGCGCTTTGCAGCCATCAGATCCCCCGAGAGTGCTTCGAGGTTCAGTCGCAGAAGCGGCTCCGTGTTCGACGGACGGACGTTGAAGTGCCAGTCGTCGAACTCCACCGACAGCCCGTCGAGGTGCGAGACGCGTCCACCGAGGTCCGCGTAGTGCTCCTTGAGCTCCTGGAGGACGAGCGGGACGTCCTCGACCGGCGTGTTGATCTCACCGGTCAGGTGATATCTGCTCCGGAGGGGCTCGAGGATCGCCGAGAGCGGCTCCTCCGAGCGGGAGAGAAGCTCGAGCACGAGCAGAAACGGAACGACTCCCGAATCGGCCTGCGAGAAGTCGCGAAAGTAGTAGTGCGCCGAGACCTCGCCGGCGAACGCGGCATCCTCCGCGCGCATCCGGTGCTTGATGAAGGCGTGGCCGACGCGGTTCACGAGCGGAACCCCTCCGGCGTCGAGGATCGTCTTGGGAACGGCCCAGCTCGCCCGCACGTCGTAGATCACCTTCGCACCCGGTTCTCTCGCGAGGATGGACCGGGCGAGCAGCGCCGTGACGAAGTCGCCCGGCACGAACTGGCCGGTGTCGTCGACGAAGAAGCAGCGATCGGCGTCGCCGTCGTATGCGACTCCGAGATCCGCGTCCCGGGCACGTGTCTCGCGAACGATGAATTCGCGGTTCTCCGGAAGCAGCGGGTTGGGCTCGTGGTTCGGGAACGTGCCGTCGGGATCGAAGTAGCAGCGCACGACATCGAGCTGCGGCATGCGGTCGAGAACCGGGGCGAGCATGACGCCTGCCATTCCGTTCGCGCCATCGACGACGACCTTCAGCGGACGGACGGAGCCCGGGTCGACGAACGAGAGGACCTTGTCGACGAACCCCGGCCAGATGTCCTCCTCACGCACTTCGCCCCGCGTCGCAGAGCCCCAGGCCCCGGCCAGCGCGCGATCGCGGATCTCCGCGAGGCCGGAGTCGCCGCCGACCGGCAGCGCTCCGCGGCGGACGATCTTCATGCCGGTGTACTCCTTCGGGTTGTGCGACGCTGTGACCGTTATCCCGCCGTCGAGGCCGAGCTCGGCGACAGCGAAATAGAGCATCTCGGTGCCGACCAGACCGATGTCGGCGACATCTGCGCCGCCGTCTCGCGCTCCCTCGATCACCGCCGCCGCCATGCTGGGCGACGAGATGCGCATGTCCCGCCCGACGGCAATGGAGCGCGGCTCGAACTGCTCGACATACGCACGTCCGATCCGGTACGCAGCGTCTTCGTCGATCTCTGACGGATAGAGACCGCGGACGTCGTACGCCTTGAACACCTTCGGCTCGAGCACGACGTGATGCTAGTGCCGCGTACGGGATGCTCGGAGGGTCGTCCGGCGTTTCTACACTTCGAGCATGGAGCGAAAGCTTGCCACGGTCCTGTTCATCGACATCGTGAACTCGACCGGCATCGTGACCGCAGCGGATCCCGAGGTGGTGCGCCGTCGCGTGACGGAGTTCTTCGACACGGTCTCGCACTGCGTCACGCTGCACGGCGGCATCGTCGAGAAGTTCGCCGGCGATGCCGTGCTCGCGGCGTTCGGCATCCCGCAGGCGCACGAGGACGACGCCGAGCGCGCCGCCCGGGCAGCGCTTGCGATGCGTACCGCGGTGGACGAGCTCGGGCTCGAGGCGCGGATCGGCATCGAAGCCGGTGAGCTCGTGGTCGACGAGTCGACGGACTCGTCCTTCGTCACGGGTGAGGCGGTGAACCTCGCGGCGCGGCTCCAGCAGGCGGCGGCACCGGGTGAGATCCTGCTCGGCCCGACGGCGCACCGGCTCGCGGCCTCGAACCTCGTGGTCGAGGACGCCGGCCCACTCGAGCTCCGGGGGCTCGGCGCGTCGCTCCGTGCGTGGCGGCTCGTGGATGCCCTGGACGGACGGGCGAGACCGGTCGGGCCGCGGGCTCCGCTCGTCGGACGGGAGACCGAGCTCGAGCTCCTCGAGAATACGCTGGCCCGTACGACGCGCGACCAGCGCGCTCACGTGTTCACGATCTACGGCGAGCCCGGGGTCGGGAAGAGCCGACTCGCCCGCGAGTTCCTGGACGGTATCGAGCGCGCGAGCATCCTCACAGGGCGCTGCCTTCCCTACGGCGAGGGAGTGACGTACTGGCCGCTCGCGGAGATGATCAAGGCCGCCGCGGGCATCTCCGACGACGATCCGCTCGAAGAGGCGTTCGAGAAGCTGCGCGCCTGTTGCGAGGAGGAGACCGTTGCCGACGTGCTCGGACTTGCGGCGGGAATGCTCGAGGCGCTCGAGGGCGAACGGAGCCCGCACGAGATCGCCTGGGCCGCGCGCGAGGTCATGGGGACCCTCGCGGACGTCCAGCCGCTCGTCCTGCTGTTCGAGGACATCCACTGGGCCGAAGATCCGTTGCTCGAGTTGATCGAGCATCTGGCCGACTGGGTGCGCGGACCGCTGCTCATCGTCTGCCTCGCGCGGCCAGAGCTTCTCGACAACCGGCCCGGCTGGGGAGGAGGGCGCGTGCGCTCGACCGCGATCGAGCTCGAGCCGCTCTCCGAGGAAGAGAGCGAGCTCCTCGTCGAGAAGCTGCTCGGCCAGGTCGCAGGCCTGTCGGGTGAGCCGCCTCCGCCGCTGCCCAAGGAGGTGCTCGAGCGAGCCGAGGGGAATCCGCTGTTCGTCGAAGAGACGATCCGGATGTTCATCGAGAGCGATCAGCGCGACGACCCGGATCGAATCCCGGACACGCTGCAGGCTCTCATCGCGGCGCGCATCGACCATCTCTCGCCTTCCGCGAAGGCCGTCCTCCAGCGAGCGTCGGTCATCGGACGCGTTTTCTGGGCGGGGGCGATCGCCCACCTCTCGCCCGACGTCGAGGACCTCGACGATCTGCTCGACGATCTCCTGCTCCGGGAGTTCCTGCTTCGCGAGCCGCGCTCCTCGATCTCGGGCGAGGCCGCGTACCGTTTCAAGCATCTGCTCATCAAGGAGGTTGCGTACGCCGGGCTCGCCAAGCTCGCCCGCGCGCACCATCACGCACGCTTCGCGGAATGGCTCGGAGAGCGGGCGGGAGAGGAGCTCCTCGAGATTCGCGCCTACCACCTCGACCAGGCGGTCGAGCTCATGACCGAGCTCGAAGGCGCTCCTCCGGAAGAGCTGGCAGACGAGACCGCGGTCGCGCTCGTCAAGGCGTCCAGGCGGGCCATGGCGCGAGAGGCATACGGAACGGCCCGGAAGCTCGGCCTGCGCGCGCTCGAGCTGCGCCCGACGCTTGGTGCACGGTATGCGGCGGCGCGGTCGGCATGGCGGCTGCAGGACTGGGCCGCGGTGCAGATCGAGATGCCGAAGGTGCACGACCAGGCACGCGAACAGGGCGACAAGGTGATCGAGGCGTTGGCCCTGACGGCTCTTGCAGAGGCATCGCTGAAGCGAGACGCCGATCCGGTCCAGGCAACCACCCTCGTCGACGAGGCACTCGAGCTGCTCGATGGCCAGGACGACCCGACCGCACACTTCGACGCGCTCGCGGTTCGAGCGACCGCAGCAGCCTGGCAGGGCGCGATGGAGGACCTCGTCCGGTACATGGAAAGGGCCTACGTCGTTGCACTCGACGCCGGACGTAAGGACCTGCAGACGATCGCCGCGCAGGCGCTGGCCCAGACCCACATCGTCCGACTCGAGCTCGACGAGGCCGAGCTGCTCCTGACCCGAGCGCTCGAGCTCGCAGGCGAGAGCGGCAGCGTAAGAGCCAAAGTCGGGACGAAGCTCTCGTACGGGTGGTTTCTCAGTGTCAAGGGTGAGCTCGATGCCGCCGAGACGCTCTTCGAGGAGGTTCGTGCGAACTCCGCCGAGCTCGGAGTGGAGCCCGCCGTCGCGTCGGCACTGGGCAAGCTCGCCTGGATCGCCCGCGTCAGAGGCGATCACAAGCGCGCGGAGAAGCTCCTGCGCGAGGCTGTCCGCATGATCACGGCCCGGGGCGACCGAGGCGTCCTGCCCGACTTTCAGGCGGAGCTCGCGGCCACGCTCGCGGACGTCGGGAAGATCGACGAGGCAGAGCGGCTCGCAGACGAGGCCCGTGCCAACGCGTCTCCGAACGATCCGAGCCTCGTCGTTGTCGCGACGACTGCGCTCGCGGCGGTCAGAAGCGCTCAGGGTCGTGATGCGGAGGCCGAAGAGCTCTTTCGATCGGCGCTCGCGCTCGCCGAGGAGACCGAGTTCAAGGTGCTCGAGATCGAGCCGCTGGAGCGATTCACGCGTTTCCTGCGCGAGCGGGGTCGCGCAGACGAGGCGGCGGTCTACGCGAGTCGCCTCTCCGTGCTCACCCCGCCGATCAGCACCGAGCGGATCGCCTGACTCGACTCCTCGTCGGGCGACTCCGAGATGACGGTCGTCGGCCGCTCGAAGCGGTCGAGCGCCTCTCGAAGCGGCTCCGCGCGGAGGGTCCCCTCGCCGTAGGGGAGATGCTTCGTCTCGTTGCGATTCGCGTACGCGATGTCCGAGAAGTGGATGTGAAACGGGTCTCCCGGGGCGAGTACGGTGTCGACGGCCGCGAGCGCAGCGGCAAACGGCTCGACGTCGAGGAACGCCCCGTCGCTCGTCGCATGCATATGTGCGAAGTCGAGCACCGGACGGACCCATCCAGTTCGCCGGGAGATCTCGAGGACGTCGTCGAGGGAGCCGAGGTCGCGCACGCGTCCCATCACCTCGACTCCGAACGGCACGGCTCGATCCTTGGCCTCGAGGCGCTCTCGGAGCGTCCCGAGCTGCTCCACGACCGCGTCGAGCGCTGCCTCGCGGCTCCGCTCGAGCAGGAAGCCCGGGTGGAAGACGACCACCTCGGCTCCGCTGGCGGCTGCGATTCCTGCACTGCGGTCGAGCGCGCCGACGGCCGAAGCGAACTTGCGGCCACTTGGCTCGACGTGACCCATGAAGCCGAAGAGCGGAGCGTGGACGGAAAGCGCGACGCCGTTTTCGCCGGCGAGCTGACCGAGACGCTCTGCGAACGGGTAGTCCATCCAGAAGCCGCTCTCGAAGTCGATCTCGCACGCTGCGTACCCGCGCTCGAGGAGCAACTCGATCGCCTCCTCCGGCGACTCCCGCGAAGGCAGTCGTGCCGGGCCAACACGGACGAGTGCGGCCATGGCGCCATGCTAGTGCCCCCATGTGATTGGCTCTCGTCATGAAGGCGACGATGCTCCTCGCCGACTACGCGGTGGTCTCCGACGGGAAGCTCACGATCGTCGGCGGCGGGTGGTCGCAGACTGGCCCGGAGCCCGCGTCGTTCGGGATCGGCTTGCTGATCCAGGTGCCGTGGGACCAGGCGAACACGTTGCACTCGTTCACGGTCGAGCTCCTCGATGCGGATGGTGCCGAAGTAATCCTCGAGACGTCCGAGGACGACGAGCAGCCGGTCGCATTCGGGGGTGAGTTCGAGGTCGGCCGCCCGCCTGGATTGAAGCCGGGCACACCGCTCGACTTTCCCGTCGCGATGAACTCGACTCCGCTGCCGCTCGAGCCGGGGCGCTACGAGTGGAGGCTCACGATCGACAGCAAGGCGCGCGATGACTGGAGGCTTCCATTCACCGTTCGCGGGGATGAAGGGGCGGCCGGCTAGCACTCTTCATTGCTCCGAGGGCTCGGGTGGAAGGTCCGTCCGGTCGGGGACGTACGCTCGAAACATGTTCCAGGTGCCCACTCGTATCGAGTTGCTCGAGCTTGACATCGACGTTCGGCTCTCCGATCTCTGGCGCGAGGCGGTCGACGTGACCGACTGGAATCTCGAGGTCGTGGCGGCGTTCATCCGGGCGGCGTACGGCAAGGGCTACTGCGACGCTCTCACCGAGGAGTCCCCTGGTTCGCTGTGTGTGGAGCACGGCTACCGGATGCCCGAGCGGGTACCGCTGCAGGGTCGCGAAGCCGCGTAGCCGCAGGACGTCGAGCGACTTCTCGAGGAACGCGCGGCCCGGCGCGACTACACTCTCTCCGTGGCACGCAAGGCCAGCCCAGCGCGGCTCGTCATTGCGCTCGCGGTCGCGGCGGTGCTCGCGATCTTCCTGCTGTACACCTCGATCGCGGGTGGGGGAAACCCGGCGATCGCGCCGAGTGAGCTTCACGCGCGAACGCAGAAGGTCCAGCTCGCCGGAGTCGTCGTCGGGCCTGTAACCGGAGACTCGCACGCGGCCGGTTTACGCTTCTGGCTGCGGGACATCGGCAGCGGCTCGAAGGTGCGTGTTCCCGTGCGCTATCGCGGATCCGTGCCGGACCTGTTCCGGGTCGGACGGCACATCGTGGTCGTCGGAGAGCTCGAGAGCGGGACGTTCGTCAGCGAACGCAACTCGATGATCACGAAGTGCCCGTCGAAGTACGCGCCGAAGGCGAGCGGTGAGAAGTCGTGACCACTCTCGCCTGACGGAGCTCGATGCCTGAGCTCGGTCGGGCCGCGCTCCTCGTCACGTTCGGCCTCGTCGTGTATGCGCTCGTGGCCGGCGTCGCCGGCGCTTATCTCGGCCGCCGGAGGCTCGCGCTCTCGGCGCAGAACGCACTCGTCGCGTCCTTCGTATCGACGCTCGTTGCGGCGATCGTGCTCATGGCCGCTCTCCTGCGGCACGACTTCTCGTTCACCTACGTCGCACACACGACGAGCAACGCGCTGCCCACCGCCTACACGATCTCGGCGTTCTGGGGAGGACAGGAAGGGTCGCTTCTCCTCTGGCTCCTGGTGCTCACGGGTTTCGGCGCCGCAGCCGTCCGTCTGAACCGGGCCTGGGCGCGCGACCTCGTCGTCTGGGCCGTCCCCGTGTTCGCCGCGGTTGCCGTGTTCTTCTCGTTCCTCGTCGTCGTCGTGGCGAGCCCGTTCGCGACCCAGGCAGCTCCCGCGGACGGAGCCGGGATGACCCCGAGCCTCCAGAACCCGTACATGCTCGCTCACCCGCCGCTGCTCTACCTCGGATACGTCGGCCTCACCGTGCCGTTCGCCTTCTGCCTCGGAGCGCTGCTCTCCGGGCGTCCCGACGAACGCTGGCTCGTCGCCACCAGGCGCTGGACGCTGTTCGCGTGGACTGCTCTCGGAATCGGCCAGCTGCTCGGGGCGCACTGGGCGTACGTCGAGGTCGGCTGGGGCGGCTACTACGCGTGGGACCCGGTGGAGAACGCGGCCCTGATGCCCTGGCTCGCTGCCACCGCGTTCCTGCACTCGGTGATGATTCAGGAGAAGCGCGGAATGCTGCGGGTCTGGAACGTGCTCCTCGTCATCTTGGCGTTCTCGCTCTCGCTCTTCGGGACGTTCCTCACCCGGTCCGGGGTCGTGAACTCGATCCATTCGTTCACGCAGAGCTCGATCGGAGGCTGGTTTCTCGCCTTCATCGGACTGACGGTCGCCGTCTCGCTCGTGATCGTCTTCAAGCGACTGCCGCAGCTCCGCTCGCCGACGAGGCTCGAGTCGCCCATCTCTCGCGAAGCCGCGTTCCTCTACAACAACCTACTGCTGCTCGCGCTCTGTCTCACCATCCTGTGGGGAGTGGTCTATCCGCTTCTCTCCGAGGCGGTGCGCGGCGAGGCGGTCGTTCTGGGTCGCGGCTACTACGACTTCTTCCTCCGGATCTTCGGGCTCCCGCTCCTTCTCCTGATGGGGGTCGGCCCGCTCATCGCGTGGAGGCGCGCGTCGCTCGCGAGCCTCGTGACGACCTTCCGCTTGCCGACCATCGTCGCGGTTGCGAGCGGCGCGCTGCTTCTCGTTCTCGGAGCAGGGAGCTCGATCCCCGGGCTGGTGGCGTACACGTTCTCGGCGTTCGTCATGGCGACCATCGTCATGGAGTTCGTGCGCGGCACTCGTGCGAGGAAAGCGCTCGGGGCCCCCAGCTGGCCGCGTGCGTTCTCGTCGCTCCTCGGTCGCAATCGCCGACGGTATGGCGGGTACGTGGTTCACGCGTCGATCGTGCTGCTTGCCGTTGGGATTGCCGGCTCGAACGCGTTCGACAAGGTTGCGGAGGCGAAGCTCCGACCGGGCCAGTCGATGCAGATCGGCAGCTACGACCTGCGGTACCAGTCCATGGCCGAGCGTCAGACCGCGAACGCGACGGAGGTCCGCGCAAGACTCGCCGTCACACGAGGTGGGCGCGATCTCGGGACGATCGAGGCCGGGAAGAACGCGTACACCGTCGAGCAGCAGGTCTCCAACGAGGTCGGAATCCGGAGCGACAAGCTGACGGGTGAGGATCTGTTCGTCATCGCCGAGCAGATCGACTCGGACGGCACCGTGTACTTCCGGGTCTTCGTCAAACCGCTCGTCAATCTGATCTGGCTCGCCGGGCTCGTCTTCCTCCTCGGCTCGCTGATCGCGCTGTGGCCGGATGCGCGCGAGCAACGCCGGCTCGTCGAGCGCACCCGCGAGATCGGCATCCCGGCCGCCAGTTGATCTGGGCCCTCGTCCTGGCGGCCGCCCTCGCGGTCGCCTGCGTCGTCGCCGTTGCGCTCCCCTTCCTCAAAGAGCCGGAGCCCGAGTCCGACGCGCTCGACGACCTCGGCGAGGACGAGCGACGTCGACTTCACCTGCTCGAAGATCGCGACCGGGCCTTGGCGGCGCTCAAGGAGCTCGAGTTCGATCACCGGACCGGAACGATCTCCGACGAGGACTACCGGGAGCTCCTCGGCCCTCTCCGTCGTGAAGCGGCGAGCGCTCTGCGCGCCCTGGAGCAGGAGGGACGTCCGACGGAGGAACGAACCTAGTGGTCATGGGACGACTACTGATCGTCTCTCTCCTCGCGTTCGCGCTCGCCGTCGCGACGCCAGCTTCCGGCCAGGAAGACCCGTCGACCGAGAAGTCACGCGTCGATCAGCACATTACGGAGCTCCAGGCCGAGATCGACGCCGCGAAGGCCCGGGAGGGCGTGCTGACGTCGCAGCTCTCCGAGATCGCGTCCGAGCTGCGGGCCGCGCAATCCGCCGTCGACGAGGCGCAGTCGACCCTCGATCGGCTCGAGGCCGAGCTTGCCACCGAGCAGGCTCAGCTCGAGCGATTGACGCAGTTGCTCCACGTCCAGACTCGCCGCCTCGTCCGACTGCAACACGAGTACGCGCGTGCTGTCTCGGTCCTCGAGGAACGCGTTCGTTCCGCCTACATTCACGAACCACCGGACACGCTGGCGTTCATCGTGTCCGCGGCGAGCTTCTCCGACCTGATCGACGACTACGAGTTCGTGAAGCGAATCGGCGCGCAGGACGAGCGAGTTGTGCAGGCAGTCGAGACCGCGAGGAAGAAGGCCGCCCAGGAGCGGCGAGCGACGGTGCGGACACTGACGCTCACGGTCGCGGTCGTCGCCGTGATCTCGGCACGAACCGGGGACGCACGCGCCGTCCGCGACCGGCTCGTCGCAGACCGGGACACGCTTGCGGCAGCACGCCATCTCAAGGAGAGCGCGATCGTCGACGCTCGAGCCTCGCGTGAGGAGTACCTCGCCGAAGTCGATGGGCTCGCAGCCCAGAGCGCCTCGCTCGCGGCGGCGATTCGCGATGCGCAGGGAGGGGGCGCTTCGAGCAGCGGAGCGGGAGTCCCGTCCGCAGCCGGCCTCATCTGGCCCGTGAGCGGACCCGTGACGAGCGGGTTCGGCATGCGCTGGGGCCGTATGCACGAGGGGATCGACATCGCCGCCTCGATCGGCACGCCCGTCCATGCCGCGGCCGCAGGAACCGTGATCTACGCAAGCTGGATGACCGGCTACGGAAATCTCGTCGTGGTCGACCACGGGAACGGGCTGGCGACCGCGTACGCGCATGCATCGGCGCTCCTCGTCCACGTCGGACAGCCTGTTGCGCAGGGACAGACCGTGTCCCTGGTCGGTTCGACGGGGAACTCCACCGGGCCGCACCTCCACTTCGAGGTGCGCGTGAACGGCGTGGCGGTCGATCCGCTCCTCTATCTCTAGCCGCAGAGCGTCTAGCCAGAGAGCCTCTAGCCGGAGAGGTTGCCTATGCGGCGTCGCTCGCAGCCGCCGGGAGTTCGGTCGCGGCGACGACGTGCAGGTCGGGCAGCGCTCGCCAGCGCTCGTCGAGACCGAGCCCGTATCCGGCAAACAGCTCGTCCGGGACGACGAAGCCGACATAGCGAAGTGGAAGCTCGTCGACGAGACGCCGGTGCGGCCGGTCGAGCAACGTCACTGCGCCGAGGCTCGCCGGGTCGCGCAAGGAAAGCGTCTTGCAGAGGAAGTGGAGCGTCAGTCCAGTGTCCACGACGTCCTCCACGAGCAGGACATGCCGGCCCTCGAGAGGCACGTCAACGTCCTTGAGAAGGCGTACGCCACCCGCTGTTCCCGCCGGTGCGCCCGTGTACGGCGCCAACTCGACGATGTCGAGGGTGTGCGGGATCGGGAGCGCGCGCGTGAGATCTGCAAGGAAGACGACGCTCGACTTCAAGGGCGCAATGAGGAGCGGGTCGAGTCCGTCGAAGTCTACCGCGATCGCGGCGCCGAGCTCGATGACCCGCGCGGCGATTTCCTCGCGGGTCAGGTAGACGGCGCCGACCTCTCCGTGCTCGGACGACACGGGCTCTCTGGAGCTCGTACGCTCGGGTGACGCCCGGCTCACGAGCCGGGATCTACGAGGCCCAACGCAGCCGGTACCGCTGCGCGAGGCGCTCGATGTCGCGTCGGTAGAAGAGCTTGACCTTGAGGTGCGGGTAGAGGCGACGAACCTCTCGCAGCTTGCGGTTCTTGCGCGTTACCAGCGACTGCTTCATGACCGTCACCTCGATGAAGAGCTCCTGCTCGGGGAGGTAGAAGTCCGGCGTGAATGCGCTCACGACGCGCCCCTCGTCGTCGCGTTCTAGCACGAAGGTCTGCGGCTCGTAGTCCCAGCGCACCCCGTAGTAGTCGAGGATCTTCGCGCACTCGAGTTCGGTGCGATTTGCGAACCGGGGTGGTTCCAGACCACAATATGCCTGGAAACCGGTGCTTTCCACCTGCACCTGCGTCAGGGTACCAACCACCTCGGACGGTGCTGATCCGGCGTCGGAGGGGGCTGCTGGGCGAGGTGGCGACCTCGTACACTCTCTCCATGGCATCCGACGTTCCCGTCTTCCGCATTGCCCAGATCTCGGATATGCACTGCGGGGGGAACTACTTCGAGGCCAGCCTTCTCGAGCGCGCGATCGGTGAGATCAACGAGCTCGAGCCCGACATCGTGGTCTGCTCGGGCGATCTGACGACGTTCGGCTTCCGGCACGAGTACCTGGCTGCACGCGAATACCTCGACCGGATCGACTGCAACTCCCTGGTCGTGGTCCCCGGCAACCACGACTCGAGGAACGTCGGATACGTCCACTTCGAGGAGATGTTCGGGCAGCGCAACTCGGTGCTCGCGAAGGGGCCGGTTGCGATCGTCGCAGTCGACTCGAGTGAGCCTGATCTCGATCATGGTCAGATCGGCCGTGGGCGCTACCGCTGGATCGAGGAGCAGTTCGAGGCGCAGGAACCGGTCGACCTCAGGATCTTCGTGCTTCACCATCACCTCCTTCCCGTCCCGGGAACCGGGCGGGAGCGAAACGTCGTCCACGATGCGGGAGACGCGATCGAGTGCCTGCAGCGCGCGGGCGTCCGACTCGTGCTCTCGGGCCACAAGCACGTCCCGTACGTCTGGCGACTCGAGGACCTCTTCGTCGTGAACGCCGGCACGGTTTCCTCGCTCCGCCTGCGTGGGAAGACGAGACCTTGTTACAACGTCATCGAGCTGGCCGACCGTCAGGTTCGAATCTGGCGACAGCACCCCTTCCACGGCCGGGTGAAGCTCGTCGAATTCTCGCTCGACACGCTCGAGTACGCGAAGTTCACGGGCGCCATCGAGGACGAGGTAACGGCACGCACTTGAGGGCTCTCGCGATCGTCGACGGTGAGCACTATGCGCCCGTCGTCCGCGATGCACTTGCCGCCCTTCCGTACGAGGTCGTCGGCGCGTTGCTCGTGGGGGGCGGAGAGAAGCTCCGAGGAGGCGAGGACTACGGCGTCCCACTCGAGACCGAGCTCGAGGATGCGATCGAGCGGCTCCGGCCCGAGCTCGTAGTCGATCTCTCTGACGAGCCCGTCCTCGGACCGAAGGAGCGGTTCTCGCTCGCGAGCGCCGTGCTCGTGATGGGCCTGCCGTACGTCGGTGCGGATTTCCGCCTCGATCCTCCCGCTTTCGAGGCATTCGCGGGACGGTCGGTCGCGGTCGTCGGTACCGGGAAACGCGTGGGCAAGACCGCCGTCACGGGTCATCTCGCGCGACTGCTCTCGCCGCGACTCGAGCTCGTCGTCGTGGCGATGGGACGCGGTGGGCCGCCGCAGCCCGAGAAGATCAGCGTCCCACCGACTCTCGATGCCCTCGTCGAGCTCTCCCGGAGCGGGCGCCACGCGGCTTCGGATCATCTCGAGACCGCAGTGCTCACGGGGGTCGAGACCATCGGCTGCCGTCGCTGCGGAGGAGGTCTTGCGGGCGCTGTCTTCGACTCCAACGTCGCCGAGGGTGCGCGCCTTGCGTCCGAGCTCGGTCGGGATCTCGTGATCTTCGACGGAAGTGGAGCCGCGCTACCCCCCGTGGAGACGGACAGGCGGATCGTCGTCGTGAGCGGTCACCAGGACCCTGCGATCGCGGCTGGATACCTGAACGAGTACCGGCTGCTGCTCGCCGACCTCGTGCTCGTGACGATGGCCGAAGCCGGATCCGGGTGGGAGCGGGTACGGGACGCGGTCCGTCGGGTGACGCGCCCTGGAACGGAGGTCGTGGCAACCGTGCTGCGTCCTCGTCCGGCAGCGGACGTGAGCGGTCGGAAGATCGCCTATATCACGACCGCGCTTCCGGCTTCGCACGAGATCATTGCGAACCACCTCGCCGAGCAGTACGGGGCCGACGTCGTCCACGTCTCGGGGAATCTCGCCGACCGCGCAGCGCTCCAGGACGAGCTACCCCAGGTGGCTGCAGAGGTCTTCGTCGTCGAGCTCAAGGCGGCCGCAATCGATGTCGTGGTCGAGCATGCGCTCTCCCGGGGCGTCGACGTCGTGCTCGCCGCGAACGACGTCGTGCCGCTCCAGGGCGAAGCCGCACTTGACGAGATACTGCTGGACATGGCAGGAATCACAGTGTGACCGAGCGCAGACACGTCATTCCGCTGCCTCTCGGCGACGAGGTCCCCTTCTCGAAGGGGCTCATGGCCCGGGCGCTGATCGTCACCGGGCTCGACTCGGAGCGAGCACATCTCATTGCGCGGCGCGCGGAGACAGACCTCGGCGAGCGCAATGCGACGTCGCTCGATCTCGACCGGCTCGGCGAGCTGGCCGTGGACGTGATCGGGGACGACGAGGCGTCCCGGACACTCGGCCGGCTTCGTCGACTCGATGCCCTCCGAAGGCTCGACGAGCCGCTGTTGCTGCTCTTCGGAGGCGCGACGGGAACGGGAAAGTCGTCACTCGCCACCGAGGCCGCTCATCGCCTCGGCATCACCCGCGTGACGTCGACCGACTTCATCCGACAGACGATGCGCGCGTTCTTCTCCGAGGAGTTCATGCCCTCCGTCCACTACTCGAGCTTCGAGGCGCGGCTCGCTCTCACGCGGGCGGAGGAGGAGGAGTCAGGGGATGCAGCAATCCTCGGCTTCCTCGACCAGACGCGCAATGTGCTCGTCGGCGTGCGGGCCGCGCTCGAGCGCGCGACGACCGAGCGCTGGTCGATGGTGCTCGAAGGCGTCCATCTCGTCCCGGGCATGGTCGCCGCAGACGTTCGAGACGCGCTCGTCGTTCAGTGCGTGATCGCGATTCAGGACGAAAACCTCCATCGCAGCCATTTCTGGGTCCGCGACTACACGACCGAAGGGCTCCGGCCGCTCGAGAAGTACCTCGACGCACTCCCTCAGATTCGGGAGATCCAGGACTATCTCGTCGAGCGCGCGCGCAGGTACGACATCCCGGTGATCGTGAACGACTCGTTCGACGATGCGATCGCCGAGGTCATGGATCTGGTTCTGCGCCGTGCCGACCAGCTTGCCATCGTTCCTGCCGGTTGAGCTCCCACGCCAGGCCGTGGCGACGCCGGACGGCGGGAAGACGACGGCTGACTAGACTGGTCGCATGGTCACTCGTGAAGACGTCGTCGAAGCACTGCACGGAGTCGAGGACCCCGAGCTCGGGATGGACATCGTCGAGCTGGGGCTCATGTACGACGTGGAGGTCGACGGGCCCAGCGTGAAGATTCTCTACAGCCTCACCTCGATGGGATGCCCTGCGGGGGCGATGATCGCCGACGGAATCGTCGAGGCCGCACGCGGAGTCCCGGGGGTCGCGGAGGTCGAGGCCGAGCTGACGTTCGACCCTCCGTGGACACCCGACCGGATGTCCGACGACGCGAAGTTCATTCTCGGTTTTGGATAAGGGTTTGCGGGCAACCCACCACCAGGGTAGTGGCGGTGCGACCAAGAGGAGGGGTCCGTGCTTGGCGTGACGGAGTCTCCTAGGCGCGCGGCGAACCTGCGATGATCGCCGCCACCTACCGAATGGAGGCCATCATGGCCGAGTACGCAGCGACGGTCGCCCCGCATGCCTACAAGGTGTTGTTCGAGAACGAACAGGTGCGGCTGCTCGAAGTGACCATGAAGCCGGGAGAAACGACCGAGATGCACTCGCATCCAGACAATCTCGTCTACCTGCTCTCCGACGGCAAGTACGCGTTCACTGCCCCTTCGGGTGAAAGCTCCGAGTTCGACGTGTCCGCAGGCGACGTCTTTTGGATGGAAGCAACGGATCACGCAACCGAGAACGGTGGGGACACCACCCTCCGTGCGCTCATGTTCGAGCCGAAGTAGGCGATCTCAACAGAAGTGCAGGCTCTGCTGAACTCGTAGACGAGTGGCACAAGGAAGGCCCGCCCGGTGGCGGGCCTTCCTGCCTCGCGACTCGAATCCCGTTCGAGGACGCTCGCTCTGAGCGACCAAGTGTCCGGCGACGCGAAGCTCATCCTCGGCGCTGGCTCTTCTGCACCCGCTGAGAGGGAGGCAAGGGAGAGGCCGCCAGTACGATCGTCTCGTGCCCGAGTCGTGCGCGATCGAGACAGTCGGACTGTCCAAGACATACGGGGGGAGCGTGCGAGCGCTCGTCGACCTCGATCTGCGCGTCGAGCGGGGTGAGATCTTCGGATACCTGGGACCGAACGGCGCCGGGAAGAGCACCACGATCCGGCTCCTGCTCGACCTGATCCACCCGACCTCGGGCCGTGCGTCGCTCTTCGGGCTCGACACCCGCGCACAGGGTGTTGCGTCGCGTCGACTCGTCGGCTACCTGCCTGGAGATCTGCGCCTCTCGGATCGCCTGACGGGTCGTGAGCAGCTCGATTCCTTCGCACGATTGCGCGGACGCGTGGACACGCACTTTCGCGATGAGCTCTGCGAGCGATTCGGCGTCGTTCTGGACCGACCGATTCGCCAGCTCTCGAAGGGGAACCGACAGAAGCTCGGGCTGATCCAGGCTTTCATGCATCGCCCAGACCTCGTCGTGCTCGATGAGCCGACGTCGGGTCTCGACCCATTCCTCCAGGGTGAGGTCCGCAGGCTTCTGCGGGAGACCGCTGATGAGGGGCGCACGTTGTTCCTCTCGTCTCACTCCTTGGACGAGGTGCAGCACGTCGCGGATCGGGTCGGGGTGATCCGATCCGGACGCCTCGTCGACGTGGGCGAGGTCGAGACGCTGCGCGAACGCTCGCTCCGGCACGTGACGGCAACGTTCACAGAGCCGGTCGACCCGTTGACGTTCGGCTCTCTCGAGGGTGTGCGGGTCACGGGCACGGAAGGGCCACGCGTGCACCTCTCCGCCCCCGAGACCGCGATGGATGCGCTTGTGAAGGAGCTCGCGCACCATCGGATCGTCGACCTCGTCTCGCAGCCGGCGGATCTCGAGGAGATCTTCCTCGACCTGTACAAGGAGGGCGACGACGGTCGCTGAGCTCTTCCGGCGTGGGCTGCGCGACCACCGGCGTGCGCTTCTCGCTTGGTGTGCCGGGGTCGTATCCTACGTCGTCGTCATCGCGGCGATCTTTCCGTCGATCGAGAGCAACCCCCAGCTCGACGACCTCATCGCGAGCTACCCGGATGTCCTGAAGTCGCTGTTCGGTATCGCCGAGGGCGGCAGTATCACCTCGGGCGCCGGCTACCTCGACGTCGAGCTGTTCAGCTTCATGCTCCCCCTGCTCGTAATGGTTCTGGCGATTGGCTCGGGGGCGCGCACGTTTTCCGGTGAGGAGGATGCGGGCCGGCTCGAGCTCGTGCTCGCGTATCCGGTCCGACGGCGGAGCGCGGTGCTGGCGAAGGGTGCGGCCGTTGCGTGTGAAGTCCTGGCCGTGTGTGCCGCAACCGGTCTCGCGCTTCTCGTCCTCGACCCGATTTTCGGACTCGATCTCTCGTCTCGCCACATCGCGACGGCGGTCTCGTCGCTTGTCGCACTCGGTCTTCTCTCGGGCTGGTTGGCGCTGGGAGTGGGAGCTGCGACGGCAAGCCGGGCTCTCGCGATCGGCATTCCGGCGGGCGTTGCAGCGGCCGCGTACCTCGTGAACGGCCTCCACGACCTCGCGGGCTGGCTCGATCCCTTTCGTTTCCTGTCGCCGTTCTGGCTCGTCGGCTCGTCCCAGCTTCAGAACGGTGCGGACGCGTCAGGCGTGCTCGTGGTGCTCCTGGCGGCCCTCGCGATCCTCCTCGCCGGTTCACTGCTCGTGGAGCGACGTGATCTCGAGACGCCGTGAGGAGGATCCAGGGCGCGCGGCCGTTCATGCGATGTTGTCGAGCTACTCGGGAACTCGCAGGACGACCTTGCCGAATTGGGCGCCAGACTCGAGCCGCTCATGTGCCTCTCTGGCGTCGGCAAGAGGAAAGACGCTGTCGACGTGCACCCGAGCTTTGCCGTCTCGGATGAGGTCGTACGCGCCCTCGAAGTCAGCTGCGGTCCCCATGGTGGACCCGTAGAGCACGAGCTGCTTCCACCAGAGGCGGTAGAGCCGCGCCGGCGGGCTGTGGCCGCTCGTCGCGCCGCAGACGACGACTCGGCCTTCGTATCCGGCTGCGGCGAGCGAGCGTTCCCAGGTCGCCTCGCCGACCGTCTCGACGACGATCCCTGCTCCCGCGCCATCGGTCGCATCGTTCACGGCCGCAACGACATCGCCCGACGAGTGGTTGACGACTCGGTCGGCGCCGAGCGCGCTCGCGCGCTCGAGCTTCTCGTCATTCGACGACGTGACGATCGTACGAACGCCGAGGGCTTGGCAGATCTCGAACGCCGCGAGCGCGACGCCCCCACCGATACCCCAGATGAGAGCCCACTCGCCCGGCACGGCCCCGGCCTTCGTCACGAGCATTCGATACGCGGTCTCGAAGACGAGCGGAAACGCCGCCCCTTCCTCGAATGACAGCGAGTCCGCGAGCCGGTAGAGCTGCGTTGCCGGTATGGCCTTGCGCTCGCAGTACGTCCCGTCGGAGTGCTCTCCGATGACGGCGATCCCGCGGTCATGCACGACCCCGGGGTTCACCACGACACGCTCGCCGACGGAGAGTCCCTCGACCCCGTCGCCAAGAGCTACGACGACACCCGCGCCGTCCGCGCCGAGAATCCGGGGCTTCGGGACGGACGGGAGGCCTTTCCTGATCCAGATGTCCAAGTGGTTGAGCCCTGCGGCACGGATCTCGACGAGTGCCTCACCCGCCTGGGGCACAGGATCGGGCACGTCCTCGTACGTGAGGACCTCGGGCCCGCCGTCGGCGTGGATTCTCACGGCCTTCACGAGGCAGAATCCTCGCATGACCGCGGCCGAGCTGAGCCGGCTGGCGGCGGACCTCGAGTTCGACGTCATCGGGGCCGCCCCGGCGGAGCCGTACGTCGGGACGGAGAGGGCGATCCTCGAGCGCCGGGAAAAGGGGCTCTTCGGCGGCATGCGGTTCACGATGGCGCGGCCGGACGTGTCGTGTCATCCCGAACGGCTCTTCGAAGGGGCATGCACCGTGGTGTCAGTGGCGCGTTGCTATTACGCGCCGGAGTCGCCCCTCGGCGTGGACGAGGGGCGACTTCCGCGTTACACGTGGCGCGACGGATACCGGGAACTGCGCGCACAGCTCGACGAGCTGGGACGGCGGCTCGGGGGTCGATACCGAGTCCTGGTCGACGCGAACGACCATGTCGACCGCGAGGGTGCCGTCCGTGCCGGCGTTGGGTTCTATGGAAAGAACACGATGGTGATCACGCCGTCCCATGGGTCGTGGGTCGTCCTGGGAACGCTTGTCACCGAGGTGGAGGTCGAAACGACGCCGGCCCTCGACCTCGACTGCGGGACGTGCCGGCTCTGTGTCGATGCGTGCCCCACGGGTGCTCTCGACAACCCCGGTGTGCTGGACTCGACGCGATGCTTGTCGTATTGGACGCAGGCGCCAGAGTCGATCCCCGAGCGCTTTCGCGAAGAGGTCGGGGCGATGGTGTACGGGTGCGACATCTGTCAGGAGGTGTGCCCGTGGAATCACGCGATCGAGAAACGACGGGCACGGGCGCTCCTCGACTCGGAAGCGCAACCGGCTGTCTCGCTCCGCGACTGGCTCGAGCGCGACGGAGAAGATCTCGTTGACGAGTTCGACCGTCTCTACGTTCCTGGCAACGATCCACGTTGGCTGCGACGCAACGCGCTGATCGCAGCGGGAAACGCCGGTTCGCCGGCCCTTGCTCCGCTGGTTGCCGAGTACGTGGCTTCCGAGGACGACGTCGTGCGCGACGCGGCCGACTGGGCACTGGCGCGTATCGAGGAACGGTCGCATTGACGACACGCTCGGACCGCGAACGGCTGGCACTCCTGGTGCACGAAGTGCGGAGCCCGACGGCGGCGCTCGCTGCCATCTCCAGGGCGCTCTCCGAGTCTCGTCTCGACGACGACTCGCTGATCGATCTCATCGGGCTCGCTCTCGCGGCATGTGGAGGTATCGAACGCGTCGTTGTCGACGCCGCCCCGGGATCGCTGAGACTCGAAGACGTCGACGTCACCGACGTGACACGCGCCGCGGCGAGCGGCGCCCGCCTCGGCGGCGGGCGCGTTCTCGCGGTCCTCGGTTCGGGCCTGCTCGTCGTTCGCGGCGATCGGATCCGCCTCCGCCAGGCGTTGGACAACCTCATCGCAAACGCCATCGCTTATTCACCGTCGGAGAGCGAGGTCGTGGTCGGAGCGGACGCCGACGACACGGACGTGTACATGTGGGTGCGCAACGTCGGTGACGGCATCGCAGCCGAGCATCACGGTCGGATCTTCGACCCCGGCGTGCGCCTCGACACCTCCGTGCGTGGCAGCGGCCTGGGGTTGGCGGTCGCAAGATCGATTGCAGAGGCTCATGGTGGGACGCTCACAGTGACGTCCTCCTCCGGCGAAGGCGCGACGTTCACGATCGCGCTACCACGACGGTCCTCCGCCTAGCCCGCGACGACAGCGTCGACCGTGCTGCGGCGGACCAACTGGCCGTCCCTGTCGTGCTCGGAATACTCGAATCTCGCTCGCGCGCCCTCGACGTCGACGCCGGCTGTCGTCGCGATCCGGACGGGCAGCCGACCGCGAACCTCGTAGACCTCGATGTAGCCAGGCTGCTCGACGGCAACGTAGCGCGTGGTCCTCGCCGGCTCTATCCAGATGAATCCGATGGGATCGCCCGTAGTCGTGCGACAACCGGCGAGATCGAGCCGGGGATCCCGAAGCCGCCCGACGTACAGCCGTCCGAACGACGTGCCGCAGAACCGATGACTGTGCTCGTGCGCTCCAGGCACGTCGTCACATCCGTACAGCCCGGAGGCGTCCGAGAACGTCACGCTGGAAGCTGCCACGCCGACGCGTTCGACTGCCTGTCGTGGTGTCTGTGGGGCTGCGAGGTCTCGCAGGCAGGCGGCTGTCAGTGAACCGAGGCGGGGGCGGCTGCCTGAGACGACCCTCGTCTTCGTCAGCACAGCGGACTCCGACACGTGCTCGAGCGCCACAGGAGGTTTCAGTGCAGGTGAGCCGTCGACGAGTGTCGCGGGCGCATGAGCGGTTTCACAGGCGACGAGCAGCGACCCGAGGGCCAGCACGAACAACATGAGCGTGCATCCGGAACGGCGCCCTGCCGGGCTCGGCTCAGCCGCTCCAACCGGTTCGGCGGACAGCGCTATAGCTCGAATCTCCTCTGTACGTCCGAGTCCAGATGTTCGTGCCGTATGCCTCGCCCTTCGCCTCGATGATCTGGTCGGTGCCGTCAGCGTTCTTCGCGTAGATCATCCCGATGTGGCTCTGGCTTGCAATCTCACCAGACAGCGACGCGTGCGAACCTTCACTTGCGCGAGTCGCCTCTACTGCAGCGCCGAATCGTCGCTCGCGTAACCCTGTCAGTCACCACCCGAAGCGCCAGAGCTACCCTTGCAAAGACACAATCGTGAGCGTCAGTCTGACGTGCCACATACGCAGCCCTTCGCTACCCGCGCGAACCCCAGGCCTGCCGCGCCGTCTCGACCGTCACGCTGGCAAGGAGAACCTTGATCGCAGTCGCCGATCCCGCACTTCACGGAGCATGACAAAAGCGACTGCGATCAGGTTCCGAACTTCTCCACGACCGCTCGTAGGATTTCCCCACCGCCCCACCGACCACCAGGAAGGGACGACCACGATGAGTACGACGACCGGGACAGCAGCGGCACGTTCGGAAGGCGAGAAGGCCGTGGCTCTGTACTTCCGCGTCTCGACCAAGCAGCAGGATGTCAGTCGTCAGATCGACGGCTGCTCTCGCCTAGCTGCCGACCGCTTCCCTGACGTCCCCGTCCTCGAGTACCCCGAGGCTGGAGCATCGGCCTTCCACCACAGCGTCTTCGACCGCCAGGCGTCCAAGCGCATGATCGAGGACATGCTGAGCGGTCGCCTCGTCGGCATCGTCGCCGACACGCAGGACAGGCTCAGCCGTGGCAAGCAGGCCGAGCTGTGGCCTTCGTGGAGCTGTGCCACGAGAACGGCGTCACCATCTTCACCATCGCCGAGGCGAGGTCGGAGCCGACGACGAGTTCAGCCAGATCCGAACCTCGCTGGCCGCGATCCTCGCTCGCAAGGAGAGCGCAATCAAGTCGCATCGGGCGAAGACGCTGAACGCCGAGGTCAGTGGGCAGGGCTACTGGCCGAACGGCACCGCCCCCTTCGGCTTCTCCGTCGCCGGAGGGAAGCGCCAGCGCGTCCTCGTGCCGAACGACAACCTGCCGCTCGCCCTCGAAGTCTTCGACCAGTACGCGAGCGGCCAGTCGTCGATCAAGGCGTCACCGCCTTCCTCTCGTCTGAGACGGGTCGGAAGTGGCATCGTCAGAACGTCCGTGAGGACATCCTCACGAACCCCGCCTACATCGGCCGAATGAGATACGACGGCGAAGCACTCGACGCGAAGTGGGAGTCGGTCGTGCCGCTCGACGTGTGGGAGGCAGTCCAGTACCGCCTCGACGGCAACGTGAAGCCGCCATACAGCGTCCAACCTCTCGAACGCGATCCTCGCCTGCGAATGTGGCGACCGGCTCCACTTCCACCGCTACCGGCGAGGCCATGCGTGGGGCTACTACGAGTGCCGGAGCTGCGGCACCACGCACGTCAGCGAGTACGTCGAGGCGTCCCTCGTCTTCGGCATCGGGCGACCGCGTTCGCACTTGAGCAGCGTTAAAAGGCGTCCATTTTGATCGCGGCCGATTTGGGCAGGGTGATGTTGGGGGCGCCTACCCCGTTCTTGAAGTCCACCGCTCTGTAGGGACCGTGCACGTTCCGGAATAGACCCCACTGGAAGAAACCGGCATTGCTCGTGCTCTCCGACTCCCGCCAGACCTTGAACGTGAACCCGGAGCAGTCTGGACCCTCGCCTCCCGTGAACGGGTTCTCGGTCGGGTCGTTCGGCGAGTTGTCGCGATCGTCGTCGTTCCAGCAACCGCCACCCCACTGGTAGCCCTCGTAGCGGGCACGAAGCGCGACCGCCGCGGACCCGTCGCGCGTGATGTACGACGTGGGCGTCGGCGGTGCCGTGTTGCAGTTGTCGGCCACGAAGTGCGTGTGGTACGCGCCAGCGCTTGCCGCGGCTGTCAGAGAGAGCGTGGCGACGAAGGAGCAGACGAAGGTCCTGACAGAGCGGATCATCAGCCCTCGTCCAGGTCGTAACGGTCGATGAAGACTCCACTCGGTGTGGAGCCGAGTTGATAGAGAGACGAGCCCACGAGTCGAAAGCGGCTGAGCGGTGCCGCCTCGGCCCAGTCGGCCGAGCTGAGAGACATCGTCCGGATCAGTCCCTCCGATCCGAGCACGAGTGCGACGAACTCGTCCCGGCTGTCCGTGTACACGCGCGCGACCAGGAGGAGTCCCGACCCCATCGGCTGGGCGAGCTGCACTTCGGCCAACGGTGTTGCGCTCGTGATGCGCCATGCCCATCGCGTTCCGTTCGCGTTGACGGAAAGAACGCGGATCTCCGAGCCGCGGCGAAGCACGACGACTTCGTTCCCTCCGGGAAAGGTCCGTCCGGGTTGGCCGACCGCCGGCTGTGCAGGTGCAGATGTGGACTGTCCATGTGTCACCACCGGCACCCACTGGCTGGACGGCTGCTGGAGAACGATCGGTCCGTTCGGCCCTATCCGTACCTCCGATGCTGTCCGCTCACGCATCTCGACTGTTCCCCGGGCTTCGCCCGACCGGGCGAACGCTCGGAGGACGGGTCGTTGTTCCGCGCGCTCGGCTTCGAGCACGTACGTCGTTCCGTTCGGGTCCACTGCAATGTCGGCGATCGTGCCGTCGATGCCGACGGGGACGGCCGTCGCTCTGAACCCGTCGGCCGATCGAACGACTATTCGCCGGTGCACCTGGTCGAGGACGTGGACGTTCCGTTCGGCGTCGACGTCGAACGAGGAACCACCGACGGGGGGCAGATTGCGTCCATCCTCGAGGCCGACGTCGGCCGGGTCGTCACCCCACGCGGCGCTGAACACCCGAGCATCAGCCCGCCGCGGTGTGCCGAACACGTGGGCACCGAGACGCACTTCGATCGGCTTGCCCAACGGCGTGCTGTGCTGGGGAGAACGAGCGCCGCCCGCGGGAAGGGTGATCGTCGCATGGGCCGCGTCGCTTTGGAGCACCGCGTAGTAGGAGAAGCCCGCGGGGCCGCTGGTGACATCAGTCGGGAGCACCACGGCGTACCGACTCTCGCTCGCGGTCTCGTCCACCTGCAAAGGGAGTGGGCGATATGCGCCGAGCGAGCCGCGTCGAACGAAGACCGTGCCGCGGACATCGCATGGTTCTGCGTCCACGTCCACTCCCGCCGGGAGGCAGTGGACGTCGTAGCGAAGCTCCATGGGCTCGCCTGGGATCGTAAGGAGCGGCGGGAGATGCGTCGCGTCGAAAACGGCCATAGCGTCGTTGCCAACGCCCTGGTGCGCTCCGGCGACCGCTGTGACCACCACGAACGCAACTCCCATGCACGTGCCGAGCACGGCTCCCGTCGCACCTGTGATGCACCGGCTCCATCGCCGCCGCGTCCGAGAAGTGATCGGGGTGAGGGTTTGCGTTGGCATATGAGGCAACCAACGTAGCGCCGGTGACGGCTCGAGAACAGCGAATGCGCTGATTCCGAGCCGTTCTGTTGCGGTTCTGGCGCTGAGCTATGACCGGACGGCAGCGACGCCGACCAACTCGCGCTGCAGCTTCTTGGCTCGCCGTGCTACGACGTCGCGAAGGCGAAGCGGCTCGAGGACCACGGTCTCGCCGCGATCCGCCAGGACCTCCGAGAGGAGCCAATCCTCGGTCTTGTACGGGACGCTTGCGATCGCCGAGCCGTCGGTGAGCGGCTGCGCTCCCCGTTCGAGCTTCCAGCGTGCGATCGCCGGCGAGTGGAGAAGCCGAGCGACGCGCGGGTTCCGCAGATACGACGGATCGAACCCTTCGCGCGGCTCGAACCGCTCGTCGATGAGTTGTGCGGATCGCATGCGGTCGAGCCGGAACGTTCGAGCTCCGTCAACCGATCGATCCCACGTATGAACGCGCCATACCGGCAACTCGCGCTCGATCGTGTACGGCTCCACCCTGCGAAGGGAGGGCTTGCTGTCGCCCTCCTTCAGATACTCGATCTCGACGACTCGATGCTTCTCGGCGCCGTCGCTCAGGACCTTGACGAGCGCCTCGTCGTCCAAGGCGATCCGCGGCTCCGGCGTCGCGTTGAGGTCGAAGCGGCCGAAGGTCTCTTCGAGCTTCCGGCGGACACGGCGGAGCTTCGTGTGTGCATCGGCGGCGATCGTAGGCCCGACGTACTCGATCGCGAGCCGGATTGCCCTCGCCTCCAGTGGCGTCAGCTTCGGCGGGCGCCGAAAGACGTCGCCGTAGAGTTCCTTGTCGACGCGGACGAGGTTGCCGTCGTGCTCCGCATACACGGCATAGCAACCCCCACCGAAGTTGACGAGGTTGAGCAACGAGAGGTGCTCCTGGAGCTCTTCCAGCGGGATCGAGAAGCTTTCGGCAAGCTCGGTGGCGTCCAGCGTCGCCGTTTTCTCCTCACCACAGGCGGTCAGGAGATGAGCTAGTAGCGCCTGGAGGAGTCCGAACCGCTCGGGCGCGACGGGGCCCGCTGGCCGCTCGGGCAGAGGCTGTCGTGGGTCGCTGCGTTTGGGTCCGGCAGGCTCTGGAGTAGGCCCTGCGTGGGCGTCGACGAGACGCGCGAGCCCATCCGCGACCGTCTCGCGGAGCTCTTCGGGCTCCAGCGGCACGGCTCTGCCGTTCTGACGCAGGACCCAGCTCGCGAGCAGCTCGACCTGCGCGAACTCGGTCTCGAACACGCCGTCCTCGACCGAGCCGGCGTCTGCCAGCGTGCGCTCCACCCACCATGCCGTGTCCTCGGAGACCGCGATCCGGGCCGTTCCGACCGCCTCGCCGATCTGCCAGGGTCGAGGGATCCTGTGCTCCTCGACATCGAAGTCGGCGGGTACGCGGAAGTCGCGCTCACGGCGCGTGGCGAAGCGGATGTCTCCGCGAATACGCGAGACCTTGAAGGTGCGAACCGTCTCGCGCTCGAGATCGTGTCCGATCACGTACCAGTTGCCGTCGTCGAGACGAAGCGCATACGGGTTCACCACCCGCTCCGCGGGTCGCGGTCGCCTGGGAGTCCAGTACCCGAACCGCACCGTTCGCTGTTTCGAGATCGCCGACTCGAGCTTCGACAATCGCCCTGCTAGCTCGGGCGAGTAGTCGGGTGCACTCACGCGCACGCGCTCCGCGGTATCCGTCGGAGGACCTGCGAACCCGGATCGTCCGAGCGCGAGGTTCTGGAGCGCGAGCCGTAGCGGTTCGGAGTAGGCGAACTTCCCCTCGAGGTAGTAGAGCGCCGTCTGCAGAGCTGCGAGCTCGTCGTCGTCGAGCTCGAGCCGGTCCAGGAAGTAGTTCTCCGACCGGAGCGTGTAGAGCTCCTCTCCGGTGAACTCGTCCCGCTGCGACTGGAGCGGGACGCCGAGCGCCGTCAGCTCGGCGCGGTCCGAGTAGAACCGTCGGGCGAAGGCCTCGTCGGACATCTCGCTGTACCCCTCGACATTCGACTTGACGTCCCGAGCTGTGAGGGGGCGTCGCTCTGCCATGAGGAAGGCGACGAGCGAGAGCTGACGGATCAGCTTGTCGGCGTCATGCGACATCGAGCTGCGAGCTTACCGTTCGCCCGCGTTCGCCTGCCTGCAGCGCCTCGTTGCGAGAAAAGCCTCAGGCGGCGACGATGGCAGCTTGTTCCAGATGCTGATGCGACGGGCAGTAGTCCCGGCCGGGAAGAGGCGTTCGCTGACACGCCTTTCCCTTTCGGGTCGTTGCATGACAGCGCGCGACGCCTCCGTCGAGAAGCCCCGCTTCGACCTGCTGCTCGATGAACGCCGTCGCGGCGCTCACTCCTTCGCGCACTGACCAGGCGACACGAGCCTGCGACGTGATCGGGAAGTACCGCCGGATGTCGGCAAAGAGCGCGCGATCCGGCCGTGCGAAGTAGTGAGGATCGTCGGCGAGGCGCTCCATCGTCTCCTCGCACTCCACGAGAACCGCGCGTCGGTACTCGAGCTGCGTGTAGTAGTCGGCGTACGGATCGATGAGATCCTTGATCGAGCGATAAATCGCTCGCGAGTATTGATACATACAGGAGCGAAGCTGAGCGACGTGATCTTCCATGCGCCTGTCGAGCTCTCCTCAGAATCCCTTTTCCCGGCTCGCAAAAAGCGGAGCATTCACTCCGCAAGCCGACAGTGTAGCGAGTTTCGCGCCGTGTTACAAAGTCCGCACTACTGTCGTCGTATCTGACAACGGATCAGGGAACGATGCGGCGGACACCTGCGGCGCGCGTAAAAGACCGAGCCGCCTGTAGTGCGCTCGTTGCCTCCGCCTCCGACGTGTAGTTGCCCGTGAAGACGAGCCAGTACCCGGGATGAAGGCTGGCGTACTGCGACGTGTCGAGTACGCCGACCGCCTGAAGCCCGGCCTTGCGGGCGCTCCGGGCTTTCGCGACTGCCGCCTGCTTGCCTCCTGACTGCGGCAGCGTCGCGAGAGCGATGGTCCAGCCGCTCTGGCCGGTAGGCCACTCCACGACGCCCGTCCGATCGTCGGCAGCTGGGCCAGTGAGCGTCTCGGTGGACGGCGAGGTCGCGAATCCACCGAGCGCAGTCACGAGTGTCGTGTCGCCGGTCGTGCCACCTGTGGCGGCCACGGCGGCGGCGACGCCCGCCACCGCGACGACGAGTCCGACGAGCGTTCGTCTAATCCAGCCGCGGGCCGGATCGCCGCCGCGGGCCAGCACGCCGGGACCGGGCATGCGGAGACCACACTCGAGGCAGTACTCCTGGCCGTACTCACGCTCCTCGCCGCATTGCGGGCAGACACTCAATGTGCGGTCGTCTCGTCGGCTTCGGACTCCACTTGCGGCCCGCCGGTCGACCGGCCGCACGTCGCGCAGAACCGTGCACCGAGAAGCAGCGGTGCGCCGCAGGTGCAGACTGTCGTACCGCCACCGACGCGCAGGCCGACCGTTCCGTCGAGCAGCGCGTCGATCTCCTGAACGCGCGCCTCGATGGCGACGAGCTCCGCGCAGCGCTCGACGACGAGGCCTGCGTTGAACCGATCGCGCTTGTACATCTCGAGCGTCAAGCCGCCGAGGTCGCGAAGCCGCTCCTCCCGCACGAGGAGAAGCGCCCTCCGCTCGCGCTTGAGCTCGCGAACCGGTGGGACGACGTAGACCGGTGCGGGCGGAGCGGCGACGTCGCCGTTCTTCGACCGCCTACGCAACATCCGACGATCGCTCCGACGTGTTGGTGGTTGCATGCACGGCGTCGTCAGAGCTGGAGGACGACCAGCCGCTCCTCCGTCATCTCGCGCACGGCGTACGCGGGGCCTTCGCGCGTATTACCGGAATCCTTGACGCCCCCGTACGGCATCTGGTCGGCCCGGAACGTCGGCGCCTCGTTGACCGTGACACCTCCGAACTCGAGCTCCCGGGCCGCGCGCAACGCAACCTTGACGTCGCTCGCGAAGACGCCGGCCTGGAGTCCGTACGGCGTCCCGTTCGCGAGCGCAATCGCCTCGTCGAGCGAGTCGTACGGGGTGACCGTAGACACCGGCCCGAAGACTTCCTCGCACGACACCTTCGCCTCTGGGGGCGCCGCAGCGATCACGGTGGGACGGAGGAGGTCACCCTCGAGCGCTCCTCCGGTCAGCACGTCCGCGCCCGCACTGCGTGCCTCGTCGATCCAGGTGATGACGCGATCCCGCTCAGCCGTGGAGATCAGCGGTCCCACGTCGGTCTCCTCGTCCGCGGGATCGCCGACCTTCAGAGCCTCGACCCGTGGAAGGAAGCGATCGAGGAACGCGTCGTACGCGCTGCGCTCGATGTAGATCCGTTGCACCGAGATGCAGCTCTGGCCCGCGAAGCTGAACGCGTTCGGCGCGAGGCGGGAGGCGGCATCCTCGAGATCGGCATCTCCACTCACGATTACGGGCGTCGCGTTCCCGAGCTCGAGGTTCACGCGTTTGCGTACGGCGCGCTCGCGCAGCTTCCAGCCGACCGATGCGGATCCGGTGAACGTGATGAGCTTCACGCGCTCGTCGGCGACGAGTACGTCGCCGATGGCTCCCGCGGCCCCGCTGACGACGTTGATCCATCCCGGCGGCAGTCCGGCCTCCAGCTCGAGCTCGGCGAGTAACAGGGCGGAGAGCGGCGTTTGGGACGCCGGCTTCAACACCACCGCGCATCCCGCGGCAAGTGCAGGCGCAATCTTGTGCGCGACGAGGTTCAGCGGGAAGTTGAACGGCGAGATCGCGCCGACGACGCCGATCGGCTGGCGGATCGTGAATGCGATCTTCCCGGTGCCGGCGAGCGAGGCGTCCATCGGGATCACGTCGCCCGACAGCGTTCGGGCTTCTACGGCGGCCATCGTGAACGTGGACACTGCACGCGAAACCTCGACGCGGGCGGCTTTCAGGGGCTTCCCCGCCTCTGCACAGATCGTTCGGGCAGCCTCGTCGCTGCGCTCGTCGAGCAGGTGCGCCACGCGGTCGAGAATCGAGGCACGCACGTGTGCGGGCAGCGGCTCGCGCATCGCGATCTCGGCCGCGTCGAGTGCCTGTCCGGTCTCGGCGGCACCGCCTCGCGAAACACGGCCGACGAGGCTGTCGTCATACGGCGATCGAACCTCCATCCACTCGCCGGTCTCGACCCACTTCCCACCGATCAGGATCGCGCGCTCGCTGGTCGCGGTAGCCACTCCGAGAGTCTAGATGCGGCGCTTCCAGGGCTGAACACCGGTGACACGTGTCGGACAGGTGCCTCGATCTATGCTCTTGGCCGATGGCGAGAGATGCGTACATCGTCGATGCCGTTCGGTCTCCAATCGGGAGACGGGGCGGCTCGCTTGCAGGCATCCGCGCAGACGAGTTGGCTGCGCAGGTCCTGAATGGCCTCGTAGGCCGGCTGGAGCTCGAACCAGGTGCGATCGAGGATGTCCAGATGGGTTGTGTGACGCAGGTTGGCGAGCAGGCCCTCAACGTCGGACGTGGCGCGGTTCTCGTTGCCGGTTGGCCGGAGACCGTGTGCGCCACGACCGTCGACCGCCAGTGCGGCTCGTCGCTCCAGGCCGCCTTCAACGCTGCGTCGGCGATCCAGGCAGGCCACCTCGACGTCGTGGTCGCGGCGGGCGTCGAGCACATGACGCGCGTCCCGATGGGCTCCAACCTCGGTGACATCGGCTGGGGCGCGGTGAACGAGAAGATCGGTGAGCGCTGGCCGGTCGTGCCGCAAGGAATCTCCGCGGAGGTTCTCGCAGAGGAGTGGAGCCTGAGCCGCGAGGAGCTCGACGAGTACTCGCTCGAATCGCACAGACGCGCCGTCTCCGCGATAGACGGAGGCAGGTTCGAGCGGGAGATCGTCCCGGTCGAGGTCGACGCGGTCGGTGCAGCCGTTCTCTTCGGTGTCGACGAGACCCCGCGTCGTGACACCACGCTCGAGAAGATGGCCTCCTTGCAGCCCGCCTTCAAGGAGGACGGTGTCGTGACCGCCGGAAACTCCAGCATGATCGTCGACGGTGCGGCAGCGATGCTTCTCGCCAGCGGGGACGTCGTAGAGCGGCTCGGTCTCGAGCCGCGAGCACGGTTCGTCTCGTTCGGGCTCTCCGGCGTGGATCCGTATCGGATGCTCCACGGCAACCCCGAGGCATGTGCGACGGCGCTCACCAAGGCCGGTCTCACCTGGGACGACGTGTCCGTCATCGAGGTCAATGAGGCATTCGCATCGGTGGTGCTGCAGTTCCTCGCAGACACCGGCCTCCATGAGCGCTGGGACGCGGGGGACGTCAATCCGAACGGCGGCGGGATCTCTCTCGGCCACCCTCTCGGAGCAACAGGGGCGCGGATAACGGCGACGCTCGTGTCGGAGCTCGACCGGAGGGGCTCACGGTACGGGATCGCGACCATGTGCATCGGCCAGGGCCAGGCGATCGCCGGTGTCGTGGAACGCCTCTGAGCCTCTGGCTCTCGATCAGCTCTGCTGATCGAGAGAGAAGAAACCTCGACTGGTTCTGATCTAGCCGCGCGAGCGATACTGCGCTCATGTTCGGGATCATGGTCGTGGTGTTCGTGCTGGTCGTCGGCCCGCTCGCGTACCTCGGCGGGGCAGATTCGCGCATCGACGACGTGGCTCGCCGCCGTCGGCAAGCGCCCTGAGACACGCTCTCACCCCGCAGTCGCGCAGCTAGGATCGCGCGTCGTGACCGCGCCTCGGATCCAGAGAGTCGGTGTCGTCGGCCTCGGGGTAATGGGCGCCGGAATCGCTCAGCTCGCGATTCAGGCCGGCTACGACACCGTCGGTCGTGAGGTCTCAGCTGATCTGGGGGACGCCGCGCGGGATCGGATTGCCCACTTCCTCGAACGCAAGGTCGACAAGGCGCAAATGAGCGACGCGGAACGTGACGAGGCGCTTTCGCGCCTGCGCGTCACGACCGAGCTCGCGGATCTCGCCGACTGCGACCTCGTGATCGAGGCGATCGTCGAGGATCTCGAGCCCAAGCTGGCGCTCTTCGCCGATCTCGAGCGCATCACGAAGCCAGATGCGATTCTCGCGACCAATACGTCTGCGCTCTCGGTCACCGAGATCGCTGCGGCGACCGCATCACCGGGTCGGGTCGTCGGGATGCACTTCTTCAACCCCGCACCGCTCATGCCGCTCGTCGAGATCGTGCGCGCCGAGCTGTCCGAGGACAGTGCCGTCGAGGCTGCGTACGAGGTTGGCGAGCGGATGGGCAAGAAGCCGATCAGATGCCACGACACGCCCGGCTTCGTCGTGAACCGGGTTCTCATCCCGCTTCTCAACGACTGCGTCCGCACGCTGGACGAAGCCCGCGTCACGCCCGAGGACCTGGACACGGCGATGACCGCAGGCGCGGGGTGGCCGATGGGCCCGTGCGCACTCCTCGACCTTGTCGGCATCGACGTGCACGTGCACGCGTCCGAAGCGTTGTACGAGAAGCTGCGCGAGCCGCGGATGGCGGCGCCCTCGCGCATCGTGGCGATGCGGAACGCGGGCCTGCTCGGGCGAAAGAGCGGCCGCGGGTTCTACGCCTACGACGCCTGACGGGGCCGAGTGTTGATCGGAGCTGGACGCCGGTCGTTTACAGTCTCCTTACAGGCTTCTCATTGGCGACAAACGCGTGAACTCGATACTGGGTGGGTGGCGATGCGGAAGGCCGTCCTGTTTGCGTGCTTGACGGCCGTCTCGGCGGCCTTCGTCGGGGCTGCTCGTGGTGCCGAACCGGAGACTGGGACGCTCTCCGTCCAGGGTGGCAGGGGTGTCTTCACGCTCGAAGTGCGCGGGTCCACGCTCGGCACGCTCTCCAACGGATCCATCGTCGTCGTCGATCGTTCGCTCAGCGACCCGTACGTTCCGATCATCACCGGCCGTCGCGTGGTTCAACGCCGGCTCGGTCCGACGAGGGTCCAGGTCCGGGGTTGGGGATTGCGCTTCCGAATGCTCGGCGGTAGCTACCGATTCGTGATTCGCGGGACCGGGCTCGCGCTGTCGACGGTCGGTCGAGGCTTCGTCCTGCTCGACGGCGAGCCGCACGTGCCGGGCGACGACATGGGCGTCTACTCGCTCGACGGCGCCGACTGCAGCGCCGAGCCGCAGAGTTGTGTGCCTGTGCCCGACGATCCGATTCGTTTGAAGCTCGCTGGCGGGAGCCAGACCGACTCCGGTCGGCAGGGGCCGGGCTAGTGACGCAGCTCGGGATCCTCGTCGTGGAGGACGAGACCTCGATCGCGTCGTTCGTCGCTGCGTACTTGCGAAATGCAGGCTATGCCGTCCGCACCGCCGCTACCTCACAGGCGGCCCTCACCGAGGTCGCGTCAGAGGTCCCGGCGCTCATCGTCCTCGACCTGAACCTCCCGGATGGAGACGGCGTCGAGCTGTGCAGGCGAATCCGCAAGGGCTCTGACGTCCCGATCGTGATGCTCACTGCGCGCGACGAGGACGTCGACAAGATCATCGGTCTCGAGGTCGGTGCGGACGATTACATGACGAAGCCGTTCAACCCGCGCGAGCTCGTAGCACGGGTCAAGAGCGTGCTTCGGAGAGCAGCGCCGGAGCGGCGGCGAACCGAGACTGCGGAGCTGTCGCACGGCGATCTCGTCATCAACTCCGGGAAGCGAGAGGTGTACGTCGGGGACGAGGAGATTCGGTTGGCGCCGAAGGAATTCGACCTCCTTTGGGAGCTTCTCGACCATCGAGGGATCGTGCTCACGCGCGATCAGCTTCTCGAGCGTGTCTGGGGTTACACCTTCGCGGGCGACACGCGAACCGTCGACGTCCACGTTCGACAGATCCGACGCAAGTTGGGCGACGCATCTCCGATCGTCACCGTCTGGGGGGTCGGGTACAAGGTCGCGACGGACCGCACGCCGACAGCGGCGGCGTAACGTCCCAGAGAAGGCGTACCCTCGCCGGCGATGCTCGGATCCCTCCGTTTCCGGCTGACGGCTCTCTTTCTGGCTGCCTTCCTTGTCTTCGGGCTGGTCTCGATCGGCCTTGCCGTGCGCCTCTTTCAGAACGTCACGCGCTCGCAGTCCATTCGCGAGTTGAAGCGCGAGGCGGAGGGGCTCGCCGCCCTGTACGCCGAGTCTGCAATTCAGTCGAGTGACGAGGGGACCAAGGCGCCGGAGTTCGCCGCCCAGTCGCTCGAGCTGGCAACCGGAGACGAGCTCTTCTACGTCGGCGCCTCGCTCTTCCCGGGGCAGCGGTTCGGCCTCGAGCGGCTCCCGCAGGGCGCTCTCGGTGGCGCTCGTCTCGAACGCGACCGTCTCGTTACCTTCACGTTTACGCCGCCCGACGACGACCGAGCGCTGTTGGCGGCCGCACAACCCGTGCGACTTGCCAGTGGCTCGGAGCCCTTCGGCTGGCTCATCGTGGCGAAACCGGAGACGGCGCTACGAGAACAGTTGCTGACGCTGCTCGGCCGTCTTGCTCTGGCGCTGACGGCCGGCCTTGCTCTCGCGGGCATCTTGTTCTGGTGGTTGTCACGCCGGCTCACCGAGCCCGTGCGCACCCTGACCCGGGCGACGGAGCATGTGGCTGCAGGCCGGTACGACGTCGAGATTCCCGAGGGGCGCGGTAACGATGAGATCTCGCTGCTCACGGACCGGTTCCGGGGGATGGTGGAGAAGCTCTCGGAGAGCGAGCGGCTCAAGCGCTCGTTCCTGATGTCGGTGACGCACGAGCTTCGCACGCCGTTGACGGCGATCCGCGGGCACGTCGAAGCGCTTCGGGAAGGCATCGTGTCGGACCCCGAGCAAGTGGCCGTATCGCTCGAGATCATCGCGGTCGAGACCGACCGGCTCGAACGTCTCGTCGGAGACGTCCTCGACCTCGCGAAACTCCAGGCGCACCGATTCACGGTTCGGCGTGAGGAGGTCGACATGAGCCGGGTCATCGAGCAGGCGTACGGCGCGTTCGCCGAGGAGGCGCGCCGTCGCGAGATCGACTACAGCGTCGAGTCGGGCGAGTTGGCTCCCGTCATCTTTTCGGACGGCGACCGTGTCCTCCAGGTGATTTCGAATCTCCTCTCGAACGCGTTCAGATGGACGCCCGACGGTGGACGCATCGAGCTGACACTGGAAGCGAGCAATGGATCGGTGGAGGTCGAGATCGTGGACTCGGGACCGGGAATTCCCAGGGAACACCGGGAGCGCATCTTTCAGGCGTTCATCTCGAACGACGCAGACGGCACTGGGCTCGGGCTTCCGATCGCGCGCGAGCTTGCGGTCGCGCTCGGTGGCCGGATCGAGCTCGAGTCGAATCCGGGAAGCGGAAGCCGCTTCCGACTCGTGCTGCCGGTCGAAGGCGGCTCGAACGCCTGAGGAGCGAGTCGGTCAGGCCGCGGCGGCGGTGCGATCCGTGCCGCTCTGCTCTGAGCTCGCTCGTTCGCCGTTCGCCCGTTCGACTATTGCGTCAGCCTGACTGCCCTGCGCCGGGAACCCGGGAGAACGATCCGGGCGACCGACCTGCGGTGGAGCGTCTGGCGCAGCGGGCTCACGCGTCTCTTCCTCGTGTGCCGCGGGAGCCGGTTCGTCCTCGAGCGCGGAGTCGATCTCGTCCTCCGCGACGAGGTTCTCGACGAGCTCGTCGAGAGAGGCAGCGGTCTCCGCATGTGCATCTTCGAGCCGACCGAGGCGCGCGTCGACCCCGCGCCAGCCCGAGGAGACGAGCTCGACGAGGAGCGCGAGATCGTCGACGCGAGCCTTGCGCTCGGCGAGGAGCTCGCTCTCGATTCGCTCGAGGCGTCGGATCGACTGGTTGAAGAGGCCTCGAATCTCGGCGATGTGCCGCGCGACCGGAAGGACCTCCTCTCGAAGTCCGCCGCGGAGCGCAAGCTCGACCTGAGCGGGAATCGCGGCGCCGAGCTCGGCTGCGGTCGCCGCAAGTGCCTCGATCTGCGTTCGTGAGCGATCGAGAGCCGAGTCGACATCGGACGGATGCGGACGCCCTTCGGCAACGGCTGCGATGCGCTCTCTCGCGCGCTCGAGGGCAGATTCGTCCATCGGGGGCGAGGCTACTCTCATCGTCGGATGGACACCTCGCTCCTGGACTACGAGCTTCCGCCGGAGCTCATCGCCCAGTCTCCGATCGAGCCTCGCGACGCATCGCGGCTGCTGGTCTATCGCACAGCGCAAGGCTCGATCGAGCACTGTCGCTTCTCCGAGCTTCCGGACGTCCTGGGCGGAGAGCTCGCGGTCGTCAACGACTCCCGGGTCGTTCCCGGTCGGATTCGGCTCGAGCGTCGATCCGGTGGCCTCGTGGAGGTGCTGCTGGTCGAGCGGCTCGACGGGGACGGGCTCTGGGAGGGGCTCGCGCGTCCGAGTCGCAGGCTGCGAGCCGGCGAACGGCTCGGGCCTGTCGAGTTGATCGAGCCTCTCGGCGGCGGACGTTGGGTCCTCCGGCTCGAGGGCGAGCCGGCGGGCGAGGCGCCACTGCCTCCGTACATCCACCGCCAACTTCAGGACGAGAGCCGGTATCAGACCGTGTACGCGCGAGAAGCCGGGTCGGCTGCCGCGCCGACCGCCGGACTCCACTTCACGCCGGATCTACTCCGCCGGGTCGACCACGTGACCGTCACGCTGCACATCGGCCTCGACACGTTTCGGCCCGTTACGCTCATCTCGGCTCGAGGATCACGCGATCCACGGCGAGCGGTACAGCCTCGAGCCCGACGCATGGGCTCGAGTCGAAGGGGCCGAGCGGGTGCTCGCAGTTGGGACCTCGTCGGTGCGGGTGCTCGAGACGGTCACACGCACGCAGGAGCTTCGTGGTCGCACGACGCTGTTCGTAACGCCCGGGTTCGAGTTCCGGCAGGTCGATGCGTTGGTCACGAACTTCCATCTTCCGCGCTCGACGCTGCTCGCGCTCGTGATGGCGTTCGCCGGGATCGACGTGATCCGGGAGCTGTATGCGGTCGCGATTGCCGAGAAGTACCGGTTCTATTCGTTCGGCGATGCGATGCTCGTTCTCTAGCGGAGGCATCGCCCTCTGCAGAAGTTCACGTTTCGTCACGATGACGCTCACCATGCGCGAGGTTTTCGACGATAGGCTGATCGCGGGAGGAGGCGAGGGGTGGCCCCTCGGAGTTGCACCGTCACCTTCGGCGCTACCGACACGTGAGCCCTTCCGCGGCGAAGAACCTTGAGCACCTTCACGCTCACGGCCACCGACGGAGCGGCTCGGGCCGGCACGCTGCTCACCGCGCACGGCGAGATCCCGACTCCGGCGTTCATGCCCGTCGGTACGAAGGCGACCGTCAAGGCGCTGCACCCCGACGAGGTGCGCGAGGTCGGGGCGCGCGTGATCCTCGCCAACACCTATCACCTCCATTTCCGCCCAGGCGCGGACGTAATCGGCCGACTGGGCGGTCTCCATGCATTTTCCGGCTGGGACGGGCCGATCCTCACCGATTCCGGTGGTTTCCAGGTCTTTTCCCTGCGCGACACGATCCTCGCACTGGATGAGGACGGGGTCACGTTCCGGTCCGTCTACGACGGCGCGCAGGCGCGGTTTCGCCCTGAAGACGCGGCGGAGATCCAGTGTGCGCTCGGCTCGGACATCGCGATGTGTCTCGACGTCTGCCTGCCGGGGGGCTCATCGCAGGACGACCTCGAACGAGCGGTCTCCACAACGACGAGCTGGGCTGCACGACAAGCTGATGCGCCGCGGGCGCCCGGGCAGCTCCGTTTCGGGATTACACAGGGTGGTACGGATGCAGAGCTCCGGCGCCGCTCCATCGACGAGATCACGGAGCTCCCGTTCGACGGCTACGCCCTCGGCGGCCTGGCGGTGGGGGAGTCGAAGGACGAGATGCTCGACTGTGTCGGCTGGGCTGCCCCGCTCTTCGCCGCGGACAAGCCGCGGTACTTCATGGGCATCGGAGATCCCGTCGGAATCCTCGAGGTGATCGCGCGTGGCGTGGACATGTTCGACTGTGTTCTGCCGACACGGACGGCACGGACCGGCTCAGCGCTCGTGTGGCAGGGGCGCCTGAACATGCGGAATGCCCGGTACGTCGACGATCCGCGGCCGCTCGACGAGGAATGCGGCTGCCCCGCATGCGGTCGTTTCTCGCGTGCCTACATCCGGCACCTCGTCACCCAGAACGAGATTCTGGGGCTACGGCTTCTGAGCCTGCATAATCTCTGGTTCGTACTCGACCTGACCGCACGCGCACGGGCGGCGATCGAGCGGGGCACGTTCTCGACGTTCAGGCGGGACGCGCTCGCGCGGCTCGTCCAGGCGCAAGAGGAGGAACCGTGCAATTCGTGATCGTGATGGCGCTCTTGCTCGTCGTCATGTACGTGATGATGATCCGCCCGCAGCGTCAGCGCCAGCGTGACCAGCAGACGATGATTGACGGCGCCGCCGTCGGCGACGATGTCCTCACGACCGGAGGCATCTACGGCACGGTGACTCACGCGGAGGGGGACGACGTCGTCGTCGAGATCGCGGACGGGCTCGAGGTGCATATGACGCGGCGTGGTATCGCCGCAGTGCTCCCTCCGGAGTCGGAGGACGACCACGAGGCTGACGAGGCCGAGGACGACGACGAGGACGTCATCGACGTCGAGCCGAGCGACGAACACGAGTCACACGACGGTGAAGCTCTCGTTACGGTGGACGAAGAAGCGGTTACGAGCGACGTCGCGGCGGACACGACGGCTGCTGACCGCCGCTAACCTGGCGCGCCGAGAGTGAATCGACGTTCATCCCTTGTCGTCGTCGGGCTCCTCATCGCCGCGCTCATCGGCGTGGCGCTGTTGGCCATCCCTGGATCGCCGATCCATCAGAAGCCGACGCTCGGGCTCGACCTTCAGGGAGGGCTCGAGGTCACGCTCCAGGCGGTTCCGCCGCCCAACCGCGAGCTGACGTCCGAAGACCTCAATCGTTCCGTCGAGATCATGCGGAGCCGCGTCGACAGGCTGGGCGTCACCGAGCCGGAGATCCGCAAGCAGGGCTCTGACCAGATCGTGATCCAGCTCCCCGGGATCAGCGATCCCCAGGCCGCTGCCGAGATCATCGGCAAGACCGCGCAGCTCGAGCTCTACGACCTCGAGACATCTCTCACGGGACCATCCGTCTCGATCCAGGGCTACCCGGTCCAGTACCCGTCGCTCTACAACCTGCTGGCGCGCGTCCAGGCACAGGCAAAGGACGGGAAGCCACAGGCCTTCTACGTCTTCAACTCGAAGACGAAGCGCGTCGTCGACGGCCCGTTCGACACCCAGGCCGCGGCCGAGAAGGTTGCGAACCGGCGGCCCGACGCCCGCGAGGTGCTCGCGGTCCCCGAGGGGATGGTCGTGGTCACGTGCGGCACGAATGCGGTCGTCTGCCCGGGTAACCAGGGAGCCGGGGTCGTTCCGGACCGGACGTACTACTACCTCTTCAAGTACGACCCGCCGAACGTGCCACAGATGACGGGCGAAGACCTCAAGCTCTCGGGCACCCGCGCGGACTTCGACACGAGCCCGGGAAGCGCCGGACGCCCGATCGTGACCATGGAGTTCACGAACCGCGGCTCCGACAGGTTCGAGAAGATCACGCGTGACGAGTGGATTCGCGGAAGCCTGCGTCGCTCACCGCAGCACTTCGCGATCGTCCTCGACCGCGAGATCCGGACGTGGCCGCAGATCGACTACACGGATTCCAGCCTGTCAGGTGGCATCGGCGGCGGGAGAGCGCAGATTCAGGGGCTCGACTCGATCAAGGAAGCGAAGGACATCGCGATCGTCCTGCAGACGGGTGCGCTCCCGGTCAACTTCGAGACGCTCGATCGCACCGACATCTCGGCGACGCTCGGGAAGGACTCGCTCGACGAGGCGAGGCGCGCCGCGCTCGCCGGGCTCCTGCTCGTCGCGATCTTCCTCCTCATCTTCTATCGCTTCCTCGGTGTCGTGGCGGTCATCGGGCTCGGCATCTACGCCGCGCTCCTGTACGCGACCATCCTCCTCTTCAACGTGACTCTGACCTTGCCCGGATTCGCCGGCCTCGTGCTGACGTTCGGGGTCGCGGCAGACGCGAACGTCGTGATCTTCGAACGCATCAAGGAAGAGGTGCGCGCTGGGCGGTCCGTGCGCGCTGCGATCGCCCAGGGATACCAGAAGGGCTTCCACACGATCGTGGACGCGAACGTCGTGACCGCGATCACCGCACTGGTTCTCTTCGCCGTCGCAACCGCCAGCGTTCGCGGATTCGCCCTCATGCTCCTCATCGGCACCGCGCTCTCGATGCTCACCGCCGTCCTCGCGACCCGCGCGATCCTGGCGCTGCTCGGCGGGTTCGGCTGGCTCGAGAATCCGCGGCTGATGGGTGCGACGGGGCAGGGCGTGCCCCGCTGGCTCAGGTTCGACTACATCGGGAGACGACGGCTCTGGTTCGCGATCTCCGGAGCGGTCGTCGTGCTCTCCGTCGTCGCGATCGGGGTCAGGGGCCTC
Organism: uncultured Actinomycetes bacterium; assembly: GCA_963716975.1. Taxonomy (GTDB): domain Bacteria; phylum Actinomycetota; class Thermoleophilia; order Gaiellales; family Gaiellaceae; genus GMQP-bins7. The sequence goes on along the minus strand of CAVQVA010000029.1, from coordinate 138,001 downwards.
AACCTCGGCATCGACTTCGAGGGGGGGACGCAGATCACGTTCCGGACGCCGCAGCCGACGTCGCTCGAGACCGTGCGCCAGGAGGCGGCGAAGATCGGGCACGCGGACGCAGTCATCCAGGGCCGCGGGAGCGCGACCGGGGACAACTACTCGGCGTTCCAGATCCGTACGGAGTCGCTCACCGTCGGCGAGCAGAACCAGCTCCAACAGGGTCTCGGGGATGCCGTGAATGCGACAGCGTTCGGGGCGAAGAACGTCTCGGAGAGCTTCGGCAAGCAGATCGCGAACTCGGCGATCCTCGCGATCATCGTCAGCCTCCTGCTGATCGTCGCCTACATCTCGGTGCGATTCCAGTGGAAGTACTCGGTCGGCGTTCTGGTCGCGCTGGCGCATGACGTCGTGATCACGATCGGCATCTACGCGCTGACCGGGCGCGAGGTGACGACGGCGACGGTCGCCGCGGTCCTGACCGTTCTCGGTTACTCGATCTACGACACGATCATCGTCTTCGACCGCATGCGCGAGAACGTCCCGCTGATGCGCCGGGCATCGTTCCGCGTGATCGGGAACGTGTCGCTCTGGGAGGTCTTGCCGCGTTCGCTCGCGACGACCTTCATCACGCTGCTTCCCATCGCCTCGCTCTACGTCTTCGGCGGCGACACCCTCAAGGACTTCGCCTTCGCCCTCCTCATCGGCATCGGCTCGGGGGCGTACTCGTCGATCTTCCTCGCCGCACCGCTCGTCGCGCTGCTCAAGGAGCGAGAGCCTGAGTTCGCGAGGCGGCGCGACGATCTCGGTGCGCTCGCGGGCGTTTCCTCCGTCGGTGGAGCGCTCGCCGAGGAGGCTGCGGAGATCGCGGCCGAGGACGACAGCGTGGACGTCGAGGTCGTCGAGCCCGCGGAGGGCGAGGCCGCTCCCGTTCCGACGGGAGCCGGACCGCTGCCGCCCGGCACGTCGTCGAAGCGAGAACGTCGTCGCCAACGGCGTGCATCGAGGCCGCATGGCCGATCCCGCTAGCGACCGCGGGCCGCTCGAGACGCTGACGCTGGCCGGAGTCGGCGCGCTTGCTCTTGCCGCCGGACGTGCCGACCACGTCGTCGACGAGCTCGCCCGCCGGTTGGGCGTCGAGAAGGACGAGGTGCGTGCTGCCCTCGGCGATGCGCTCGAGGAGTGGCGCGACGAGGCGCGACGGCTCGGCGGACAGACCGGAGACATGGCCGGGCGCTTCGCAGCGGAGCTCGGCCTTGCCTCCCGGGAAGCTCTCGGGGAGCTCGAGCTCCGGGTGGCCCAGCTCGAGCACCGGCTGAAGCTTCTCGAGCGCGCTCCCTAGGGCAAGCCGAGCCCCACACCTACAATCGGGTGATGGCCGCCCCGGAGGTGAAGTCGCCGCGGAGCCTCGGACGGCTCTCCGAGATCGCACAGGTCGCCGCGCGGCACGGGTTCGGGTACTTCCTGCGCAAGTACCGCCTCGGCGATCTCCTTCCGAAGGGCGAGCAGCGCCTCGACACGGACTCGAGTGCATCGGATCGTGGACGCCGTCTTCGCGAGATGCTCGACGAGCTCGGGCCGACGTTCGTCAAGTTCGGCCAGCTGCTGTCGACGCGACCCGATGTGGTGCCGCCGGACATCGTCGCGGAGCTGCGCGGTCTCCAGGACGACGTCAGCCCGGTCGGCTTCAACCAGATCAGAGATGTGATCGAAGCGGAGCTCGACCTGACGATCGAGCGTGCGTTTCTCGAGTTCGACGTCGTGCCCATGGCCTCGGCCTCTATCGGGCAGGTGCATCGCGCGGTGCTTCCGGACGGCCAGGAGGTCGCAGTCAAGGTGCAGCGCCCGGCCGCGCCGGCGCAGATCGAAGCCGACCTGAGCCTGCTGTATCAGGCGGCACGGCTCCTGCGCGAGCGGGTGAAGGCCCTCGAGTTCCTCGATCCACGGGAGCTCGTCGACGAGTTCGCACGTTCGATCCGGCTCGAGCTCGACTACGGCCACGAGGCGCGCAATGCCGAGACCTTCTACCGGAACTTCGCCCGGGACCCGCGGGTCGTCGTCCCGAAGGTCATCAGGCAGTACTCGTCGGCGCGCGTGCTCACCCTCGAGTACCTGCACGGACGCAAGGTCGCCGACCTGGACCTGGAGATGATGACCCCGGGTGAGCGAAGCGATGTCGTGACCCGCATGGCCGACACCTGGATGACGATGGTGTTCCGGCACGGGTTCTTTCACGCGGACCCGCATCCGGCGAATGTCTTCGTGCTCGACTCGGGCGAGCTCGGGCTCGTCGACTTCGGCCAAGCCGGGAAGCTCACCGACGACGACATGACCCGGCTGACGCGGCTCTTCGTCGACGCCGCGACCGAGAACGTCGACGCCATCCCCCGCCGGCTCCGCGAGCTCGGCGTGCGGTACGCGCCCGAACGAGAGCAGGAGTTTCGGCAGCAGCTGCAGATCCTGTTCGACCGTTACTACGGAGCTCGACTCTCGGACGTCGACCCGGTCCAGGTCATCCGGGAAGCGTTCCAGCTCATCTATTCGCTCAACCTCAAGCTCCCGTCCCGTTACGTGATGCTGGACAAGGCGATCGCGACCCTCGCGTCCGTGGGCCAGGAGGTGTATCCGGACTTCAACGTGTTCGAGGTCGCGAAGCCGTATGCACGGAGGCTCCTCGCGGAGCGCTTTCATCCGAGGCTCCTGGCCAAGCAGGCGCGAAGCGAGGCGCTCGCGCTCGGCTCGATCGCACGCGACGTTCCCTACCAGATGCACGACATCCTCGAACGCCTTCGTGACGGGACGTTCCAGGTTCGCATCGAGAATCCGGGGATCGATGAGCTCGACGAGATCATCCAACAGGCGACGAACCGGATCGCGGTGGCGCTCGTGATCGTCGGCGGCCTCATGGGCTCGTCGATCATCGGGGTGTTCGCGACCGGCGGACCGCACGTGATCGGCCTCCACTTGCTGGCGGTCGTCGGCTTCGTGTTGTCCGGAGTCTTCGGCGTCTGGCTGATCTGGGGGATCCTCCGGCACAGCCGTCTTTGACGCTCGTGCTGGGCCGGGCGGGACAGGCCTCTTGAGGAAGCTTTGACACGTTCACGCCGCAAAGGACATCTGGCACACGCCGCGACGCGCGGCTAGCGTCGTGACCATGTCGGGTGCCGTCCTCGTCGCAGAGCCGGAGTCAGCAACTCGGGAGTACCTCGGGCGACACCTGCGAGACGACGGGTTCGACGTGCTCGGGGCGGCGCGGAAGAGCGAGGCGCTCGATCTCGTCGAGCGCGCACACCCCGATCTCGTCCTTCTCGCCGAGCTCGACCTCTGTCTCCGCCTCCGTCGCGGTGAGCCGGGCCGAAACTGGGACCGGAACGTCCCCGTCATCCTCCTCGCACCTTCGTCCGACCCGGTGGAGCGCGTCCGCGCGCTCGATCGCGGAGCGGACGACGTCATCGGACGGCCGTTCGCCTACGAGGAGCTGCTGGCTCGTATCCGCGCGTTGCTTCGACGGAGCGGGGCCAACGCGCCGGAGGTGCTCGTCGCGGACAGCCTGACCATCGACCGGCGAACACGGCGTGTCACCGTGAGGGACACCATCGTCGCTCTCTCGGCGAAGGAGTTCGAACTGCTCGCTCGCCTGGCCGTCGAGCCGAGTCGGGTATTCACGAAGGAAGAGCTCCTCCGCGAGGTCTGGGGGTTCAGGGCCCTCGGGCGGACGCGGACGTTGGAGTCCCATGCGTCGCGCCTTCGCAGGAAGCTCTGTCTCGGTGACGGCGACCGGTTCGTGATCAACGTCTGGGGCGTTGGTTACCGACTGCTGGAGTGATCCTGCGAGCCGAGGTCCAGCGCGAGGATGGTCTCGCCGTTCTCGTCCAGCTCACCCGTGCGACTGAAGCCGATGCGCCAGTAGAACGGCTCCGGCCCACCGTCGCCCGGTACGCAGCTGGTCAGTAGCTCGGCCGCTCCATTGGCGCGCACGATGTCTGCGACGAGACTGATCGCCTCGCGGCCGTACCCGCGACGTTGATACCGCTCGTCGATCAGTAGCTTCCACAGGAACCAGGGCCCGATGATCCGCGGCGGCTCGGGTTCGACGTTCCAGCTGAGCATGACGAATCCGACTGGTTGATCGTCCGCGTAGATCGCCCGATACCAGGGCTTGCCTTCCGGTATCTCCAGGGCGTCCCTCAGCGCTCCGGCCACCGTGCCGACGAACGGCGTCTGCGACTGCTCGACGCGGAGTGCGAGCACCGCCTTGCGATTCTCGTCGGTGACCGCGCGTAGCGTGACGGCGCCCATGGGTTCCTCGAGTAGTACTAGAGCAGAACGCCCTCGAGCTCGAGCAAGGTGACCTTGCGGTCGAGCCCACCTGCGTAGCCGACGAGGCTGCCGCTCGCGCCCACGACCCGATGGCACGGGAGCACGATCGGGATCCGGTTCCGGTTCATCACCGTGCCGACGGCTCGTGCCGCCCGCGGACGGCCGACCCGAGCGGCAAGCGCGCCGTAGGTCGTCGTCTCGCCGAACGGGACCTTGGCCAGCTCGTCGAGCACGGAGATCGTGAAGGGCGCGAGACCGCGGAGGTCGAGCCGCATGTCGAACACCCGTCGTCGACCCGAGAAGTACTCGTCGAGCTCTCTGCGCGCCTCGTCGATACTGCGCGGCGAGCGCAGTACGCCAGGCCCGGCGATTCGGGTGAGTCGCTCGAGCTCCTCGTCCGCCTGCTGCTGGAAGGAGATCGCCGCGAGGCCCTCGTTCGAGACGGCGACGAGCAGTGGCCCGATCGGAGAGTCGATCACGTCGTAACCGACGTCGACGAGCCCGAGGCTGTGAGCCGCCTCGCGGAATCGGCGATCGAGATCGGTGGAGATGGTCATTCGGCGCTCCTCCTCGTTCGAATCCTCCGTACGCCCGTGGACGTCGCCTGTCGAGCGGCGTCCGAGCTCGACCCGAGCGCGGCCGCGATCTGCTCGTACGAGAGGTCGTATCCGTAGCGCAGCACGACGGCCGCTCGCTCCTTGGGGGGGAGGCCGTCGGTCAGCGCCGCGAGCTCCTGGTATGCGGGGACGCCGTCCTCCGCTCCCTCCTCGACGGGCGGGCTCGTCGGCGTCGTTCGGCGAACGGTGTCGATCGCCACGTTGCGCGCGATCGTCAGCACCCATGCCCGGAGATGCTCCGAGTGCGTCAGTCGCCCGTATGCCCGCAGAGCGCGCAGGAACGTCTCCTGGAACGCGTCGTCTGCACGATCACGACCGAGCTGTCTGCGCAAGAGGCGCATGACGTCGCCGCGATGCTCCTCGTAGAACAGCTCGAACGGGGGTATCGACACCGTGGACATCATTCCGTGTGAACGCAGGACGCGGCGGATTTGTGAGCATGCCGCGTATGAGATGCGCGGTCGTGGGACACGTCGAGTGGATCGAGTTCGCCGAGGTCGAGCGCGTGCCCCTTCCTGGCGAGATAGTGCACGCCCACGAGACGTGGGAGCAGGCGGGCGGTGGGGGTGGAGTGGCCGCGGTGCAGTTGTCCTTGCTCGCCGACTCCGTGGCGTTCTTCACCGCGCTCGGTGCCGACGAGCTTGGCCGGCGTGCAAAGGCGGAGCTCGAGGAGCGTGGGGTAGAGGTGCACGCGGCGTTCGTCGAGGCGCCTCAACGTCGCGCGTTCACCTTCGTCGACGAGACGGGCGAGCGGACGATAACGACGATCGGGGAGCGGCTCGGCCCGCGTGGTCACGACGACACGCTCCCCTGGCACGAGCTCTCCGCATGCGATGCCGTGTACTTCTGCGCCGGAGACGTCGACGCGCTCCTGCTCGCGCGTCGAGCGCGCGTTCTGGTTGCGACCGCGCGGGTGCTGAGCACGCTCGAGCGCGCGTCGATCCAGATCGACGCTCTCGTCGGGAGTGGGAAGGACGAGTCAGAGCGCTACCACCCGGGCGCCATCGACCCGGAGCCGCATCTGGTCGTCACGACCTCCGGGGCACTCGGCGGCTGGGCACAACCCGGCGGGCCGTTCACGGCTGGGCCGCGGCCGAGTGTCATCGCTGATGCGTACGGCGCCGGGGACTGCTTCGCGGCGGGGCTGGCTTTCGCGCTCGGCTCGAGGTTCGAGCCGTCCGACGCCCTCGCATTCGCGGCCCGCTGCGGCGCCGGAGCACTCGCGGGGCGTGGCGTGCACGCCGAGCACATCGCCCCGTAGGAGACCCCTCGCCGGGCGCGAATCCTGGGAGGCTCGAAACCGGAGGTCGAGCGCAGCGCGACGCTCGCAGGCCACCCTCCCCTCAATGGGGGAAATGGGTTGCTATGTGGGGGAAAGTGGAGTAAGGTGGGGAATCGTGGGAGGAGCCCACGACCCCATCCTCCATTGGCTTTCATGTTCTACGGCGAGCACGAGCACTCAGTCGACGAAAAACACCGGGTCACGCTGCCGGCCCGGTTTCGCCATGCGCTCGCCGGAGGCGTCGTCCTGGCGCGCGGCATCGAGCGCAACATCGACGTCTATCCGAGCGAGACGTGGCACGAGAACATGGCGCGGATCGCGGAGCTCGACTCGCTCAACCGCGAGGCTCGCGAGATGAAGCGATACGTGTTCGCCGGAGCTGCCGTGGCGGAGCTCGACGGGCAGGGCAGGGTGCTCGTTCCCTCCCAGCTGCTCGAGCATGCGCGCATCGAGAAGGACGTCGTCGTGGTCGGTGTCCACGACCACGTCGAGATCTGGGACCGAGCCGCCTGGTCGGTTCACCTGACTGCGATCGAAGGGAGCGCGGGAGATGTTGCCGAACGTCTTGCGGACCAACGCAGCTGACCACGTCCCCGTCCTCGGGGACGAGGTGCGCGAGCTTCTCGCCGTCCAGCCGGGTGAGACGGTCGTCGACGGCACGTTCGGCGCGGGCGGGCATTCGCGCATGCTCGTCGAGGATCTCCAGGGGCAGGGGAAGCTCGTGGCGGTCGATCGCGACTCGACCGTCCGCCCGTACTACGACCGGCTGAAGGCCACAGTGCGTGGAGTCCAGACTCGCTTTCTGCGCGGTGACTACGCGGTCGTCCTGGGGCAGCTCGCAGCCAACGGGGTAAAGGCCGATGTCGTGCTCCTCGACCTCGGGCTCTCGTCGATGCAGGTCGATCGGCCGGAGCGAGGGTTCTCCTATGCGACCGACGCGCCACTCGACATGAGGATGGACGTCTCGGACGAGGTCAACGCAGCGGATGTCGTGGCCACCTGGAGCGAGCGCGATCTCGCGACGATGTTCCGGAGGTACGGAGAGGAGCGGTACGCACGCCAGATCGCGCGCGGGATCGTCCGGCGCCGTGACGACGCGCCGATCGAGCGCACCGGGCAGCTCGTCGACGTCGTCAAGGCTTCGATACCGGCACCTGCCCGGTTCGGTGAGGGCCACCCGGCGAAGCGCGTCTTCCAGGCGCTCAGGATCGAGGTCAACCACGAGCTCGAGTCGCTCGAGTCGGGGTTGCCGGCGGCATTCGAGATGCTGCGACCGGGTGGTCGGATCGCGGTCATCAGCTTCCACTCGCTCGAAGACCGAATCGCCAAGCAGTTCTTCCGGGATCGAGCGCGCGGCTGCACGTGCCCACCCGAGTTCCCGATCTGCGTGTGCGGGCGGGAGCCGGAGGCGCGAATCCTGACGCCGAAGCCCGTCCGACCTTCTGCCCAGGAGACGGAGCTCAATCCGCGAGCCGCGTCGGCTCGCCTACGGGCGGCGGCGAAGGTCTGATGTCGTCGGTCGCTCAGCGAGAGCGGATCGCTGCCAATCGCCGGCCGCGGCGGGCACGACGTGGCGCCGACGCCGGTGAGCGCGCTCACGCAAGACCGCGGCTCCTGGCGGGCGGAGTGGTCTGGATCGTTCTGTTCGCCGCGTTGCTCGCGGGGGTCGTAGCGGTCAACGTCGCCGTCCTCCGACTCAACCTCGCACTCGACGGGACGACCCAGGAGCGCACCCAGCTCAAGGCGGACATCGCCGGTCTCCGGGCTGGGATCTCGAGCGCCGCTGCGACCTCGCGGATCGAACAAGCTGCCCGCGGCGAGTTGGGGCTGGTCGAGGCCGATCCCGACAGCACGATCTACGTGACGCTCCCGGCGAAGTGAGAACTGCGTCCGCCAACCGACGGATTCGCGTTCTCGGGCTGATCTTCGCGGTTCTGCTCGCCGTCACCCTTGCTCGAGCGTTCTGGCTCCAGGCCGTGATGCGATCCGAGTACGCGGCGATGGCGATCCGCCAGCACCGCGAGACGGTCGTCGTGCCCGCGCCTCGCGGAACGATCTTCGATCGCAACGGAGAGCCGCTCGCGATCGGCGAGCAGGCGATGACCGTGTACGCGAACCCGCGACAGATCAGCCGGCCGCGTGACGTGACCCTGACGGTCGCGAAGGCGCTCCATCTCCAGCCCGCCCAGGTCTACCCGCTCCTGAGCGACCGATCCAAGGGGTTCGTCTACCTGGCACGCAAGATCGACCCGCTGGCGGCCGCCAAGCTGCAGAAGCTCGACATTCCGGGACTCGGGTTCTATCCCGAAGAGCTCCGGACCTACCCGCAAAGCCGAGTGGCGTCACAGGTCCTCGGCTACGCAGGCATGGACAACAGAGGGCTCGAGGGGCTCGAGCGCTCGCTCGACAAGGCGCTCTCCGGTCGTGCCGGGAGCCAGACGGTGGTCAAGGATCCGCTGGGCCGCGCGCTCGACGTCGTGAGCATGCGCCCCGAGGCGCCGGGGAAGAGCGTCCGGCTGACGCTGGACCACCAGATCCAGGCGAACGCGGAGGCGGTACTCGCGGACACCGTCCGGCGAAACGGGGCGAAGTCGGCGACGGCGATCGTGATGGATCCCTATACGGGTGCGGTGCTCGCGATGGCCGTGGCTCCCGGGTACAACGCGAACCGCTTTCCCACGACGCGTGCGGACCGCCGCCGGAACCGTGCGGTCACCGATACGTACGAGCCCGGCTCGACGTTCAAGCTCGTGACCATCACGGCCGCGCTCCAGGACCACCTCGTCACCCCTCGAACGACCTTCAAGCTTCCTCCGACGTTGCAGGTGGCCGACAGGGTCATCCACGAGTCGCATGCGCGCGGAACCGAGCTCATGTCCGTGCGTCAGATCGTCGAGTACTCGTCGAACATCGGCACGATCACCGTGGCGGAGCGGCTGGGAGCCGGCCGTCTTGCCTCCTGGATCGACCGATTTGGATTCGGGAAGCCAACCGGTATCGACTTCCCTGGTGAGTCGTCCGGCTTCGCGCTCCCTCTCGACCAGTGGTCGGGCTCGACGATCGGCACGGTTCCGATCGGACACGGCATCGCGGTCACGCCGATCCAGATGGCCCGCGCCTACTCCGCGATCGCCAACGGAGGCAGGCTGGTCGAGCCCCATCTCATCGAGCGCATCGGTGGAGCGGACGTGGAGCGACTGAGCAGCCACCGAATCGTGTCGCGGGCGGTGTCCGAGCAGATGCTCTCGATGTTGCGCGGAGTGGTTCTCGAAGGAACGGGGACCGAGGCCGCGATCCCGGGGTACACCGTCGCCGGCAAGACGGGCACAGCGGCGAAGATCGACCCCGACGGGCGGTACTCCACGTCCCGCTATGTCGCGTCGTTCGTAGGGCTCGTTCCCGCGAGCAAGCCGCGGCTCGTGATCATGGTCATGGTCGACGAGCCGAGCGCGTCGATCTGGGGCGGCACGGTTGCAGCGCCGGCGTTCAAGGAGATCGCGAGCTTCAACCTGCAGCACCTCGAGATCCCGCCGGACGCACTACCGGCGAAGCAGCCGTAGCCGCAGCGCTCCGGTGGGGTCGGGCGTCTGGGCTAGCCTGTGCCGGCGGTGAAGCTCGAGGCCCTGATCCGGGCGCTCACGCCCAGCGAGGTGTCGCCGGGCGAGGTGACCGGAGACAGGCCGGTCGAGATCGGCGACCTCGCCTACGACACGCGATCGGTGACCGCGGATGCTCTGTTCTTCTGCGTTCCGGGCCGTCGAGTCGACGGCCACGACCTCGCCTGGGAGGCGATCGAGCGTGGTGCAGCCGCACTCGTCGTCGAGCGCCCGCTGGACGTGCAGGTGCCGCAGCTCGTCGTCGCGGACTCGCGGGCAGGCATGGCGGTCGCGGCAGACGTCTTCTTCGGTGAGCCGACCAAGGAGCTGGAGGTCGCGGGAGTCACGGGGACGAACGGGAAGACGACGACCGCGTTCCTCCTGCGTTCGATGCTGGAGGCCGCGGGTCGACGGCCGGGGCTCGTGGGAACGGTGGAGTGGAGGGTCGGTGGTGCCGAACGTCCCGCTCCGTTCACGACTCCGGAGGCAATCGACCTCCAGCGGCTCTTCCGGGAGATGTTGGATGCCGGAGACCAGAGCGTCGCTCTCGAGGCGTCGTCACATGGGGCGGCACTCGGGCGCCTGGAGCGCGTGCGCTTCGACGCACTGGTGTTCACGAACCTCGGCCACGACCATCTCGACCTGCACGGGACGATGGAGGAGTACTTCGCTGCGAAGCGCGCACTCTTCACCCGAGCCCATCCGGCCCCAGCGGCCGTGAGCCTGAGCGACGAATGGGGCCGCCGGCTCGCCGCCGACCTCGCCGACCTCCATCGCGCTCCACTCATCACGTTCGGGCTCGACGAGCCGGCGGACGTGCGTCCCGAGAACCTCGAGATTACGTCCCGCGGGAGCCGGTTCCGGGCGGCGGGAATCGAGATCGAGACACCGCTGCGCGGCGCATTCAACGTCGAGAACGTCCTCGGCGCCGTGGCTGCCGGGCTACTCCTCGACCTCGGCGAGGACGCGATCGCCGCCGGGATTGCCGGCGTGGAGGCGGTGCCAGGCCGGCTCGAGAGCGTGGACGAAGGCCAGCCGTTCACAGTCCTTGTCGACTACGCGCACACGCCCGACTCGCTCGACACGGCCCTCGAGGCTGCCCGTAGTCTCGGGAGCGGTCGCGTGATCGTGGTCTTCGGGGCGGGCGGTGAGCGCGATCGCGGGAAGCGACCGCTCATGGGCAAGGCTGCAGTCGAACGCGCCGACGTCGTGATCGTGACGTCGGACAACCCTCGCGGCGAGGATCCGCTCGCGATCATCGAGGACGTCATGCAGGGGGCGGGGCTCGACGCCGAGATCGACCCGGATCGTCGCTCGGCGATCCAGCGGGCAGTAGGCCTTGCGGCGCCGGGCGACGTGGTCCTGATCGCAGGGAAGGGGCACGAGCAAGGGCAGGACATCGGCGGTGTCGTCCAGCCCTTCGACGACCGCGAGGTTGCGCGCGAGGCGCTCGCAGAGCGGTCGCGCGTCGAGCAGGCGGCGCCGTGATCGTCCTGGCCTGGGATGAGATCGTCGAGCTCGATCTCGGCCAGCTCGACGGCGGCGTTCCCGGCGGCGACGTCACGGGGATCAAGGCGGACTCGCGCGAAGTGGGCCCCGGCGATCTCTTCGTGGCTGTCAATACCGGCGTCCGGTATGTGGCGCAAGCGCGTGGGCGCGGCGCCGCCACCCTGGTCCCCGACGATCAGGACGCGGCGCTCACCGCGCTGGCGGCGCTCGTGAGATCCAAGAGCGAGGCGCGGGTCGTCGCGGTCGTCGGTTCGGTCGGCAAGACCTCTACGAAGGACATCCTCGGCGCTCTCTGCGCTCCGCACGCACCGACGGTCTGGTCGGAGCGCAGCCTGAACAACGAGATCGGCCTGCCGCTGACGCTCTTCCGCCTCGAGCCGGAAACCGAGATCGTCGTGGCCGAGATGGGTATGCGAGGGATCGGCCAGATTGCGTCGCTGTGTGCGGTCGCGCGGCCGGCGGTTGCGCTCGTCACGCATGTCGGGCCGGAGCACCTCGAGCTTCTCGGCACCGTCGAGCGAGTCGCCGAGGCGAACGCCGAGGCGATCGCGTCCCTACCGCCGGGTGGCACCGCGGTCGTTCCTGCGACAGCCGCAGAGCTCGAGCCCTACCTCGACCGCGATGACATCCTGGTTCGCCGTTTCGACGCGCGGGACGCCGAGCTCTCGGACGGACATGGTCGCTTCGAGATCGACGGGCGGGTCGTGGAGCTCGAGCTGCCGTTCACGCAACGGCATCAGGTCGTGAACACGCTCGCAGCGCTCCATGCGTACGCCGCGCTGGGCTTGCCCCTCGACGACGCCGGGCGCGGGGCGAGCGACATCGTGCTGTCGCCCTGGAGGGGGGAGGAGATCTCCCTTCCCGGCGGAGGTCTCGTCGTCAACGACGCGTACAACGCGAACCCGGACTCGATGCGGGCCGCGCTCGAGCATCTTGCAGAGCGCGCGGGCGCAAGGCGCCGAGTCGCCATCCTCGGAGAGATGGCCGAGCTCGGAGCGACGTCGGACGACTTCCATCACGCCATCGGGGAGCTGGCTCGGAGCCTCCAAGTCGAGGTGATCGGCATCGGTCCACGAGCCCATGCGTACGAGCCGGTTGCCTGGGCCGCGGACGCCGATGGGGCGCTCGAGGTCGCGCGTGCCCTCATCCAGCCGGGGGACGCCGTGCTCGTGAAGGCCTCGCGGGCCGTGGGGCTCGAAGGCATCGCTGACGAGATCACGAACATCGCCCGAGCATGGTCCCCGTCCTCATAGCGGGCCTGCTCGCGATGGTCTCGGCCGTCGTGATCGGGCCCAAGTTCATCGAGAGGCTGCGGGCGCGGGACCTCGGCCAGCAGATCCGCGAGGAAGGGCCTGCCACCCACAGGGTGAAGCAGGGCACGCCGACGATGGGCGGTGTCCTCATCATCGGCTCGGCCCTCATCCCGTTCCTCCTCCTCTCCCAGTACACGTACAAGGGGCTGACGGTGCTCTTCATCATCCTCGGCTGCGCCGGGATCGGCTTCGCGGACGACTACCTGAAGGTGCGGCGCCGTCACTCCCTGGGTCTCCCGGGGCGCTGGAAGATGGTCCTCCTGGCCCTTGTCACCGTAGGAGCCGCGCTCCTCCTGCGCGAGACGGCCGGCTTCGACACCTCGCTCTACCTCCCGGTGCTCGGCTGGAACCTCGAGCTGAGCGTCTTCTACTACCCGTTCCTCTTCCTCGTGATCGCGGGGACGGTGAACGGTGCGAACCTCACGGACGGGATCGACGGCCTCCTCGCCGGCGTCGCCACCATCGCGCTGCTCACGTTCCTCGCCATCGTGGGCATCTCGTGGCTCCGTTCGGGCGATCCGGGCGCGCGGAGCGACGACTTCCTCGACCTCGCAACGCTTGCGGCGGCGCTGATCGGGGGGACGATCGGGTTCCTCTGGTACAACGCTTTCCCCGCCGAGGTGATCATGGGCGACACCGGCTCGTTCGCCCTCGGGGGCGCGATCGCTGGTTTCGCGATCGTGACGGACACGGAGATCCTCCTGCTCCTGATCGGCGGGATCTTCGTGATCGAGGTGCTCTCGCTCATCATCCAGGTGGTCAGCTTCAAGCGGACCGGCAAGCGCGTGTTTCTCATGGCCCCGATCCATCATCACTTCGAGATGAAGGCGTGGTCGGAGACGAAGGTGATGGTTCGCTTCTGGATCGTCGCTGCCATCCTCTGCGCGTCCGGCTTCGCGCTCTTCTATCGCGACTTCCTCCAGTTCGTCGGGAAATGACCCGGGAGAGCGAGCTGCGGGGCCGGCGCGTGCTCGTGGTCGGGCTCGCCCGGTCAGGAGTGGCAGCGGCCGAGGCGCTCGTCGAGTCGGGGGCACAGGTCGTCGGTTACGACCGCGACGAGGAAGTCGACGCGGGGAGGCTCCGGAAGCTCGGCGTCGAAGTTCACCTCGGACCCGAGGAGGAGACGTTGCTGAAGGGGGCAGATCTGCTCGTCAAGAGCCCGGGCGTCCCGGGCGAGACCCCGCTCGTCGCGGGTGCGCGGTCGCGCGAGATTCCCGTGTGGAGCGAGATCGAGCTCGGTTCGCGGCTTCTCGAGAACCCCATCCTCGGCGTGACGGGAACCAACGGGAAGACGACGACGTCGGAGCTCCTCGGGGAGGTCTTTCGCGCTGCGGGCCGCCCGGTCGAAGTCGCGGGAAATGTCGGATTGCCGCTGACGTCGCTCGTTGGCTCCGTCGCCCCGGAAGCGTGGATCGTCTGCGAGCTCTCCTCGTTCCAGCTGGAGGACGTCGAGACGCTCCGCCCGCGTGTCGCCGTGCTCCTCAACCTCGAGCCCGATCACCTCGACCGGCACGGCACGTTCGAGTGGTACTCGGACACGAAGCTCCGCATCTTCGAGCAGCAGACCGAGGACGACACGGCAGTCGTGCCGACGGGGTTCGGCCCGGTGCCGGGTGCAGGTCGCCCGGTCGAGTTCCGGTTCGACGACCCGCTTCCCGCCGAGCCTCGAATTCCGGGCCCGCACAACCGGGAGAACGCTGCGGCGGCCACCGCAGCCGCACGTGCGGCGGGGATCGAGGACGACGCGATCGCGCAGGCGCTCGAGACGTTCCCGGGCGTCCCGCATCGAATCGAGCTCGTGCGCGAGGTCGACGGCGTTCGCTACGTCAACGACTCGAAGGCGACCAACGCCGCTGCGGCGATGCGCGCTCTCGCCTCGTTCCCGGACGCCCAGCTGCACGTGATCCTGGGCGGCCGCGGAAAGGCCGAGCCGTACGACGCGCTCGCCGCCGCATTCAAGCCCGGCGATCGCGGGTATCTCATCGGCGAGGCCACGCCGGCGCTGGCGCGTGCACTCGACGCGGCGGGCGTCCCGTTCTCGACGCCGGGAGACCTCGGAGCCGCGGTTGCCGAAGCGGCGGCCGCCGCGACCCGCGGAGACGTCGTCTTGCTGTCTCCCGCCTGTGCGAGCTTCGACCAGTTCCAGGACTTCGAGGCCCGCGGAGATGCTTTCCGGAGGCTCGCGGAGGAGATCGGGTGAACCTCGAAGACGGGCGGTTCGACCAGAAGCTCCTCACCCTCGTGACACTTGGGCTCGTTGCCTTTGGTCTCGTGATGGTCTACAGCGCGACCTCGGCCGCAGCAACCCTCGGGAACGGCGACTCGATGGCGTACCTGGAACGCCAGGCGGTCTATGCCCTCATCGGAATCGTGCTGATGGCCGTCGCGTCGCGGTTCGACTACCACCGCCTCCGCTACCTCGCGCCCACCTTCCTTCTCGTCGCCCTGGGCCTCTGCGCGGCCGTCCTCGTTGCATCGCCGGCGGTGAACGGTGCACACCGCTGGTTCCTGGTCGGCCCGGCGAGCGTCCAGCCCTCGGAGCTCGCGAAGCTCGCTCTCTGTCTCTTCGCCGCCGGCTACCTCGCGCGTCGCGCTGCGCCCCGAACGTTCGGCGAGCTCATGAAGCCGCTCGGCATCGTGACCGCGCTGTTCTGCGGGTTGATCGTGCTCGAGCCGGACCTCGGTACGACCATCGCCATCAGCGTGATGGTGCTCGCGATTCTCCTCGTCGCCGGCACGCCGTTGCGGCTGCTCGCGACGTCCACGCTCCTCGTCACCGCGGTCGGGCTCGCCGCGATCTGGATCGAGCCCTATCGCCGCGCGCGCGTCTTCAGCTTCCTCGACCCGTGGAGCGACGCTCAGGGCTCGGGCTTCCAGATCGTCCAGGCCGCCATCGGCATCGGCTCCGGAGGGTTCACGGGAGTCGGGCTGGGTGAAGGGCCTCAGAAGGCCCTCTATCTCCCCGAGGCGCACACGGACATGATCTTCGCGGTGGTGGGGGAGGAGCTCGGGCTCATCGGGTCCGTCCTCGTGATCGCGGCATTCGCAGCGTTCGGGTACGCAGGGTTCCGGGTGGCGCTGCGGTGCCGGGATCCGTTCGGAAAACTGCTCGCAGCGGGTCTCACGGCCCTCGTCTGCGGGCAGGCGGCGATCAATCTCGCAGCGGTGCTCGGTATCGCTCCGCTCACAGGGATCCCGCTTCCGTTCGTCTCCTACGGAGGCTCCAGCCTCATCGTCCTCCTCGCCGGAGTGGGCGTTCTCCTTAACATCGCCGTGAATGAACGAGTCGTCGAAGCTCGTATGCCTGGTCGCAGCGGGCGGAACCGCAGGTCACGTTCGGCCGGCGCTCGCCGTCGCGGAAGCGCTTCGCGAGCAGGGGGTCAAGGTGACCTTCGCAGGGTCGGCCGGCCGCGTCGAGTCGCAGCTGGTTCCTGAAGCCGGGTTCGAGCTCGACACGTTCGCGGTCTCGGGGTTCCCACGCAGGTTGGGCATTGACCTTCTGCGATCGCTCGTCCAAGCCGTCCATGCTCCGTTTGCCTGTCTTCGCATCCTCGGACGCCGCCGGCCGGATGTCGTCCTCGGCGGAGGCGGCTACGTCGCCGGGCCGATGGTGCTGGCGGCGCGGCTCCGGCGCATTCCGACTGCCCTCACCGAAGCGGACGCCCACCTCGGCCTGGCGAACCGACTGGCCGCTCCACTCGCCCGTCGCGTCTTCCTCGCCTACGAGATCGCGGACCGCGACGGAGGGAAGTACCGAGTCGTCGGCCGGCCGATACCGAAGGCCCATCTCGGAGTCGCACGCGATGACGCGCGGCTGCGTTTCGGTCTCCCGCTGGACAAGCCCGTGGTGGCCGTCTTCGGCGGTCTCGCAGGTGCGCAGGCGCTCAACGAATTCGCCGTGACGACCTTTGGAGAACACGGTCCGGCGGTGCTCCATGTCGCCGGTGAGCGCGACTTCGATTCCGTCCGAGCGAGAGTGGGGCGTTCCGACTACGTCCTCATGGCTACGACCGACGACTTCGGCGCGGCGCTCGCAGCGCCGGATCTTGCGATCTCGCGTGCGGGCGGGACGGTCTGGGAGCTCGCGGCGGCCGGAGTGCCGGCACTCCTCGTGCCCTACCCGTATGCGACCGCGGATCACCAGACCCAGAACGCACGCCACTTCGAGGAAGGTGGCGGTGCGATCGTCGTCTCCGAGGACGAGCTCGACCGCGTCCCGAGCCTCGTCGACGAGCTGCTTGCGAGCCCCGATCGCCTCCGGAGCATGAGCGACGCGATGCGCGCGCTCGCGCGACCGAACGCCGCTTCGGAGATCGCGACGGAGCTCGTGCGGCTCGGGCGATCGGGAGCCCGGTGAGCGAGAAGCTGCTCGACGGCAGGCAGATCTACTTCGTGGGGGTGGGCGGCGCCGGCCTCTCGGCGTACGCGAATGTCGCGCGGGCATGGGGGGCGGAGGTGCGTGGCTGGGACGCGCGAGAGACGATCTTCATGGAGACCCTCGATGGCGTCGACATCGACATCGGCGGCGAACCGCTGGTGCCGCCTGGATACGAGGCCGTGATCTCGACCGCGCACGCCGGACGTGCCGAGGGTCTACCACGTTCCGAGTTCCTCGCAGAGCTCGTCTCGCTGAACCGCTCGATCGTCGTCGGAGGCGCGCACGGCAAGACGACGACTGCCGCGATGATCGCCTACGTTCTCCACGAGCTCGGCGGCGACCCTTCCTGGATCATCGGCGGTGTCGTCCCGCAGCTCGGCGGGAACGCGGGAGTCGGATCGGGCTGGCTCGTCGTCGAGGGCGACGAGTCGGATCGCTCGATTTCCCTCCTTCGACCCGAGATCGCCGTCGTGACGAACGTGGAGGTCGACCACCACGCGACGTTTGCGTCGGAGCAGGAGCTCTCGCGGTTCTTCGAAGACTGGCTCGACGAGATCCCCGAGGTCGTGAGGGCGTGGGAGCTCTCGCCGGCCGATGTCGATCTCGCAATACCGGGCGAGCACAACCGCCGGAACGCTGCGGCAGCGGTCGCGGCACTCGAGCTCGCGGGCGTCGAGCGTGCCGGCGCAGAACGTGTACTCCAGAGATTCTCTGGTGTGGACCGGCGCTTCCAGCTCGTCGGTGAGGCGGCCGGAGTTCGAGTGTTCGACGACTACGGCCACAACCCGACGGAGATCGCGGCGACCCTCGAGACCGCCCGCGCGCGTACCGAGCGAAGGCTGATCGCCGTCTATCAGCCGCACGTCTACGAACGAACGCGACAGCTCGCTCGGGAGCTCGGCGACGCTCTGGGGCTCGCGGACGGCGCGATCGTCACCGACGTCATCGGCGGGCGCGACGCGCCGAGGCCGGGTGTCACCGGAAAGCTCGTCCTGGACAACGTCTCAGTAGGCACTCGGCGCGGCTGGGCACCGAGCCTCGAGCAGGCTGCAGAGGTCGCGCTCGGGTGGTCGCGATCGGGTGACGTCGTCGTCACGTTCGGCGTGGGGGAGCCGTGGCGTATCGCGCGAGCCGTGGTCGCGGGGCTCGAAGCACGTTGAACCTCGAGCAAGGGACGCCGCTCGCGCGGCTGACGACGATCGGCATCGGTGGGCCAGGACGTGCTCTCGGCCGTCCTCGATCGCTGGACGAGCTCGAGGCCATGCTCGAGCACGCGCAGGGCGAAGGACTTCCGGTGGTCGTGATCGGCCTCGGCTCGAACGTGCTCGTGGCCGACTCTGGTGTGGAAGCGCTCGTACTGCGCCTGGAGGGCGACCTCGCCGATGTCGACGTGCAGGACGGGCTCCTGGTCGCCGGCGGCGGAGCGACCAACGCCGTGTGCCTGCACCGTGCGCGGGCAGCAGAGCTCGGCGGGCTCGAGTTCGCCTGTGCGATCCCCGGGACTGCCGGTGGGGGAGTGAAGATGAACGCGGGCGCGTACGGGCGGGAGTGGACGGACGTGCTCGTCCGGGCGCTCGTGTGCCGCGCAGACGGGTCCGACTGGCGTACGCCGCGTGAGCTCGGCCTGACCTACCGTCACTCCGAGCTCCGGCCCGGAGACGTCGTTGCACGCGTGGAGTACCGTCTTGCCCCGCGACCCGAACCCGAGATACGCGCGAACGTCTCCGAGCTCGTCGCTCAGCGGAAGGCGACGCAGCCGACGAACAAGCGTACGTTCGGGAGCGTGTTCAAGAATCCGCCGGGCGACGTCGGAGCCGGGCGAATGCTCGAGCTGTGCGGGCTCAAGGGCCATCGCATCGGCGGCGCCATGATCTCGCCGAAGCACGCGAACTTCATCGAGAACGCCGGCGGCGCAACGAGCGCGGACTGTCTCGCGCTCATGGTCGAGGGGCGACGGAGGGCCCTGGAGCAGTTCGGCGTGGAGCTCGAGCACGAAGTCGTTCTCCTCGGCGGGCTCGAGCTGCCCGAGGCCGCGCACCGCACGTAGGAGGGAAGCGCCCGGCGGCGAATCGTGTCCCATGGCCGGTGGGGGACGACCCGAGCCTCGATCGCGCCGGCGCGCACGCGCGGCCAGCGCCGTCGTCCCGCTGCCGCAAGCGGGTGCCGGCGATCGCCTCGATCTGGCTCGACTCGTCCCCTCCGGCCGCTCGCTGCTGGTCGCATTCGGTCTCGTCGTCGCCGTCGCCGCTGCCTACTGGGGAGCCAGGGCGTCGGCGGTCTTCGCCGTTCAGGAGATCGAGGTTCGTGGCGCTCCGCCCGACATTCAACGGGAGGTCGAGCGGGTCACCCGTGACGCCGTCGGCACGAGCCTCCTCGCCGTCGATTCGTCGGCGATCGAGGGCAAGGTCAGAAGCCTTCCGTCGATCGTCGCTGCCTCGGTGGACCGCTCGTTCCCGCACACGCTCGTCGTCAAGGTCGCACCCGTTCGAGCGGTCGGAGTCGCGCGGCGCGGGGAAGGCGCCTGGACGATCAGCGCATCGAACCGGGTCATTCGCAGCATCGATCCCAGATCCGAGCGGGGACTCCCGAGCGTGTGGTTGCCGCGGAAGGTCGAGCTCGATGTCGGGCGGCCGCTTCCGGCGGCATACGAACCCGTTGCCCGGACACTCTCGGGCATCCGAGAGGTTCACATCGGGGGCAGGGCGAAAGCGGTACGGGTGAAGAACGGGGAGCTCGTCGTGGTCATGGAGAGCGGGCTCGAGGTGCTCCTGGGAAGCCCGTCCGACATCCTCGTCAAGCTCGCGGTCGCACGACGTGTGATGCCGCTGATGGACGGCATGCCGTATCTCGACGTGAGCGTCCCAGAGCGTCCTGTTGCCAGTGCGTACCTCAACTCTCAAGTTGAGAGTGAGAATTCTGGAACGCCGACCGGCTGATACGACCATTGACAGACCCACGAAGGAGGCCTACGCTCGAGGGCGAACGAGGCTGACGAAGTCGTACGTTCAACACGAGCTTCACCTTCAGGCACATTGAGATATGAGCGATCACCTCGGTAGCTACCTCGCAGTCATCAAGGTCGTCGGCATCGGCGGCGGCGGCTCGAATGCCGTGAGCCGGATGGTCGAGGCCGGGATGTCCGGCGTGGAGTTCGTCGCAGTCAACACGGACGCTCAGGCGCTCCTGATGGCGGACTCCGACGTGAAGATCCACATCGGCTCGAAGACGACGCGCGGACTCGGCGCGGGTGCCGACCCGCGGCTCGGGATGGAGGCGGCGCACGAGAGCCGCGACGAGCTGAAGGAGGCGCTGAAGGGCGCCGACATGGTGTTCGTCACTGCAGGCGAAGGTGGCGGCACGGGGACCGGCGGTGCGCCGGTCGTGGCGGAGATCGGACGAGAGCTCGACGCACTCACCGTCGGGGTCGTCACCCGGCCGTTCGGCTTCGAGGGACGCCTTCGAGCCGAGCAGGCCGAGGTCGGCATCCAGAACCTGCGCGACAACGTCGACACGTTGATCGTCATCGAAAACGACCGCCTGCTGCAGGTCGTCGAGCGCACGACGCCGGTCACGGAGGCGTTCCGCATGGTCGACGACATCCTCCGACAGGGCGTCCAGGGCATCACGGACCTGATCACGGTTCCCGGTCTTGTGAACCTCGACTTCGCCGACGTGCGCACGATCATGCGCGACGCGGGGTCGGCGCTGATGGGCATCGGAGTTGCGCACGGAGAGAACCGCGCGGTCGAAGCTGCACGAACGGCCATCTCCTCGCCGCTCCTCGAGACGTCGCTCGACGGCGCGACGGGCATCCTCCTCAACATCACCGGTGGGCCGGATCTCGGTCTTTTCGAGGTCAACGAGGCGGCAGAAGTGGTCACGAGCGCCGCCGACTCCAATGCGAACGTCATCTTCGGCGCGGTGATCGATCAGGCGATGGGACAGGACGTCCGGGTGACGGCGATCGCAACCGGCTTCGGCGGCCGACCGAGGCGCCGCCGCGTGGAGGCAGATGCCGACACCTCGGCGCGATCGGCCCGCCACGCCGTGCGGGGCCCGAGCGTCACGGACGTCGACATCGACATCCCCTCGTTCCTCAAAGAGGACTAGCTGCCACCGGCGACGCGCCGGTCGCTCAGGGCCATCTAGAGCCCGGGTACCGGGCGTACGACGCTAGAGTCGCAGGCGTGCAGGCCACGCTGAAGCGCACGCCGCTCTTCGAGCGCCATGTCGAGCTCGGCGCGAGGATGGTTCCGTTCGCAGGGTGGGAGATGCCCGTGCAGTACGAGGGCGTCATCCCGGAGCACCGCGCCGTCCGGACCGGCTGCGGGGCGTTCGACGTCTCGCACATGGGAGAGATCCACGTCGACGGGCCGACGGCTCTTTCGTTCCTCCAGGAGACGCTCTCGAACGATCTCGCGAGCGTGGGTGACGGCGAGGCGCAGTACACGCTGCTCACCAACGAGCGCGGTGGGATCGTCGACGACCTGATCGCCTACCGGCTCGGTCACGGCCAGTACCTGCTCGTCGTCAACGCGTCGAACCACGAGTCGGTCGAGCGCTGGCTCAAGGAGCGTGAGCCGCACGGAACGGAGGTTCGCGACGCGTCCGACGAGTACGCCCTCGTGGCTGTGCAAGGCCCGCAGACGCTCGAGCGCCTCGGGCTCCCCGAAGCGCCGCCGTTCACGCATCGCATGGGTGAGCTCGACGGGGTCGAGGTGATGATCTGCCGCACCGGGTACACGGGCGAGACCGGAGTGGAGCTCTGCTGTGCGGCCGAGGACGCAACGGACCTGTGGGACTCGGTCGTGGGACGCGGGGCGGTCCCGTGTGGGCTCGGTGCCCGCGACACGCTCCGTCTCGAGGTCTGCTACCCGCTCCACGGCAACGACATCACGACCGAGACCGATCCCATCTCGGCCGGCCTCGGCTGGGCATGTGATCTGAGCAAGGAGTTCACCGGGGTCGACGTCGTGCGCAGGATCCGCGAGGATGGCCCGCTCGAGCGTCTCGTTCCGTTCGTCATGCAGGAGAAGGCCGTGCCGCGGCAAGGCATGACGATCGAGGGTGGCGGCACCGTCACGTCGGGAACGCACTCGCCGATGCTCGACCGCGGGATCGGAATGGCGTACGTTCCCAGTGACCATGCGGCTGCCGACAGCGAGCTCGTGATCGACGTGCGCGGGAAGCCGAAGCGCGCGCTCGTCGTGAATAAGCCGATCTACCGAAAGGAGCGCTGACGTCCCGTGCCCGCCGCCGAGAGCTACCCGGACGACCTCAGGTACCACTCCGAGCACGACTGGGCTCGCGTCGAAGGCGACGAGGCGGTGCTCGGCATCACCTGGTTCGCGCAGGACTCGCTCGGGGAGCTCGTTCACTTCGAGGCGCCCGAGGTGGGGGCGACCGTGGCAAAGGACACGTCCTACGGCGAGGTCGAGTCTGTGAAGGCCGTGTCCGACGTCGTGTCGCCGCTATCCGGCGAGGTCGTCGAGGTGAACGCGAGGGCCGTCGACGAGCCCGAGGTCGTCAACGACGACCCCTACGGCGAGGGCTGGCTCATCCGCATCCGCATGGCCGATCCCGCCGAGCTCGACTCGCTCATGGACGCCGCGGCGTACCGGTCGCACGTAGCCCAGCAGTGAGCTACCTCTCGCTGACCGACGCCGACCGCGAGGAGATGCTCGCCGCGATCGGGGTCGCGTCGCTCGACGAGCTCTTCGAGCAGATTCCGCCCGGGGTGCGCCTCGGCCGCGAGCTCGACGTGCCCCCGGCGCTCGGCGAGTCGGAGCTCGTGCACCACATCGAGGAGCTGGCAGCCCGGAACGTTCACACCGGTGCCGAGCTCTCGTTCCTCGGCGCGGGGATCTACGACCACTACGTCCCGGCGGTCGCGGATGTCGTGCTGTCGCGAGGCGAGTTCCTCACGGCGTACACGCCGTATCAGCCGGAGATGAGCCAGGGCGTCCTCCAGGCGATCTTCGAATACCAGACGGTCGTCTGTGAGCTCACGGGCATGGACGTCTCGAACGCGTCCGGCTACGACGGCACGACCGTCGCCGCGGACGCGTGCTTCATGGCACGCCACGTGACGGACCGAAAGAAGGTCGTGCTCGCCGAGTCGCTCAACCCGCAGGTCAGGCAGGTCGTGAAGACGTATGCGCCGGGGTTCGGGCTGGAGGTCGTGGAGGTGCCCGCTCGACGAGGCATCACGGACCCGGAGGAGCTCGCGGCAGCAGCGGAGGACGCTGCGGCCGTGATCTTCCAGCAGCCCAACTTCCTCGGCTGCCTCGAGAACGCTCCGGACCTGGCGGAAGCGGCAACCGAGGCCGGGGCGCTCGCGATCGCCCACATCGACCTCATGTCGCTCGGCGTGCTCGAGGCACCGGGCGCGTATGGCTGCGGGCTGGCGATCGGCGAGGGCCAGGCGGCGGGAAACTGGCCGTCGTACGGTGGCCCGCACTACGGCTTCCTCGCGGCGCGCGGTGAGTTCGTCCGCCGCATGCCCGGACGCATCGTCGGTGAGACCGTCGACACGGACGGCCGCCGGGCGTATGTCCTCACCCTCCAGACGCGCGAGCAGCACATCCGGCGCGAGAAGGCGACGTCCAACATCACGACGAACCAGACGCTGCTGGCCCTCGCAGGTCTTGCGACCCTCTCCTGGCTCGGCCCCGAAGGTCTGCGCGAGGTGGGGGAGACGTGCATGGCCCTCGCGAGCTACGCGCGCGAGCGAATACACCTCGAGCCGGCATTCGACGCGCCCGTGTTCAAGGAAATCGCATTCCGGACGCCCGGACCGGCCCGCGACGTCGTGCGGCGCGCGCGCGAGCGAGGTATCCATCCCGGATACGTGCTCGGACGCGACTACGAGGGGATGGACGACGTGCTGATGGTCGCGGTGACCGAGAAGCGGACGACGGAGGACATCGACCGTCTTGCGGCGGTCCTCGAGGAGGTATGCGCGTGAGCGGCGATCCCGGTCGAGCCTGGTCCGACCCTCTGCTGCTCTTCGAACGCTCGCGTCCGGGGAGACGCGCGGGCCGGCCGCCCGTCCTCGACCTCCCGGTTCCGGATGTGCCGGCGTCGCTTCGCAGGGCGCAGGCGCCGAGGCTGCCCGAGGTCTCCGAACCCGAGCTCGTGCGCCACTTCACGACGCTCGCCGACCGCACCTTCGGCGTCGACACCGGCTTCTATCCGCTCGGCTCCTGCACGATGAAGCACAACCCCCGCGTGCACGAGCGGCTCGCCGCCTTGCCCGGATTCAAGGATCTTCATCCCTACCAGGAGGACGAGGCTGCTCAGGGCGCGCTCGAGCTCATGTGGCGCCTGCAGGAGATCCTTGCGGAGATCGCCGGGCTCCCGTCGGTCACCCTGCAGCCTGCCGCCGGGTCGCAAGGCGAGCTCACGGGGCTCATGCTCATGCGCGCGTACTTCGCCGACCGCGGCGAGGAGCGCGACACGATCATCACAGCGGACACGGCGCACGGGACCAATCCGGCGAGTGTCACGATGGCCGGGTACTCGCTCGAGAAGGTCGAGACCGACGCGCGCGGCAATCTCGATCTCGACGATCTCCGCGGGAAGGTGAACGAGCGCACCGCGGGCCTCATGCTCACGAATCCGTCGACGCTCGGGCTCTTCGACGAGGGGATCGAGGAGGTCGCGGCTATCTTCCACGACGCCGGCGCGTTGCTCTACTACGACGGAGCCAATCTGAATGCGGTGGTCGGGATCTCGCGGCCCGGGGACATGGGCTTCGACATCGTCCACTACAACCTGCACAAGACCTTCTCCCAGCCGCACGGTGGCGGCGGTCCGGGCGGCGGCCCCGTCGCGGTCCGCGACACCATCGCGCCGTACCTCCCGGTGCCGCGTGTTGTGCGTGACGGCGACGCGTATCGCCTGGACTCGGACGCGCCGAAGTCGATCGGCCGCGTGCGCGGGTTCGCGGGACCGTTTGGCGTGTTCGTGCGCTCGTACGCCTTCATCCGCGCGTACGGCCCCGGGCTGCGCGAGATGTCCGAGACGGCAGTGCTGAACGCGAACTACCTGCTGGCGAAGCTGAAGGACGTCTACGACCTCCCGTACGATCGGCACTGCATGCACGAGTTCGTCCTCTCGGCGCGGAACCTGAAGCGCGAGCACGGTGTCACTGCACTCGACGTGGCGAAACGGTTGATGGACTACGGCATCCATCCGCCGACGGTCTACTTCCCGCTCGTGGTTCCGGAGGCGCTCATGATCGAGCCGACCGAGACGGAGCCCAAGGAGCGGCTCGACGGCTTCGTCGACGCGATGACTCGCATCGCCGGCGAGGCGGCGACGAATCCGGAGGTGCTCCACGACGCACCGCACGGCCGTCCGGTGCGGCGGCTCGACGAGGTCCGCGCCGTGAAGCAGCCCGTTCTTCGCTACCTCTTCGACGAGCACCCCGCACTGGTGGAGGCGGAGTGACAGGCGCCACCGCACTCGTCGCGGACGAGCTGGTCGAGCTGTCGCACGCGCTCGTACGTGCGGTACAGGAGCACGACGCGGAGAAGCTCGACCTCCTGCTCGCGGATGAGTTCACCCTCGACGGCGCAGCCGGGACGCTAAGCCGCGAGGAGCTTATCGCGGCCGCGGGTGGCGCCTACGCGATCGACGAGTTCGCGTACGAGGAGATCGACACCGAGATCTACGGGAGCACCGCAGTCGTCCTCTCGCGGTATCGGCAGGAGGCACGGATCGGGGACCGGGACGCGAGCGGAGACCTCCGCATCACCGACGTGTGGACGCGCCGAGACGGGCGCTGGCAGATCGTCCGCCGGCACGCCACGCCCGAGCGTTAGCCGGGCTCGCCGCCAGGTCGACTAGCCGGGATCGACCGGCTGCCAGAGCTCGAAGCGGTTGCCCTCGGGGTCGATCGCCCAGCCGAAGCGTCCGAACTCGAGCTCCTCGACTCGGTCGTCGACCTCCACTCCGGCCGCGCGCAACTGGTCGAGCATCGCATCGAGGTCTCGCACCGTGAAGTTGACCATCGAGTGCTTGTGCTCGGGCCAGTAGTCGGTGTCGTCCGGAAACGGGGACCAGACCGTGTTCCGGCTCTCCGGGAAGATCACGTAGCCGTCGTCCGCGACGGGAAAGCCGAGATGCTCCCCGTACCACGCAACGAGCGCCTGCGGATCGCGAGCCCGGAAGAAGACGCCGCCGATCCCCGTCGCACGCTCCACGGGTCAAGGCTAACCGTTCGAGACGGCTGGATTGGAGGAGGCGAGCCTAGCCGTGCACCGGGACGCGCTCGGGCTTCGACGGTCTCGGCGCGGCGGCCAGCTGGCCGCAGGCAGCCTCGATGTCGCGTCCCCTTGTGAGGCGCACGGTTGCAGGGATCCGCGCCCGGTCGAGGATGGTCTTGAACGCGTTGATCGCCTGTCGCGAAGATCCCTCGTACATCCCGGTCGGGTTGTACGGGATGAGGTTCACCTTGAACACGCGTGGGTCGAGCACCGCGGCGAGCGCACGCGCGTCCGCCGGCGAGTCGTTCGTCCCGGCGAGCATCACGTACTCGACGAACACCTTACGGCGCCTGAGCTCGAAGTACCGACGGCACTCGGCGAGAACGTCGGCGAGCGGATAGCGGTCGTTCACGGGCATCAGCTCCGAACGTCGTCCCGGATCGGCGGCATGGAGTGACAGGGCGAGCCGGATCGGCGCCTCGACCTCGCTGACGAACCGCTTCAGCCCGGGCATCCAGCCCACCGTCGAGATCGTCGTCCGGCGGTGCGTGACTCCCAGATCAGGAAGGCGGCGAGCGGACGCGAGTACCTCGTCCACGTTGAGAAACGGCTCGCCCATTCCCATGTAGACAGCGTGATTCACGAGCTCGCGGCGACGGAAATGGAGTGCCTGATCGACGATCTCCGACGCCGTCAGGTTCCGGCCGAAGCGCATCGCGCCGGTCGCGCAGAACGTGCACGTCAGCGGGCACCCGGACTGGGAGGACAGGCAGACCGAGCGTCGCCCGTCCCGATAGCGCATGAGCACGGCCTCCACCGGGTGCCCGTCGAGCGTGCGGAAGAGCGTCTTCACGGTGCCGTCGCGCGATTCCCGCTCGGTGACGACCTCGAGCGTCGAGAACGGCACGTCTGCTTCGAGCAGCGCGCGAAGCCGCTTCGGGAGCGTCGTCATGTCGTCGTACGACGGCGCTCCACGTGCCATCCACTCCCAGACCTGCCGGGCGCGATATGCCGGCTCCTCGTTGTCCGAGAGTGTCCGTTCGAGGAGCACGAGGTCCATTCCCGGACGGTAGCGTCTCGATCGTGATCGACCTCCGCTCCGACACCGTCACGCGGCCGAGTCCCGGAATGCGCGCCGCAATCGCCGACGCGGTCGTGGGCGACGAGCAGAAGCGCGAGGACCCGACCGTGACGGCGCTCCAAGACCGAGTGGCCGCTCTTCTCGGCCACGAGGCCGCGGTCTTCCTACCGACGGCGACGATGGCGAACCAGATCGCGCTGAAGCTCCACGGTCATCCGGGAGACGTCCTCCTCGCCGAGGAGACCTCGCACGTCCTCGTCTACGAGTACGGAGGCGCAGCCGTCCATGCGGGGCTGGTGACGCGAGGCCTCTCAGGGGTCGATGGACGGGTCACTCCGGACCAAATACGCGAGGCGGCCGCGCCGAGCACGAAGGCTGCGGACCAGCGTGCAACCGTCCTTTCACTCGAGGACACCCACAACAACGCGGGCGGACGCGTGTGGCCGCTGGACGATCTCCACGCGATCATCGAGACCGCCCGCGAGCTCGGGCTCGCGGTACACCTCGACGGAGCGCGAGTCCTGAATGCCGCGATCGCGCAGGGGGTCGCTCCCGCTGCCATCGCCTCCGGCTTCGACACCGTCACGCTCTGCCTCTCGAAGGGTCTCGGCTGCCCGCTCGGAGCGGTGCTCGCCGGATCCGAAGAGCTGATGGAGCGCGCCTGGCGCGAGAAGCACCTGTTCGGCGGTGCGATGCGCCAGGCGGGGATCGTGGCGGCGGCGGGCGTCTATGCCCTCGAGCACAATGTCAACCGTCTTGCAGAGGATCACGCTCGCGCGCGGGAGCTCGCCGAGGGCCTGTCTGCCGCCGGCGTGCCGGTCGACCTGAGCCGGGTCGAGACGAACTTCGTGCAGATCGACCTCGCGCTTCTCGGTCTCGAACGCGGTGCGGCCCTCGGCCTGCTGCGGGAGCGGGGGGTCGGGCTCTCCGCAACGATCCATCCCACCGTGATTCGCGCGGTCACGCACCTCGAGGTCGGCCCTGTCGACATCGAGCGCGCGACCGAGATCGTCGCGTCCGCGCTCGTGGGCTAGCCCGCGAGGTAGAAGGCGACGACTGCGACCGCGTAGCCGGCGAGCAGTAGGACGCCGCGCGTGTGGCTCGACTCCCCACGCCAGACGATCGCGGCGGTGAAGGCCGTCGCACCTCCGAGTGCCGCGATCTCGACGGGCCGAAAGGAGAGGGCGAGCGGATCGATGAGCCACGAGAGCAGGACGACCAACGGGGTGAGGAACACGGCGACCTGCGCCGCCGACGCCAGCGCGATCTCCCCTGCGAGCGCGATCTTGCCGCGGTGCGCGACGACGACCGCACCGCCGTGCTCCGCCGCGTTGCCGACGATCGCGACGATGACGGCCGAGACGAAGAACTCGCTCAGGCCGGCCTTGTGGGCGAATGCCTCGAGCGAGCCCACGAGGATCTCCGCGACGAGCGCCGTCAAGATCGTCGCGACTCCGAGCACGACGAGGGACCGCGAAGAGGGACCAGCCCTCGATCTCGTCGTCGCTCGCGATGTGGAGCGCGCGGTGGCGGCGCAGCGAGTACCACGTCACGACGACGTAGAGGCAGAGCAGCACGATCGAGACCGGTACGGCGAGAGCCGCCAGCTCGTCTCGATCCGGGTCGCCGTCCCAGCCGGGGACCGCAGGGATCAGGAAGAGCACCGTTGCGGTCGCGAGGAGCCCGAGGGAGAGAAAGCTCGAGAACCGGTCGAGCCGGCCGCGACCACCCGCGAGGAGCGCGGCGCCGAGGACGAGCAGGAGGTTGGACACGACGCTCCCGGTCAGGGATCCACGAACGACCTGGGTGAGGCCGTCGTTGACCGCGATCAGCGCGATGATGAGCTCAGGCGCGTTGCCGAACGTCGCGTTGAGGAAGCCGCCGATTCCCGGCCCCGTGTGCTCCGCTGCGTGCTCGGTCGCCTCTCCGATCAGCCAGGCGAGAGGAACGAGAGCGATCGCGGCGAGCACGAACTCCGCGGTCTGCGAGAGGTCGGTCCCGTAGTGGAGGAGGATCACGAGGGGGGCGAGCCCGACTGCTGCGAAGAGGGCTCTCCGGACCACGGCGCTGAAACCTAGCTGTCGCCGATCGTCGCCACTGCCTGAAAACTGCCGTCTTGTCAAGACTTGCGAGGTTGGGCGGCTCCGGCACACAATCGGATCCATGAGCGAGGCTGCGGTGACGATCGGACTCCCGCTTCGGGCGCAGGACGAAGTCGAGTGCCGTCGCTGCGCCGTTCATTGCGAGAAAGTCGTCCATCCCGGCGCGTGCCTCAGCATGGGCTGTCCGTTCGTCTACGCGTACGAGGCCTGGGGCCGTACGTACATGGGATGCCTGCAGCAGGTCTTCGACGTCGAGATCGACCTCGAGCTGCTCGAGGAGGCCGAGGCGCAGCGCGGCGGCTTCGGCGCGGTAAAGGCGCGCCGGTCGCCCTTGCCGATGTGCAAGGTCGACGTCATCCCGTGCTACGGGAGCCGTGCGGACGAGCTCGGCTGCCGGAACCCGGAGTTCTACGAGCTCCCGCGTGAGCGCGCGAGCTTCCGGGTGTTCGCAACGGTGCACGACTGACGCGCGCCCACGCGCGCCTCCCGCTACGAGAACCGAACGGACGCAGCCGAGCGCGCGAACGTCGCGGCGTATCGCGATGACTGGGCGGGGAGGGTCGTATAGGTGACGACCACGCTCCGTCCCGGTCGTGGGAACGCGTACTGCAGCGTCTGCACCGTGAAGCTCCGTCCGACGCGCAGCGTCAGGCGGTAGCGGAGCCGCACTGCACGGACCCCGGCGATCGTCACCGGGCGATCGTCGATCGGCTTCGAGCCGACGAACGAGCGGATCTCGGCGACGAGCGCCTGCCGATACTGCGCGAACGACAGCGAGGGTGTCGGCGCGACGACGACGTTGACGTTGGTCGCGAACCCTCCGCGAACCGCCGGGTCGAGGGCGAGGAACTTGATGGGAGAGTTCGGCCCCGAAAGCTGTCCGACATACGGGGCGAGCTTCGGGTTGTTCCGGGTGATGCGCTCGATGCTCGTGCGGGCGAAGCTGGCGTCGACGGCGACCCACGACGCGGGGACGGCGAGCGACACGCCTTGCCCGCGAATCGCGTGTCGCTCGAGCGGACCGGCTCCGACCGCTGCCCGGGCGAACAGCGCGACGGTTGCCCCCACGGCGGCGAGGACGGCGAGAGCGCGCACTCTCCGACTGTACGCGTCAGGTCCGACGAGTCCTGTCGCGGGCCGCTCGCCGACGTGCGCCACGCCGCCGGAGCGCACGCATGCGGTCGAGGTCCTCGGTCTCTCCGCCCTTGTCCTCCCACGTCTCCGTGACCGCCGGCAGGCTGGCAAAGGCAGGGTGGCCGAGGAACGTCGCCAGCCCGTCTCCGATCGTGCCGAGGCCGACGCGCTCGTGGCGGTCGCGGTTCGAGCCCAAGGCGACGGCGGCGTCGTTGACGTGGAGGCCGCGAACCCGGTCGACCCCGATACGTGCGTCGAGCTCGGCAACCGCGTCGTCGAGCGCGACGCGATCGGACACGTCGATACCCGACGCCCACCAGTGGCACGAGTCGATGCAGACCCCGAGGCGCTCGTGTCCGTCGAGCGCGTCGCAGAGAGCCGCGAGCTCGTCGATCGAGCGACCGATCGTTCCCCCGGCGCCGGCCGTGTTCTCCATGCAGAGCCAGAGCTCGTCGGTCGTGAGCTCGAGCACCTCCCGGAGCGCCGGGGTCACCAGGTCGACCGCCTCGTCGAACCCGTAGCCGAGGTGCGAGCCGACGTGGAAGACGACGGCCTCCGCGCCGATCGCCTGTGCGGTCTCCATCGTCGCGCAGAGCGACTCGAGGGACTTCGCGCGGATCTCGCCGTCCCGGCTCGCGAGGTTCACGAGGTAGAGCGCATGGCACATGACGGCGCGTACCCGAGCTTCCTTCCGCCGCCGTCGGAACCGCTCGACCTCCTCGGCCGTGTGGGCCGTCGGGCGCCACATCCGCGGGCTCTGCGTGAAGACCTGCACGGCGTCGCCGCCGATCTCCTCGACGCGATCGATCGCCTTGGAGATGCCACCTGCCGCGGACACGTGAGCACCGAACAGCACCGGGCTAGGCTAGTGGTCGATGTCCGTCCGCGTCCGCATGGCTCCTTCGCCCACGGGCCTCCTGCACATCGGCGGCGTCCGGACGTTCCTCTTCAACTGGCTCTTCGCACGCGGACGCGGAGGGGAGTGCCTGTTGCGCATCGAGAACACGGACACGAGCCGCGAGGTCGCCGAGGCGGTTGCGCAGATCGAGGGGTCGCTGCGCTGGCTCGGAATCGACTGGGACGGCGAGACGACGTTCCAGCTCGACCGGATGGAACGCGCCGGACAGGAGGCGCGTCGCCTCGTCGACGAGGGAACCGCGTACGAGGACGAGGGTGCGATCCGGATCCGGATGCCCGAGGAGGGCGTGACGGGCTGGGACGACGCGATCAAGGGGCGGATCGAGTTCCCGAACGCCGAGCTCGAGGATCTCGTCCTCGTCCGC
Organism: uncultured Actinomycetes bacterium; assembly: GCA_963716975.1. Lineage (GTDB taxonomy): Bacteria > Actinomycetota > Thermoleophilia > Gaiellales > Gaiellaceae > GMQP-bins7. Next base: position 106,186 of record CAVQVA010000029.1, on the reverse strand, counting down.
TCGGACGGGCGCCCGACCTACAACTTCGCCTCGCCGCTCGAGGACTGGCTCGACGGGATCACGCACGTGATCCGCGGCGACGACCACGTCTCGAACACGCCCAAGCAGGTCCGCGTGCTCGAGGCGCTCGGCGCCGAGCCCCCCGTGTATGCGCACGTTCCCAGCGTGTTCGGCGAGGACGGCCGCAAGCTCTCGAAGCGGCACGGAGCGGTGTCCGTCGACGAGTTCCGCTCCGCCGGGTACGTTCCCGGAGGCGCTCATGAACTTCCTCGCCCTCCTCGGCTGGGCGCCCGACGGCGAGACCACGATCATGTCGAGCGACGAGCTCGTCGAGCGGTTCACGCTCGAGCGCGTCGGTTCCAGCCCCGCGACCTTCGACTATGCAAAGCTCGACTGGATGAACGGCGTCTACCTGCGCGCGCTCCCGGCCGACGAGTACGCCGACCGTCTGCTCGGCTGGCTCCGCGAGCAGGAGTACGACTGGCCCGAAGCCCGTGTGCGCGCTGCCGCCCCGCTCGTCCAGGAGAAGATCGGCCGGCTCGGCGAGTTCCCGGACTTCGCGGGCTTCCTCTTCGGTGAGGTCGAGCCGGATCCCGCGCTCCTCGACGCACGGATCCTCGCCGCGGCGGAGACGGCGCTCGACGCGACCGACCCGTGGACGGCCGAGGCGATCGAGGCGTCGCTCAAGCAACTGTGCGACGAGCTCGGCGAGAAGCCTCGCACCGTCTATCTGCCGATCAGGGTCGCGGTGACCGGCTCGCGCGTCTCGCCGGGCCTGTACGAGAGCCTCGAGCTCCTCGGCCGCGAGCAGGTGCTCGAACGGCTTCGTGCCGGAGAGGTTGCGGCGGTCTCGTGAGCGCGCTCGACGAGCTGCTCGGCGTCGAGCTCGGGCCGAGCTCCTGGATCGAGGTGACGCAGGAGCGGATCGACGCGTTCGCGGCTGCGACGGACGACCCGCAGTGGATCCACGTCGACCGCGAGCGCGCCGCAGCAGGGCCGTTCGGGACGACGATCGCTCACGGCTACCTCACCCTGTCGCTCTGCGTCCCCATGCTCTCCGAGGTGCTCCCGCGCTCCGGGAAGATGGGCGTGAACTACGGCGTCAACCGCGTGCGCTTTCCCGCGCCGGTTCCCTCCGGGAGCAGAGTCCGCGGCCGGTTCACGGTGTCCGCGATCGAGGACACGCCCGGCGGGCAGCGGGCCACGATCGAGGCGCTCGTGGAGTGCGAGGGGGTCGAAAAGCCCGTCTGCGCGGCCGAGCTCGTCGTGCTCACAGTTGCCTAACACGGTCGAAATGGTCTGACCTGGACCTGTCTGCTACCGTGGCGCGCCGGGTGAGAGGTCGCCGTTCACATCTGCTCCGCTTCGCTCTCGTTCTGGTCGGCGTCGCGCTCTTTGCGGGCGTCGCCGCGAACCAGGCGAGCGCGCTCGCGTTCAAGCAGGGAGACCCCTGCTCGGACACGCATCCGCTCTTCGTGTGCCCGGGAGCGACGGTCGACGGGTCCTACTCGATCACCTTCAAGGGGAGCGGCGGCTGCGGGCCGACGCTCCCGTACCAGTACAGCGATCATCGAACGGCGCGCTTCCTCCCGGCCTCACGCTCGACTCGAGCGGCGTGCTGCACGGGAAGCCGACGCAGTCCGGAACCTGGAACTTCTGGGTACGGCTGAGCGACGAGGATCCACCGTCGCAGTCGTGGTGCGACCCGCCGGCGGACCGCGAGTTCCAGATCCAGGTGCAGCCGGGCATCAGCATCGACAACCGAAGACGACGACGTACGGCACGGTCAGCAGGCCTACTCGAATCAGCTGACCGCGATGCAGGTCACGAACACGAATCCGCGAACGGGTACCCCGTGACCACGGCCAGTGGTCCGTCGTCTCCGGGAGTCCGCCGCGGAGTGACGCTCTCCCGACCGGCCTCCTCTCCGGGACGCCGACGGCCGAGGGACTCGTTCCGTTCGTCGTCCCGAGCGCCCCGGTCGACTCGTGCCGCTTCGACACGGAGACGCTCATCGTCGTCGTGCGCTCGGCAGTCGCCGGGCTCGGCATCCACCGGTTCCGAACTCCGAAGTCGGCGTGCCGTTCCAGCTCCAGCTCGCCGTGAGCGGCGGCACCGGGTCCGGGCTACACCCTGGCATCGACGGGCACCCTTCCGCCGGGCGTCGCCATGGACGCCGACGGCACGATCTCCGGGACGCCGACGACGGCCGGCAGGTATCGCGTTCGCGGCCACCGCGACCGACACCGAGGGACGCACGGCCACGTATCCCGTGATCATCAGCGTCGCGCCAAAGCTCACCATCGCGACGAAGCGCCTCCGCCCGGGGAAGGTCGACAAGCTCTATCGGGCGAAGCTCGTTGCGCTCGGCGGGGTTCAGCCGAAGCTGTGGAGGGTCAAGGGCCGCCTGCCGCGGGGCGTCAAGCTCGACCGGACCACGGGCGTCTTGCTCGGTAAGCCGACGAAGGCCGGCACGTATCGCATCACGGTGGAGATCACCGATGCGCTCAAGGTGAAGTCCACGCAGGCGCTCGTCATCGTCGTGGTCGCTCCGAAGACCCGAAGCCTCGAAGTCCTAGCGCGTCAGCGCGCCATCGCCGACGCGCCCGCCTATCTGATCACCGGGCGTGCTCGGAGCGTCGGAGTCTCGGCTACGCCTCCTCGAGCTGACCCGTCGAGACGTCGTAGACGAACGCGTGCACCGCGAAGTCGTCCGGCAGCAGCCCTGACTCGCGGATACGCCTCGCGCTCGCCCGAACCCGCTCGCCACAGTCGGGGAAGGGCTGGAAGTCGATGTGCGTGGAGTCGACGCCCTGGCGCTCGCGCAACAACTCGCGCAGGTCGTCGTTCGAGAACGTGAGCATGCCGCAGTCGGTGTGGCCGATGACGAACGCCTCCTCGGTTCCGAGCAGGTGGTGGGAGATGACGAGTGAGCGAAGCGCGTCGTCGCTCGCGATCCCGCCCGCGTTGCGGATGACGTGCGCGTCACCCTCCTCGAGGCCCAGGGCCCGCGCGGGGTCGATGCGTGCATCCATGCAGGTCAGGACCGCGAAGCGCCTGCCCGGAGGCATCGGCAGCTCGGACTTCGAGAAATCGGCCGCGTAGCTCTCGTTGGCGGCAAGTACCTCATCCAGGACGGACATCGACGACTCCCTTCCTTTACCGAATGAAGTATCGAAACTATCCGAACTGAAGCACCATGACAAGCCCGAGCCGCACCGCGCACCGGCAATTGCCGCCGATTCGATGCGCCGCGCTAGGGTCAGCCTCGTGCCCGTCGCTGCGCCCGTCCTCCCGAAGCACTGGAATCTGACCGAGGACATTCCGCGGCGCATGCCCGTCCTCGACCGTTGGCTCGATCGCGCCGCTCAGGATCGCCCCCTCGCCGGGGTGACGGTCCTCATGATCCAGCACCAGCTCGGCAACCACGTCCCGCAGACCCAGGCTCTCCTCGACCTCGGGGTCGCCGCGGACGACCTGCACTGGATCGACATCCCGTACACGTCCACCCCTGCTGTGCGCGAGGCGTTGCCCGAGATCGCGATCCCTGTCGGGAACTTGCTCGTCGGCGACTTTCGCGTGCTGGACGAGTACGCACCGTTTCAGCGCTCGCGCGTGCAGCGGTTCCTGCTCGATCTCTTCGAAGACCCGCCCGAGCGGGTGCTCGTGCTCGACGACGGCTCGTACATGCTCGAGGCCCTCGCCGGCCTCCGTCGACGCCGCCGTCCAGCTGTGGCGATCGTCGAGCAGACCACGCGAGGTCTCATCAAGATCGACGAGAACGCCGCCTTGAGGCAGTGCTCGACGGAGGTTCCGATCGTCAACGTGGCCCGATCGAAGCCCAAGAGCACCCTGGAGCCTCCCTTCATCGGCGCTGCCGTCACCGATGCGCTGCGCCGACGGCTCGGGGCAGCAGTGCGTGCCGGCCCGAACGATCGCTGCCTCGTGCTCGGGTACGGGGCGATCGGGCAGCAGGTCGCCGCGTTCGCCTCGGGCGTGCAGGGGTTCGCACGTCGCCGCGTCTACGTGTTCGACAGCGTGGAGATCCGGATGCGACAGGCGCAGGCCGACGGCTTCTCGTTGTGGGACCGGGCCGAGCGCGTTCGTTTCCGGCTCGTCATCGGCTGCTCCGGACGCGCCTCGTTCGTCGTCGGCGACCACGTGTTCCTCGAGGACCGCTTCCTGGCGAGCGCGAGCTCCGGAACGGTCGAGCTCTCGCGCGAGGACTTCATCGAGCTCGCCGACTCGAACCCTCTCGATGACATCTGGATCGAGCGGGACGGACTCGACGAATCGCGCGTGCACAGCGATCTGCGCTTCCACTTCGTCGATCGCGAGGCGACGTTCGTGAACGGCGGCTTCCCGGTCAACTTCGACGGCCGCGTGAACTGCGTGCCTGCGCACTACATCCAGCCGACGCCCACGATGATGTGCGCTGCGGCCGTTCAGGCTGTCCGCTCGACCGCGCGAGGGCTGATCCCACTCGACGAGGCCTTCTCGCGCTGGCTCGATGCCGAGTTTCGAGCCGAGCTCGGCGACGAGGCGTCGCTGCTCCCGCGTAGCTGATCTTGCCTTCGCGAGCGTCGTCGCAAGACCATGCCCGCCTTGAGCGCTCCTTGAGGGTCGAGCAGTGTTCTTCGCCAGTGCCTGCGAACGAGATCGCCTCTGTTCAGCAGCGCCTCGGCTCGATCGCGTGCCTCGGGATCATCGTGCTCTTGCTCGGCGGCTGCGCCGGTGTGAAGGATCCAGCGGACGCGACGACGACGAGCGCGACCGTCTTGTCCGTCCGGGAGTTCGAGGCTCTGGTCCGAAAAAGTGCGGAAGAAACTCGACCCGTGCAGAGCGTGCTCTGTGCGACGTTCTCGGACGACCTCACCCTCTGCGCCGTCACGTTTCGCGGCCCGTCGTGCGAGCTCTGGAACGTGGAAAACGGGAACCCGAAAGGCCTGGGCGTGGTCATCGAGGGTCGCGTCGGGCTCGAGATCAGGCAAGGGTGTGCGTTGCGGCAAATAGCAATCTCGAGGTAGCTGAGGGATCTTTGGCGCTCGTCCCCCTGACCGACTTCTCACGAAGATCAGCTCATCGTCGGAGACCCTGCGCTCGTCCCTCTGACCGACTTCTCACGAAGATCAGCTCATCATCGTGTCATCCGCCACACGGTCAGAGCCCTGCAGCGACGCGATGGTCGATGTGCGATGATCGTTGGTCGTGATGCCGCCTCTATCGGCGGCCGCCCTGCTCCATTCGGAGCGTAGAAAAGAGAGGGGAGGGTCGTGAGACGGATCTTGTTCGTTCTCGGTTCTGTTGTCCTCATGCTCGCTGTGAGTGGATCGATTGCGACGGCGGGCAAGCCGGGCAAGCCGGGCGCAGGGACGTGCTCGGGCGGTACACCAGGCAGTCCCGTCGTTGTTCCGGCGGGCACGTACCACGGGTTTACGGTCACCGGCAACTGCATCTTCGGAGCTGGCACGATGGCGATCAACGGCAACCTGACCATCGCCAACGGTGCCGTCCTGAACGATCACGCCAGCGGCCTCGCCACGGTGCACATCAGCGGGAACGTGCTGGTCGGCAAGGGAGCGGTCCTCGGTTTGGGCAACTACAACCCGACGCCGCCGCACAACAGTGCGATTGTGGGCGGGAGCATCCTCGCCAACCAGCCGATGACGCTCTACCTGGGCGGGATGACCGTTCATGGCCACGTCGTCTCGATCGGCGGGGAAGGCCCGGGACGCAACTTCCCGATCAAAGACGACACAATCGGCGGGAATCTGGTCATCCATGGTTGGTCGGGCTTGTGGATGGGCGTCATCCGCGACACGGTCGGCGGAACGGTGATCGTGTCCAAGAACGCCGGTACCCAAACCGGGGAGGGGCCGTTCGAGGGAATCCTCGACTCCACCGAAGTCGTCTCGAACACCATCGCAGGCAACCTGATCTGTTTCGGAAACACGCCTGCAGCGCAGATCGGCGACGCGGTACTAGAGGGCGGTGGAGAGAACACCGTCGGCGGTCACGCGATTGGCGAGTGCAAGGATCTCACGAACTAGCACGCTACGGCGCGACGTGCCAAACGGATGACGGAAGGCCCGCTCCGGCGGGCCTTCCTACTTCGAGCTTCGTGGTCGTAGTGGCGCGGCGGATCTTCGGCCGGACGCGGCGGTCGCCTCTTGTTGACTGCGTGTCCGCGTGTCGCGGGGCTCCCCCCAAGAAAACAGGCTGCACGGTCCTGTCAACCCTCCAGCTCCCCGCGTCCGGCGGTCGTATGTAAGACAAAGCGTGGTTCGGCGTCAAGTGCCTCGAGCGGAATCAGGACCTTCGCGCAGCTCGACCTCGTCGCCGCGTGGCGAGTGGCGACGTCTGCAAGCGAAAGTCGGGCCGGCGCAGACTGACACGCTGATCGCAGATTCAGGGCGACGCCCACTGAGCGGCGAGTGAGCCGCCATGGCACTCGACCGCTTGAACGAGATCGTCATAGTCGATCGACGAGATACGCGAGGGCAGAGACCACATCGACGTCGTAAGACGTAGACCAAAGACCCCAACGACACCGTCCAATGACTCGGACGCCTGTCCACGACATCGACTCAGCGCTGGCGTGATCGGTGGACGCGGCGGACATCTTCGTGGACGACGATCCGTTCTGCCGACGCTGCTCGAAACGCGCGATCCCGATCCTTCTTCGGCTCGTCGTTCTGCGAGCACGTCGTGCGAGCGTCTTCTGAGCTCGCCGATGACAGCGTGCCGGTACCGAGTGGCACATGTAGATCCCTGCTGGCGATGCCCTCCGCAAAGAATGACGAGGGCATCCCCGCACCTGCCCCTTCGCTCCGTGTTCGGGTCGTCGTCGCGCTATCAAGGCGGCGAAGAGCATTGCGCCGATGAACACGACCACCCAACATTCCGGCGATCGCCCATTTGTCGCGATCGACTCATCCTGTGTCCCTCATGACGAAGAGCAGTCTAGCCCGGATCTTCCGAGCTCAAGCAGTCGCTCGAAGACGCGTGCCCGTTGCAGTTGCTCGGCACCAGCGTCGAGCTCGCCGCGCTCCTCGATCCGCAGGTAGCTCGGGAGCTCGGGCTCGTCGCCCCGTACCTCCTCGATGAACCTGCTCGGCGTCCTCGCGCCGGATGAACGTCTGGATGGCCTCGCCGAGTGGGGGCTCGGGGCTCGAGCGCTCGTCGAGGATCACGTAGACGCGCAAGACAGGGAAGATGCATGCCACGCTCCGGCGCCGTTGCCACGGTGGGCGAGAGTCCGAGGGATCACCAGGGGATCACGGCCCGAGCCTGTCCGGACACCCCCGACACGCCTGACCCGCTCAACCAAGCCAAATCCCTGTAGCTGAGCGGGCCTTGAAGGCCCATACGGGATTCGAACCCGTGCCGCCGCCGTGAGAGGGCGGTGTCCTAGGCCACTAGACGAATGGGCCCTGCGAGGCGGGAAGGATAGCGGATGCGCCCGTGCGCGAAGCCGGCTAGAAGGCGGACTCGGGCTCGCGCGTGTCGAGTCGCTCCTCGAAGTCGCGCCTGATCGATTCGCCATTGGAGAGCACGGCCTCGTAGCGGAGACGACGGGGCGGGAGCTTCACGATGCGGACGTTGTCGTCACGCTCGCCATGACAGCGCGCGTACGCCGCGGCCTCGTCGAGGGGCCGCAGGCGGTCGCGCTTCCGCCGTCCGAGCACTTGAACGGACACCTACCAGAAGGCCAGGTGAAAAGAAACCCGCGAAGAGGTGTCGCCCTCGCACTTTGCGGCGAAAACCTCGATCGCTAGTAGACGGCGAACCGGCAGCTCCATGGGCTCCAGTCGCGACCGGAGCTCATGAAGTAGCGATGCGCGGCGACCGCCTGGTCGAGCGCGGTGTCGCCGTGGCCGAAGAGCCGGCGTTCGTTTGACCCCATCTGGAAGAGGCCGAGGTACTCGCCGTTCTGCGCGGTCGTGGAGAGCCTCGACTCGCACCAGGCGACGGCGATCGCCTGCTGGCAGTACGGGCCGAACACTTCGCAGATCGCCGTTCTCGGCGGCGCCTTCGCAAGAACTCGCGCGCGGCGCTGCGCGGCCTGGGCGCGAACGATTCGTCGATAGTGGGCGGCTTCTCTCGTGACCCTCGCAAGACGGTGGTGGGCGCGACGGAGCGCGGCGAGTGCGGTGACGCCGTGCTCCTTCGAGTCCATGAGCTGGCGGTGCGACTCGAAGAACCGGATCGTGCTCCGGTACTTGCGCACTGCACGGAGCTTCACCCGGAGCCATTCCCCCGTCGTCGGAGTATGGGCTGCCGTCGAGCCATGAGCTGACTTCGCGCCGCCGGACGCGAGCGCCGACCCGTTTGCCGCCACAGCCGTCAGTGAGACGACAGCAAGCACGCAAAAGCCGAACATGAGGGCTTTCAGAACGAGAACCTCCTGATCGAAGACAGGGGCGCGGCCCGCCCAAAAGGGAGCCGCTCGTGTCAATCGGTGCGCACAACGGTAGCCGAACCCGCACGAGCTCGGCCCCGATCCCTTACAGAATGCTCAGAAAGGTTGTTACAAGCGTAAACGCCTGAGGCAACAGCCTACGAGGCTGCGGGGCAGGGATTCGAACCCCAACTTCCCGGTCCAGAGCCGGGCGTCCTACCGTTAGACTACCCCGCAACGGGCGCCCGAACTCTAGCCGAGCGGGCCTAGTCGGTCGCCGGGCGAGCGGGCTCGCCGAGCTCGAGCCTGTAGACGGGGACGAGGCGCTTCTCCGCCTCCGTGTCGATGCGGGCGACGACCTCGATGTACGGCTCGAGCCCCGAGCCTCGGAGCTTCGCCTTGAGGAGCCCGTCGACCTGGTAGATGCCCGACGAGTTGTTCATCAAGATCTCGACCATGACCGGTCGCGTCTGGCCGTCCGTGATCCGGACCTGGTCGATCGCCGCGGCCGAGAGCGAGTGGATCGTGACCGAGCCGCGCTCGAACGGAATGCGCGAGCGGCCCTTCGCAAGGTCGAGGGCGTCGGCGACTCGGAGGACGCCGGCCTCGAGGGCGAGCGGCTCGCCGTCTGCGCGGTGGCTGATGATCGCCTGGAGCGTCTCCGACACGAGCACGGTTCGATCCGGCTCCTCGTAGATGCCGTCGAGGAGCTCGCGGAGCTTGGGCTCGGCGAGGAAGAGGCTGAAGTCCTCGTGATCACGCCGGTGCACGGACATGCCGACGTCGTGCAACATCGCCGAGAGGACGACGACGACCTCGGAGTCGTCGGTCGTCATCCGGTAGTCGCTCACGAGTGACGGCGTGACGCCGTGCTTCACGAGCTGGCGGAGGAGCTTCAAGGCGATGTTGGTCACGATCTGGATGTGCACCCACGAGTGGTCGTTGATCTCGAGACGAACCACGGCGTTGACGTTTGCGACGTGCCACCAGGCCTTCAGCTGCTTGTCCGCCTCGGCCTTCTCGAGCAAGAGCCGGAGCTTCCGGTTTCCGCGTGCCGGCACGCGGATGTGCATGCCGGCGACGGCTTCGGCAGGCGTCAGGCGCGTGTCGCGTACCGCTTCTTCCGAGAGCGGCCCGGCCGCGTCCTGCAGGCCCTCAGGAAGCGTGTCGTCGGGTTGCGCGTCTGGGTCTTGCTCGAGCGCCATTCGCGAACCCTACGTCCGCCGGGCCGACGTTGGCCTGGCCCTCGGCATCCTCATGCGACTTCCTCTGCCCAGTCGCCGTACAGGCGTGTATAGACGCCTCCGGCCGCAAGCAGCTCGTCGTGCGTCCCTCGCTCGACGACGCGGCCGTGGTCGAGAACGACGATCAGATCGGCGCCCCGGATCGTGGACAGCCTGTGGGCGATGACGAATGCGGTACGTCCAGCCAGGAGCAGTCGAAGACCTTGCTCGATGCGCCGCTCGGTCGCGATGTCGACCGACGAGGTGGCTTCGTCGAGGATGAGGATCCGCGGGTCTGCCAGCAGCGCGCGGGCGAATGCGACGAGTTGCCGTTGGCCGAGCGAGAGACGGAAGCCGCGCTCGCCGAGCTGGGTGTCGTAGCCCTCCGGTAGCTCGGCGACGAAGGGCGCCGCGCCGACCGACGCCGCTGCCGCCTCGATCTCCGAGCGCGAGGCGTCCGGCCGACCGAACGCGATGTTGTCGGCGATCGTTCCCGCGAAGAGGAACCCCTCCTGCGGCACGATCCCGAGCTGGCGGCGGAGTGACGACTGCGTGACGCCACGGATGTCGTGGCCGTCGATCGTGATCCTTCCTGCACGCGGGTCGTAGAAGCGTGCGAGGAGCTTCGCGATCGTCGATTTGCCGGCACCGGTGTGGCCGACGAGCGCGACCGTCGTTCCGGGCGCGACGTCGAGGTCGAAGTCGTGGAGGACATCGGGGAGCTCGCCGTACCCGAAGCGCACGTGATCGAAGTCGACGTGGCCACTGATCCTCGGAAGCTCTTCTGCAGTCGGCGCATCCACGACCTCGGGCTCCTCGTCGAGGACGCCCAGGATCCGGTCGAGGGCGGCGGTCGCCGAGAGGAACGTGTTGTAGAGCTGCGAGAGCTGCTGGACCGGGTCGAAGAAGTTCGCGAGGTAGAGCACGAACGCGAAGAGCGTTCCCGTCGTGATGCTGCCGTCGATGACGAGCGCCCCGCCGAACCCGAGCACGATCGCGACCGCGATCGACGACAGGACGTCGACCGTCGGAAAGTAGACGCCGCTGAGGACGACCGTCTCGTAGTTCGCCTCGCGATAGCGCTCGTTGACGCCGCGGAACGAGATGTGGCTCGAAGGCTCGCGGGTGAACGACTGGACGACGCGCATCCCCGAGATGTCCTCCGCAAGCGTCGCCGTGACGAGTCCGAGCCGCTCGCGCACGCGGCGATATGCGCGGTTCGAGCGCGAGCGGAACCACACGGTGACTGCGGCCATCAGCGGGAGCACGAGGAGCGTTGCGAGCGCCAGGCGCCAGTCGAGCAGGAAGAGGACGACCGCCGTCCCGACGAGGAGCAGTGTGTTCTGCACGAGGCTCGACACACCGTCCGTGACGAGCTGGTCGAGGGCCTCGACGTCGTTCGTGATGCGGCTGACGATCGCGCCGGTGCGGTTTCGCTCGTAGTAGCCGAGAGAGAGGCGCTGGAGGTGTGCGAACAGGTTGATGCGAAGATCGGCGAGCCCTCGTTCGCCGACCCAGCCCGCGAAGTACGTCTGCGCACCGGACAGCGCGAAGGCCGCGACGCCCGCGAGCACGAAGGCGATGACGACCACCGTCAGCGTCTCGAGATCGCCCTTCGAGATCCCGTCGTCCACCGCGAGCTTGGCGAGGTACGGGGGTAGAAGCGCGACCAGCGTGAAGGCGACGAGGGTCACGATCGCAAGTGCCGTCCGGCCGGGATGGGGGCGAGCGAGACGCGCCAGGAAGGCGAGCCGGCGCCGCGTCTTCCGCCACGACCAGTCCTCGACCTGACCACCGCGGTCGTCCGATAGATGGCTGCCCGCCTGCCAGACCTTCAACGACGGTCCTTCCTACGGGGCACCCCGGCCCACCACCCGCTGCCAGCGTAACCCTGGCAACAGCGCGGATGGGACACGGGAGCGTGCCGAATGTGTGTCGATGCGCAGGTCACCCGGCTACCACCTGCTGGAGCAGACCGTGCTCGTGGATCTCACGGAAGAGCGGGCTCTCGGCGAGGAGCTCGGCCTGCGTTCCGCGGGCCGCGATGTGCCCGTGATCGAGGACGACGATCTCGTCCGCGAGGGCGATCGTGGACAGGCGGTGCGCGATGATGATCGTCGTGCGGTCGCGCATGACCTCGCGGAGGCCGGCGCGGATCTTCGACTCCGTCGTGGCGTCGACCGAGGCGGTCGCGTCGTCGAGGATCAGTATCCGCGGATCGATCAGCAGCGCTCGCGCGATGGCGATGCGCTGGCGCTGTCCGCCGGACAGGGTGATGCCGCGTTCGCCGACGACCGTGTCGTACCCCTGGGGGAGCTCGTCGATGAACTCGTGGGCCTGTGCGGCTCGTGCGGCTGCCTCGACCGCGTCGTACGGTGCGTCCGGCATGCCGAATGCGATGTTGTCGCGGACGCTCGCCGAGAAGAGGAAGGGATCCTGGGAGATGACTCCGATCTCGCGGCGAAGCGAGCGCCGCTGCACCTCGCGGACATCCATGCCGTCCACCAGGACGCGGCCGCTCGTCGCGTCGTAGAAACGGGGAACGAGCGCGGTGAGCGTCGTCTTCCCCGAGCCCGTGCGCCCGATGAGGGCGACGGTGCGGCCCGGTTCGAGCTCGAAGTCGATGCCCTCGAGCACGAGACGCCCCGGCTCGTACGAGAAGTCGACCGCCTCGAAGCGGACCGCTCCTAGACCTGGCGGCAGGGGCTGCGCGCGCGGACGATCCGCGATCTCTTCCGGCTCGTCGAGGATCTCGAAGATCCGCTCGCCCGCCGCCACCGCACGTTGTGCCTGGCCGATCCACATCCCGAGCATCCGCAGTGGCATGACGAGCATCGCGAGCAGCAAGTTGAACGCGAAGAAGTCCCCGAACGACAGCGAGCCCGAGACGACCATCCGCCCGGCGACGAGCAGTACCGCGGCCTGGGCAAGGAGCGGCATGAAGCTCAACAAGGGGACGTAAAGCGCGCGCTGCCGATTCGCGGCGAGCGTCTGGTGGAACACCGAGTCGGCGGCAGCCGCGAACCGTTCCTCCCGATGGTCTTCCTGGGCGAAGGACTTGACGACATGGACGCCGACGATGCTCTCCTCCGCGACGATCGAGACGTCTGCGAGCTTCTGCTGGACGTCGCGGAGAACCGGGTGGGACACGTGGCTGTAGCGGTACGCGGTCACGATGACCAGCGGCATGATCGCGAGCGCGATCAGGGCCAACTCCCAGCTGTAGAAGAAGAGGACGATGCTCACGACGACGACGGTCACGATGTGCTGCGCGAAGAAGATGAGCCCGTACCCGAGGAAGAACCGCACCGACTGCAGGTCGATCGTCGCGCGGGACATGAGCTGGCCGACCTGGCTGCGGTCGTAGAAGCCGAACGAGAGCCGGAGGAGGTGCGCGTACAGGTCGTCCCGTAGGTCGTACTCGACGGCGAGCGCCTGCTTCCCCGAGATGAGTCGTCTTCCGGCCATCAGAGCGGCGCGGACGATTCCGAGCCCGATGATCAGCGCGATCCAGAGCGCGAGCTGGCGCCGGTCCGGTTCGCCTGTGAGCTCGTTGATCACGACGCCGGTCAGGACCGGAACGAGGATGCCTGCGACCTGCGAGCCGATCGCGAGGAGCGAGGAGACGACGAGCGATACGCGGTACGGCCGCAGGAACCCGAGCAGGCGCACGAACGTGCGCGCGTTCGAGCGCCGCGGCCTCTCGGGATCCTCCTCCGTCACGTGACCGTAGGGTACGGATCGTGCTGGAGGCCGTGCCGAACGTGTCCGAGGGGCGCGACGCGGAGACGATCGCGGCGATCGGGGCGGCCTTCTCGGCGTCCGCGCGGCTCCTCGACGTGCACTCGGATCCGGATCACCACCGCTCCGTGTACACGCTCGCCGCCGACGCCGATGATCTCGAGACGTCCTTGCTGGCCGGCATTGCGACGGCCTGTTCGCTGATCGATCTCCGCCGCCACGAGGGCGTCCACCCGCGCGTCGGCGCTGCGGACGTCGTGCCGGTGGTCGGGCTCACGCCAGACGACGCGCCGGAAGCTGCCGCCGTCGCGCTCGGGCTCGCCGCGCGCGTCGGCGAGGAGCTCGGGCTCCCGGTGTTCCTGTACGGCGACGTCGGCGGAGGACGGCGTCCGACGTTCTTCCGGCGCGGCGGGTTGGAGGAGCTAGAGCGCCGGCTCGCCGCAGGCGAGGTCGCACCCGACTTCGGGCCGGATCGGATCGACGCGCGATCGGGGGCCGTACTCGTCGGCGCGCGCAAGCCGCTCGTCGCCTACAACCTCGATCTCGAGACGACCGAGGTCGCCGTTGCGCAGGCAATTGCCGCGGCGGTCCGCGAGTCGAGCGGGGGGCTGCCGGGTGTCCAGGCGATCGGGCTCGGCCTTCCACGCTCGGGCCGCGTGCAGGTGAGCATGAACGTGATCGACGTCGAGCGGACCCCGGTGCACGTCGTCGTCGACACCGTGCGTCGCGAGGCGGCGGCTCGCTCGACGCGCGTCGTCGACGGCGAGCTCGTCGGGCTCGTTCCTGCGAGCGTGCTCGAGGCGGCGAGGGAGGCGGGCGAGGAGATTCCCGGCGTGGACGAATCGCACGTCCTCGAACGCCGTCTCGGGCTCTAGACTCCGGCCGTGTCGCGGACGATCGAGCTGACCGGCGACGATCTCGAAGTCGCCGACGTCTGGGACGTGGCCGTACACGGCGCCTCGGTGGAGCTCGCCGAGTCGGCGCGAGAGCGCATGCGTGCCGCTCGCGCGCTCGTGGAGTCGATTCGTGGCGAGCACACGTACGGGGTCAACACCGGCTTCGGCCGCTTCGTCTCGGCACACATCCCCGACGAGCTGACGGGCGAGCTCCAGCTCCGGCTCCTGCGCAGCCACTCGTGCGGTGTCGGCGAGCCGTATCCCGACGACGTCGTTCGGGCCGCGATGGCGCTGCGCGCCAACACGCTCGCGAAGGGCTACTCCGGAGCACGTGTGGAGACCGCCGAGCTCCTCGTCGCGCTGCTCGACCGGGGTGTGATTCCCGTCGTCCCGTCGCGCGGGTCGGTCGGAGCGAGCGGCGACCTCGCGCCGCTCGCGCATCTCGCGCTTCCGCTCGTCGGCGAGGGGGAGGCAACGGTCGACGGCGAGCTGCTCGACGGCGCGGCGGCCCTGCGCAAGGCCGGCCTCGAGCCGATCGAGCTCGTCAGCAAGGAGGGCCTGTCGCTCGTCAACGGCACGCAGTTCATGTGCGCGATGGCCGCGCTCGGGATCGTGCGCGCGCGGCGGCTCGCGACGACCGCGGATCTCGCATGCACGCTCAGTCTCGAAGCGCTTCAGGGCTCCCGCACGAGCTTCGATCCCGCCATCCACCGGTCACGGCCGCTGAAGGGCCAGCAGCAGGCTGCCGCGAACATGTGGCGGCTCCTCGAGGGCTCCGCGATCATCGAGTCGCACCGATGGTGCGACAAGGTGCAGGACGCGTACTCGCTCCGCTGCGCACCGCAGGTGCACGGGGCGTGCCGCGATCTCCTCGACTACGTGGAGGCGACGGTGGCGACGGAGTTGAACGCCGCCACCGACAACCCGCTCGTGCTTCTCGACGAGGGGGAGATCGTCTCGGCGGGGAACTTCCACGGGCAGCCGCTCGCCTTCGCGCTCGACGCGCTCGCCCTCGCCGTGGCCGAGCTCGCGAGCATCTCCGAGCGCCGCGTCGAGCGGCTCGTGAACCCGAGCCTCTCGGACGGGCTGCCGCCGTTCCTCGTGAAGGAGGGCGGGCTCAACTCGGGGTTCATGATCCCGCAGTACGTGGCGGCCGCGCTCGTCTCCGAGAACAAGGTGCTCGCCCATCCCGCGAGCGTGGACTCGATTCCGACGAGTGCGGGCCAGGAGGATCATGTCTCGATGGGGAACGCAGCGGGTCTGAAGGCGTTGCGCGTGCTGGACAACGCGGAGCGGACGCTCGCGATCGAGCTGCTGGCGGGGGCGCAGGCGGTGGAGTTCCTGGCGCCGCTCGAGCCCGGCCGCGGGGTGCGGCTCGTCCATGCGCATGTGCGGTCGCTCTCGGAGCGGCTCGAAGATGACCGGTCGCTGAGCAAGGAGATCGAGCGGGTCGCGGTCGCCATCCGCGACGGTGAGTTCATCTCGGCCGTGGAGAAGCGAGCTCGGAGCGCTCGCATGAGCGGCGTCGCGACCACCGATACGACGGTCGAGGCGCTCTGCGGCGACCTCGCGCACGTGCGGGCACCGCGCGGGACCGAGCTCCTTGCGCGCTCCTGGCAGACCGAGGCGCCGCTCCGGATGCTCCTGAACAACCTCGATCCGGAGGTCGCCGAGCACCCGGAGCAGCTGGTCGTCTACGGGGGTACCGGCAAGGCGGCGCGGAATCACGACGCGCTGCGAGCGATCGTCAAGACACTCCTGCGCCTGAAAAGTGACGAGACCCTCCTCGTCCAGAGCGGCAAGCCCGTCGGCGTCTTCCGGACCACCGAGTGGGCGCCGAGAGTCCTGATCGCAAACTCGCTGCTCGTGCCGCGCTGGGCGAACTGGGACGAGTTCCGGCGCCTCGAGGCGGAGGGCCTGACGATGTTCGGCCAGATGACGGCCGGCAGCTGGATCTACATCGGCACGCAGGGGATCCTCCAGGGCACCTACCAGACGTTCGCGGCCGCCGGTGAGACGCACTTCGGGTCGCCCGATCTCAGCGGCCGCACGATTCTGACCGCAGGCCTCGGCGGGATGGGCGGCGCGCAGCCGCTCGCGGCGACGATGACCGGCGCGGTGGCGCTCTGCGTCGAGGTCGACCCGACGCGCATCGAGCGCCGGCTCGAGACGCGCTACGTCGACGTGGCCACGGAGTCGCTCGACGACGCGCTGGCACAGGTTCGCAAGGCGGCCGCTGACGGCCGGCCGCTGTCCGTGGCGCTCCTCGGAAACGCCGCGGACGTCGTCCCCGAGCTCGCGCGCCGAGGAGAGTCGTTCGATCTCGTCACCGACCAGACGGCCGCACACGACCCGCTCACGGGCTACGTCCCGCAGGGTCTCGATGTGGACGCTGCCGCGGAGCTTCGTCGGCGGGACCCTGTCGAGTACCTCCGGCGGGCGCGGGCGTCGATCGCGGAGCACGTGCGTGGGTTGCTCGAGCACTCCCGGGCCGGCAGCCACGTGTTCGACTACGGCAACAACCTGCGGGGTGAGGCCCAGGAGGCGGGAGTCGGAGACGCGTTCTCGTACCCTGGGTTCGTCCCGGCGTACATTCGACCGCTCTTCTGCCGTGGGATCGGCCCGTTCAGATGGGCGGCGTTGTCCGGTGATCCCGCCGACATCGCAGAGATCGACCGTGAGCTCGCAACCTTGTTCCCCGAGGACGAGCTCCTCCAGCGGTGGCTCGAGCTGGCACCCGAGCGGGTCGCGTTCCAGGGGCTGCCGGCGCGGATCTGCTGGCTCGGGTACGGCGATCGAGCGCGCGCGGGGCTCGCCATGAACGAGCTCGTCCGGAACGGGAAGGTCTCGGCGCCCGTCGTCATCGGCCGCGACCATCTCGACTCGGGCTCGGTGGCGTCGCCCTACCGCGAGACGGAGTCGATGCGCGACGGCTCCGATGCCATCGCCGACTGGCCGATCTTGAATGCGCTCCTCAACGTCGCCGCGGGAGCGACCTGGGTGAGCGTCCACCACGGCGGAGGCGTCGGGATCGGGAACTCGATCCATGCCGGGATGGTCGTCGTGGCGGACGGGAGCGACGCGGCGGCCCAGAAGCTCGAACGTGTGCTCACGACTGATCCGGGAACGGGTGTGATGCGCCACGCCGACGCGGGCTACGAGGATGCCCTCGACGCCGCCCGCTCGGGCGGGCTCGATCTCCCCTCGGTCCCGGGCGCCGACGCGTGACGCCGGCGTCGACGCCTCCAGCTCGCCTCCTGATCCGTGACCTCGCCCAGGTTGCGAGCCCCTCGGGGGTCACCGCTCCGCTCCGCGGCAGTGCGCTCGGCGAGGTCGACGTGGTCGAGAACGCGTTCGTGCTCTGCGAGGAAGGGCGCATCTCCCGGGTCGGCGCGATGAATGAGCTCCCGGCGCTCGACGGTACTTTCGAGGAGCTCGACGGCCGCGGACTCTGTGCCGTTCCTGGACTCGTGGATTGCCATACGCACGCCTGCTTCGCCGGAGACCGCGTCGAGGAGTTCTCTCTGCGTGCGGGTGGCGCGACCTACGAGGAGCTCCACGCGGCCGGAGGCGGCATCCTCTCGACGGTCCGTGCGACTCGTGCTGCCGGCGAGGACGGTTTGCGCAGCGCGCTCGAGTGTCACGAGGGATGGATGCTCCAGGCGGGGACGACGACCTTCGAGGCGAAGTCGGGGTACGGCCTCGACCGCGAGACCGAGCTTGCGCAGCTCAGGGTGATTCGCGCTGCAGGTGGCGTCCCCACCTGGCTCGGAGCTCACGCGGTCCCGCCGGAGTTCGAAGACGTGGGCACGGACGCCTACGTGGAGTTCCTGATCGACGAGGTCCTGGCGGACGCGGCCACCCTCGCCGAGGCCGCCGACGTCTTCCTCGAACGAGGCGCGTTCGATGTGGGCCAGGCCCGCCGCTATCTGACAGCGTGCCGTGCTGCGGGCCTCGTGCTCAGGCTGCACGGCGACCAGTTCACCGAGTCCGGGGCGGTGGAGCTCGCGATCGAGCTCGGAGCGCGGTCGATCGACCATCTGGAGGCGACCGGCGCGACCGGGGTCGCACGACTGGCCGCAAGCGACGTGACCGCGGTGCTCCTTCCTGCGAGCGCTCTCTTCCTCGGACGGCCGATGCCGCCGGGCCGGGCGCTCGTCGATGCCGGAGCCGCCGTGGCCCTCGCGACGGACTTCAACCCCGGGAGCGCTTTCTGCGAGTCGCTTCCGCTCGTCTGTGCGCTCGCGTGCACCCAGCTCCGGCTCACACCCGCCGAGGCACTGTCCGCCTGCACGGTGAACGCGGCGCACGTGCTCGGTCGGGCCGATCGCAAGGGAAGGGTCGCGCCCGGCTTCGACGCGGACCTCGTCCTGCTCGGCCGCGGACGACTGGCGGTACCTCGCCTACCACCTCGGCGGATCCGTCGTGGACACCGTGGTTCGGGGCGGGCGGGTCGTCGGCGCGCGGGCATAATCGCTCGGTGGCCACGAAGAAGCAGAAACGGCGGCGCGCGAAGGAGCAGCGTCACGAGTACGTGTGGGAGGACGCGGAGGGCAACGAGCTCGAGCCCGAGGCCGTTCCCACCCGAAAGGCAGCGTCCACGGACGGCGCGAAGTCGACCGGCAGCTCGCGGCGCGTCCAGCCGCCGTCGTGGAACCGAACCCTGAAGCGGGGTCTCATCTTCGCGCCGATCATGTTCGGCACCGTGCTGCTCCTGTCGCCGAAGATGTCGATGCCGACCAAGATCACGCAGACGCTGATCATCGTCGCGATCTTCATCCCCTTCAGCTACCTGTTGGACACGGTCTTCTGGCGTTCGCACAAGCGGCGGCTCGAGCGCCGGCAAGAGACGAGCAGTCGGCGCGAAAGCTGACGCGGCCGCCTCGATGCCGCTCCGAGTCGAACAGCTGTCACTGGGCCCGATCGGGACCAACTGCTACGTCGTCACCGCGACGCCGGCCGCCGGAGCGGTCGTCGTCGACCCGAGCGGCGACGCGGCCGAGATCCGACTCCGCCTCGCGAGCTCGGGCACGTCGTGCGCGGCGATCCTCGTCACGCACGGGCACTGGGACCACCTCGTCGGCGTGGCCGATCTCGCCGAGGGCACGGGAGCGCCCGTCTACATGGCCCGGGGGGAGCAATCGTTGCTCGAGGAACCCAATCGCTTCACGCCGCCAGGTCTCGTCCTGAGCGCACACACCCCCGAGGTGCTCCTCGACGGAGGGGAGTCGATCGACGTCGCCGGAATCGCGTTCGACGTCGTCTCCGTGCCCGGCCACTCGCCGGCGCATCTCGCGTACTACGCGGACGGGGCTCTCTTCTCGGGCGACGTCCTCTTCGCGGGATCGGTCGGCCGGACGGATCTGCCCGGGGCGGACTGGGACACCTTGCTCGCGTCGATTCGTTCGCTCCTCGATCGCTATCCGGCGGAGACCGTCGTCTACCCGGGGCACGGCCCGCTGACGACGCTCGGCGCCGAGCTCGAACGCAATCCGTTCCTCGCCGAGCTTCGCTCGGAGCTCGCCGGATGAGCGACGTCACGCGGATCGACCGTCCCCGGGGCACGCACGACGTCGTCCCCTCGGAGCAACCGCTCTGGCGGCGCGTGACGGGCGAGGTCGAGCGTCTGTGCGCGCTCTACGGGTATCGACCGATCATCACGCCCTGCTTCGAGGACACGGCGCTCTTCGCACGGACGTCGGGTGCGGGATCCGACGTCGTCCAGAAGGAGATGTACACGTTCCTCGACCGCTCGGACCGCTCGTTGACGCTTCGCCCCGAGGGGACGGCGCCGATCTGTCGCGCGTACGTCGAGCACGGCATGCACCGCGAGCCGCAGCCCGCGAAGCTCTTCACCATCGGCCCGATGTACCGCTACTCGGCACCCGGGAGAGGGCGCTACCGGGAGCACTGGCAGGCGTCGGTCGAGGCGATCGGAAGCGACGATCCGGCGATCGATGCGGAGCTGATCCAGCTCTACGACACGCTTCTCGCCGGTCTCGGCGTCACTCGCTACCACCTCGCGTTGAACTCGATCGGCTGTCGCGAGTGCAGACCCGCGTACCTCGCGGCGCTGCAGGCGTGGCTCGCCTCGAACCTCGATCGACTCGACGAGCCGACGCGGGAGAAGGCGCGGACGAGCCCGCTGCGGGTGTTCGACAACTACGACGCCAAGCCGGAAGGAGCGCGAGCGGCGCTCGACGAAGCGCCGAAGATCGGAGACTCGCTCTGCGCGACGTGCGTCGAGCGGTTCGCTGCCGTCCGCGCGGATCTCGACGAGGTCGGTGTCCGCTACGTCCTCGAGCCGACTCTCGTGCGCGGGCTCGACTACTACTCGCGTACGACCTGGGAGTTCGTGGGTCCGCTCGAGAACGAGAACGCGACGATCTCGGGCGGCGGCCGCTACGACTACCTCGTCGAGGAGATCGGCGGCCCGGCGACGCCCGGAGTGGGATTCGGGGCCGGGATCGAGCGCCTCCTGCTCGCGATGGAGGAGGAGGGGGTCGGCGCGGACGGCGAGTCGGGAGGGGTCGACGTGTTCTTCGTGGCCGAGCCGGGCGCTCCGCGGACACTCGTCGCGCGCTGGCTCGCAGAGCTCAGAGGGCAGGGAATCACCGCGGATGTGGACTACGCAGGTCGGTCGACCAAGGGTCAATTCACGCAAGCCGCGCGTCTGGGCGCTCGGACGACCGTGGTCGTCGGTTCAGACGCTGCGATCCTCCGCGCCTCGGACCGACCCGACGAGACGATCGCGCACTCCGACGTCATCGCCAGGCTCGCTCCGTGAACAGGTGGCGCGACACGGGCGCGGGAGCGCTCGGGACGGAGAACGTCGGGCAGACGGTCGCCGTCGCCGGCTGGGTCGCGCGGCGCCGGGACCACGGTGGGCTGATCTTCATCGACCTCCGGGATCAGAGCGGCGTGAGCCAGCTCGTCATCAACCCCGAGCGCTCTCCGGAGGCGGCCGAGATCGCCCACGAGATCCGGAACGAGTTCGTGATCCGAGCCCGGGGCGAGGTCGTCGCCCGCGCTCCCGAGGCCGTCAACCCGAAGCTTCCGACCGGTGGGGTCGAGGTGCAGGTCGACGAGCTCGACGTCGTCTCACGCTCGACCCCGTTGCCGTTCCAGCTCGACGAGGAGGGCGTCGACGAGACGCTCCGCTACCGCTATCGCTGGCTCGATCTTCGTCGCGACAGGCTCCAGCGCAACCTGCGGACGAGGGCGCAGCTCGTCTCGATCATCCGCCAGGAGATGGAGGCGGACGACTTCCTCGATATCGAGACGCCGATCATGGCGAAGCCGACCCCCGAAGGCGCACGGGACTTCCTGATTCCGACGCGGCTGCAACAGGGCAAGTTCTTCGCGCTGCCGCAGTCGCCGCAGATCTACAAGCAGCTGCTCGTGATCTCGGGGTTCGAGCGCTACTACCAGATCGCACGCTGCTTCCGGGACGAGGACCTCCGCGCCGACCGGCTCCAGGAGCTCACGCAGCTCGACGTGGAGATGGCGTTCCCCGATCCCGAGGAGATCCTCGCGCTGATGGAGCGGATCGTCCCCCGGATCTGGCGAGAGACGATCGGCGTCGAGCTCGAGACGCCGTTTCCGCGGATGTCGTGGCAGGAGGCGGAGCTGCGGTTCGGCTCCGACAAGCCCGACCTCCGCTTCGGGCTCGAGATCCAGGAGGCGACCGAGGTGACGCGCGGCTCCGAGTTCGGAGTCTTCGCGGGTGCCGAGGCGGTCCGCTACCTGAGCGTGCCGCGCGAGCTGTCGCGCACCGAGATCGGCAAGCTCGAGGAGATGGCGAAGCCGTGGGGAGCGAAGGGCCTTGCATACGTCGTCTTCCGTGCGGACGGTGAGGTCGCCTCGCCGATCGCGAAGTTCCTCTCGGAGCGGGAGCTCGAAGCCTTCCGCGAGCCGGGGACGACGGCGCTCTTCGTCGCGGACACCCCGAAGCTCGCCGCGAAGGTGCTCGGGTTGCTGCGAGTCCATCTCGGCCGCGAGCTCGACCTCGTCGACCGGAACGCATGGAGGTTCCTCTGGGTCACGCCCATGCCGCTGCTCGAATGGAACGAGGACGAGGGACGCTGGACCGCGCAGCACCATCCGTTCACGCGCCCGACCGACGACAGCCTGCCGCTGCTCGACGAGGACCCGGGTGCGGCGAGCGCGGTGGCATACGACCTCGTTGGTAACGGCATCGAGCTCGCCGGCGGCTCGATCCGGATCCACGAGCCCGAGCTCCAGGCGAGGATGTTCGACTTCCTCGGCATCTCGCCGGAAGAGCAGCGGGCGAAGTTCGGCTTCCTGCTCGACGCGCTCGCGATGGGTGCGCCGCCGCACGGTGGGATCGCCTCCGGCATCGACCGGTTGACGATGGCGCTCCTCGACGAGCCCTTCATCCGCGACACCCTCGCGTTCCCGAAGAGCCAGGCTGGACTCGACCCGATGAGCGGCGCGCCCTCCGAGGTACCGCCGGACCAGCTCGAGGAGCTCGGCATCCGCGTGCACACGCCGCCGGCGGAGAGCACGTCATGACGACGAGCTCGCTCGGAGAGCGGCTTGCTCTACTCGGGGCCGTGGCCCTGCTCGGAGGCGTGACGGCGCTCGCGATCGGGGAGAAGCGAGCCGAGAACGCCGTGGCCGACACGGTGACGAGCGCAGTCGCGCCGGGAGATTGGAACAGCGCGTTCACGGGCTCGCGCGGGCCGGTCGGGGACGCCGAGCGGACCACCTGCGGTCAGATCCTCACCGCGGGCTCTCTCGGCGTCAGCCATCCGACTCTTCCCTGCGGCGCGAAGCTCGTCCTCCGCTATCGCGATACGCAGATCCTGACGGAAGTGATCGACAACACCATCGTCGAGCCCGGACGCCAGCTCGAGGTGACCCAGAAGCTCGCGAAGATGCTCGGGCTCCAGGGCACCGATGCGGTCGACTGGCGCTTCGCCACGACGACCAGCGGCTAGGATGCCGTCGCTCGACCCTGTGCGTGGCTTCGGTTCCTAACGTGAACCAACACTCACGCGAAGGGAGTCGGTGTCGGGGATAGGCGTTGCCGACCCCCCGCACGGCACCCACCTGGCAGAGCCAGGTTCGCAAGTGGCCGTCGCTTCATCGGCAGGGTGGAGCATTACCGGTTCTGGCCCATGGCCAGGCCTCGGAGGTGCGTCAGCATCGCCGGCGAGGCTAGCCTGACGACATGCCTCGGGAGATTCTGGGAGACGCCTCGCGCAACGGCGACTGGGCGGCCGTGCGCCTCTCGGTCGACGGCGATCGAATCGTCGACTCGGATGCCGAAGGCCTCGACCGATCGCTCGCCGGCCTGACCCTGCTCGAGGCGGCATCCGTGGGTGGAGAGGCGCTCGCCGTGGAGGCGCTCGCGTCCGCGCTCGGGCAGGCCTTCGTCGCGGAGCCTCGTCATGGGCGTGTGGCTGTCGCGATGAGCGGCGGGGTCGACAGCGCCGTCGCGCTCGTGCGTGCCGGCTCGAATGCAGTCGGAGTGACGCTCCGCCTCTGGCAGGACCCGGCGGGGCCGAGTGCCGAGCGTTCGTGCTGCTCGCCCACGGCGGTCGCGGCTGCACGCGACACGTGCCACGCGCTGGGACTGCCCCACGTGACGCTCGACCTCCGTGAGGAGTTCCGCTCGAAGGTCGTCACGCCGTTCGTCTCCTCGTACCGCGAGGGCGAGACCCCGAATCCGTGCACTCGCTGCAACGGCGCGTTCCGGTTCGACGTGTTGCTCGGGTTCGCAGTCCGAGCCGGCGCTGAGAAGCTCTGGACCGGCCACTACGCGCGAATCGTGGAGCGAGGAGGACGGCGGCTCCTGGCGCGGGGCGTCGATCCCCGCAAGGACCAGTCGTACATGCTGGCCACCGTCGACCCCGATGTCCTCGATCGCGTGGAGTTCCCGCTCGGGGAGCAGTCCAAGGAGGACACTCGTGCGGAAGCGGTGCAGGCTGGACTGCTCGCTGCGGCGCGGCCGGAGAGCCAGGAGGCGTGCTTCCTCGCCGGCGACGACTATCGCAGGTTCCTCGAGCGCCAGGGTGTCACGCCCTCGCCCGGCGAGGTCGTCGACGAGAGCGGGCGCGTTCTCGGACGGCACGAGGGTTACTGGCGCTTCACGCCCGGACAGCGGCGCGGGCTGGGAATCGCTGCTGCCAGGCCGCTGTACGTCCTCCGCACCGATCGCTCGACGAACCGTGTCGTCGTGGGAACCCACGATGCGCTCGCCGTCTCGCACGTCGAGGCGACGGGAGCGCTGTATGCGGAGGCGTCCAGGGTCGAGGCGAAGCTCCGCTACGGATCGGCTCCGGTGTTCGCGGCTGTGGTGCAAGGCGATGACGGGTTCGCGCTCGACCTCGAGGAGCCGTCGCACGCGGTGGCGCGCGGACAGGTTGCAGCGCTGTACGACGGGGACGCGGTGGTAGGAGCCGGCGTCGTCACCGGCGTTTCCTGACTAGGATCACTGCCGATGAACGTTCTTGCATCGACCTCGAGCGACGTTCTTAACTACGCCCTCGCGCTGTTCTTCCTCGCCAGCGGCATCGGGCTCGCATACATGCTCGTGCGACTGGGCGGGACCTTCGGGAGGCTCTCCTCCTTCATCCGCGGCACCGAGCAAGAGGTGCTCCCGGTGATCCACAAGTCGGGCGGCACCATCGATCGGGTGAACCGCGAGCTCGACAAGCTGGACCTCGTGACGGACAGCGCGGTCTCGATGGCGGACAGCGCGGACACCGCGGTACGCGCGGTCTCGACGGCGATCACGACCCCGGTGAAGAAGGTCTCCGGCTTGTCCGCCGCGATCGCCCACTTCTTCGGCGCGTTCCGCGCCCGACGGGACCCGGGCGAGGCAATGAGAGTCGCACGGGAGGCGGCCCGCAAGCGGGAGGCCGAGCTCGACGAAGAGCTGCGGCGAGCGGGCACGACAGCCGACGCGGCGACCGAGACGACGCCACCGGCGGACACGCCCGCTGCCTGAGTCTCCTTGCCCCGCCGACGGCGGCGGCTCGCGACCTCGCTCGTAGAATCCCGGCATGAAGACGACGGCAGAGCTCCGCGAGGGGTATCTCGCGTTCTTCGAGGAGAAGGGCCATCTCCGGCGCCCCTCCGCCTCGCTCGTCCCGCGCGCCGACGACCAGTCGACGCTGCTCACGACGGCAGGGATGCAGCCGCAGATGCCGTTCTTCCTCGGGCTCGAGCCGCCGCCTGCGCCGCTCACCGTGATTGCCCAGAAGTGCTTCCGGACGCTGGACATCGACGAGGTCGGCACCGACGGCTCCCACCTGACCTTCTTCGAGATGCTCGGCAACTTCTCGTTCGGCCAGTACTTCAAGCAGGGCGCGATCGAGCTCGCGACGGAGTTCGTCCGCGAGCAGCTCGGCCTCGACTGGGAACGCATCTGGGTGAGCGTCCACGCGGGCGACCCGCAGCTCAAGCTCGGGCCCGACGAGGTAACCATCGGGCTCTGGGAAGGCATCGGGATGCCTCCGGAGCGGATCGTGCCGCTTCCGACTTCCGAGAACTTCTGGTCGGTCGGAGGCCCGGGGCCCTGCGGTCCCGACTCGGAGCTCTACTACGACTGGGGAGCCGAGCACGGCTGCGGGCAGCCCGACTGCGCGCCGGGATGCACCCGCTGCGAGCGCTTTCTGGAGTTCTGGAACCTCGTCTTCATGGAGTACGAGCTGCACGCGGACGGGACGCTCACTCCGCTGCCTGCCCAGAACATCGACACGGGGATGGGCCTCGAGCGGACGGCCGCGATCCTCCAGAACGTCATGTCCGTCTACGAGACGGACGGCTACCAGCGCATCATGAGCTGGATCGCCGGGGAGTCGGGCGTGGCGCACGGCGACTCGCCCGCCGCGACGAAGGCGCACCGCGTGCTCGCGGACCACGGCCGCGGGATGACGTTCCTCGTCGGAGACGGAGTCACCCCGTCGAACGAGGGCCGCGGCTACGTGCTGCGCCGGATCATCCGGCGCGCGGTCATCCAGGCCCATCGCATCGGGCTACACGACCTCTACCGACTGCCGGCGATCGTGGTCGAGCAGATGGCGGGCGCATACCCCGAGTTGCGGGAGGGCGCCGGCGAGATCGAGCGAGTCATCCGCACCGAGGAGGAGCGCTTCGAGGAGACGCTCGAACGCGGGATGAAGCTGTTCGACGAGCTCGCAGACAGGAAGGCGATCTCCGGGGAGGAGGCATTCACGCTCGCGGCGACGTACGGGTTCCCGCTCGAGCTCACGGTAGAGCTGGCGGAGGAGCGCGGCCAGCTGGTCGATGTCGACGGCTACCAGGCGGAGATGGAGCGGCATCGCGAGGTCTCGCGGGCCGGTGTCGAGGGCGACCTCCAACGGGCCGCCGAGTTCACGCGCACCGCCGGGTTCGAGACTGAGTTCGTCGGCTACTCGAAGATCGACGTGCTCACGCAGATCGGCGCGCTCGAGGAGGTCGAGGACGGGCTCTTCCTCGCGAAGCTCCGCGAGTCCCCGTTCTATCCGGCCGGTGGAGGCCAGGTGACCGACCTCGGATACATCGAGCTCGACGAGGACTCGGCGGCGGGAGGCGACAACACGCGCGCCGAGCTCGTCGATGCATATCGCTTCGGCGACGACCAGGCGCTGCTCTTCCGCGGTGCGGGCTTCTCCGAGGGAGATCGTGTTCGTGCGGTCGTCCCCTGGGGCGTGCGGTACCCGACGATGGCAAACCACACCGGAACCCATCTACTGCATCAGGCACTCCGCGAGGTGCTCGGCGAGCACGTGCGCCAGGCGGGGTCTGCGGTGCGCTCCGACAAGCTGCGCTTCGACTTCACGCACGAGCAGGCGCTGACGCCGGAAGAGCGAGACCGCGTCGAGCGGATCGTGAACGAGAAGGTCTTCGAGAACGCTCCGGTCCAGATCTTCGAGACTCCGATCGACGAGGCACGTCGCCTCGGTGCGACGATGCTCTTCGGCGAGAAGTACGGAGACATCGTGCGCGTCGTCGAGGTGCCCGGGTACTCGATCGAGCTCTGCGGGGGAACGCACGTCGGCTCGACGGCGGAGGTCGGGCCGTTCGCGATCCTGTCCGAGGGCTCGGTCGGCGCCGGTGTGCGGCGCATCGAGGCCGTCACCTCCGGCGAGGCTTGGGCCTACCTCGAGGAGAGCGCCCGCGCTGCTGCGGCTCTGCGGGCGGAGCTCGAGACCGCTCGGAGAGAGGCCAAGAAGCGTCCGGCGGAGGCGACTGCCGCAGTTGCAGCCCCCGAGGCCGAGGTACGGATCGAGGGAGGCGTGAACGTGATCATCCAGTCGGTCGACGGGTTGGACGCCGACCAACTGCTCGACCTGTCCGACTCCTTCAAGCAGCGGCATGCGCCGGCGGCAGTCGTGCTCGGATCGCGCGAGGACGGAACGGTCCACCTGGTGGCCAACTTCGACCAGTCGGTCGCAGAGCGCGTCAGTGCCTCGGACGTCGTCAAGCAGGCGGCCGCGATCGTCGGGGGCGGCGGCGGTGGCCGGCCGACGATGGCGCGCGCCGGCGGGAAGCAGCCCGAACGGCTCCCGGACGCGCTCGCGGAAGCCGAGCGACTCATCCTCGGCGCCCTGCAGTGACGTGAGAGTTCTCGCGCTGGACTACGGCGCCGCGAGAACGGGAGTCGCGATCTCCGACGCCACGGGAACGCTCGCGACTCCGCTCGAGGTCGTCGAACGGGCGAGCTCCGACGCCGGTCTCGCCAGGATCGGGGAGCTGGTCGACGCGCACGGTGTCGAGCTCGTCGTCGTCGGCCTGCCGCTGACACTGCGAGGCGAGCGCGGAGCGCAGGTCGTCGAGACGGAGGCGTTCGTGGCGGCGTCTCGCCGAGAGGGTTGGCGTCCCGGTCGAGACGTACGATGAGCGCTTCACGACCGCCCTCGCCGCCCGCGGGCCCGGCGTCCAACCCGAGGACGCGCGCGCGGCCGCGTACCTGCTCGAGAGCTACCTCGCATGGAAGAGCGCCCAGACGACCTGATGCCGAGCTGGAGGAGGGCGTCGCGGACGGCGCTCGTGTGGATTGCGCTACTCGCAGCGGTCGCGGGTCTGTCGGCCTGCCAGGGCGACGAAGCCGCGCCCGCGGCGGAGACGACGCCCGCACCGGTGCGGCTCCACGTCATCTTCCCCGAGGGGTTCACGAGGCGAGAGATGGCCGACCGCGTCGACGCCGTCCGCCAGATCGCGATCGACACCCGTCACGTGACACCTCGACTCTCACGGACCGGATACCTGCTTGCGAGCGCAGCCGCGCTGCCGCCGCCCGCGTTCCGCAAGGACTGGGTGCGCGGGAACATCGAGGGCTTCCTCTTCCCGGCGACCTACGAGTTCATGAAGCTGACGACCGCGCGGAAGCTCGTTCGCGACCAGCTCCTGCACTTCCGCCAGCAGTGGCGAAAGGTCGATCTCGGGTACGCGCGGTCGAAGAACCTCACCCCATATGACGTCCTCATCATCGCCTCGATGATCGAGAAGGAGGCCGTTGCTCCCGAGGAGCGCCGCCTCATCGCCGCGGTGATCTACAACCGCCTGCATCTCGGGATGAATCTCGGGATCGACGCGACCATCAGGTACGGCCGAAACGTGCCCGGCACCGAGCCTTTGAGGGTGTCGGATCTCAAGAGCAACAGTCCCTACAACACCCGGAACCGACCGGGGCTTCCGCCGACCCCGATCTCGAATCCCGGACTCGCATCGATCCGCGCAGCCGCGCATCCGGCTCGCGTGGACTACCTCTTCTTCGTCCGCAAGCCCGACGGCGTCCATCACTTCTTCACGGCGAGCGAGTCCGAGTTCGAGCAGAAGAAGTGCGAGTTCGGCTTCGGCTGCTGAACAACGCGACCCGCGGGGATACTGGGAACGTGATCGAGATCTCCGGGACGACGCGGATCGTGGGCATCATCGGCTGGCCGGTCGAGCACTCGCTCTCGCCGCGCATGCAGAACGCGGCCTTCGCGGCGCTCGGCCTCGACTGGGCGTACGTCGCGCTCCCGACGCCGCCCGAGCGGCTCGCGGAAGCGGTGGCCGGGCTCGCGGCGCTCGGCTTCGCCGGCGCGAACGTGACGTCGCCGCACAAGCTTGCGGTGGCGTCGCTGTGTAACGCGGACGCCGTCTCCGTCAACACGCTCGTCGTCCGCGAAGGACGCATCGAGGCGTCGTCGACGGATGCGGCGATCCTCGACGGACTTCCCAACGAGCGTCCCGTCGTGATCGGCGACGGAGGAGCGGCTGCCGCGTTCGTCGACGCCCTTCCGCACGCGCGCCGCTTCTCGCGACGGACCGAGTGGCCGCCCGATGTAGCGGATGCGGATCTTGTGGTCAACGCGACGGCGGCGAGAGACGACGTGCTCGTCGAGCTCCGGCCCGGGCAGACGCTCGTCGACCTTCCCTACCCCGAGACGGCGACCGCACGCGCGGCGGTCGAGGCCGGGGCGACGGTCGTCGGCGGGCTCGAGGTTCTCCTGGCGCAGGGCGTCGCCTCATTCGAGCTCTGGACCGGGCAGCCGGCGCCCGTCGGCGTGATGCGGGCGGCACTAGGCTTGCCCGCGTGACCCTCGAGCTCGTCACAGCGGGCGAGTCCCACGGTCCGGCGCTCGTCGCGATCGTCACCGGCCTGCCCGCCGGCCTGACCCTCGACCAGGCCGCAGTCGACGCGGACCTGGCACGAAGGCGCGAGGGGTACGGCCGCAGCCCGCGCCAGCAGCTCGAGGCCGACGAGGTGGAGGTGCTCGCAGGGCTTCGCCACGGGGCGACGCTCGGGACGCCCCTTGCGATCGTCATTCGCAACCGCGACCACCCGAACTGGGAGTGGGGGATGAACCCGTGGCCGCCCGAGGGCGAACCGGCGGGCAAGGGCACCACTCCGGTGACGCTTCCACGGCCCGGACACGCCGACCTCGCAGGCGTGCTGAAGTTCGGGCACGACGACGTCCGGAACGCGCTCGAGCGGGCGAGCGCTCGCCAGACCGCCGTTCACGTAGCGGCAGGCGCCGTCGCGAAGGCACTGCTCGCGGAGATCGGCGTCACGGTCGCCGGTCGGGTGCTCGAGGTCGGCGGCGAGTCCGGGGACGAGGCGATCCGGGAAGCGACGGACGCCGCCCGGAAGGATCGAGACACGCTCGGCGGTGTCGTCGAGGTGGTCGCCCGCGGCGTCCCGCCGGGGCTCGGCTCCTATGCGGAGAAGCGGGATCGCCTCGATGCCCGTCTCGCCGCAGCGCTCATGGGGATCCAGGCCGTCAAGGCCGTCGAGATCGGGGAGGGGATCGCCCTCGCCCGGCTGCGGGGCTCGGAGGCACACGACGAGATCGAGCCGGACCGACACCGGACGACCAACCGCGCAGGCGGCCTCGAAGCCGGGGTCTCGAACGGCGAGCCGGTGGTGGCCAGGGCGGCGATGAAGCCGCTCCCGACGCTCATGCGGCCGCTCCGATCCGTCGACCTCGAGTCGGGCGAGCCGGGACAGGCGCTCGTGGAGAGGAGCGATGTGCAGGCGGTGGACGCCCTTGCGGTGGTCGCGGAGGCGGCGGTCGCCTGGGAGCTTGCGCGGGCTGCTCGCGAGAAGTTCGGCGGAGACGCGCTCTCCGACTTCGTCGCCGCTCACCGCGCCTATCTGGAGCGCATCGGCTGGCAGACGCAGCACTGAACGCGCTCGACCGTCACGTCGCGCTGGTCGGCTTCATGGGCGCCGGCAAATCGACGCTCGGTCCGGTGTTTGCGGCCCGCCTCGGCCGGCCGTTCCTCTCCGTGGACGCGCTCGTCGAGCACGGTGCGGGGACGTCCGTCGCCGAGCTCTTCGCAAGTCGTGGCGAGGCCGCGTTCAGGGAGCTCGAGCAGGATATCGCTGCCGACGTGCTCGGCCGGCGCGTGCCGGTGGTCGTCGAGCTCGGCGGCGGAGCGCTCGCATCGGAGCGGACGCGCGCCGTGCTCAGGGAGAGCGCGTTCACGATTCTCGTGGAGACGACTCCGGAGGAAGCGTGGGATCGCGTCTCCGGTAGCGCGCGGCCGCTGGCCCAGGATGCGGAGTCGTTCGCCACGTTGTTCGAGGAACGCGCGCCGCTCTATGCGGACGCTGCCGACGCCCGCGCTCGTGACCTCGACGGTGCGATTCTCGCGGCGGCGGGTATCCGGTTCGGCTCGCACGCCGAGGTGCGCGGCGACGCCGTCGTCGCCGACGAGCGGGTCGTCGGGCTCCACGGCATCGCCGCGACGCATCCGGTGCCCGGTGGGGAGGCGTCCAAGACGCTCGCGGATGCGGAGCGGCTCTGGCGTGCCCTTCGGCTCGAACGCGGCTCGACGCTGGTGGCGATCGGGGGCGGCTCGACGACCGACCTGGCGGGCTTCGTGGCCGCGACGTACATGCGAGGCATCGAGTGGGTCCCGGTGCCCTCCACGCTCGTCGGCCAGGTCGACGCGGCGATCGGTGGGAAGACGGCAATCGACCTCCCGGAGGGGAAGAACCTCGTCGGCGTGTTCCACTGGCCGGCGGCGACGGTGATCGACCTGGCGTTGCTCGACACGCTGCCGGAAGAAGAGCGCGCGAACGGCCTCGCCGAGGTCGTGAAGACCGGCTTGCTCGCAGGCGAGCCGCTGTGGGAGCTCGAGCTCCCGGAGCTCGTGCGACGGTGCGCGGCATTCAAGGCCGCGATCTGCCTGCAGGATCCGCTGGACCAGGGCGTCCGCACCCAGCTCAACCTCGGGCACACGTTCGCCCATGCGCTCGAGTCGGCATCCGGCTTCGAGCTCGCGCACGGTCGCGCGGTTGCGCTGGGGATGCTCGCGGCGCTCCGGTTGTCGGGACTCGAGGAGGAGGTACGAACCGTCCAGGACGTGCTCGCTCCCAGGCCCGTGCACGTCGACCGCGAGGCCGCCTGGGCGGCACTCGATCACGACAAGAAGCGCGCCGGCAAGACGCTGCGATTCGTTCTTCTCGATGCGCCCGGGCGTCCGCGCTGGGGGGTCGAGCTTCCGTCTGCGGACGTGCGCGCGGCTCTCGACTCCTTGATCGCATAAGGTCGCGCCGTGCGTATCGTCGTATTGAACGGCGTGAACCTCGACGCCCTGGGGCGTCGAGACCCCGAGCTCTACGGTGGAATGACGCTCTCCGAGCTCGAGACCCGGATCTACCAGTGGGCGAACGAGATCGGCTGCACGGTGCGGTGCAGGCAGACGAACCACGAGGGGGAGTTCGTGGACTGGTGCCACGACGCGCTCGACTGGGCGGACGGCGTGATCGCCAACCCCGGCGCATGGACGCACTACTCCTGGGCGATCCACGACGCGGTCGAGCTCTTCACCGTGCCGTTCGTCGAGGTGCACCTATCGGACATCAACGCCCGAGAGGAGTGGCGCCGGTTCTCGGTACTCGACGGGCTCGCGGCCACGCGCATCGTCGGGAAAGGCCCAGACGGGTATCGCGAAGCGCTCGAGTTCCTGGTCAAGGGCGCGGCATGACCAGGATCGAGCGGCTGGCGGCACTCCTCGAGGAGCCGCTGCTCGTCGCAGGGCCGCCGTACGCGATCGGCGGACAGGCGAACGTGCGCTACCTGACGGGTCTGAACAGCTCGAACGCCGCGGTGCTCGTCGAGCCGGATGCGACCGCCACGCTCTTCACGGACTTTCGCTACGCGCCGCGGGCCCGCGAGGTCGACGGGGTGGCGTTCGTCGAGACGGCGCGCAGCATCCTCCCGGAGATCGGCGAGCGCCTCGCGGGTCGCCGCGTCCAGTTCGAGGAGGCGAACCTGCCGTATGCGGGCTTCCGAGTTCTGACCGAGGCCGGGGTCGACGCGGTGCCTGCGGGTCCCGTCGTCGAGTCGCTCCGGGCAGTCAAGGACGACGAGGAGATCGCGATCATGCGGAGAGCCGGTGCGCTCTCGGACGAGGTCTTCGCAGCGCTCGCCGCAGAGCGTTTCACGGGACGCACGGAGCGAGAGCTCGCGTGGTGGATCGAGCGAGCCTTCCGCGATGCCGGGGCGGAGGGGGTCTCGTTCCCTGCCGTGGTCGCGGCGGGAGAGTCCGGATCGACGCCGCATGCGGTGCCGGGAGACTCGGTCATCTCCGCGGGAGTCCTCGTGACGGTCGACGCGGGTTGCGTGGTGGACGGCTACTGCTCCGACTGCACTCGAACGTTCGCGGTCGGAGCCGTCTCCGACCGACTTGCGGAGATCTATGCCCTCTGCCTCGAGGCGCAGCTCGCCGGGCTCGCGGCCGTCGGACCTGGGGTCGCAGGTCGAGACGCCGATGCGGCGTCGCGCTCGCCCATCGAGGCAGCCGATCTGGGGTGGGCGTACGGCCACGGCATGGGTCACGGCGTCGGTATCCAGATCCACGAAGCGCCGACCGTACGCCCCGAGTCGACCGACGTCCTCGAGCCCGGGAACGTCGTCTCGGTCGAGCCCGGGATCTACATCCCCGGAGAGGGCGGTGTCCGGATCGAGGATCTCGTCCTCGTCACGGCCGAAGGCCGCGAGCGGTTGACGGCGTTCACGAAGGAGCGGTTGACCGTCGAGTAGTGACTACACTCGGCGGCCGTGGCGGAGACCGTCAACACCAACCAGTTCCGGAACGGCATGCACATCGAGCTCGAAGGCGGCGTCTGGCGCATCGTCGAGTTCCAGCACGTGAAGCCCGGTAAGGGCGGTGCCTTCGTCCGGACGAAGCTCAAGTCTCTCGAGGGCGGAGCGGTCGTCGACAAGACGTTTCGCGCCGGAGAGCGGTTCGCCCGCGTTCACACCGAGGTCAAGAGCCTCCAGTACCTCTACGACGACGGCACCGAGGCTCACTTCATGGACGAGGAGACCTATGACCAGTTCGGGCTCCCGCGCGCCGATGTCGCGGACGCGCTCGCGTATCTGGCTCCGTCCTCTTCCGTCCAGATGTTGACCGTCGACGGCAAGCCCGCGGGCATTCAGATGCCTGCGTCCGTCGAGCTCACCGTGACCGAGACCGAGCCGGCGGTGCGCGGCGACACCGTGTCGAACGTGACGAAGCCGGCGACCCTCGAGACCGGCGCCGTCGTCCAGGTTCCGCTCTTCGTTGACACGGGCGAGAAGATCAAGGTCGATCCCCGCGAGGGGCGCTACATCTCCAGAGCCTGAGGGCCAAGGGCTACGGGACGGCGGCCAAGGGAGGTCGCTAAGGTCCAGATTCGTGCCCCGGCTCGTCGACACGACCATCCGCCTCCTCTCCCAGGAACCCCTTGCGGGGGCCTTGCCGACCGCCGAGATCCTGCGCGTTGCGGAGATCCTCGACAAGGCGGGGTTCGCCTGCCTCGAGGTCTCGGGAGGAGGCGTGTTCGACGCAACTGTGCGGCGCCGGGCGGAGACCCCCTGGGAGCGCATCCGCGCGATCAAGACGCGCGTCTCGACTCCCCTGGGGATCGCGCTCCGCGGTCGCTTTCTCGTCGGCTCCCAGCCCGTGAGCGGTGACATCGTCGGGCGTTTCGTCTCCTGCGCGGCCGAGAACGGGATCGAGGTCTTCCGGCTTCACGATCCCCTGAACGACGTGTCGAACCTTCGCGAGGCGGGCGCGGCCATCACGAACGCGGGCGGCGCCTTTCATGCCGGGCTCGTGTACAGCCCGGGGCGCACCGGCGAGACGGACACGCTCGTCGAGCAGGCTCGGAAGCTGCCGGAGCTCGGGGCGACGCGTGTGATCGTCAACGACCCCACGGGAGCGCTGCTGCCTCACAGGGCCAAGGAACTCGTTGCCCGGATCAAGGAGGCGAGCGGCCTGCCGGTCGGCTTCTACGTCCAGGGCGCGGCGGGGATCGGGCTCGCAGCGGCTCTCGCGGCCGTCGACGCGGGAGCGGATCTCGTCGCGACGACCGTGTACCCGCTCGCGCTCACGCTGCATCGCGTCTCGGGCGAGTCGCTGGCCGAGTCGCTGCAAGGACTGGATCAGGCGAGCGGTCTCGACACCGACCGGCTCTGGGAGGCGTCCGACGTCATCGACGAGCACATCGGCGACGAGCCGGTGTCGCCCGTGGCGCCCCGGATCGCGGTTCGGGCCGCCGAGTACGACCTGCCTTCCGGCCTCGTCGCTGCGCTCGACGTCCACCTGCGCGCTCACGCGGCCGCCGATCGCCTCGAGGAGGTGCTCGAAGAGGTCGGAACGGTGCGCGCGGAAGCCGGCTGGCCGCCGCTCGCAGCGCCCATCGGGCAGATACTCGCCAGCCAGGCACTCCTCCACGTGCTCGAGGCGCGGCGCTACGGGACCGTCATCGACGAGTTCCGCGCTCTCGTCCAGGGTGTGTACGGAAAAACCCCGGAACCGGTCGACGCGACCGTCGCGCGGGCGGTCGGGCTCCTGGCGCCGCGATCCGTCGTGGACGAGGATCCCTTGACCGCCGAGGACGTGCGCGAGGCAGCGGTCGGCCTCGCCGCGAGTGAGGAGGAGCTGGTCCTCATCGCCATGTTCGGCACCGATGCGGAGGAGCTCCTGCGCGTGGTGCGCGCGCGGCACTCGCGCGAGACGTCGTTGATCGCCGAGGACGCGGATGCCGAGCGGGGCGAGCGTATCCGCGAGCTCGTGAAGATCGTCCAGGAGAGCGGTGTCGGCGAGATCGAGATCGAGGACGAAGGAATGCGCGTGTCGGTGCGGCGGGCCGACGAGCCGCTCCTCTCAAATGCCACGACGTCCCTTGAAGTGACAGAGGCCGACGAGGACGGAAGTGCGCCCTCGCCCGGGACTTCCCGCGCTGACGGCCTGCTCCGCGTCGAGTCGCCGATGGTCGGGGTCTTCTATCGGGCACCGAACCCGGGCGCGCCTGCGTTCGTCGACGTCGGCGATACCGTCGTCACGGGTCAGACGCTCTGCCTGCTCGAGGCGATGAAGCTCTTCAACGAGCTGAAGGCGGAGGTCTCCGGGACCGTCCACGCGATCCACACCGAGAACGGGCAGCCGGTCGAGTTCGGACAGCTCCTGTTCGAGATCGAGCCGATCCTCGCGCCGCCGGCCGTCTAGGAGGAGCAGCGTGTTCTCCCGCGTTCTGGTCGCAAACCGTGGCGAGATCGCCGTGCGGGTCATCCGGGCGCTTCACGAGCTCGGAATCGAAGCGGTCTCCGTGTACTCGACTGCGGACGCGGACGCGATGCACGTCGCGCTCGCGGATCAGACGGTCTGCATCGGGCCGCCTGCCGCCTCCGAGAGCTACCTCAGCATCCAGAACGTCGTCGCGGCTGCCGAGACGACCGGCTGTGACGCGGTGCATCCCGGCTACGGGTTCCTCGCCGAGAACCCGGCTTTCGTGCGCGCCTGCGAGGACTCGGGGCTCGTTTTCATCGGGCCCGGGGCGGACGTGATGGAGCGCATGGGAGACAAGATCCGGGCGAAGGAGGCAATGCGTGCCGCGGGCGTGCCGCTCGTGCCCGGCACGGACGGCGTCAGCGGCCTCGTCGAGCTACGTCGGGCCACCCTGGAGATCGGTTTTCCCGTGCTCCTCAAGGCGGCAGCCGGGGGAGGCGGGAAGGGCATGCGCCTCGTGAGCTCCGAGGACGAGCTCGAGAGCGCGTTCGCAGGTGCCTCGGCCGAGGCCGTCGCCGCGTTCGGAGACGGTTCGCTCTATCTCGAGCGTGCGATCTCTCCGGCCCGCCACGTGGAGATCCAGGTCCTCTGCGACGACGCGGGGAACGTCCTCACGCTCGGCGAGCGAGAGTGCTCGATCCAGCGGCGCCACCAGAAGCTCATCGAGGAATCTCCTTCGGCTGCGCTCAACGAGACGACTCGCGAGGAGATGGAGGCGGCCGTGGAGCGAGCGTGCTCTGCGATCGGCTACAGGAACGCGGGCACCTTCGAGTTCCTGCTCGACTCCGAGGGCGGATTCCACTTCATCGAGGTGAACTGCAGGCTCCAGGTCGAGCACCCGGTCACGGAGCTCGTCACCGGCATCGACATCGTCCGCGAGCAGGTGCACATCGCTGCTGGAGAGACGCTCGACCTCGTCGGTCGCGCGCCGAGGCGCGGACACGCGATCGAGATCAGGATCAACGCCGAGGACCCGACGCGGGGATTCGCGCCCGCGCCCGGCCTCGTGACGCGCTTCCGGCCTCCGCTCGGTCCGGGCATCCGGGTCGACACGGCGACGACCGACGGCAGCGAGATTCCTCCGTACTACGACTCGATGATCGCGAAGATCGTGGCCTGGGACGAGTCGCGTCCGGCCGCGGTCACCCGGGCGGTGCGCGCTCTCTCCGAGCTCGACGTCGACGGGATTCCGACGACGCGGGACCTGGCTCTCGACGTGCTCCGGTCAGCGGAGTTCGGAAGCGGGAACTACTCGACGTCGACGCTCTCCGAGCTCGAGGGGCGCATCCCGTCCCTCGCGACGGCATGACCCGGCCCGT
Source organism: uncultured Actinomycetes bacterium (assembly GCA_963716975.1). Lineage (GTDB taxonomy): Bacteria > Actinomycetota > Thermoleophilia > Gaiellales > Gaiellaceae > GMQP-bins7. The sequence continues at coordinate 68,577 of CAVQVA010000029.1, read as the reverse complement.
CGGTCGCCGCGCAGCGCGCCGGACGGCGCTCTTCCTGCTCTACCAGTGGGATCTCACCGGGCAACCGCTTGCCTCGCTGTACGAGGGGACCCCGGACGAGTTCGCCAGAACGCTCGCGACCGAGGTCGCCGAGCGCGCTCCGAAGCTCGACGCGCGAATCACGGAAGCATCCGACGACTGGCCCGCCGATCGCCTGGGTACGCTCGAGCGGAACATCCTGCGGATGGGCGTCTACGAGCTCGAGGAGGGGACGGTGCCGCCCGAGGTTGCGATCAACGAGGCTGTCGTACTCGCGAAGCGATACGCGTCGGAGGACGCGGCGTCGCTCGTGAACGGGATTCTGGGGCGCATCGAGAGGGAGGACAGAGCCGCATGACGAACACTCGCCTTCGGCTCGCGTTCGTGGGGGAAACCATGTTTCCCCCACGCGCCCCCTTCTTCTCGGAAACGTGGGGAACCTTCCGGTTCCCCACACCCCTCCACGCTCATTGGCCAACCGAGGTTGCCCAATGAGCTCCCCGGACGATGCGCTCGCGCGGGCCGAGGAGCTGCTCGAGAAGCTGAACACGCGCCGCGACGAGCTCGAGGCGCTCGCGAGGGCGGATCCGATCGACGGCGACGCGGCAGTGGAGCTGATCGCCGAGCTCGCCGAGCTCGCGAAGCAGATCGAGGCGGAGCTGACCCGGGCGCGGACGCTGGCGGAGACCGCCGATCCGAATGCAGCCCCGTAGCGCCGGTCTGCACACGACCGGCGAGCTTCGAGACGCAGTCGAGACGTATCTCGCCACGCTGCCCCTCGCGGGCGAGCTCGGCGGCCTCGAGGAGGTGCTTCGGTACGCCCTCGAATCCGGCGGCAAGCGCGTCCGGCCGGTCCTGTGCCTCGCGGTCGCAGAGGCGGCCGGCGGCTCGATCGAGCACGCACTGCCCGCCGCGGGAGCCGTGGAGCTCGTGCACACGTTCTCGCTCGTCCACGACGATCTGCCGGCGCTCGACGACGACGCCGAGCGGAGAGGGCAACCGAGCGCGCACGTCGCGTACGGCGAGGGTGTTGCGCTCCTTGCAGGTGACGCCTTGCTGGCCGAGGCGCTTCGTCTCGTGCTCTCGTACGAGAGCCCCGAGCCGGCGCGTGAGCTCGTGGCCGCGACGCTCGGGATGATCGGCGGTCAGCACCGGGACATCACGGGAGACGACCAGGATCTCGCGCAGCTCCATCGGTTGAAGACGGGGCGGCTGTTCTCGGCCTCGGTCGGGCTCGGCCTCTGGGCCGCGAGAGTCCCCGACGGCGAGCAGGCGCCGTGGCGAGCCTTCGGCGAGGAGGTCGGGCTCCTCTTCCAGCTCGTCGACGACGTGCTCGACGGGGACGGCGTCGTCGCCCGGTACGGGCTCGAGGAAGCTCACCGGCGCGTCGCCGGTGGCTGCCGAGGTCGTCCGCGAGCGGCTCGCGGCGATCGAAGCCGATACGGAGATGCTGCAAATCCTCGTTGAAGATCTGGTTGTGAGAACCGCTTGAGGGTCGACAGCGCCGAGTTTCCGACTACCATCCGACGCTCACCGACAGGCCAGGGCTGCGCCTTCACCTCCACTTCAGCGCGGCCCGCCCTTCTCTCTCCCCCGATGTCCCCCCGCCGCCGCAGACCCCTGCATGCCCTCGCGCTTGTCGCGCTCGCCGCGTCGAGCGCCGTTCTCGGCCAGGCCTTGCCGGGGGACGAAGCAGGTGCGACCGGGAACACGACGATCGTCGCGCCGTCTCTGGATCGCCCGCTCGAGCCGGTCGTTCCGACGCCGTCGGTGGGTGAGCGGATCGCCGCGTTCGCGCGCCGTGAGGTCGGCGTCCCGTACCGCTGGGGTGGGGAGTCGCCGTCCGGCTTCGACTGCTCGGGACTCGTCCGCTGGGCCTACGGTCGCGTCGGCGTCGACGTCCCGCACAGCTCGTATGCGCTGTACAACACGGGGCGCCGCGTGAGCAGGTCTCACCTCCGGCCGGGAGACGTCCTCGTCTTCTCGGGCCTGGGCCATGTGGGCCTGTATCTCGGCCACGGCCGGATGGTGCACGCGCCGTACACGGGCAGGAACGTCGAGGTCGTCACGCTCGGCGCGTCTCGTTATGGGAGCCGGATCGTGTCCGCCCGGCGCATCGTTCCGACCTAGCTCGACGCCGGTCAGCATCATTCGCCCGGCATGGAGCCGGGGCGCGAGATCGAGATCATGCCGTTGCTGCGACCGCCGCAGCTGCGGACGCTCGAGAGCACCGACGGCCGGCGCGCGAGCTACCTGGAGCTCTTCTTCGACCTCGTGTTCGTGGTGGCGATCGCGCAGCTTGCGCACGAGCTCGCTCTCGACCACTCGCTCCACGGCTTCGGCGTCTTCGCGGCTCTCTACCTGCCCGTGTTTCTCGCGTGGCAGGGCTTCAGCTTCTACGCCGACCGGTTCGACACCGACGACATCGTGTTCAGGCTCGCGATGTTCGGCGCGATGCTCGCGATTGCTGCGCTCGCCATCCAGATTCCGGATGTCGCGCGGGGCGACAGCACCGGATTCGTCCTCGCCTACATCGTGCTGCGATCGATCATGGTCGGCCTCTACCTCCGGTCGTACCGACACGTGCCCGAGGCGCGACCTCTCATCGTTCGGTACGCGTGGGAGTACTCGGTGGCAATCGGGATCTGGGCCGTGTCACTCGCATTCGAGCCACCGGTGAGGTACGTCCTCTGGGGAATCGCGATCGCATGGGACCTCAGCGTCCCCACCCTCGCTCGCCGCTTGTTCGCCGCGATCCCGGTACACGCGAGCCACGTGCCGGAGCGATTCGCGCTCTTCACGATCATCGTCCTCGGAGAGGCGATCGTCGTCGTCGCGCTCGGGACCGCCGGGTCCGAGTGGGCGCTCTCGGCCGCAGTCATCGGCGCGCTCGGCTTCGTCGTGGCCGCGGCGATCTGGTGGGTGTACTTCGGCAGCGGCGGTGAGGTGACCATGCGCCCGTCGCCCGCGCTGATCCTGGTGTTCACGCACGCGCACATACCGTTGCTCGCGGCGTTGACGGCAACGAGCGCCGGGATTGCTCTCGCCATCGAGAATGCGTCGGCGGGTCATCTGGATGCGGGGACTCGCTGGGCACTTGCCGGCGGAGCCGCGCTCTTCCTTGCATGCGTCACGGCGGCACAACGGGCGACCGTGCAGGGAGTGCTGGCAGGGACGACGCTCGCTCGCACTATCGCGGGAGTCGCGCTCGTAGCCCTCGCGCTCGCGGGTGGTTGGCTCTCGCCCGTCGTCTTCATGGCACTCGCCGCCGCGACGCTGGTCCTCCTCGTCGCGTACAAGCTCTGGACCGCGCAACGCCACCTTCGGGCGTCGTCGGCGTGAAGAAGCGGCTCGACGTGCTGCTGGTGGAGCGAGGGCTGGCCGAGAGCCGCAGCCAGGCGCAGGCGCTCGTCCTCGCGGGACTCGTCTCGGGTCACGACAAGCCCGGCGAGCAGGTCGACGAGACCGTCGAGCTGAGCGTCGAGAAGCTTCCGCGGTACGTCTCACGCGGCGGCGAGAAGCTCAGGAATGCGCTCGACGCGTTCGCCGTGAACGTGGAGGGGCGAGACGCCGTCGACGTCGGCGCCTCGACGGGCGGCTTCACCGACTGCCTTCTCCAGTCGGGTGCCTCGCGCGTGATCGCGATCGACGTGGGCTACGGCCAGTTGCATCCGCGGCTACGGGCGGATCCTCGCGTCACGGTGCTGGAGCGGACGAACGCGCGCAACCTGAGCGAGCTCCCGTTCGCCCCCGAGCTCGTCGTCTGCGACGTGTCGTTCATCAGCGCCACGAAGGTGCTCCCACCCGTGCTTGCGCTCGCGGCACCAGACTGGGAGGCACTCGTGCTGGTCAAGCCCCAGTTCGAGGCCGGGCGCGCGGACGTCGGCAAGGGCGTCGTCCGCGACCCCGAGGTGTGGCGAAAGACGATCCGAACGGTCGCCGAAGCTGCGCGAGCGTGGGGTGGGGAGACGGTCGGAGTCGTAGACTCAGGGCTGCCCGGCCCGAAGGGGAACCGGGAGTTCTTCCTCCATCTTGTCGAGCACGCGCCCCGACCCACTCCCGATGACATCAACCGCTGGATCGCCGAGGCAACGGGGCTCTAAAGGCGCCAGACCCGTGACGCGCGCGGCCGTCGTGACGCACGGCCAGACGAAGCAGATCGGCGCGGGGCTCGCCCGTCTCCAGGCCGTAGCGGCGGAGCACGGCGTCGAGCTTCTGTTTCCGGCCGACGAGGCCGAGAAGCACGGGGTGGAGGTCTCGGACGACTCGGTCGCCGCCGACATCGCGGTCGTCCTCGGCGGCGACGGGACCGTCCTACGAGCGCTCACGCGCTTCCTCGGAGCCGGCGTGCCGGTCGTAGGTGTCAACTTCGGTCGGGTCGGGTTCCTGAGCTCGATGGGTCGCCGCGAGCTGGAGACCGGGTTGGCGCGGGTGTTCGCCGGCGAGTACGACGTCGTCGAGCTTCCGACGCTCGAGCTCGAGCATCCCGATGGAACGGGCCGTGCGGTCAACGACGTCGTCGTGGCCAGCGCCGAGCTCGGCCGGATGATCGAGCTGGATCTCGCCGTCGGCGGGCGAGGACCTCGGACGTCAGCCGTGCGACGGCATCATCTGCGCGACCCCCTCGGGCTCGACCGCGTACAACCTCTCGAACGGCGGCCCGGTCCTCGTCTGGGGCCTCGAGGCGATGGCTCTCACCTACGTCGCCGCGCACTCGCTCCAGGCGCGCCCGCTCGTGATCCCTCCGGGCGCCGACGTGATCGTCTGGAATCGCACGCAAGAGGTCGGCGCGGCGGTGCTTGTGGACGGGCACCGGGTTTCGACTCTCGGGACCGCGGACCGGGCGGTCGTCCGAATCGGCGCCGAGCGCTCGTTGCTCGCAACGCTGCCCGAGGCGACGTTCGTCCGGCGGTACCGGCAGAGCTTTGCGTCCTAGGCCCGGGATACTTGCCCGGTGAGCGACGGGCGGCTGACACTGCGTGACGGGCGGACCCTCGCCTGGCGGGAGTACGGTCCGAGCGGGGGTCGGCCGATCCTGCGGTTCCAGGGCACACCCGGCTCGCGCAACTCGCGCCATCCGCACGAGGACGCGTACGAGCGTCTCGACGCCCGCGTCATCGTCTTCGACCGGCCCGGCTACGGCGCGTCGAGTCGGCTGCCGGGTCGAGGGGTCGCCGTCGTTGCGGACGATGCAGCAGAGCTCCTCGACCATCTCGGGCTCGACGCCGTGCACGTCAGTGGCGGAAGCGGCGGAGGTCCGCACGCGCTTGCCTTTGCTGCGAATCACCCCCAGCGCGTGCGCGCTGCCACGGTGGTCGTGGGCATGGCGCCGATCGAGGAGGAGGATCTGGAGGGCCTGATCGAGCTCAACCGCCAGGGCTGGCATGCGGCTCGAGAAGGATGGGACGCGATGTACGAGCTTCTGGCGCCGATGCGCGAGAGCGTGCTGGACGACCCGCTCGCCGGGTTTCGCGCAGCCATGGAGGCCGCGCCGGCCAGCGACCAGGCCGTGATGGACGACCCTGCATGGCAGCGTGTCCTCGTCGAGGACGTGACCGAGGCCTTCCGCCCTGGCGCGGAGGGCTGGGCCGACGAAGCCATGGCACTGAACCTTCCGTGGGACTTCGGCGTCGCCGATGTGCAGTGCAGCTTCACGTGGTGGCACGGCGAGCACGACGCCAACGCGCCGCTCGCGGCCGTCCGGCGCCTCCTGGACGGGGCGAGCGGCGTCGATCTGCGCGTCTGGGCGGATGCGGGCCATCTCGAGGCGTACCGCCGACACGACGAGATCGTCGGCGAGCTACTCGCTCGCTGAGGGCTGTGCTTCGTCGGCTTCACATCGAGAACCTCGTCCTCATCCGCGACGCGGACCTCGAGCTCGTTCCGGGCTTGAACGCCGTGACGGGTGAGACCGGAGCGGGAAAGACGATCTTCGCCCAGGCGATCGGACTCCTTCTCGGCGCACGTGCGGACAGCTCGTCGATCGGAGCGGCGGGCGGCGAGGCGTACGTCGAAGCCGAGCTCGACGTGCCGGACGGGTTCTTCGACGACGAGGACGTCTCCGCGCTTGCGGAGCTCCGGCCCGAAGGCGAGGCAGGTCTCGTGCTCGCCCGGCGGGTCTTCGGTGACGGCCGCACGCGCGCGTACGCGTGGGGACGCTCGGTCGCCCGAGAGGATCTCGCGACTGCGGCCGAGCGCCTGATCGCCATGTCCGGGCAGTTCGAGCAGCGCCGCCTCGCACGTCCCTCGTTCCAGCTCGAAACGCTCGATGCGTTCGTCGGTCCCGAGCAACTCGTGCGGCGGCGCGACGCGGCCCTTGCCTGGCGCGAGCTGCTCGCGGCCCGTCGCCGTCACGAGGAGCTCGCTCGCGACGCCGGCGCGGTCGCGGCTCGACTTGTGGAGCTCGAAGCGCTGGTCGAGGGGACCGACGGCCTCGGCCCCGGCGACGAGGACGACCTTCGGACGCACCGCGAGCAGCTTCTCCACGTTGCCGATCTCGGGGCGGGAGCGGCTCAGGCGGCCGGCGCGATCGCACCCGACGAGGGCGAGGGGGCAGCCGGGCTGGTCGCACAAGCCGAACGCGCGCTCGCGCCCCTCGACCGGATGGCGCCGGAGCTGGGGACGATCGGAACCGAGCTCCGCGATGTCACGGTTCGGCTGCAAGAGATCGGGAGCGATCTCCATCGCTTTCTCGTCATCGCTGGATGCCGATCCGGGAACCCTGGAGGACGTCGAGAGCCGGCTCGAGAGGATCTCCGACCTCAAGCGCAGGTTCGGCAGCGCGTCTCTCGCCGAGCTGCTCGCGCGTGCGGACGCAGCGCGGCAAGAGCTCGACGACGCGGCGGCAGGTCGCGATCCCGTGGCAGCCGCAGCCGAGGAGGTGGCTCGCGCGGAGAGCCGCTTCGCCTCTTTGGCCGGCGAACTTCGCGAGCGTCGGCGCAAGCACGCTGAACCGTTTGCGGACGCCGTTGCGACGGAGCTCGCCAATCTCGGCATGGGGGAAGGCGAGTTCCACGTCGAGCTGCGCGATCGCGATCCCGGCCTGACCGGGATCGACGAGGTCGCATTCCTCATCCGCCCGAACGCGGGCCTCCCGTTCGGCCCCGTCGCCGAGACGGCCTCGGGAGGCGAGCTCTCGCGCATCGCGCTCGCGCTCGCTGCAGTCGCAGGTGGCGAGACGCTCGTCTTCGACGAGATCGACGCGGGCATCGGCGGGGTGACGGCACACGCGGTCGCCGCGACCCTGCAGCGACTCGCAGAGCGGGCGCAGGTGATCACCATCACGCATCTCCCGCAGATCGCGAGCGTCGCGGATCGTCACTTCCGGGTCGAGAAGCTCCCGGGCGACCCGACGCACACCCGAATCGAGGAGCTGGACGACCTGCTCAGGCGGGAGGAGCTCGAGCGCATGCTCGGCGGCCAGGAGTTCATCGCATCGCTCATAGAGGGTTGATCGGGAGGTCCTCGATCGTCTGACCACGTGGCCTGGTACGGTTGGATCCCGTGGCCAAGTTCGTATTCGTCACGGGTGGAGTGGTGTCCGCGCTCGGGAAGGGGATCGTCGCGGCGTCGCTCGGGCGGCTTCTGAAAGCGCGCGGCCTTTCCGTCAGCGCACAGAAGTTCGACCCGTACCTGAACGTCGATCCCGGGACGATGAGCCCGTTCCAGCACGGCGAGGTGTTCGTGACGGAGGACGGGGCCGAGACCGACCTCGACATCGGCCACTACGAGCGCTTCATCGACGAGAACCTCTCCCGGAACGCGAGCCACACTGCGGGCGCGATCTGGGACACGGTCCTGCGCAAGGAGCGGAAGGGAGAGTTCCTGGGCGCGACCGTTCAGGTCATCCCGCACATCACGAACGAGATCAAAGCCCGCATACGGCGCGCGGAGAAGGTGATGCCTGCCGACGTCGTCATCTCGGAGATCGGCGGGACCGTCGGCGACATCGAGTCGCTTCCATTCCTGGAGGCGATCCGCCAGTACCGGCGCGAGGTGGGGCAGGAGAACGTCCTCTATCTCCACGTGACGCTGGTCCCGTTCATCCCCGCGGCCGGCGAGCTGAAGACGAAGCCGACGCAGCACTCCGTCAACGAGCTCCGGCGCATCGGAATCCATCCGGATATCGTCGTCTGCCGCTCGACCGAGCCCCTCTCGGACGACATCCGCGACAAGATCGCGCTCTTCGCGGACGTCGACCTCAAGGCCGTCATCGCGGCGCCCGACGTCCCCGACGTCTACTTCGTCCCAGAAGTGCTCCAGGAGGAGGGGCTCGACACGCTCGTCTGCGAGAAGCTCGGCCTCGACGCCCCGCCCGCCGACCTCGGTGAATGGCGCGAACTCACCGAGCGCAGCCGTGAGCTCGACGAAGAGGTCGAGATCGCGCTCGTCGGCAAGTACGTGAAGCTGCACGACGCGTATCTCTCGGTGCACGAGGCGCTGAAGCACGCTGGTGTTCACCACGGCGCTCGTGTTCGCGTGCGCTGGGTCGATGCCGAGCACATGTCCTACGAAGAGGCCGTCCAGGAGCTCGAGCAGGTCGACGGCGTGCTCGTCCCGGGAGGCTTCGGATCGAGAGGCTGGGAGGGGAAGATCCTCGCCTGCCGTGTCGCACGCGAGCGCGAGATCCCGTACCTCGGCATCTGTCTCGGGATGCACGTCGCGGTTTCCGAGTTCGCACGGCACGTCGCCGGGATGGAGGGCGCCAACTCGACGGAGATGGATCCGGAGACGCCGTTCCCCGTGATCGACCTGCTGCCGGAGCAGAAGGAGATCGAGGATCTCGGCGGCACTATGCGCCTCGGCGCGCAGGCGGTGGAGCTGGCGGAGGGAACCCGCGCGCTCGAGACCTACGGCGAGTCGGTCGTCCACGAACGGCATCGCCACCGGTATGAGGTCAACAACGAGCTCCGACCGGCACTTGTCGACGCCGGCCTCGTCGTCTCCGGGACGTTCCAGGACGGACGGCTCGTCGAGGTCGTCGAGCTGCCCGACCATCCGTGGTTCGTCGCAAGCCAGTTCCACCCGGAGTTCAAGTCGCGCCCGACCCGGCCGGCGCCGCTCTTCCGCGAGTTCGTCGGCGCCGCGCTCACCCGCGCCCGCTCACGGGCCGGCGTCGAGGTCGAGGCGGCGCGGTAGCCCTACCGGCTCAGCGCTCCACGAGGATCGCGCCCTCGCGGCCGGAGAGCGAGAGGCGTCCCGTGATCTCCTGGTCTTCGCCCTCGCGTGTCGTCGTCAGCGCGACCGTGCCGGACAAGCCCTCGATTTCGACCGGCTCGGCACCGAGGTTCACCGCGACGACGACGTTTTCCCCTCGCCGCCACGCCCAGGTGCCGTTTGGTGCCGCCAGCTCTGCGTAACCGCCCGCCTGGAGATCCGGAAGTCTCCGCCGCAGCGCGATCAGGTCGCGCGTGAAATGGAGGGTCGAGCCGGGGTCGGCGCGCGCGTCCTCGACGTTGCGACTCGTGTCCACGAGCGGAAGCCATGGCCGCGTCCATCCACCATCGCGAGTCCACGGCATCGGAGTACGACCGGGATCGCGAGACGGCGTGGCGCAGTCGACGATCCGCTCCGGCGGCACGGAGCCCGAGGTGAGCGCGAGCTCGTCTCCGTAGTAGAGGCACGGCGTTCCCCGGAGCGCCAGGAGCAGGAGCAGCGCACAGCGCGCGAGCGATTCGTCGCCATCGCACCAGCGGGTCGCGAGCCGGCCGAGGTCGTGGTTCGAGCCCGTCCAGCACGGCCATGCTCGAGGCGGGAGCTTCGCTTCTATGGAGGCGACGATCGAGCGCATCTGCACGGCATCGAGATCGGCGTGCGCGAGGGTGAACGCGAAGGCGAGATCGAGCTCGTCGTCGCCATCGCCGAAGTAGCGAACCCACTCGTCGACGTCGAGGGAGTACGCCTCTCCCAGGAGCACGCGCGGTGGGTCGTGGGAGTGCGCCAGTGAATGCCAGCCCTGCAGGATCTCGTGCGTCTCGGGTCGGTGCATCGAGTAGAACCGCCGGAGGCCGAGGCCCGGGATGACGGGATCGTCGCGTAGCTCCTGATCCGAGATGAGCGCGTGCGCGACATCGATGCGGAAGCCGGCGACACCTCGGTCGAACCAGAATCGGAGGATGCGGTCGAACTCGACCCTGACCTCCGGGTTCCACCAGTCGAGGTCCGGCTGCTCGGGCGCGAAGTTGTGGAGGTAGTAACGGTTCCGGTCGGGATCGAGCGTCCACGCGGGGCCGTCACCGAAGATCGACCGCCAGTTGTTCGGGATCTCGTCGGACCAGACGTAGAAGTCCGGCCTCTCGTGGAACCACGGATGGCGGTTCGAGGTGTGATTCGGGACGAGGTCGAGCACGATGCGGATCCCGTGGCGTCCGGCCTCGGCGACGAGGCGGTCCACGTCCTCGAGCGCACCGAGGTCGGGATGGACGCCGAGGTAGTCCGAGACGTCGTATCCCCAGTCGACGTTCGGCGACGGGTGGATGGGGTTGAGCCAGATCCCGTCCACACCGAGCCACTCGAGGTAGTCGAGCTTGGCGATCACACCTTCGAGGTCGCCGATGCCGTCGCCGTTCGCGTCCGCGAACGAGCGTGGGTAGATCTGGTAGAGGACGCCGCCGCGCCACCAGGAGGTGCTCATGGGCCGGTACGTTAGCCCGGCCCATCGGCCCTCGGGCAGCGCATCGTCCTCCGTAGGATGCGAGTCGTGCAGGAGACGCTTCGCACGCCGTTCCTCGACCTGTTCCTGGAGCTCTGCGCGCTGCCGAGCCCGTCGGGGAAGGAGCGAGCGGTGGTCGACCGCGTCGGTGCCTACCTCACGGACCTCGGGCTCGAGTGGGACGAGGACGCCGCCGGGGCTCGGATCGACGGCGACAGCGGGAACATCTACTGCCGGATCCCCGCGACCAACGGCGGCGGGCTGCCGATCTTCCTCTGCGCCCATACCGACACGGTCCCGCCCGAGGGCCCCATCGAGCCGGTGATCGAGGACGGGATCGTGCGAAACGGTGCGGCGACGATCCTCGGGTCCGACAACAAGGCCGCGGTCGTCGTCATGCTCGAGGCCGTTCGGCAGATCGTCGAGACCGGCCGACCGCACGCGGGAATCGAGCTCGTCTTCACGCCGCAAGAGGAGGTCTCGCTTCGTGGCGCGGACGCGTTCGACCACACGCGTCTGGTCGCGTCCACCGGGTTCGTCTACGACCAGGGGACGCCGATCGGCGAGATCGTGCTCGGCTCGCCCCACGCACGGCTGCTCGACTTCCGCTTCCACGGCCGGGCCGCGCACGCCGGGATGAACCCCGAGGACGGCCGCTCAGCCATCGCGGCGGCGTCCAAGGCGATCGCCGACTTCCGTGTCGGCCGCATCGACGAGGAGACCAGCGCGAACGTCGGCGTGATCACCGGTGGGACCGCTCGAAACGTCGTGCCCGAGTGGTGTTCGTTCAGCGCGGAGGTGCGCTCGCAGGATGAGAGCAAGACGGTCGAAATCGTCCGTGAGATGCTCGAGACCGCGACATTCGCGGCCAGCCTCGCCGAGTGCGAGGTGGAGAGCGAAGTCCGCCCGAGCTTCCCCGGATACCGGTTCCGCGAGAGCGACCCTCCGGTCGTGCTCGCCGCGACGGCTCTCCGCGCCGCGGGCGTCGAGCCGAGCTACGCGCTCTCGGGCGGAGGCGCGGACGCGAACGTGTTCAACGCTCGCGGTCTCTCCTGCGTGAACCTCGCCAACGGGATGAGGGAGATCCACACGCCGGACGAGCACATCGCGGTCACCGACCTCGAGCTGATGGTCGACGTGACCCTTGCTCTCGTCGACGCCGCTGCTGTAGCAGCTAGCTCAGGCTGATCGAGCCGTCACCGCGCAGCGTCCAGTGTGGGTTGTGAGCGACCTCCCAGGCGTGGCCGTCGGGATCGGCGAAGACCCCCGAGTAGCCGCCCCAGAACGTCTCTGCGCCCGAGCGCACGACCGTCCCGCCAGCGGCTTCCGCTTCGGCCAGCACGGCGTCCACCTCGGCCGGAGAGCGCACGTTGTGCGCGAGCGTCATCCCGCCCCAGCCGCCGCCGTCAGGGACGCCGGTGTCCGCCGCGAGCTGCTCACGGCCCCAGAGCGCCAGGATCATTCCGCCAGCCTGGAAGAAGACGACATCGTCATCCGGCGCAGCGCCGGTCGACCATCCCAGCTCCTCGTAGAACGCCCTTGCTCGCCGGAGATCGGCGACGCCGAGCGTGATCAGGCTGACCCGCTGCTCCACGGCGTCAGCTGATCTCGGCGACGAGCTCGTAGATCGAGAGCTCGCCCTCCTCGACGACTTCGTCGAGCTCGGCCATTGCTTCCCGATACGAGGGCAAGCTCAGGGCGGTTTCGATCTGCTCGGCGCCTCGCCAGGGTCCGCCGACGCTGACGAAGCGTCGCGGATTTCCGGCGTCCCTCAACAGTCGGAACGTGATTCCGGGGTACTCGAGCGCGAGGTGATCGACGCTTGCCTGCCAGCGCCTCGCGAAGTCGTCCTCGTGCCCTTCCTTCACCATCCAGAGTCCGGACGTGTACACGGCTCCTCCTTCCTCGACCCCTCGTAGTCTGGCGGATTCGACGCACCGGTCGCTATCGTCCCGCGCGCCATGCGGATCGGCGTCGCCAGGGAGATCAAGCCGCAGGAGTATCGCGTCGCGCTCACGCCCGCCGGCGCGCGCGAGCTCGTGCAGCGCGGCCACGAGGTTCTCGTCGAGGAGAGCGCGGGGATCGGGAGCGCGTTTCCCGACTCGGCGTACGAGCGTGCCGGCGGCTCGATCGTGTCCGTCGACGACGTGTGGGAGCGATCGGAGCTCCTCCTGAAGGTGAAGGAGCCGATCGAGCCCGAGTACTCACGGCTCCGGACCGGCCTCACGCTCTTCACGTACCTGCACATCGCAGCGGACGAGCCGCTCACGCGGGCGCTCGTTGACTCCGGGATCACTGCGATCGCCTACGAGACCGTCGAGACGCACCGCGGTGCGTTGCCGCTGCTCGCTCCGATGAGCGAGATCGCGGGTCGGCTCGCCCCGCAGGCAGGCGCACACCACCTCGAGAAGCCGAAGGGCGGGCGCGGGATCCTGCTCGGCGGGGTCGCAGGCGTCGCCCCGGGCCGCGCCGTCGTGATCGGTGGAGGGATCGTCGGGTACAACGCGGCGATCATCGCGCTCGGGTTCGGCGCCCAGGTGACGATCCTCGAGCGCTCCGTCGACCGGATGCGGCACCTGGAAGAGATCCTGAGCGGGCGCGTCTCGCTCCTCATGTCCTCGACGCTCCAGATCGAGGAGTCGCTCAAGGAAGCCGACCTCGTGATCGGCGCGGTCCTCATCCCGGGTGCGCTCGCCCCGAAGCTCGTCACGAGGGAGATGCTCGGGTCGATGAAGGAGGGCTCGGTGCTCGTCGACGTCGCGATCGACCAGGGCGGCTGCGCCGAGACGTCGCGGCCGACGACCCACGACGAGCCCGTGTACACGGTCGAGGGCGTCATCCACTACTGCGTCGCGAACATGCCCGGTGCGGTTCCCATCACCTCGACGCGTGCACTCACGAACGTGACGCTGCCGTACGTCGAGGCGATCGCCGAGCACGGTGTCGGCGAGGCGCTGCGCCGTGATCCGGCGCTCGCGAAGGGCGTCAACGTCGTCGACGGCAAGGTGACCTACGAGGCGGTCGCCGAGGCGCACGGGCTCGACTACACGCCCCTCGACGACGCGCTGGCGGCAGGAATCGCGTAGACGCGACTCCGCCGCGTAGCCAACTCCGCTAGGTCGCTTCGCGCTTCGCTCTGCGAAAGAGCTTGCCGCCCCCGGCGCCGTCGTCGGACGGGGGCGTGGTGTCATCTTTCTTACCCGGCTTGTCCTTCGTCGGGGAGATCCTGATCGCCAGATACGTCACCAGTCCGGCCAGGCTGACGATGGCGGTGATGTACAGCGCGAGCAGGATGAGTCCGAGGGCCCGGTCCAAAGCCGACGTAGAATAGCGCCGTGCCAGGCGACGTACTCACGCGCGCTCCCGCGGCGGCCCCATAGGTGCCCCGTGCGTGCGTGATCGTCCTCGACGCCGTCGGGGCGGGGGAGTTGCCGGATGCCGCCGATTACGGCGACGAGGGCTCGAACACGCTCGGCAACGTCGCACGCGCAGTCGGCGGCCTCGACCTGCCCAACCTGGAGGCGCTCGGACTCGGGAACATCATGCCGCTCGAGGGATGCCCTCCTCAGCCGGGAGCTCCCGCTGTAGCCGGGCGGCTCGTCGAGCGCTCCAAGGGGAAAGACACCACGACGGGGCACTGGGAGATGATGGGGATCGTCACCCCGACGGCGTTTCCGACCTACCCGCACGGCTTTCCCGACGAGGTGATCGATCCGTTCATGAACCGGACGGGGCGCGGGGTGCTCGGAAACAAGCCCGCTTCCGGCACGGAGGTGATCCAGGAGCTCGGCGAGGAGCACCAGAAGACGGGGAAGTGGATCGTGTACACCTCCGCCGACTCGGTCTTCCAGATCGCGGCCCACGAGGACACGATCCCGCTCGAGGAGCTCTACGAAGGGTGCCGTGTGGCGCGAGAGATCCTGACCGGGCGTCACGCCGTGGGACGCGTCATCGCCCGCCCGTTCATCGGCGAGCCGGGTCACTACGAACGAACGCCGAACCGCCACGATTTCTCGCTGCTACCCCCCCAACCCAACTACCTGACGACGATTCGCGACGCGGGCAACCAGGTTCACGGGGTGGGGAAGATCGGAGACATCTTCGCCGGGCAGGACGTCGACGAAGCGAATCCGACGAAGTCCAACGTCGAGGGGATCTCACGCACGATCGAGCTGCTGCAGGAGATCGAGGGCGGGTTCGTCTTCGTCAACCTCGTGGAGACGGACATGCTCTGGGGCCATCGCAACGACCCCGTGAACTTCCATCGCTGCCTCCAGGACTTCGACCGCAGGCTTCCCGACATCCTCGAGGCGCTGCAACAGGGTGATCTCCTGATCGTCTCGTCGGACCACGGCTGCGATCCGACCACGCCGTCGACCGACCATTCGCGCGAGCACGCGCTGCTCCTCGCCTACGCGGCCGGTCGAAACGCCGCCGGACGAGTCCACGAGGAAGGTGAGTTCGCCGACATCGGATTCACCGTGAACGCGTGGCTGGGCGGGAAGTCGCCCCGGCGGAAGCTTCCCGGTCGCGCGATCGAGCTGTGATCCGCGCCGCCGATCTGATCGAGCGGAAGCGTGACGGCGAGGAGCACTCGGCGGAGGAGATCGCAGCACTCGTCTCCGGCTACGCGTCGGGAGAGATCCCCGACTACCAGATGGCCGCGTGGTGCATGGCCGTCTTCTTCCGGGGTCTGACGGGGCGAGAGACGTATGCGCTGACGGAGGCGTTCATCCAGTCCGGTGAGACGCTGGACATGGGCGCGGCGCTCGGCCGCCGCGTCGTGGACAAGCACTCGACGGGCGGCGTGGGGGACAAGACCTCGATCGCGGTCGGCCCCATCATCGCCGCGTGTGGCGTCCCGTTCGGGAAGATGAGCGGCCGCGGGCTCGGCCATACCGGTGGGACGCTGGACAAGCTCGAGTCGATCCCCGGCTTCCGCGTCGAGTTGACCACCGACGAGTTCGTGGCGCAGGTGCGCGAGGTGGGTCTCGCGATCGTCGGCACCTCCGCCGACCTCGTGCCTGCGGACAAGAGCCTGTACGGCCTGCGTGACGTCACCGCGACGGTCGACATCGTGCCGCTGATCGCGTCCTCGATCATGTCGAAGAAGATCGCGGCGGGGGCGCACGCAATCGTGCTCGACGTGAAGGTCGGAGACGGCGCCTTCATGAAGACGCACGACGACGCGCGCATCCTCGCGGAGCAGATGGTCGACCTCGGCCAGCGTGCAGGACGGAAGGTCGTCTGTCTGCTCACGGACATGGATCAGCCCCTCGGCCATGCGGTCGGAAACGCACTCGAAATCCGGGAGGCGATCGACACGATCACCGGTGCGGGCCCGGCCGACTTCACGGAGCTCGTGCTCGACGCTTGTGCGCGATTGCTCGCGCTCTCGGATCTCGAGATCGATCTGGAGGAGGGCATGCGGCGTGCTAAGGCAGCGATGTCTGACGGGAGCGCACTCGACGCGTACGAGCGCTGGATCCGGGCGCAGGGCGGTGACCCCGATCCGTCCCGTCTTGCGGTCGCCCCGATCGTTCGAGACGTCCGCGCGCCCCGATCCGGCGCGGTCACCCGCCTTGGCGCCCTCGCAATCGGCATCGCGGCTCTCGAGCTCGGAGCTGGTCGCAGAACGAAGGAAGACTCGATCGACCACTCGGTCGGCGTCGTGTGCCATGCCAAGCGCGGAGACGCCGTGACGGAGGGTGGTGTGCTCGCCGAGATCCACGCGCGAGACGACGTCTCTGCAGAACGCGCTGCAGAGGCCGTGCTCGCCGCGTACGAGCTCGGAGACGAACCGCCCCGAGCGCACGGCATCCTGCTCGACGTCATCGAGTAGCTCTCGTGCCCGAGCTGCCCGAGGTCGAGACGATTCGCGGCCAGCTAGCGCCGCGGCTCGAGGGGCAGACGCTCGCGCGTGTCGAGATCCTCGATCTTCGGCTGACGCGTCCGTACGACCCCCGGGAGGTCGCCGCGGAGCTCGAAGGCGAGCGAGTCGCCGCAGTCGAGCGGCGCGGGAAGTACCTCGTCGTACGTCTCGAGAGCGGAGCAGCCCTTCTCGTCCACCTCCGTATGACCGGGACGTTCGGCTTCGAGCCGACCAGTCACGAGCGGGCCGTGGTCGAGCTCGAGAACGGGTCGAGGCTCGTCTACCGGGACGTACGCCGGTTCGGTACCTGGCTCGTCGTCTCGGGCGAGGAGCTCGAGCCGTACCTGGGGGCGAAGAACGGCCCCGAGCCTCTCGGCCCTGCGTTCACGACGTCCTGGCTCTCGGCTCGCCTGGCCGTCCGTCGGGCTCCGCTCAAGGCCGTACTGCTGGATCAGCGCGTCGTCGCGGGCCTCGGAAACATCTATGTCGACGAGGCCCTCTGGCGCGCGCGGCTGAATCCGCTGCGTCCGGCAAACACCCTCGAGCGAGACGAGGTGATGCGACTACGGCGGGCGATCCGAGCCGCGCTCAGGGCAGGCATCGAGCGCCAGGGCTCGACGCTCCGCGACTACGCGAAGCCCGACGGGTCGGCGGGGACGATGCAGGAGGAGTTTCGTGTCTACGGCCGGGGCGGCGAGCCGTGCCCGCGATGCCGTGCACCCATCGAGAAGACGCGCGTCGGCGGTCGCGGAACCTGGTACTGCCCGCACTGCCAACCGGCGCAGCCCGCTCGCTAGCCCGCCTCGGCCTCGGCGATCGTCGAGGGCGCGGCGGTCGAGACCACCAGGCGGGCACGCCGGCGCTTCCGGACGTGCTCAGCGGCGACGTAGCTCCCGACGACGAAGGTCGCAGCCGCAGCCTGCGCGAGCACGCCCTCCCAGGTCGGGTACACACCGAGCCAGAGCCCGGTCCAGTACGGGAGCTCGAGACCGTCGATCGGAGTGACGGCGACCCAGCCGACCTTCTGCAGCGTCTGGACGGTCGTCCCGACCATGACCACGAGCACCCAGGTGATGAGGATCCCCGTGACGACGAGCATCTTCTTGTGCGGAAGCTTTCGCTCGAGCGCGATCACGAGCACGAACATCGCGATCACGCCGAGCAGGCCGAGGGCGACTCCCTGGAGCACCGTGAACGCGCCGGCCTCGAGCGTGATCGCCTGCAGGAAGAGGACCGTCTCGAAGCCCTCTCGATAGACGCTCGAGAACCCGAGGAGCACGAGGCCCAGGACCTGCGCGGCCGCGAGAGAGAGGCCCGCGCCGGCGAGGACGCGTCGCTTGCGCCGGTGGAGGTCCTGGAGATTCTCCTGCCAGTAGACCCGGTGGTAGAACCAGTTGAGGATCAGCAGGAGGACGCCGATCGCGACGAGCGAGACGATCGCCTCGAGCCGCTCGCCGTACGCCTGCAGCGACGTGAGGACCGTCTGCGCGACGACCCAGGTGAGCGCGCTCGCCACGAGCGCGAGCCCCACACCTGCGAGGAGCGGGCGGCGGAAGCGCCGCTGGCTGCCCACGAGGCTCGCCGTGAGCGCGGCGAGGATGAGCACGGCTTCCAGGCCCTCCCGGAAGACGATGATCGCGGCGTTGACCATCACCGATACCCGGGATTGCGGGCCGCTGCCGATTCGCTCCTCCGCCCGCGTGAGCGCATCGTCGAGCGCCGTGCGTGTCGTCGCGATCTCGTCGGCGCCGTGGCGCTTGATCAGCTGGACGAGGCCGTCGTGGCCGCCCGCCCCGTACCAGAAGTACCCCTCGACCTCCTGGAAGAGCGACGGAGCAAGCCCCCGAAGGCGCTGCTCCGGGCCGAGCTCGAACACGCCGTATGCCTCGAGACGCGCCGACTCCGCCTGCTTCCAGTCGCCCGCCGCGGCCGCGGCCTGGAGGCGGTCGAGCGTCGCGGCGATGACGTCGAAATCCGCCGACTTCGCGGCGTCTTTCCAGGAGCTCGGATAGAGCGTGCCGATGAGCAGAAGCGCATTCGCTGCAAGCGCTTGCACGTCCTCCGGCGCGGCGACGCCGTCCCCGCGAATGGCTGCGGCGAGCGTCGTATCGAGCTCGTCGAGCCTCGCACCCAGTGTGCGAGTGCCTGCCGAGTCTCGCGCGAGCAGCGCAGGCTCGACGTCCTGGAACGCGGATGCGGCGCCGTCCCGGAACGTCACGGCCTCCTGGATCTCGAACTCGAGCGTGACGCGCCCGTTCTTGACGCCACGGCCGTACTCGATCGGCACGAGCTTGAGGAAGCGTTCGAGCTGTCCGGCGCGACGCTCCAGCTCGACGGGGGCGAGCGGCGCCGCGCGGAAGGACTGGAGCACCCGATCGATGCGTGTGAGCTCGTGTGCTGCGAGCGATCCACGGCTCGCCGCGTCCGCGACGCGCTCGAACGAGCGAGTGAGCTCACGTTGCGACGCGACGCCGCGTTGGATGGCGAAAGCGGGTGCGAGGATCCGCCAGTAGCCGAGCGCGAGCGCGGCCATCTCGGCGCGTGTTGTGTCGTATCCGAGCTCGTCGGCGTCCTCGAGCCCCGTCAGCGCGCTCCTGAGGCGTGCGTCGTAGGTATCGAGGAGGTCGCGGCGCACGACACGTGCGGCCGCCTTCGGCGACATCGTCCCCGCCTCGAGCTCGTCGAGGGCGACGGTCGCATCCGCGGCGGCGCGCGAGAACCTCGTCGGCGGCCTGAACTCCCGCACGAGGAGCCAGCTTCGGGCGAGCTGCGCGTCCCCTCTCGCGGCAGCCTTCGAGGCAGCCGTGAACGACGCAGCGAGGATCGTGGTCCACACGGTGCTGTCTGCGGCCGCGAGATCCGCTTCGTCATTCCCGCTGGCAGCACGCTCGGCGTCGTCGAGTGCTCGACGCGCCGTCTGGAGCGCGATCTCGTTGCCCGCGAGAAGGGCCTCGACGCCCGCGCGCGCCGACGCGACCTTCGTCGCCGCGGCCGACGCGTCGCCCAGCACGAGCTCCGACTGTGCGTCGGAAAGCGCAAGGTGCACATCGCCGGCTGCCTCCCACGGCGCCGTGCGACCGCCGGCGGCGGCAGAAGCGGCGAGCAGGAGGCTCGCCGCCACGACTGCGAGGAAGCTGCGCTTCACTACTGCTCGATCTTCACCTTGAGACGAGCTGCGGACTGGGTCACCTGGCCCGCGATCGCAGTCGCGCGTTCCTGCGCCGTCCGACCGAGGGTCTCCGCCTGCTCCGGCGTGAAGCGCCGTCCCGAGCGCTCCTGCTTCTTGAGCTGCCCGACGAACTGCCACAGGCTGTCGAGATCGCGCTTCGTCTGGGCCGCCTGCTGCGGATCGACGTTCGCGATCGCGGGCCGAATACCCGCGTAGATCACGCGAAGCCCACCGAGGATGTCGCCGATGTCCGAAAGTCGCGACACGACGTTGAACGCATCGCCGCTCGCGCGATCGCCCAGCACGAAGCGCGAGATCTTCCACTGCTCGAAGTACTCGCTCATCGTCGGGACCATCACGATCACGGCCGTGAACGCATCCGATGCGGTCGGCTTCCACGCCCGCGCAGCGCGCTGGAGCTTCGTCGAATAGACGACGAATCCGTCGACGGCAGCCTTGAAGACGGCTGCGTCGGGCAGGACTTCGCCGAACTCGGTCTTTCCGTCCCCGTCGAGATCGACCTTGATGCCCTTGGCATCCAGGTCGGGGCGCGTGCCCCAGAGCATCCCCTCGGTCAGGTTGTAGAAGTTCCCCGGCTTCCGGAGAACGCGCCCGTCCGGCAGCCTGAGGTCGAAGGGCACTGCGCTCGCCGGATCCTCGTGCAGGCTCGACCCGGCGTCGATGATGACGTCGTAGAGGGAGAGCGACGGCGTTCCCGCCACGACGCCCTCCATGCGCTCGTAGTACGGGTTGCCCTCGACCCAGAGGGCCTTGGACCGTGCGAGCAGCGTCCGCACCTGCGACCGCTTCGTGGCCCAGAGCCGCGTGTGGTCGAAGCCCGTGGACCGTGCAAGCGCGTAGTAGCGGTTCCCGAGCTTCCGGAATCTGATCGTGAAATCCTTGAGCTGCGCCGTGTGGTCGAGGAGGTACGCCTTCGTAGGGGCGAGCTTCACTCCCTCCGGTTGGTTGGCTTGCGAGGCGGCCGAGCTCGTGGCCGCACCGAGGGTCAGAGCCGCCACGAGAGGACGTCACGAGGATCCCAGTGCGAGTCGGCGCACGGTTTCTGGACTGGCTGCGATCGGTCATGACGGGGGAGGATAACCGGACCGTGCCTTTCAATGTAAGGGGAGCCTTACAACAAGACGGGAGCCGCGACTGGCGCCCGCCCTAGACTTGGCCCGTGGCCCGCAGCTACAAGACCGACGCGGTCGTGCTGCGCTCGTTCAGGCTCGGCGAGGCGGATCGCGTCCTCCACCTCTACACGCTCGACCGGGGACGGGTCGGCGCGGTTGCCAAGGGCGTCCGCAAGACGAAGTCGCGCTTCGGCGCCCGGCTGGAGCCGCTCTCGCACGTCGAGCTCCTCCTCCACCAGGGATCCGGTGAGCTGCACACCGTCACCGGGGCGTCGCTCGTCGACCCGCACCGGCCCGCGCGCGAGGATCCCTACCGCCTGTCGGTCGGCCTCGTCGGAGCCGAGGCGATGCTCCGGCTCTTCGTCGAGCAGGAACGGAACGAGCGAGCGTTCGAAGCGCTCACGCGGTTCCTGACGGTCCTCGACGGCCTTCCCGAGGGTCTGCGCGGTCGGGGCGCGCTCGATCCGCTCGCGCTCGCCTTCCAGCTCAAGCTCCTCTGGCTCTCCGGCTACCTCCCGCACCTCGAGAGCTGCGTCGAGTGCGGCGCGGCCGAAGGTCTCGTCGGCTACCTCCCGCGTGCAGGCGGAGCCGTCTGCCAGGCGTGTGCGCCAGCCGAGACCGTCGGGCTGGCACCCGAGGGCTTCCGTGGCGTGCGTGGGCTCGTGTTCAGTCCGCTCGCGGACGCGCACGGGCTCGGTTTGGGCGAGCGCGCGACGCGCGACGCGCTCGCCGTCGTCGTCGCGTCGTACGAGTTCCACGGCGGCTTCCGGCTGCGCACGTTGACCGCGTGAAGCGCGACCTCGGCGACGGCTACGAGCTCGACGACGACCCCGGTCGCATCGACCGCGACGCCGTCCACGCGTACCTCACGCGCTCGTACTGGGCCGAGGGTCGATCGAGAGAGGTGCAGGACGCGGTGATCGACAACGCCGCCCGCGTCGTCGGCCTTTACTGCGAAGGTCGTCAGGTCGGCTTCTCCCGCGCAATCTCGGACGGGCACGTTCAGTCGTACCTCGCGGACGTCTACGTGCTCGAGGAGCATCGGGGGAGACGGCTCGGAGTCGAGCTCGTCCGCTTCTCGTCGAAGAGGGCCCGCTCGCGGGGACGAAGTGGTACCTGCACACGCGCGACGCCCACGACCTCTACCGCAGGTTCGGGTTCGCCGAGCCGAGCGAGCGGGCGATGGAACGCGGGGGTCGAGGCTAGCGGCGCTGCGGACGGAGCGCGACGAACACGAATTCGCGACCGGGTCGATCCGGCGCGCCGCGAACGTCGTCCACGACGTAGCCGTGTGCGACCAGCGCGGCCTGGATCTCGTCCCGCTCGCGAAAGCGCAGGGTCGAGTCCGATTCGAGCACGTCACCGTCGGGGAAGACGAACGTCCAGCGGAAGCTCACGATCGGCAGGTTCACGGAGGTCAGCTCAGCCCAGTGCTCGACCGAGCCGACGCCGTCGATCTCCGTGACTTCGAAAGACGCGGTGCCTGTCCAGTCCCGCCATGCCCCGTACGCGGGGTCTCGGGTCTCGAACACGAGGTATCCGCCCGGCCGCAAGGCGTCGTACACGCCACCTAGCGTTCCCTCCCAGACCGCCTCGTCGACGATCGCCTGAGCCGCGTTGCCGGTCATCGTCGCCAGAGTCGACCTCGAGCGGCGGCAGCGCCGTTGCATCGCCGTGAATCCAGCGCACACGCTCAGCCCCCGGCTTGGCACGCGCGACGTCGAGCGAGGCATTCGCCGGATCGACGCCGGTCACCTCGAGACCCGTTGTCGGCGAGCATGAGCGCCAGCGTCCCGGTCCCGCAGCCCACGTCCAGCACGCGTCGAGCACCGAGCTCGTCGGCGATCGCGCGGTAGACCTCGAGGTCGCTACGGTCGGGGTCGAGCGCGTCGTACATCGCTGCCAGCCGCGGATGCTCGAAGATGGCGTCAGCCATGCACGCGCCGCACGATCAGTCCGTGTTCGGGGTCTTCCAGTCGGCTGCGAGCTTGTCCAGCACCAGTGCGCGCGCGCCCGAGATCGGGATCCGCTCCTGCTCGAGCGAGTCGCGATCGCGAATCGTGACCGTCTCGTCCTCGAGGGTCTGCTCGTCGATCGTGAGCGCGAACGGCGTTCCGATCTCGTCCTGGCGGCGGTAGCGCCGCCCGATCTGTCCCGAGTCGTCGTATTCGGCGACGACGACGCGCCGAAGCTCCTCGTAGAGAGCCCGCGCGTGGCTGACCATGGCGTCGTCGCGAGGGATGAGCGGGAGCACGGCAACCTTCACCGGAGCGATCTCCGGGTGCAGGCGGAGGACCGTGCGCGGGCGCTCGGCGACGACCTCCTCCGCATACGCGTCCACGAGGAACGCGAGCAGAGAGCGGTTCACGCCGGCGGCCGGCTCGATCACGTAGGGGACGAACCGCTCGCCGCTCGCCGAGTCGACCCACTCGAGCCGCGTCCCGGATGCCTCCGTGTGGGCGCGGAGGTCGTAGTCGCCGCGGTTCGCGATGCCCTCGAGCTCCGACCAGCCGATGGGGAAGAGGTACTCGATGTCGCTCGTCCCGCTCGAGTAGTGCGAGAGCTCGTCCGGCTCGTGCGGGCGGACCCGGAGGTTCTCGGCCCGGATCCCGAACCGCACGTACCAGTCGAAGCGCTGGTCGATCCAGTAGCGGTACCACTGCTCGGCCTCGGCGGGCGGTACGAAGTACTCCATCTCCATCTGCTCGAACTCGAGCGTCCTGAAGATGAAGTTGCCCGGAGTGATCTCGTTGCGGAAGGCCTTTCCGATCTGCGCGATGCCGAACGGCGGCTTGCGCCTCGCGATCTGGGCGACGTTCTTGAAGTTGATGAAGATGCCCTGCGCCGTCTCGGGCCGGAGGTAGGCGTCGACCCCGCTCTCCTCGACGGCGCCGATGCGCGTCTGGAACATGAGGTTGAACTGCCGCGGCTCCGTGAGATCGCATGTGTCGTTCTCGCCCGGATGCTTGCTCGGCCTCGCGCCGCACTGGAGCTCGGCGAGATGGTCGGCGCGGAAGCGCAACTTGCAATGGCGGCAGTCCACGAGCGGATCGGTGAAGCCCGTCACGTGCCCCGAGGCCTCCCACACGCGCGGGTGGAGGACGACCGACGAGTCGAGCGCGACGATGTCGTCCCGTTCGCGGACCATGGCCTCGAGCCAGCGCGCCTTCACGTTCTCCTTCATGAGCACGCCGTAGTGGCCGTAGTCGTACGACGAGCCGAGCCCGCCGTAGATCTCCGACGACGGGAACACGAACCCGCGCCGGCGAGCGAGCGAGACGATCTTCTCCATCGTGACGGCGTCGGACATGGGCCCGAGACGTTACTGCTCCAACACGCAGCACGTATAGCCTCACGCCGTGGACGACCAGGTGGCTGGCGACGAGGGCCGCGAGGCGGTCGAGCTCCACATCGTCTCGGACTCGACCGGCGAGACGGCGGCGCGGCTCGTGCTCGCACTCGAGGCACAGTTCCCCGACCAGGAGTTCGTCGAGGTCCGGCACCCCCGGGTCGAGAACGCCGAGGACCTGCTCATCGCGGTCCAGCAGGCGCGCGGGCGGCCGGCGGTCATGGTGTACACGCTGGTCGAGCCGGAGCTCCGCGACGTCATGCGCCAGCTCTGCAGGCGATCGCGCGTCCACTACTGCGACCTCCTCGGACATCCCATCGACTCGATCTCCCGCGTCGCGGGCGTGGCCGCGCGGATGACGCCGGGCGCGCGGGCTCCGCTCGACGCGCAGTACTTCAAGCGCATCGAGGCGATCGAGTTCGCGGTGAAGTACGACGACGGAGTCGGGCGGGGCCTCGACGAGGCTGACGTCGTCCTCGTCGGCGTCTCGAGGACGTCGAAGACGCCGCTCTCGATCTTCCTCGGGTATCTCGGCCACAAGGCCGCCAACGTCCCCGTGGTACGAGGGATCGAGCCACCCGAGGAGCTCTTCGAGATCGACCCGGCGAAGATCGTCGGCCTCACGATCGACGCCGATCGGCTGGCCGACATCCGCACCGCCCGCGTGCGGACGATGGGCGGCCCTCGTAAGCGGTACGCGGAGCTCGAGGAGATCTACGCGGAGCTCGACGTCGCGTCGGCGCTCCACCGGCGGCTTCGCTGTCCGGTCATCGACGTGTCCGAGCTCTCCGTGGAGGAGACGGCCGCACGCATCCTCCGACTCGTGGAGCGCCGCCGGCGCAAGGCGCCGACCACATGAGCAACCCGTACGGAAGTCCCGGAGAGCCTCCGCTTCGGAATCCGCTGCGTCCTCCCCCGGGCGGACGAGGCGATCTGCGCGAGAAGGGTTGGGCGCCACCGGGACGACTTGCGTTCTGGTGGCTGCTGCTCTTCGTCAGCATGGTGGTCTTCTACGTGCTGTTGACGCCGATCTGGATCGGCCTGAGGGCGGCGGCGTGGGCTGCGGAGATCCGGTCGCGTGCGTCCCGGCGCTGATCAGCGAGGCGGACTTCGGATCGAGGCGGAAGACGTCGCCTCGGAGCGACACCGCGTAGATCCGCCCGACCCCGTCCACGCCGAAGCTCGTGAGCTCCGGGACGCTGAGCCCGAGATCGTCCGACGCCGTGACGCGGTCGTTCTCGACCGCCACGGCGGTGACCTTCCCGGAGCAGAAGTCGCCGTACAGGTAGCGCCCAGCGAGCGCAGGCAGTCGCGGGATCGCGCGCGACGACTCCGCCGATGACGACGCACGCGCCCCCTTCTCGCGGATAGTCGAGAAGTGGAGGCTGTGCGCCGTCGCAGACGGCCGTCGCGTCGAACGGGAGCGAGCCCTCGAAGCACGGCCACCCGAAGTTCGCGCCCGGGATGTCGAGTGGGACGCGATCGACCTCTTCCTCCCGCGCGTTGCCGGCGTCCGCGATGAACATCGCCTGCGTGTCGCCGTCGATCCAGAATCGCCACGGGTTGCGCAGCCCGTACGCCCAGATCTCGGGGCGCACTCCGTCGAGCGCGACGAACGGATTGTCGGCCGGGATCCCGTACGGATCTCCCGCGCGCGGATCGATCCGAAGGATGTCCCCGAGGAGGTCGTCGCGGCGCTGCGCGAAGAACCCCGGCGGATAGAGCGTGCCGCTGTCGCCGTCTCCGACGGATGCGTAGAGGAAGCCGTCGGGCCCGAACTGCAGCATCCCGCCGTTGTGGTTCTCCCACGGCTTCGGGATCGTGAGGAGGATCCGCTCGCTGTACGGATCTGCGAGGTCGGGATCCGTCGGGTGCCGCCGAAACTCGGAGATGTGGATGTCGCCGTTCCCGGCGGTCGAGTTGTAGAAGACGTAGAAGAGTCCGCTCGTCTCGTAGTCGGGCGCGAAGGCGACCGACAGCAACCCTGGCTCACTCGAGACCTTGACCTTGTCGCGGATGTCGAGGAACGGCGACGGGAGCGTTGCTCCGTCCCTGATGATTCGTATGACGCCGGTCTGCTCGACGACGAAGATGCGCTCAGCGTCTCCCGGTGGCGCCGTGACGAACACCGGACGCTCGAAGCCCGTACCGACGGCGGCGAGGGAGATCGTGCTCGCAACCGGTGGCGGTGGCGCCGGCGGGAGGCGGCTGCATCGGTACTGCCTCGACCACCAGCGTGCCGTGGAGGACGCCCCGCGTGCCGCGACCGGTACAGACGAACCGGTACGACCGCGCTTTCGTGAAGCGCACCGTGATCGTCTGACTCTGACCGCGTGTCAGGACACGCGTTCGCTTTCCAGCTATGGCGAACGAGCGGGCCGTCGGTCCGCGATTGCGGACGACGAACCGAACGGTCGAGCCGGCAGGAACCTTGCGCCGCGAGATCGCGATCGTCGCGTTCCTGATCTCGACCCTGACCGTGATGGTCGCGTGGCCCTGTGGCGCGGCCGAACCCGCAAGCGATGCCGCAACGCACGCGCTCACCGCGGCGGCCGCCCCGAAGACCAGTACACGATGCGCCGACACGCCGCCCTGAAAGCTAGGGGAGGGTGTGCCCCCAGTGCGTCGATGCTTACAGATCTCTTAGGAGATCTCGATGCGCGACACCGCGCGTCTAACGGCGGACGAGGCGCGGAGCGAGTGTAGATTCCTCCGGGCTGATGCGCTACGTCTACGACTTCGACGAAGACGCGGGGGGAGGCCGCGAGCTTCTCGGCGGAAAGGGCGTCGGGCTCGCGGAGATGACGCGGCTCGGGATTCCCGTCCCTGGCGGCTTCACGATCACGACCGACGCGTGCCGCGCCTACATGGCCTCCGGCGGCGACGTTCCGGAGGGGCTCGACGACGAGGTGGACCGGCATCTCGCGGCGCTCGAGGACAGGACCGGGAAGCGCTTCGGCGACCCGCACGACCCGCTGCTCGTCTCGGTTCGCAGCGGTGCCGCGATCTCGATGCCGGGGATGATGGACACGGTCCTGAACCTCGGCTTGAACGACGAGGCCGTGGCAGGGCTCGCCGAGTCCACCGGCAACGCGCGCTTCGCGTACGACTCCTACCGGAGGCTCATCCAGATGTACGGCGAGGTCGTGGACGGCGTCGACGGCCACCGCTATGAGCAGGCTCTGACCGACCTCAAGGCCGCTCGAGGCGTGAGCCTGGACATCGACCTCACGCCCGACGACCTCCGAGCCCTCGTCGAGACGTTCAAGGAGATCTCCGAGGACGCGACCGGCCGCGGGTTCCCCCAGGGCGCGCGCGACCAGCTCCGGCACGCGTATCGCGGGGTCTTCGACTCCTGGAACGCCCCTCGAGCGCAGGTCTATCGCAGGACATACGGCATTCCGGACGACCTCGGAACCGCGGTCAACGTCGTCCAGATGGTCTTCGGCAACCGCGGGGAGCGTTCGGGAACGGGCGTGTGCTTCACGCGCGACCCAGCGACGGGGGAGAAGACGCTCTTCGGTGAGTTCCTCATGAACGCGCAGGGGGAGGACGTCGTCGCGGGGATCCGCACGCCAGAGCCGATCCAGGGCATGCGCGACCGCATGCCCGAGGCATACGACCTGCTCGTCGAGACGCTTGACGGGCTGGAAGCGCACTACCGCGACCTGCAGGACATCGAGTTCACGGTCGAGGAGGGAACGCTCTACCTCCTGCAGACGAGGACGGGGAAGCGAACCGCGACCGCGGCGCTCCGGGCAGCGGTGGAGATGGTCGACGAAGGACTGATCTCGCGCGAGGAGGCAGTCGTGCGCATCGACCCGGACCAGCTCGACCAGCTCCTCCACCCGATGATCGACCCGAAGGCCGACATCGAGATCGCGGCACGTGGCTTGAACGCCTCGCCGGGCGCCGCGTCCGGCGCGATCGTGCTCGACGCGGACACGGCCGAGGAACGGGGAAAGGCAGGGGAAGACGTCATCCTCGTCCGCTGGGAGACGACGCCTGACGACATCCACGGCCTCCTCCAGGCGCGCGGCGTCCTCACCGCGCACGGGGGAATGACGTCTCACGCCGCCGTGGTCGCACGCGGGATGGGCAAGCCGTGCGTCGCCGGCTGCGAGCAGTTGTCCATCGACTTCGAGGCCGGGACGCTGACGATCGGCGATCACGAGCTCGTCGCCGGCGACATCATCACCATCGACGGCGGGACAGGGAGCGTGATCGTCGGTGCCGTGCCGCTCGTGCCACCGGCAATCGACCTGAACTTCGGCACGATCCTCGGCTGGGCCGACGAGTTCCGCCGCCTCGGAGTCCGTGCCAACGCAGACACTCCAGTCGATGCGGTCAAGGCGCGCGAGTTCGGGGCGGAGGGCATCGGCCTCTGCCGCACCGAGCACATGTTCATGGCGGAGGACCGGCTCCCCATCGTCCGCGACATGATCCTCGCCCGCGACGAGGAGGAACGTCGTGGGCCACTCGACCGCCTGCTGCCGATGCAGCAGAGCGACTTCGAGGGGATCTTCGAGGCGATGGCGGGGCTACCGGTGACCATCCGGCTCCTCGACCCGCCGCTCCACGAGTTCCTGCCCCCGCTCGAGGAGGCGACGTCCGACGCGATGCGCGACCGGATCCGCCAGCTCCACGAGGCCAACCCGATGCTCGGGACGCGCGGCTGCCGGCTCGGCCTCCAGTTCCCCGAGATCTACGAGATGCAGGTGCGGGCGATCGTGCAGGCCGCCAAGGCGGTCGAGGATCGCACCGGCGACGCCCCGCTCGTCGAGATCATGCACCCGCTCGTCGGCTTCCGGGAGGAGCTGGCCCGGCTCCGCGAGCTCACGGAGCGCGTCGCGGCGGAGGTGCCGTCGGTGGAGCATCGGTGCGGGACGATGATCGAGCTCCCGCGGGCCGCGTCTGCGGGCCGACGAGATCGCCGAGGTCGCCGATTTCTTCTCCTTCGGCACGAACGACCTCACGCAGACGGCGCTCGGCTTCTCACGCGACGACGCGGAGGGCAAGTTCCTCACGTACTACCTCGAGCACGGCATCCTCGAGCGGAACCCATTCGAAGTACTGGACGAGGAAGGCGTGGGCGACCTCATGCGCATCGCTGTGGAGCGGGGTCGGGGCACGAAGCCGGATCTCAAGATGGGGATCTGCGGGGAGCACGGGGGAGAGCCGCGTTCGGTCGCCTTCTGCCACCGGCTCGGCCTCGACTACGTCTCCTGCTCGCCGTACCGCGTGCCTGTCGCTCGACTCGCCGCGGCACAAGCCGCGCTCGCCGAGGCGGGCGTCACCGCCGTCGCGATCGGCGGCTGAGTCCCTAGACGGACGCGACTGCGACGGCCACGCTCAGCACGCCGATCCCGGCGACCGCGAGCGTCGCGAGGGTGGGGTTTCGCCGAAGTGCGAGGAAGACGAGCGCTGCAGTCGCACCGCCGATGAGACCGCCGATGTGTCCACCTCTCGAGATTCCGGGGACGAGAAACGTGAATGCCAGGTTGACGACGACCAGGCCGAGCGCCTGCCCGCCGAACACGTAGATCTTGCGCCACTCGAGAATGAGCGCGGCACCCATCAGCCCCCAGATCGCCCCGGAAGCTCCCACCGTGGCCACGCTCGGCGACCAGACGAGCGCGCCTGCGGAGCCTGCGAGACCTGAGACGACGTAGAGAAGCAGGTACCGCGCGTGGCCGAAGTAGTCCTCGAGCGCGGGTCCGATGAACCAGAGGACGAGCATGTTCAGCCCGAGGTGCAACAGACCGCCGTGAAGGAACGTCGCGGTGATGAGCCGCCACCATTCGCCCTCGGCGACACCGACGAGCTGGCCGTTGGAGTCGAACGCCCGCGAGACGAGAACGCCGTGCTCGTAGAGCCAGTTGCCGGTCCCGCTGAGCGTGCCCCCGAGCAGGAGCTCGAGGAGGAAGACGCCGACGTTGATCCCGATGAGCGTGAACGTGACGAACGGGCCGTACTGGGAGAGGGAACGCGACGCGCGGCGCGCGACCGCAGTCGGGGCGCTCGGACGCGCGGCCGCCCCGGCGTGGTCCGGACAGCGGATGCCGACCGGCCCGAATGTCATGCAGTCCGGGCAGATGCCGCGTCCGCAGTCGGAGCACGAGACGTAGGTCTCGCGGTCCGGATGGCGATAGCAGCGGAGAGCTTCGGCCACGGCGGGTTAGCGTACCCACGTGCGTGTCGACGTCGCGTTCACTCCAGACGAGGCCGGCGAGGCCCCGACCGGGATCGTCATCGACGTGATCCGGGCGACGTCGACGATCTGCCAGGCGCTCGCGGCAGGCTACGAGCGCGTGTTCTGCGTCGCCGAAGTCGACGATGCCCGGTCGTTGCGCGACGAGATCGGCGAGGGCGTCCTCGGGGGCGAGCGGAACGCCGTGCGCATCCCGGGCTTCGACCTCGGGAACTCGCCTCGCGAATACGTCGACCCCGCTGCCGCGACCCTCGTTCTCTCGACCACGAACGGGACGCGTGCAGTCGTCGCCGCCGCCGAGCGCTGCGAGCGCGTCGTCGTCGCGTCGCTGCTCAACCTGTCCGCCGTCGTCGAGTCCGCTCGAGACGAGGACGAGGACACGCTCGTGGTATGCGCGGGAGTGCAGGGTGAGCTTGCGCTCGACGACGCCTACGTCGCCGGGCGCATCGTCCAGGAGCTGGCCTGCGAGCGCACGGATGCGGCAGAAGCCGCAGCTCGACTCGTCAGCACGTGGGCGGGCGCCGATGAGGCGTTCCGCGCCTCGAAAAGCGGCCGCAACCTGCTCGAGAACGCGCCCGAGCTCGAGGACGACATCCCGTTCTGTGCGCGAGAGAGCGTGCTCGACGTGATTCCGCATCTGCGAGGAATGCGCGGCATCGCCGCGGAGATCGCGCCGTGATCGTCAACCGGGACGACGAGAGCCGCGGACCCGCGTCCTCTTTCGCACACGTCGCCGGCTCCTACGAACGCGGTCGTCCCGGCTACCCGGACGACGCCGTGCGCTGGCTCGCCGGCGACGAGCCAAAGGACGTCGTCGACCTGGGCGCGGGGACGGGGAAGCTCACGCGCTCGCTCGTCGCGCTCGGCCACCGGGTCACCGCAATCGAGCCGCTGCCGGAGATGCTCGAGCACATTCCCGAGACGGCGCCGGGAGCCGCCGCGATCCTCGGCAACGCGGAGGTGATCCCGCTTCCGGACGCGTACGCCGACGTCGTCACGGCCGCTCAGGCGTTCCACTGGTTCGACCACGCCGTCGCGCTTCCCGAGATAGCGCGCGTGCTCCGACCCGGCGGACGCCTCGCCCTCGTCTGGAATACGCGCGACGATCGCGACCCCTGGGTCGCAGAGCTGAGTGCGACCATCGGCAGTGAGACCATCGAGCGGGAAGACGCCGAAGGGCCGATCGACCGGAGTGGTCTCTTCGAGCCCGTCGAGCGCGAGACGTTCACGTGGACGCAACAGCTCGACCGGGCCATGCTCCGGGACCTCGTGCTATCCCGCAGCTACTGCGCAGTACTCACGCAGGCCGAGCGCGAGGAGATCCTCGACGCGGTCGGGCGCCTGTTCGACGAGCACGCGACCGGTGGCGAGATCGAGCTCCCGTACTTGACCGAGTGCTACCGCACTGCCGTGAAAGGAGCCACCTGATGGTCGAACGGCTTCCTCGACGACTGCTGCACCTGGAGGGGCTCGCGATGTTCGCCGGCTCGCTCTTTCTCTACTTCGACGCCGACTACGGCTGGCTCCCGCTCGTCGTGCTCTTCCTCGCCCCGGATCTCTCGGCGATCGGTTACGTGGGCGGCCCGAGGCTCGGCGCGCTGACGTACGACCTCGCGCACACGACTGCGCTGCCCATCGCGCTCGGGGTTGCCGGAATGCTCTGGGACTCGGACACCGCGGTCCAGATTGCCTTGATCTGGCTTGCGCATATCGGTTTCGACCGCCTGCTCGGCTACGGCCTCAAGTACCCGACCGGCTTCAAGGACACGCACCTCCAGCGCGTCTAGCGAAAAAATGGTTGACAGGAGAACGTGTGTTCGTATAGAACATGTGTTCGAATGGTCGCGTGCCTCCTCATTCCGGGATTCGAGCTGAGAGCGGCGCTCCGCACGCGGCCGCGACTCGCTCTCCTTCCCGCTGCACTTGCGCCCGAGGCAGGCGAGGAGCCGCTGCTCGGGCCCGTGACCGCGGCCGCGGAGGCGGCCGGGGTGAAGCCGGGGATGCGCCTGGGAGAGGCGCTCGCGACCTGCCCGTCGCTCGTTCTCGTCGACCGCGACCCTGCGACGGTCGAGCGGGAGTGGGAGGGAGTGCTGCGCCGTCTCGAGGACGCCGGTTTCGCCGTCGATCCCGCCGAGCAGGGAGTCGTCTACTTCGAGACGCGGGGGGTCGAGCGGCTGTACGGAGGCGTTCAGCCCGCGCTCGAGCGTGCGCTCGCAGCGGTCGGATCGACCTGGGATCCGCGCCTAGGGGCGGCCGAGCGCCGCTTCACCGCCCTCGCCGCGGCGAGCGTCGCGCGTCCCGGGCAGGTCGTGCTCGTCCAGGACGCGCAGGAGCAGGAGTTCCTCGAGCCGCTGCCGCTCTCGCTGCTACCCCTGCCGGCCGACCGCTACGCGGAGCTCGAGGGTCTCGGTCTGCGCAGGATCGGCGAGCTCGCGCAGCTTCCGGGCGCAGCCGTCGCCGAGCGGCTCGGCGTGGACGGAAGCAAGGCCTGGCGCCTGGCCCGCGGCGGCCGGAAGACGCGCGTGAGAGGGCGGAAGCCCGCTTTCGAGCTCGCCGAGGCGCTCGCGTTCCCGGACGCTGTCGGGAACGAGCTCACGCTGCGGCGGGCGCTCGGGTCCCTCCTCGAACGGCTCCATGCCCGTCCCGAGCGAGCGGGGCGGCCGTTCCGAAAGCTCGCGCTGTCGGCACGGCTCGTCGGAGGCGGCTCGTGGCGCCGTGCAGTCACGCTGCGGGACGCCACTGCCGAGATCGGCCGGCTGCGTGCAGCACTCGGGCCGAAGCTTCAGGAGCTTCCCGCTCCCGTGCTCGAGCTCCGCCTCGAGGCGGTCGAGCTCGCGGAGCATCGGGGCCAGCAGCTCGCGCTCGTCGAGCCGGCCGGGGAAGAGGCGGACACCCGTCTGCGCGAGGGCCTGCGTCAGGTCCGGGCGAGCACGGGCACAGGATCGGTCTGCGCCGTGGTGGAGGTGGCGCCGTGGTCGCGAATCCCGGAAGCGCGAGCGCTCGTCGTTCCGCGGGACGACTGAACGCGCCGCGACCGGCGCTCGTCGAGATGGGACCGGGAGGGACGCCGCAGGTCGTCAACCGCGAGCTCGTCACGACCGTGCGCGAGGAGTGGCGTGTCGTCGACCGCTGGTGGACGGAGGAGCCCGTCGACCGGCGCTACTTCGAGGTCGTTCTCGAGGGCGGCCGGAACGTCTGCGTCTACCGCGACCAGGAGGCGAGTTGCTGGTACACCCAGAACGCCTAGGGACGCCTGGCGACGCGCCTCGCGAAACGTCCGACGGCATATATCGCCCCAGCTCCCAAGCCCATGCCGAGCGCGAGGAGGTTCGTCGTCGCGCAGGTCCGGCACGCGTTGCAGCAGACCGTCGCCATCGGCGCCTGGTCACCGTACTTCGCAGCCGCCCGGGTGAGCCGGCCTTGCCAGATCGTCGTCATGGTCGAACTGTAAGCGCCCGGGGATCAGACGTCGAAGACGTCGTGCCGCTCGAAGAAGGCGTCGTCGGGCTCGATGCCCTGCGCTCGCAGCGCGGCGAGCTCACGCTGGTACTCGACGAAGCCGCCGGGTGTGTGGAGGTTCAGGAGCTTCGCCCTCTCCCCGCTCACGTTCCGGAAGAAGTGGACGACGCTCGGCGGCGCGAGGACGTACGTGCCGGGAGTCCCGTGGACGACCTCGTCGCCGACGTGGAACTCGACCTCTCCCTCGAGCACGTAGAACGAGTCGCTATGCCCCTTGTGGAAGTGGGGCGCGACACCGCCACCGGGCTTCACCTCGAACTCGATCAGCGAGAGCTCCGGGCGCGCTGCCTTGACGGCGTTCCTGCTCCCGACCTGCTCACCTTCGCCGGGGCCGAGGACGATCGGTTCGCCCATTCAGCGGGAGAGCCGCACCGCGATCGCGGAGCCGGCATCGACTCGGCCGTCGGCAGGCGGGTCGTATTGATCGAAGCCGGGTTCGTTCCGCGCAGGTAGTCGCCGAAGCCGGAAGCGGGTGCGTGGAAGTTGAAGCAGCGGGCATCCGTCATGCTCGCGTTGTCGAAGCCGTGGACCACGTCGCGAGGGATGAAGAGGAACGTTCCCGCCGGGACGACGAGCGGTCCGTCGTCGAAGAGAGAACGTGAACTCTCCCTCGACGACGAGGAACCCGTCGGCGTGGAGATGGTGGACGTGAGGCTCCGCTCCGCGCTGGCCCGAGCCGTAGGCGAACTCCGAGACGATGATCTCCTCGGTGTCGACGAGTACAGTCGCACGACGCCCTGGCCGATCGGTGATCGTCTCGCCGTCGATACCGCCGGCTCGCGTAACGACGACGAGCCCGGGGTCGCCGGTGGCGTAGTCCGGAGCCGGCTGCTGATCGAACGCCGCGCGAACAGCCCGCAGCTCGTCCTCGCTCCGGGCGGAGTGCAGGCCGCGTACGAAGTCGCCGAACCCGCAGCTCGGGACGTGGATGTCGAGGAACCGCGCAGGTGCGTCTCCCGTCACCGCGAAGGTGTGTACGACTTCGGGCGGGACGAACACCCAGGTCTCGGGCCCCGCCCGGTGCTCACCGTCCTCGAGCCGGAACGTGAGCTCGCCCTCGAAGACGAAGAACGCCTCCGCGTGCTGCGCATGGACATGGAGTGGCGGAGCGACACCACCGGGAGCGGAACCGACTTCGACGACGCCGATCTCCTCGATATCGGCGAGGAGCGTCACCCCGAGCTCACCGTCTCCAGTGATGTGCTCGCCTGCGACGAACTCGACCATCGACCCGCAGCCTAGTGGCCGGCTATGTCGAGCTGCACTGCCATTCGGCGTACTCGTTCCTCGACGGGGCGTCGCAGCCGGAGGAGCTCGCGGCGCGCGCGGCGGAGCTCGGGTACGAGTCGCTCGCGCTCACGGACCACGACGGCGTCTATGGCTCGCTCGAGTTCGCGCATGCGGCGAAGGCGTTCGGCGTCCGGCCGATCACCGGCGCTGAGGTGACGCTCGCGGACGGATCGCATGTGACGCTCCTGGTCGAGAGCAGGCGCGGTTACGGGAATCTCTGCCGCCTCCTCACGGCTGCGCACGCGGGAACGCGACGGGCAGGAAAGGAAGATCGCGAGCCGCTTCCGCCGTCGGTTCCCCTCGAGCTGGTCGCCGAGCTCAGCGACGGCCTCGTCTGCCTCTCCGGCTGCGCACGTCAGGGGTCTGGGCGTTCGGGATCCGAATGCTGCGGCAGGCTGGCCACGGCCTTCGGACGCGAGCGCTTCTTCGTGGAGCTCCAGCGGCCGTACGAGCGGGGAGACGCGCATCGCAACACCCTGCTCCGCGACCTCGCCGTGCACCTCGGTGTCGAGACGGTGGCCACCGGAGACGTCCATGCGCACCATCCGCGCCGGACGCTGCTCCAGGACGCGCTCGTCGCGATTCGCTGCCGCACCTCGCTCGAAGGCTGCGAGCCGGAACGGCGCGGCAACCGCGAGAGCGTCCTGCGCTCGCCCGAGGAGATGCTCGAGCGCTTCTCGCTCGACCGCGGAGCCGCCGAGCGGAGCGGAGACCTCGCCGAGCGGCTCGAGTTCGACCTGACGGAAGAGCTCGGGTACCGCTACCCGGACTTCTCGGACGGGGACGAGCCTGCGATCCGGCAGCTCGCGGCCATCTGCAGCCACGCCCTGGACGACCGCTACCCAAACAGCAACAGGTCGTTGCAGGCTCGGGCGCACGCCCGGCTCGAAGACGAGCTCCGGCTCATCGACGAGCTCGGGCTCGCCGGGTTCTTCCTCCTCCACCACGACGTGCTCGAGCTCGCGCGAGAGGCCGCGCGCGAGGTGCGTGGGCTCGACTCCCCGAGGAGCTTCCTTCCGCCCGGGCGCGGACGCGGAAGCTCGGTCGGATCGATCGTCTGCTACCTCACCGGCCTCTCGCACGTCGACCCGGTCGCGAACGACCTCTCGATCGGACGCTTCCTGAACCGCGAGCTCGCCTCCGTCCCGGACATCGACCTCGACTTCCCGCGGGACATCCGCGAGAAGCTGATCGTCGCCGTCACCGAGCGCTACGGGCGCGAGCACGCGGCGCTCGTCGCGAGCTTCGCGACCTACCGCTCCCGCGGCGCGATTCGCGACGTGGGCAAGGCCCTCGGCCTCCCGTTGCCGAGCTCGAGCGGCTCGCGCGGCTGACCGACGGCTGGGACGCGCGTCGGGTGAGCGAGGAGATCGCGCGGCTTCCCGACGGTGAGCGAAAGCTCGATTCCCGTCGCTGGCGGGCGTTCGCCTGGCTCGCCGGCGAGATCGCCGGGCTGCCGCGCCACGTCTCGCAGCACCCCGGCGGGATGGTCGTGTCGACGCGGCCGCTCGTCGAGCTCGTCCCGGTGCAGCCCGCGGCGATGGCGGGACGCCAGCTCTGCCAGTGGGACAAGGACTCGTGCGCCGACGCCGGCTTCCTCAAGATCGACCTGCTCGGCCTGGGAATGCTCTCGGCGGTCGAGGACTGTGTCGAGCGGATCGCGTTCGCCCGCGAAGAGGTGATCGACCTCTCGCGCATCCCCTTCGACGACCCCGAGGTCTTCGCGGAGATCCAGCGCGCCGACACCGTGGGCACATTCCAGATCGAGAGCCGCGCGCAGATGCAGAGTCTCCTGCGGACGAAGCCCGCGAATCTGGACGACCTCACCGTCCAGGTCGCGCTCGTCCGGCCGGGGCCGATCCAGGGCAAGGCGGTGCATCCCTACATCGACGCGAGGGAGCGGCTTCGGAAGGACCCGTCCTACGTCTGGCCGGTCGACCACGAGCTCCTGCGCGAGCCGTTGCGCTCGACGTACGGCGTCGTCGTCTTCCAGGACCAGGTGCTCGAGGTCGCGATGACGCTCGCGAGCTTCACGGTGGGCGAGGCCGAGGGGCTGCGCCGGGCGATGAGCCGCAAGCGAAGCCACGACGCGCTCGAGGCCTACCGCGGGCGGTTCGTCGAGGGCGCGGCGACGAACGGCGTCGACGAGGAGACGGCCAACTGCGTCTTCGACAAGCTCGTCGGCTTCTCGGGCTTCGGCTTCCCCAAGTCGCACGCCGCCGCGTTCGGGCTGCTCGCGTATCAATCGCAATGGCTGCGGCGGCACCACCCGGCCGAGTTCCTCTGCGCGCTCCTGAACGAGCAGCCGATGGGCTTCTACCCTCCGGCGACGCTGGTACGGGACGCGCAGCGGCGCGGGGTGGAGGTGCTCCCGGTCGACGTCAACCTGAGTGGAGCGAAGTGCGCTCTCGAGGACGAGGCCGTGCGAATCGGGCTCAACTACATCGCCTCTCTCGGGAAGGACGATGCGGAAGCCCTGGTCGTCGAGCGTGAGGCGGGCGGCCTGTTTCGCGACGTCGTCGATCTTGCGAGTCGAACCCGCCTCTCACGCGACGCGCTCGACGCGCTCGTCAAGGGTGGAGCATGCGACGGCTTCGGCCGGCCACGTCGCGAGCTCCTCTGGGAGCTCGGGCTCGTCTTCCGTCCGCAGTCGGTTCCCGGGACGAACGGGAGGGCGAAGCAGCTGCCGCTCCTGCTCGACCAGACCGCCGCGACGCCGCAGCTTCGCGAGCTCACCCGCTGGGAGCGGATGCTCGCGGACTACCGCCACACCGGGCTCTCGGTCGGAACGCACCCGCTCGCGCTCCTCCGCCCGCACCTTCCCGCAGGGACGTTGTCGAGCCTCGAGCTCCTCGAGCGCCCTCACGGTCGCCACGTCGCGGTTGCTGGCATGGCCGTCGCCCGTCAGCGTCCGTCGACGGCGAACGGGATCGTCTTCATGCTGCTCGAGGACGAGCATGGCCAGATCAACCTCATCGTCCCGCCCGCCGTCTACGAGCAGCACCGCGCGACCGTTCGTGCCGAGCCGCTCGTCCTCGCCCGCGGACGCTACGAGCGTGTCGGCGAGAACCGCAACATCCTCGTGTCAGGGCTCGAGTCGCTCGGGCCGCTTGCACGGCGTGTCGCCGAGAACGACACGGTCTGGGAATCGCTCCCCCGGCCGCACTCCTTCGGCCGCCGCTGAGTTGACGGAATACCGCTATCGCGCGACCCTTCCTCGGTGAGCGAGATCCGATTCGCGCGGAGCGGCGAGATCGACGTCGCGTATCGCGTCGTCGGCGACGGTCCGATCGATCTCGTCTACGTCGAGGGCGCCTACACGCACCTCGAGATCGAGTGGGAGCTGCCTCAGTACCGGCGGTACTGCGAACGGCTCGCCGAGTTCACCCGTCTGATTCTCTTCGACAAACGCGGCATGGGCATGTCCGATCGTGTTCCGGGTGCGACGACGCTCGAGGTGCGCATGGACGACATCCGCGCGGTCATGGACGCCGCCGGGAGCGAGCGAGCGGCGATCATCGGTGAGTCGGAAGGCGGCCCACTCTCCATGCTGTTCGCGGCGGCGCATCCGGAGCGGACGGTCGGGTTGATCCTCCAGGGAGCCGAGGTCCGGGAGCGCCGCGACGAGGAGTGGCCGTGGGGCGAGGCGACGGACGAGGAGGCCGAGGAGTATTTCGCCGCCTTCCGGAGAACTGGGGAAAGGGCAACGGGCTCCAGTACCTCGCGCCCAGCGTCGGTGACGTCGAGTGGGGACGTGCCTGGCTCGGGCGGGTCGCAGTGCACGCCGCGACGCCGGCTGCGTGGGAGGCATTCGCACGAATGGCGCACGACATCGACGTTCGCGACGTCGTCTCTGCGATCAACGTCCCGACGCTGATCGTCCACGCGGTCGACGACCAGGTCTGCCACGTCGAGAATGCCCGCTTCCTCGCGCGGACGATTTCGGGAGCGAAGTACGTCGAGCTCGCCGGTGGTGATCACGTGCCGTGGTTCGATCCCGACGAGACAATCGCCGAGATCCGCGAGTTCCTCACAGGGACGCGGGAGGCCAGCACTCCAGACCGAGCGCTCGCGACGGTGCTGTTCACGGATCTCGTCGGATCGACGCAGCACGCGGCGGAGCTGGGCGATCGGCGCTGGCGCGATCTCGTCGAACAGCACCACGCGGCCGTCCGCGGCGAGCTCGCGCGCTTCGACGGCCGTGAGGTCGACACAGCGGGCGATGGGTTCTTTGCAACATTCGACGGGCCTGCCCGTGGCATACGGTGTGCCCAGGCCATCGTCGAGTCGGTGCGTCCCCTCGGACTCGACGTCCGCGCGGGACTCCACACGGGAGAAGTCGAGCTCGCAGACGGGAAGATCGCAGGGATCGCGGTGAACATCGGGGCCCGTGTGGCCGGCCAGGCCGAGGGCGGAGAGGTGCTCGTCTCGGGCACGGTCACGGATCTCGTCGCCGGATCCGGGCTCGAGTTCGAGGATCGGGGCGTGACTGCGCTCAAAGGCGTTCCCGGCGAATGGCGTCTCTTCGCCGTCGTCGACTAGGTCTCCTCGAGCAACGTCGTCGCGTCACGCCCGAACCGCTTGCGAGCGGCGCGATTGAACGTTCCGCGGTACTCGTCGGCCGCTGCTCGTCGAGGGTCGCGGCATACGTCTCTCGGTGTCGAGGAGCTGCTCGCCGATCTCGTCGACGAGGAGCTGGTAGTCGCCGTAGAGCTCCTCGGAGTCCTCGCGGTCCGCGTTCGTCCATTTGGAGTCGGCGTCGGCGGCCTCGGCGAGCAGCGAGCGTGCGTCCACCTCGAAGAGGTCGAGCTGACGGCTGACGAGGTCCGCGAACCGCTTTCTTCGCAGCACGCGTGGAGAGTAGGTGGTCAGAATGCCGCGGTGCCCGACGAGTCGACGTTCGAGCAGGCGCGAGCGCAGTTTCCGGTTCTCGACCGTTTCGCGTACTTCCAGGCGGGCAGCGTCGGGCCGCTGAGCCGGCTCACCCTGAACGCCATGCACGACGAGGAGACGCTGGCAGCAACCGAAGGTCGCGGGAGCATCGCCCGATTCGAGCGGATCCTGGCCGCACGTGACGAGCTCCGCGCCGAGATCGCGGCAC
Organism: uncultured Actinomycetes bacterium; assembly: GCA_963716975.1. Lineage (GTDB taxonomy): Bacteria > Actinomycetota > Thermoleophilia > Gaiellales > Gaiellaceae > GMQP-bins7. The sequence continues at coordinate 28,264 of CAVQVA010000029.1, read as the reverse complement.
TCGTCGGCTGCGATGCCGCGCAGGTCGCATTGACGGCGTCGACGACCGACGGCTGCAACATCGCGATCGCCGGCCTCCGCCTCACATCGGCGGACGAGGTGATCACGACGACCGACGAGCACTTCGGCCTCATCGGACCGCTCCACGCGTCTGGAGCGCGTGTGGTCGTCGCGTCACCGAGCGCCGACGCGATCGTCGCGGCGGTCACGCCCCGGACGAGATTGATCGCGATATCGCACGTGCTCTGGACCACGGGCCAGGTACTGCCGGTCCGAGAACTGCGAGAGGAGACGGGACTGCCGGTTCTCGTCGACGGCGCTCAGTCCGTCGGTGCGATGGCAGTCGACGTCTCGGGGCTCGATTACTACACCATCTCCGGGCAGAAGTGGTTGTGCGGGCCGGAGGGAACCGGCGCGCTCGTCGTCGCAGATCCCGACGCGCTCGACGTGGCACGTCCGAGCTACCTCTCGCAGCAGGAGTACGAACCGGACGGCAGCTTCGTGCCGCGCCCCGGGGCCGCTCGCTTCGACCCCAACTTGACGCCGAATGCGCACGTCGCCGGGCTGCGAACGGCGATCTCGTCGCTTCCCGAGTGGGCGTTCGCGCAGGCCGCCAGTAGCGCCGAGCGCTGTCGTGATCTCCTGCGCGATGCCGGGGCGGAAATCGTCGTCCCTGACGAGCGCGCGACCCTCGTCGCGTGGCGCGTGCCTGCAGACGAGTCGGCCGACGTCGTGCGGCGACTCGCCGACCTCGATGTCATCGTGCGCGACCTGCCGGGCCGCGGGCTCGTGCGGGCGTCGGTCGGCTGGTGGACGAGCGAGCGCGATCTCGAGCGTCTTGTGGCTGGGCTGTAGGCTCGCGGCATGTGCTTCGACCTCGACTCCAGTCCGCCGATCCCGCCGATTTCGGGAGCTTCCGTGTCGCATGTGGATCTCGTCCTCGAGGCAGCCGACGGCAACCGTTTCGCGGCGTTCGAAGCCGTGCCGGAAGAGCCGGCGGGCGTCGGCGTCGTGATCCTTCCGGACGTTCGGGGCCTGTACCGGTTCTACGAGGAGCTCGCCCTCCGTTTCGCCGAACGCGGATATGCGGCAGTCGCCTTCGACTACTTCGGTCGCACGGCCGGGGTCGAGAAGCGCGGCGACGAGTTCGAGTACATGCCGCACGTCGAGCAGACGACGCCGGAAGGTATCCAGGCCGACGTCGCCGCTTCCGCTGCGCGGCTCCGTGACTCCGGCTGCGAGTCGATCTTCACCGTCGGGTTCTGCTTCGGCGGGAAGGAACTCCTGGCTCGCTGCAGCGAGCGGGCACGGGCTGGCCGGAGCGATCGGCTTCTACGGCCGTCCGGGGCCAGGCCGCGACGGTTCGCCGGGGCCGACGGACAGAGCGCGAGAGATGTCGGCGCCGATCCTCGGGCTCATGGGCGGCGACGACCCCGCCATCCCGCAGGAGGACGTGGATGCCTGGGACGAGGCGCTCGACGCTGCGGGTGTCAACCACGAGATCGTCGTGTATCCCGGCGCGCCACACAGCTTCTTCGACCGCAAGTACGAGGAGTTCGCCGACGCATCCGAGGACGCCTGGAGCCGCGTCCTGGCGTTCATCGACCGCTACGCGAGCTAGGCGGCGTCCGCGGCAGTTCGTAGGCCGAGCTCACCGGCGATCGGCTGCATCGCGGCGACGACGTTCGAGATGTGGTCGTCGAGGGAGAGCCCGAGCAGCTCAGCGCCCGCATAGACCTCGTCCCGATGCACTCCGGCGGCGAACGACGGCTGCTTGAGCTTCTTCTTGACCGATTTCGGCTCGAGACCGTCGAGACCGGTCGGCCGGACGAGCCCGCACGCGTGCACGAACCCCGAGAGCTCGTCGCACGCGAAGAGCGTCTTCTTCAACGGCGTGTCGCGCGCCATCTCCAGGTGCTCGGCGTGGGAGAGGGCTGCCTCGATCAGCTCTTCGGGATACCCCTCCTCGCGCAGAATCGGGGCCCCGTCCTGCGGATGCTTGTCGAGCGTGGGGTGAATCTCGTAGTCGAAGTCGTGCAGGAGAGCCGTGCAGCCCCAGAACTCCTCGTCCTCGCCGTACAGCCGGGCGTAGAAGCGAACGGAAGCCTCGACCGCGAGCGCGTGGCGCAGGAGCGCTTCGCTCTTCGTGTACTCGGTGAGCGTTGCCCACGCCTGGTCGCGGGACGGCCGCATGGCGCAGTACGATAGCCGCCGCCGTTGGAACCGATGCTTTCCGAGCGCACAGCCGCACCGTATGGAACCTGGTCGTCGCCGATCACCGCGGAGATGGTCGCGCGAGCCGAGATCCGCCTCTCGCTGCCGTGGATCGAGAACGGGGTCGTGTGGTGGCTCGAAGGCCGTGCCGCCGAAGGCGGTCGCGTCGTGCTCGTGCGGGCCGAGCGTGGAGCAGCGCCCGTCGACGTGACGCCCGCGACCTTCAACCTCCGCACGATGGTGCACGAGTACGGCGGCGGTGCGTACTGCGTTCACGACGGCACGGTCTTCGCGTCCAGCTTCGACGACCAGCGGCTCTACCGCCTCGCTGCCGGCGCTGCGCCGTCTCCTGTCACTCCCGCGGTCGACGGACGTCGCCACCGTTATGCCGACGGCCGGGTCACGTCCGACGGGTCGATCTGGATCGGCGTGCGCGAGCGCCATCCAGAGCACGGCCGTCCCGCCGACGTCGTCAACGAGCTCGTCGTCGTTCCAGCAGACGGCTCGAGTGACCCGCGGATCATCGCCGGCGGACGGGACTTCTACTCGAACCCCCGCATCTCGCCGGACGGGACACGGCTGTGCTTCCTCGCCTGGAGTCTGCCCTGGATGCCCTGGGATGGGTGCGAGCTCTTCGTAGCCGAGCTTGGCTCTGATGGAGCGCTCGACGACGTCACCCACGTTGCCGGTCGCGACGGCGAGGAGTCGATCTGGCAGCCGGAGTGGAGCCCGTCCGGTGACCTCGTGTTCGCCAGCGATCGAAGCGGCTGGTGGAACCTCGAGCGGATCCGCGACGGCGAGCGAACGACGTTGCATCCCGCCGAGGCCGAGTTCGGCGGACCCGCGTGGACGTTCGGCGTCCGCTCGTTCTCCTTCCTCGACGACGGGCGGGTCGCATGCGCGTACGACCGGGACGGCCGGACGTTCTTCGCCCTCCTCGACACGCAGAGCGGCTCGCTCGAAGACCTGGACCTTCCCCACGACGCCTGGGGTAACGCGTACCTGACGACCGAGGGCTCCGAGATCGTGCTCATCGCGGGCTCGGCCACGATCCCGAATCAGGTCGTCCGCCTCGACGTAGCAACCGGCGGGAGCGAGGTGCTGAGGACGAGCTCCGACGTTCCCGTCGACACCGCCTACTTCTCGACCCCTGTGCCAGTCGAGTTTCCGACGGAGAACGGGTTGACGGCACATGCGCTCGTCTACGCGCCGGCGAGCGCGCTCTTCGAGGCGCTCCCCGAAGAGCGGCCGCCGCTCATCGTCATGAGCCACGGCGGTCCGACCGGAAGCGCTTCGGCGCTCTTCAGCCTCGAGGCCCAGTTCTGGACCAGCCGGGGATTCGCGATCGCCGACGTGAACTACGGAGGGTCCACGGGTTACGGCCGCGCGTACCGCGAACGCCTGAACGGACAGTGGGGAGTCGTCGATCTCCAGGACTGCGTCAACGCGGCCCGCTACCTGGCGGGACGCGGCGAGGCGGACCCGGATCGCCTGCTGATTCGAGGCGGCAGCGCGGGCGGGTACACGACCATCTGCGCGCTCACGTTCACCGACGTATTCGCCGCCGGCGCCTCCTACTTCGGCATTGCCGACCTCGACCAGTTCGGCGGCGGGGAGACGCACAAGTTCGAGCTCGAGTACGACTTCACGCTCGTCGGCCCGCGTGAGGCCACGGAGCTGTACCACGACCGCAGCCCGATCCACTTCACGGACCGCATCACGACACCGATGCTCGTGCTCCAGGGGACCGACGACGAAGTCGTTCCGCCGTTGCAGGCCGAGCTGATCGTCGGCGCGTTGCGCGAGCGAGGCATCCCGCACGCGTATCTCCTGTTCGAGGGCGAAGGGCACGGCTTCCGCAAGGCGGAGAACATTGTGCGGTCGCTCGAGGCGGAGCTGTCGTTCTACCTGCAGGTTCTCGAACTGGAGCCGACCGACCCGCTCCCTAAGCTCGAGATCGAGCATCTCCGGTCCTGAGAAGCTGAGCACATGAAGACGGTCAGTACCATTGCGCGCGCGATGCAGTCCTTCGTGATCGAGGGCGGGCGTCCGCTGAGCGGTCGGGTCAGAGCGTCGGGGAACAAGAACGGCGCGCTTCCGATCCTGGCGGCCAGCATTCTCGCCTCGGACGAGGTCACGCTCTCGAACGTGCCGCGGATCCAGGACGTCGAGACGATGGTGGCGCTTCTGGCTGACATCGGCGCCGACGTCGAGTGGACGGGTCCGAACGAGGTCCGGATCGACCCGGCCGACGTCGACCGGACCGAGCTCGACCCGGACCTGTGCCGCGAGATCCGCGCGTCGTTCCTGCTCGCCGGTCCGCTCCTGTCGCGCTTCGGACGCGTGACCGTGCCTCCTCCGGGAGGTGACGTGATCGGCCGCAGACGCCTGGACACGCACATTCACGCGTTCCAGGAGCTCGGGGTGGAAGTCGAGCTGAACGGCGCCTACGAGATGCGGACGGATGGCCTCCGCGGCAAGCGCATGTACCTCGACGAGGCATCGGTGATGGGCACCGAGAACGCGATCATGGCCGCCGTCCTCGCCGAGGGCGAGACGGTCGTGGGCCACGCTGCCTGTGAGCCGCACATTCAGGATCTCTGCCGCTTTCTCGTCTCGCTCGGTGCGGTGATCGAGGGAATCGGCTCGAACGTCCTCCACATCCACGGGGTCGACGAGCTCAGCGGCGGCGAGTTCCGGATCGGCCCGGAGCATGTCGAAGTCGCAAGCTTCGCGGCACTCGCCGCGCTCACCGGGGGCGACGTCGTCATCGAGGACGTCGAGCCCGACGACCTCATTGCCATCGTTCCCGCGTTCCGGAAGCTCGGCATCCGCATGGAGATTCAGGACCGGACGGTGCATGTCGCCCCGGGCCAGGATCTGCAGGTCGTCGACGACCTCGGCGGCCAGATACCCAAGATCGAGAGCGGCGTCTGGCCGGCGTTCCCCGCCGACCTGACGTCGATCGCGCTCACGTGCGCGACCCAGTCGCACGGAACCGTTCTCATCTTCGAGAAGATGTTCGAGAGCCGCCTCTTCTTCGTGGACAAGCTGGTCTCCATGGGGGCGCGAATCATCCTCTGTGACCCGCATCGAGCCGTCGTCACAGGCCCGGCAGCGCTCTACGGGCAACGTCTCGAGAGCCCCGACATCCGCGCCGGCATGGCGATGGTCATTGCCGCTCTGTGCGCCGAGGGACGATCGTCGATCGGCAACATCGGCCAGATCGACCGCGGCTACGAGCGCATCGACGAACGACTGCGCGAGCTCGGCGCGAGCATCGAGCGGGCGGAGCTTTGACGCAAGACGGCGCCGCGACCATCTCGCGGGGGCCGGGCCCGTCCAGTGTTGCCACCGGTGTCGCCGTGCTGGATCACTTGCTTCTCGAGCTGGCCGGGACGGGCGGCTTCGAGCTCAGGCTCGAGATCGCGCCCGACGAGCCCGAGGCCGAGGTCGGTGCCGCCGGGACCGAGCTCGGTGCCGCGCTCGCTCCGTTGCTCGCCGCGTCGGGCGCGGCGCGGCGCGGAGTCGGAGTCGTGCCCGCCGACGAGGCGCTGGCGATGGTCGTCGTCGAGACCTCCGGGAAGCCTCTGGTCGTCTCGAACGCGGATCTGACCGCGACGCGGGCCGGCGGCCTCCGTACCGACCTCGCTGCCACGTTCTTTCGCAGCCTCGCGGAGGCGGCCGGGCTCACGATCCACGTTCGCCTGATCGAAGGTGAGGATTCCCAACACGTGCTGTCTGCGATCTTCAAGGCGCTCGGCGCCGCGCTCCAGCAGGCCTGTTCCGAGAACTGAGAGGGGAAGCCCATGGCAGAGAAAGAGGTCATCCGCACCGATCGCGCTCCCGGGCCGTTCCAGGGCGCTCCTTACAACCAGGCGATTCGGATCGGCGACCTCGTGTTCGTCGCCGGCCAGCTCGGAACCGCGCTGGAGACAGGTGAGCTCGCAGGCCCGTCGGTCGAGGAGCAGACCGAGCAGATCATGCGGAACATGGGCGCGATCCTCGAGGCCGCGGGCAGCAGGCTGGACAGGCTCGTCAAGACGACCGTCTTCCTGCTCGACCTCGGCGACTTCGGCGGAATGAACGAGGTCTACGCACGGCACGTCGGCGAAAGCCCGCCTGCGCGCTCGACGGTCGGGATTTCTCAATTGCCGAGCGGTGCCCGGGTCGAGATCGAGGCGATAGCGCACGTCTGACGCGGGCCGGCCGATCTAGTCACAGAAGCCTGCCGGCGGACCGAGTCGGACCGTCCGGGGCAGAATGGGCCCATGAGGGCCGAAGAGGTCATCGCCACCCACGGGAACACCGATTTCGACGCGTTCGCGGCGATGCTCGCGGTGCGCCGCCTCTACCCGGGCGCGGTCGTGGCGCTCGGGAGCCTGAACCGAAACGTCCGCGACTTCTATCGCCTGCACGCGGACCAGCTCGGCGCAGTCGTCGAGGCAAGCCGTCTCGAGCTCGAAGCGATCCGAAGGCTCGTCGTCGTCGAGGCCGCCCAGGCCTCGCGTCTCGGAGAGCTCGAGGCCGTCGCGCTCGATCCCGCCGTCGAGAAGTCCTTCTTCGACCATCATCGCGAGGCGATCCCGGAGTGGGTGCATGCCGATGCCGCCGTGGTCTCGTCAGACGGCGCGCTCACCACGACGCTCGTCGGCATCCTGGCGGAGCGCGAGATCGAGCCCACCGTCCTCGAGGCGACCGCCTTCGCGCTCGGGATACACGAGGACACTGGCTCCCTGACGTACTCGACGACCACCCAGCGGGACGTGGACGCGCTCGCCTGGTGCATGCGACACGGCGCAAGCCAGGATCTCGTCGGGCAGTACCTGCATACGCCGCTCGCTCCAGCGGAGCGAGAACTGCTGAAGGCGTTGATGGAGTCCGTCGAGCCCGTCGACGCGGGCGGCGAGGAGTTGCTCGTCGCAGCCGTGCGGTGGCCCGAGTACGTCGAAGGTGTCTCGAACCTCGCGCACAAGATCGTCGATCTCACGGATACGCGCGTCCTCGTTCTCCTCGTGGAGATGGACGGGCGCGTCTTCGCGGTCGTGCGCAGCCGGAGCGAGCGAGTCGACGCTGGTGCGCTTGCCGCTGCGCTCGGCGGAGGGGGTCACGCCCAGGCCGCCTCGGCGATCGCTCGCGAAGAGCTCGACGTCGCCCGTGCGAAAGTGCTCGCGGCGCTCGACGCCGCAGTGCGTGAGCCGCGTCGTGCTCGAGACGTCATGTCGACGCCCGCACGAGCCGTCGGTCCGGACGAGACCGTCCGCGCGGCGATGATGCTCTGCCAGCGCTACGGGCAGAGCGGCGTCTTCGTCACCGAGGAGGAACACGTCGTCGGGGCTGTCAGCCGCGAGGATCTCGACAAGGCAATCGCGCACGAGCTTGCTCACGCACCCGTCAGGGGCATCATGAGCGGCCGCGTTGTCACCGCGTCCGAGGACGCCACCCTCGCCGAGCTCCAGTCGCTCGTGACGACCGCCGAGGACGGACGGGTCGCGCTTCTGCGTGACGACGAGCTCGTCGGCGTGGTCACGCGAGCCGATCTCCTTCGCGCGCTCGAAGGCGTCGAGCCCACCGCCGAGGAGAGCGGCGCCAGCCTGGCGGAGGCGCTTTCCGGCATCGAGGAGCTGCGCAGCGTCTTCGACGCGGTGACCTCTCTCGGCGAACGAGCCGAAGGCATCTATCTCGTGGGCGGCACCGTCCGGGACATCCTGCTCGGCGAGGAGAGCTTCGACGTCGACATCGCCGTCGAGGGAGACGCGATCGCGTTCGCTCGCGCGCTCGCCTCGGCGCTCGGCGGGCGATTCACGCCGCACGAGAAGTTCGGCACCGCGGTCGTCCAGTACGGCGATGGCGGACGCGTGGACGTCGTCACCACCCGCACGGAGTTCTACGACGCGCCGGGGGCGCTCCCGACCGTCGAGCGCGCAGGACTGCGGGAGGATCTCTTCCGCCGCGACTTCACGATCAACGCCATGGCCGTTTCGCTCAAGCCCGACGACTTCGGACGCCTCGTGGACCCGTTCGGCGGACGCGACGACGTCGTGACGGGCGTCGTGCGGGTTCTCCACAACCTGTCGTTCATCGACGACCCGACGCGGATCTTCAGGGCGATCCGGTACGAGGCTCGATACGGCTTCCGGCTCGAGGAGCATTCGTCGCGACTCGCGCGTGGGACCATCGAGATGGGGCTCGTCGGGGACCTGTCGTCCGCGCGCCTGCGCGACGAGCTCATCGCCCTTCTCGAGGATCCCGGTGCGTCGGGAGGAATCGTCAGGCTCGGGGAGCTCGGCGTCGATCGAGCCATCCATCCGCACGTTGTCGGAGACGTCGAGGGAGCGGCGCTCTTCGAGCAGGCACGGGCACTCCGTGACGAGCTCGACGTCGACGTCGCCCGTCTGGCGACTCGGTATAGCCGTGCTCGCCCGCAACTTGAGCTCGGACGAGGCGTACGGCTGGCTCGAGCGGCTCAAAGTGCGTCGCCGTGACTTCGAGCAGATCGTCGGAGCGATCCGCGTCGCTCCGTTGATCGTCGAGCGCCTCGCATCCGAACGGCTCGACGCCTCGGACGTCGTCGCGCTCGCTGACGCATACGCGCCTGACGCACCCCTGCTCGCCCTCGCACGAGAAGACCGGCCCGAGCTTCGCGACTACTTCACGCGGCTCCGAAGCGTCGAGCTCGAGATCGGCGGTCAAGACCTCGCCGAGCTCGGCCTTCCCGAGTCACCGCGAGTGGGGGAGGTGCTCGCCGAGATCCGGCGGCGAAAGCTGAACGGCGAGCTCGACGGGCGCGAGTCGGAGCTCGTCGCCGCGCGAGCCTTGATCGAGTCCCGTTCGGCCGAAGACGACGCATGAAGCTCGCGTCGATCGACGAGATCGGGGAGCGGTACCGTCGCATTCGCGACGACGTCGGAGAAAGCGTGACGGTCGTCGCAGCGACGAAATACGTCGCGCCCGAGGAGATGGCAACGCTCCTCCAAGCCGGCATCGACGTCGTCGGCGAGAACCGCGCGCAGGACCTCGAGCGAAAGCACGCGCTCTACGGAGATGCATTTCGGTGGCATTTCATCGGCCATCTCCAGTCCAACAAGGTGAAGGTCGTCAATCCGATCTGCGAGCTCGTCCAGTCGCTGTCGTCCGAGTCCGCCGCCGAACGGCTCACGATCCCTGCGCTCCTCGAAGTGAACCTCGCCGGCGAGGGGACGAAGTCAGGGGTCGCACCGGCGGACGTCTCCGACTACATCGGTCGCTTCCCGCTCATCCGCGGGCTCATGACGATGCCGCCGCTCGCCGACGACCCGGAGTCGTCGCGCCCGTTCTTTCGCCGGCTCCGCGAGCTTGCCGCCGAGATGGGGCTCGCGGAGCTCAGCATGGGAACGTCACAGGACTTCCGCGTCGCGGTCGAGGAAGGTGCGACGATCGTGCGAATCGGAGCCGCGCTGTTCGCTGAGGACGGCTTGCATGGCGGCCGGGACTAGAATCGCGCCGAGATGGGATTCTCCGACCTCTGGAATCGGACACTCGTGTACTTCGGCATCGCCGAGGACGAGTGGGAGGACGACGACGGTTTCGCGGCCAACGAGGAGCTCGACGAGAGCTACCGCCGGCGCGACCGTCAGAACGTGCGCCGGCTTCCGAGCGCTCCCGAGGAGGACGAGTGGTCGGCCGACGAGGCTCCGCGTCGCCAGGCGCGATTGCGGAGGGTCGACCCCGGCCCGCCCGCGAAGGTCCACCTGGTCGTCCCGCGGAGCTTCAACGACGCACAGCAGATCGCCGACCGCTTCAAGGCACAGATCCCCGTGATCCTGAACCTCCAGGGCGCGGACACCGATCTCTCGAAACGCCTGATCGACTTCGCCAGTGGGCTCACGTACGCGCTGGACGGAAGCATGCAGCGCGTCGCCGACAAGGTCTTTCTGCTGACGCCCCGGAACGTCGAACTCTCGGCCGAAGAACGCGCGCGTGCGCTCGAACGCGGCGGCTTCTACAACCAGGCGTAGGTCGCCCCACGTAGGAACGCCGGACACTGCGGCGAACACGCGATCGATGGGCGCGTACGCCTCACCCGGCCTGCTCTTCGATACCGCGTCGTCGATGCAGCAGTTCGTGCGCGTGTTCGTGTGGATCTACATCCTGCTCATCTTCGTCTGGGTGCTCCTGAGCTGGGTGCAGGTCCCCTATTCCAGCACGTTCTCGACTGTGCAACAGTTCCTGAACGAAGTCGTCAGCCCGTACCTTCGGCTGTTCCGGGGACGCATTCCGACGCTGGGACCGATCGACCTCTCACCGATCGTCGCCGTCGTCGTCTTGCTCGTTGCCGCCGAGCTCGTGAACATCGTGATCGGTGCGCTTCTGTAAGGAGGTCCTATGCCGCTCACCCCAGTAGAGATCAGACACGTAGAGCTTCGCCGAACGTGGTTTCGCGGCTACCGCCGCGGGATCGTCGAGAGGCTGCTGTTGGACATCGCCGACAGCTTCGAGGACGTCTGGCGCGAACGTGCCGACCTCGCCGACCAAGTCGAAGAGCTTCAGGCCGAAGCCTCGAAGCACCGGGAGCTCGAGGAGCTCCTGCGGTCGACGCTCGTCGCGGCGGAGCGCTCCGCCCAGGAGACACGCGACCAGGCACGACGGGAGTCCGACCTCATCGTCCAGGAGGCGCACGCCGAAGGCCGCCGCGTAACACGTGCGACGCTCGGCGAGAAGCAACGCCTGGAGGAGGTGATCCGGAAGCTCCGCGCGCAGCTCCGGACTGCGCTCGAGGTACTCGAGGAGCCCGAGGACCAAGAGGCCGAGACCGCTCCGCCGAAGCCTGCAACAGTCGACGACTCGACCGAAAGCGGGATTCGTCGAGTCGTGGGCTAGCGAAGCCCGTTCGGGTGCGCCGATATCCTTCGGGTCGTGGTAGACCCGAAGACTCGGCTGCGCCTGCGCGTCGTTCCCGGCGCGGCCCGTGCGTGCATCGCCGGCCGGCATGGCGAAGCCTGGAAGCTTCGCGTCCGCCAGGCGCCAGAGCGGGGGAAGGCGAACAGCGCGGTTCTCGACCTTCTCTCGGACGCGCTTCACGTGTCGCGGGCTCAGCTCGAGCTCGTACGCGGCGGTACTGCGCGAGACAAGGTCGTTGCCGTGACGGGACTCTCGACCGAGGAGGCAGAGCGACGTCTTGCCTCGGCTTCGGAGCGCGCGTGAGATGAGCGTCGATCTCGCCAGCGCGCGCGTCGTGCTCGAGTCGGAGCGCGAGCGCCTGCGGTCGGCAATGGCGGTCGTCAATCACGACCGATCGCTCGTCGAGGAGACCGGGGACCTCTCGATCGGCACCGACGACCACATCGCCGACAGCGCCACCGAGACGCTCATGCGCGAGCTCGACGGTGGGCTCGAGGAGAACGCGGAGCACATCCTCGAGGAGATCGACGATGCGCTTCGCCGGATCGAGGACGGCTCGTACGGCGCGTGCGAGGCATGCGGCAGGCCGATCGGCGAGGAACGGCTCCTCGCGGTGCCGTGGGCAAGGCTCTGCATCGACGACAAGCGCGCTCAGGAAGGGCGATGACCGAGCCCGCGCGCGAAGCATCCGTCGATGTCCGGCTCGGCTCGGCGCCGAATGCCGTTCGGCCGGTCCTGGCAGCGGAGCGATCGCTCGGGGCCGGTCGAGCCCAGTGGATAGCTCTCCTGTCGGTTGCAGCCGCCGCGTTCTTCGCCGACCAGTTGACGAAGCAGGTCGTGGGTCGCACGCTGGAGGTGGGCGAGAGCGTCGATCTCGTGGGCCCGTTCACGCTGCACCATCTCCAGAACTCGGGGATCGCGTTCGGGCTCTTCGCAAGCCGGACGACGTTCGTCATCGTCGTGACAGCGGTCGCGGTGGCGTGGATGCTCTGGTTCTTCGCGCGAGCCGGTCGACGTCATCCGGTGCTGCCCGTCGCTCTCGGGCTCGTGCTCGGCGGCAGCCTCGCCAACCTGTTCGATCGTGTGCGCCTCGGTCACGTCACGGACTTCCTCGACCTCGAGGCCTGGCCGGCGTTCAACCTCGCCGACACGTTCATCGTCGTCGGCGTGGCCGTGCTGTTCGGTGCGCTCGTGCTGGCCGACCGACCGCGTCGGCTGCACGGTTCACGGCATGGCGACTCTCCGCTTCAAGGTCGCTGAGCCCGAGTCCGGGTCGCGCCTGGACCAGGCGCTCGCGGCACGCTCCGAGATCGCCTCACGGTCGGTAGCCGAGCGATTGCTGTCGTCTGGCGCGGTCGTGGTCGACGGCACGCGACGACCGAAGAGTCACCGTCTCGAGGCCGGGTCCGTCGTCGAGGTGCAGATGCCGGAGGGCGAACGACCCGCAGAAGCAGGCCCCGTGACAGTCGGCATTGCCTACGAGGACGACCACGTGCTGGTGCTCGACAAGCCTTCGGGGATCGCGGTGCATCCTGGTGCAGGAACCAAAGCCGAGACTCTCTTGCCTCAGCTCCTCACGCTCGGAGCGATCGGAGGCGACGAGGAGACGCGACCCGGAGTCGTTCATCGTCTCGATCGCGACACCTCCGGCCTGCTCGTGGTCGCGCGCTCGGAAGAGGCGTATCGCGCGCTCCAGGCTGCGATTCGCAGTCGGGAGATCGAACGCAGGTATCTGGCACTCGTTCGTGGCCATCCGCGTTCACGAGCCGGACGGATCGACGCTCCGATCGGTCGCGATCGCCGCGAGCGCACGCTCAGGTCACTCGACACCGAGGAGCCGCGCGAGGCCGTGACGCACTTCGAGCTTGCCGAGCTCTTCCCGGCTCACGCGCTCCTGGAGGTCAGGCTCGAAACCGGTCGTACGCATCAGATCAGAGTCCACCTCGCGGCCATCGACCTTCCCGTCTCGGGCGATCGGCAGTACGGCGCAGCGGGCGACCTCGGCCTGACACGGCAGTTCCTTCACGCACACCGGCTCGCCTTCAGGCACCCCGTGACGGGCGACGAGCTCGATCTGAGCTCGGAGCTCCCGGCGGATCTCCAGGACGCCCTGGAGCACGCAGCCACGGGTAGTCAGACCGGGTAGTCGGCCCCGCGGCCGCTACACTTTCACGCGTCCTAGACCACCACGACCCGGCGACTCGTCCGGTGCGGGGGTGCCGATGCCATGAGCACGGTTCCGCCCCGGGCCCGTCGGTGAAGAGAACCAACCACCGAGAAAGGGGCTGATCCAGTGTCAGTCGTATCGATGCGGGAGCTGTTGGAGGCCGGCGTGCACTTCGGCCACCAGACGCGCCGCTGGAATCCGAAGATGCGCCGCTTCATCTTCTCCGAGCGCGGGGGCATCTACATCATCGACTTGCAGAAGACCCAGGAGCTTCTCGAGGAGGCGCACAGCTTCGGGCGGAACCTCGCCGAGCGCGGCGGGACGATGCTCTTCGTCGGGACGAAGAAGCAGGCCCAGGACGCGGTCTCCGAGCACGCCGGACGTGTCGGCATGCCGTACGTGAACCACCGCTGGCTCGGCGGCCTGCTCACGAACTGGCGCACGATCTCCGACCGCATCGCCTATCTGCACGACCTTCGCCGACTCAAGGTCGAGGGTCAGCTGGACCTCCTTCCCTCGAAGGAGCGGATGACGATGGTGAGCGACCTCGACAAGCTCGAGGCGAATCTCGGCGGCGTGGCCGACATGAAGCGGCAGCCGGACGCGGTCTTCGTCATCGACTTGAAGAAGGAACAGCTCGCGGTCCGCGAGGCGAGGCGGCTGGGAGTGCCCGTGGTCGGGCTCGTCGACACGAACGCCGACCCCGACGAGGCCGACTTCATCATCCCCGGGAACGACGATGCGATCCGCTCGTGCAACCTCGTCGCGCGCGTCGTCGCAGACGGAATTGCTGCAGGACGGACGAAGGTCACTGCCGCCGAGCTCGAGCGGCGTCCGCCCAAGTCGGCTGAGCCGAGCACCCAGGAGGAGCCCGTACCGGCCGAGGACGCGGCCGACGAGCCGGCAGAAGAGACCGAACCCACCCCTGCTGCCGCCGTCGTGTCCGACGGAGATGTCCAGTGAGCACGACGATCGGCGCCTCTCTCGTCAAGGAGCTTCGCGACCAGACGGGCGCGGGGATGATGGATTGCAAGCGCGCCCTCGAGGAAACCGGTGGGGACGTGGATGCGGCACGCACGCTGCTGCGGGAGCGGGGCATGGCCTCGGCCGGGAAGCGTGCGGACCGCGAGACCACCGAGGGTCTCGTCGGCTACCTGATCGACGACTCGGTCGGAACCATGGTCGGCATCGGCTGCGAGACGGAGCCCGTGTCGAAGAACGACGAGTTCCAGGTCTTCGCGGAGAAGGTCCTACGTGCGGTCCACGCGAAAGGCGAGTCGATACTCGACGGATTCGAGCAGGAGCGGCTCGAGCTCATCGGGAAGCTCGGCGAGAACATCGTGATTGCCGGCACCGCTCGCTTCGAGATCGCCAGCGGTCACGTCGTCGCGGGATATGCGCACCCGCCTGCCAACAAGATCGGAGTTCTCGTCGACCTCGCCGGCGGCACGCCGGAGCTCGCGCGCCAGGTGGCGATGCACATCGCATTCGCGGCGCCGGAGTGGGGGACACGCGCCGACGTTCCCGCCGAGGTGGTCGACAGCGAGCGTCAGATCTACCTGAACTCGGACGAGGTCCAGTCGAAGCCGGAAGGCGCGCGTGAGAAGATCGTGGACGGCATGCTCGCGAAGCGCTTCTACGCCGCGACCCCGGGTGGAGCTCTCGCCGATCAGGCATGGATCCACGAGCCGGCCAAGACGGTCGCCCAGGCGCTCGACGAAGCAGGTGCGTCCGTCGCACGCTTCTCGAGGATCTCGGTAGCCGGTTGACCAACGCGCGCCGTCGGCTTGCGTTCGTGGGGGAAACCATGTTTCCCCCACGAGCCCCCTTCTTCTGGAGAACGTGGGGAACCTCCCGGTTCCCCACACCCCTTCCCGCTCATCCGCCAGCGAGGGCTGGCGCATGAGCGTCGGCTCGGAAGAGGCAACCGAACGGGCTTCTGGCGAAGGCGCCGCGTCGTTCCATCGTGTCCTGCTGAAGCTCTCGGGCGAGGCGCTTCTCGGCGATCGAGAGTACGGGATCGACCCCCAGACCGTGAACGCCATCGCACGCGAAGTGCGCGCTGTTCACGATGCGGGGACCGAGCTCGCGATCGTGGTCGGTGCGGGGAACATCTATCGCGGGATGGCCGCTGCCGGGGAAGGTATGGACCGGGCGACGGCCGACTACGCGGGGATGCTCGCGACCCTCTTGAACGCGCTCGCCCTCCAGGATGCGCTCGAGCGGATCGGCGTGGACACGCGCACGCAGTCCGCGATCGCGGTGTCCGAGGTCGCAGAGCCCTACATCCGTCGGCGAGCGATTCGGCACCTCGAGAAAGGTCGGGTGGTGATCTTCGCAGCCGGCACGGGAAACCCGTTCTTCACCACGGACACCGCAGCGGCGCTCCGTGCGCTCGAGATCGGAGCAGAGGCGATCCTCATGGGCAAGAACGCGGTCGAGGGCGTGTACGACGGCGATCCCAGAGAGGATCCGAGCGCGCGCTTCATCCCCGAGCTCACGCATCTCGAGGCGATCGAGCGCGGTCTGAGGGTGATGGACACGACCGCGCTCAGCCTGTGCATGGACAACCGTCTGCCGATCTACGTCTTCGAGCTCGCCGAGGGGAACATTCGCCGGGTCTCGGCAGGCGAGCGCGTGGGCACGATCATCACCACCCCCTAGGAGGCGACGAATGGCGGCGATCGAGGACTTCCTCGCGGACGCCCAGCGGCGGATGGACAAGTCGATCGAGGCGACGCACCACGAGTTCAACAGCATCCGCACGGGACGCGCATCGCCGGCTCTGCTCGACCGGATCACGATCGACTACTACGGCACGCCGACGCCGCTCAAGAGCCTCGCGACGATCGGTGCACCAGAGCCGCGGCTCCTCACCGTTCAGCCGTTCGATCCCGGCTCGGTGAAGGCGATCGAACGCGCGATCCAGGAGTCCGACCTCGGCCTCACGCCATCGAACGACGGCAAGCTCATCCGCCTGCCGATCCCGACGCTGACGGAGGAGCGCCGCAAGGAGCTCGTCAAGGTCGTGCGCCGGGTGGCTGAGGACGGCAAGGTCGCCATCCGAAACGTCCGCCGTGACGTCCTCCAGCATCTCCGCGAGCTCGTCGGCAACGGGGAGGTGGGCGATGACGAGGAGCGGCGTGCGGAGCAGCAGGTGCAGAAGGTGACGGACGATCACACGAAGGCGATCGACGACCTCCTGAAGGTCAAGGAGGCGGAGATCATGGAGGTGTGACCTCCTCGCAGGCAATCGCCGCCGAGCCGGGGTTGGCCCGGAGCGTCGCGATCATCATGGACGGGAACGGACGCTGGGCCGCAGCACGAGGACTGCCCGTCGCCGAGGGACACCGTGAGGGCGCTCGGGCGCTCCGGCGCACCGTCGAGGCTGCGATCGACCTCGGCGTCCGCTCTCTCGCCGTGTACGCGTTCTCGACCGAGAACTGGGCCCGTCCACCCGACGAGGTCGAATCCATCATGGATCTCCTGGACGAGACGATCGAGCGAGAGCTTCCGGACCTCGCCAAGCAGGGTGTGCGAACACGGTTTGTCGGCCGCCGCGACCGCATCCCGGAGTTGCTGCAGACGAAGATGTCCCGGCTCGAGAGCGAGACGTCCGGGAACGACCGCCTCCTCCTCTGGATCGCATTCGACTACGGGAGTCGTGCAGAGCTGGTGGCAGCCGTGCGGCGGCTTCTCGCCGACGGAATCAGCTCGGAAGACGTCTCCGAAGAGGCGTTGAGCGCGCGCCTTTACGCACCCGAGCTGCCTGACCCCGACCTCGTGATCCGCACGTCGGGAGAGCAGCGCGTCTCGAACTTCCTCCTCTGGCAGTCGGCGTACTCGGAGCTCGTGTTCACGGACACGTTGTGGCCGGACTTCGCAGCGGACGACCTGCGAAGCGCGCTCGAGGAGTACGCGAACCGACAGCGGCGATTCGGCGCTCGATGACCCCGCTCGTCTCTCGGCTCCTCGTCGTCGTGGTCCTCCTGCCGCTCGTCATCGGCGTCGTGTACCTCGGCGACTGGTGGCTCTTCGGCCTGGCTCTCGTCGGCGGGCTCGTCGCCCTCCACGAGCTCTTCCTGCTTGCACGCGAGCTGCGTCCGCTCGTCCTCGCCGGCTACCTCGGGTTCGCCCTGACGCTGCTCGGCATGCAGCTCGGCGGCGTTCCGTGGCTCCTCGGAGGCGTACTCGCGACGTTGGTCCTCTCGTTCGTCTTCTTCGGGTTGTCGGACGCACGGCCTTCGGCGACCGCCTCCTTCGGCACGACGCTGCTCGGCGTCGTCTGGGTCGGAGGAGGACTCTCGTTCCTCCTGCTCGTCCGCGACATCCCGGACTACGGGTTCTGGGCGGTGATGGCCGTGCTCTTCGCCGTCTTTGCGGCGGACACGGCCGCCTTCTTCGTCGGACGCGCGGTGGGACGCCACAAGATGGCGCCTGCGATCTCCCCGGGGAAGACCTGGGAAGGGTTCGTCGCGGGCGTCGTCGCGGGGACGATCATGGCCTTTCTCCTGCTCTACCGGGACCGCGATGCCTTCTTGACGATCCCCGAGTCGCTCGCTCTCGGTGCTTTCGTCTCGTTCGCCTCCGTCGCAGGAGACCTCTTCGAGTCGGCGGTCAAGCGCGATCTCGGCGTGAAGGACTCGGGGCGGCTCCTGGGCGGTCACGGCGGCATGCTCGACCGCCTCGACGCGTTGCTCTTCGCCGGGCCGACTGCGTTCTACGTGATTCTCGCGTTTGGAGCGGGTTAAGCACGAGCGCACGCCGCAAGGCCGTGTTCCTCGTCCACTAGCCTTCTGACCGTGCAGAGCGACGTCACCCGCGTTGCCGTGCTGGGCGCGACGGGCTCGATCGGCCGGCAAGCGCTCGAGGTGATCGCTTCCCACCCGAGCCTGGCGGTCTGCGCCCTCGCGTCAGGCTCGCAGTCACTCGACGAGCTCGCCTCTGACCTCGGGGTCGCGCATACCCAGGTCGGCGGGGACCTGAGCGACGTTCTCGACGCATCCGAACCGGATCTCGTCCTGAATGCCGTCGTCGGCTTCGCCGGAGTCGGAGCGACGCTCTGGGCGCTCGAGCGAGGGGTGACGCTCGCGCTCGCGAACAAGGAGAGCCTCGTCGCAGCCGGCAACCTCGCGCTCGCTGCCTGGGAGCAGGGTGGAGGTCATTTGCTCCCCGTCGACAGCGAGCACTCGGCCGTGTTCCAGTGTCTGGAGGGCAGGTCGAGGGAGAGCCTCGACTCCGTCGTGCTCACTGCCTCCGGCGGCCCGTTCCGCGAGCACTCGCTCGAGGACCTCGGCTCCGTCACCGTGGAAGAGACGCTCGAGCATCCGACCTGGTCGATGGGCCCGAAGATCACGGTGGACTCCGCGACACTTGCGAACAAAGGACTCGAGCTCATCGAGGCGCACTTCCTCTTTGGCCTCCCGTACGAGAAGATCGACGTCGTCGTGCATCCGACCTCCATCGTCCACGCGCTCGTCCGCTTCCGCGACGGCGCCGCGCTTGCGCATCTGGGCTACCCGGACATGCGCATCCCGATCTCGTTCGCACTCGGCTTCCCTGAGCGCCGGGAAGTTCCCGTCCCGCCGCTCGACCTTGCCTCGGGTCTCACGCTCGAGTTCTCTGCACCCGACGATTCGCGCTTTCCGCTCCTGGCACTCGCGCGCGAAGCCGGAGAGCGGGGAGGGACGTACCCGTGTGCGTTCAACGCCGCGAACGAGGTCGCTGTCGACGCTTTCCTCGGAGGACGAATCGCCTTCCTCGACATCGCCGAGCTCGTGGAGCACGCGCTCGCGCGGGTCGAGGGCACTCCCGCCCACGATCTCGACGAGCTCGTCGAGGCAGACGCCGAGGCGCGGCGGCTCACCGAGGGCAGGCTGGCAGCCGCATGAGCAACGCTCGCCTTTGGCTCGCGTTCGTGGGGGAAACCATGGTTCCCCCACGAACCCCCTTCTTCTTGAGAACGTGGGGAACCTCCCGGTTCCCCACACCCCTCCACGCTCACGCGCTGGGTGCCGGCGCATGAGCATCTTCCTCGCGCTCCTCGGCCTCGGCTTCCTCATCTTCGTGCACGAGTGCGGCCACTTCTTCGCGTCACTCGCCGTGGGACTCCGGCCGCGGCGCTTCTACGTCGGCTTTCCGCCGGCGATCGCCCGTCGTAGCCACAACGGGATCGAGTACGGAATCGGAACGATTCCCGTAGGAGGGTTCGTGAGCATCCCCGGGATGCACCGGCCGATCCCGCACGACGCCGAGCGCCGCTTTTCCCGCGCGGTTTCCGAAGCGCCCGCCCTGGCCGGGCCGTACGACCGCGTCCGGCGTGCTCTCGAGGCCGGTGATCAGGACGCAGGACTCCTCGCACTCGACGACTTCGAGCAGACGCTCCAGGGCGGGAAGGTCTCGCCGGGCGCGTTCGCCTCGGCCGAGAAGGGCCTGACCGAGTTGCGGGATGCGCTGGGCCCGGACGCGTACTGGAAAGCTGCGACGTGGAGGCGCCTCGTCGCAATCGTCGCAGGACCCGCGGCCAACATCGTGCTCGCGCTCGTACTCATGACCGTGCTCTTCATGACGAGCGCCGGCAAGGCGACGTCGAAGGTGGACTCGGTCGTCGCCGGTACCCCGGCTGCCGAGATGGGTTTGCAGTCAGGAGATCGCGTGGTCGCCGTCAACGGCCATCCGGTCGAAAGCGCCTCCGATATCCCTGGGCTCATCGCAGGATCGGACGGCGCCAAGATCACACTCGTCGTCCGACGAGACGGGGAGCAGGTGACGCTCGGCCCGATCGCTCCCAGGAAGATGGAGAACGGCTACCGCCTGGGATTCGTCCTCGGCGGGGTCCCGCTCGGTCCCGGCGAGGCCGTCCTGCAGTCCCTGGACAGGACCAAGCTCGTGACGGTCGAGATCGTGAAGTCTCTCGGCCGGCTCGCCGTCGGAGAAGGGCGGAAGGACGTCGCAAGCCCGATCGGCATCACACAGGTGTCCTCCGATGCCATCGAGCAGGGCACCGAGAGCTACCTCTGGGTGCTCGCGCTCGTCTCGCTCTCCCTTGCGCTCATGAACCTCCTGCCGCTCCTGCCGCTCGATGGGGGACACGTCCTGTTCGCGCTCGTCGAGGGTGCACGCGGCCGATTCGTGCGGCGCGAGATCTACGAACGAGTCTCGGTGGTCGGCCTCGTCGTCGTGCTCCTGCTCTTCTTCATCGGTGTGACGAACGACCTCGACCGCTTGCTGTAGCGCCGCGAGGGTTACCCTCTAGCCATGGCCAGCGAGGTCCAGATCCGGGTCGGAAACGTCGCCGTTGGCGGGGGCGCGCCCGTCGCCGTGCAGTCCATGACGCTCACGAAGACGCATGACGTCACGGCTACGACCGCACAGATCGCCGCGCTCGCGTCGGCCGGCTGCGAGATCGTGCGTGTCGCCGTTCCGAAGAACGAGGACGCTGCCGCCCTGCCGCTCATCGTGCGGCTCTCGCCGATCCCCGTGATCGCAGACATCCACTTCAACGCCTCGCTCGCGCTCAAGGCGATCGAGGCCGGAGTCGCCGCGGTTCGCATCAACCCGGGGAATATCGGCGGACCCGAGAAGGTGGAGGAGGTCGTCCGGGCGGCGAAGGCCGCGGGGACTCCGATGCGGATCGGCGCGAACTCCGGGTCCCTCCCGAAGCACCTGCACGACCTCGCTCTCGAAGATCAGGCAGAGGCGTTGGTCGCCGCTGCGCTCGAAGAGGTCGAGCTCCTCGAGAAGCTCGAGTACCGCAATTTCAAGATCTCCGTCAAGGCCACGCACGTACCCACGATGATCCGGGCGTACCGCATGCTCTCGGCGAAGGTCCCGTATCCGCTCCACCTCGGCGTGACCGAGGCAGGCACGGAGTTCGCGGGGGCGATCAAGAGCGCGGTCGGGATCGGGGCGCTCCTCGCCGACGGCATCGGCGACACACTTCGCGTCTCACTCACCGCCGACCCCGTCAAGGAGGTCGGAGTGGCCTGGGAGATTCTGAAAGCGCTCGGGCTCAGGGAGCGCGGCCCGGTGATGATCGCGTGCCCGTCGTGCGGCAGGGACAATGTCGGAGTCGAGAGCCTGGCCGTCGTCGTCGAGGATCGGCTGCGCGACTACCCGCAGGCGTTCGAGGTCGCCGTCATGGGCTGTGCCGTCAACGGGCCCGGTGAGGCGGGGGATGCCGACTTCGGGATCGCAGGCGGGCGGGACGTCGGCTTCATCTACGCGCACGGGCGTGTGTTGCGCAAAGTCCCCTCCGAGATTCTCGTCGACGAGCTGTTCGCCGAGATCGACCGCTGGCTCGCCGACGGCATGCAGCGGCCGAAGCGACTGAAGATGGCCAAGCCCGCTGCGCTGGCGATGGCCGAGGCCTCGCTGATCCCGCTCGGCGACTAGTCTGGTTCGACAACGATGGTCGCCCGGCAGTCACAGCTGTTCATCCCCACGCTGCGAGACGACCCCGCAGATGCGGAGGCCGTTTCGCACAAGCTGCTCGTCCGCGGCGGGTACATCCGCCAGGTCGCCGCGGGAGTCTGGACCTTTCTGCCGCTCGGCTGGCGCGTCCATCAGAAGGTCGTCCAGATCATCCGTGAGGAAATGGACGCCGTCGGCGGCCAGGAGATGCTCATGCCCGTGCTGACGCCGTTCGAGCTCTGGCAGCAGTCCGGCCGCGACTACATCGAGGAGATCTTCCGGCTCAAGGACCGCGCCGGGCGGGAGTACGTGCTCCCGATGACGCACGAGGAGACCGTCACGTTCCACGCGCGCGAGATCTCAAGCTACCGGCAGTTGCCCCAGCTCCTCTACCACTTCTCGGTCAAGGAACGGGACGAGCCTCGCTCCCGCGGCGGGCTCCTACGCCTGCGCGAGTTCATCATGAAAGACGCGTACTCCTTCGATCGCGACGACGCCGGGCTCGGCGTGGCGTTCGAGCGGATCGAAGGCGCCTACCACCGGATGTTCCAGCGGGCCGGGATCGCGTACTCCGAGGTTCAAGCGGAGTCGGGGATGATGGGGGGCAAGGAGTCGTTCGACTTCCTCGCGCCGTCCGGATCCGGCGAGAACACGCTCGTCACGTGCGAGAACGGCGACTACGCGGCGGATCTCGAGATCGCGCGAGGCATCCCGCGCGTTCCCGCGTTTCAGGAACCTCGCGATGCCCCCAAGGAGGTCGCGACCCCGGGCGTGACGACGATCGAGGCACTTGCCGAGCAGCTCGGCATCGACTCCGCCGCGACGTCGAAGGCAATGCCGGTCGTGCGGACCGACGGCGTGCTCGTGCTCGGTCTCGTCCGTGGGGACGATCGCCTCTCGGAGTCGAAGATGGTGGGCGTGCTGGAGAGCGACTACCGCCCGGCGACGGACGACGAGATTCGCGCCGCGTTCGGAGCCGGCGGCGGATCGCTCGGCCCGGTGGGCGTCGACATCGAGGTGATCGCGGACGATGCCCTTCGCGACGGTCAGTACGTCGCCGGCGCGAATCGCGACGGCTGGCACCTGCTCGGCGTTGCCGCAGGCCGCGACTACGAGCCGCGCTTCGCGGACATCCGCGAGGCCCGCGAGGACGACACGTGTCCCATGTGCGGCGGAGCTCTCCGCTTCCAGACGGCCATCGAGGTCGGCCACATCTTCAAGTTCGGATCGCGCTACTCGGAGCCCTTGGGCGCGACCTTCGTGGACGAGGATGGCACGGAGAAGCCGCTGATCGGAGGGAGCTACGGTGTCGGCCCGGCGCGGGTCATGGCCGCGGCGGTCGAGCAGCATCACGACGAGAACGGCATCGTCTGGCCGCGGACGATCGCACCGTACGACGCCCATGTTCTCGCACTCCACGGTGGTTCCGCCGACGTCCTCGCGAAGGGGGAGGAGGTTGCGAATGCGCTGTCCGAGGCGGGCTTCGACGTCCTTCTCGACGACCGCGACGAGCGTCCGGGGGAGAAGTTCGCGGACGCCGACCTCGTCGGTGCGCCCGTACGCGTCACCGTCGGCAAGAAGACGCTCGACGACGACGGCGTCGACATCCGTACACGCGGCGAGGCCCAAGACAGTCGTGTTCCGATGGAGAACGTGGTGAAATGGGTGCTGGAGCGTTGATGGCGAAGCGACGGCGGTACAGCAACGAGCTCTTCGGCCCGACCATCGAGCAGTTGATGGCCGACACCGGAACGACCTATCGCGGGCTCGCGGACAAGGCCGACCTCTCCGCCGGCTACCTCAACCACATCGTGCACGGCAATCGCCCGGTTCCCTCGAACGACGTCATCGCGCGTATCGCGGACTCCCTCGGCGTCGAGCCGGAGTACTTCCGCGAGTACCGGATCCGCGTGATCACGGACAAGCTCGAGGAGATGCCCGAGCTCATCGACCGCCTGTACAAGCGCCTCGCGTAGTCCGCCTCCGCGAGCGGCTAAGGTGTCCGCTGCCACGGGGCGTGGCGCAGCCTGGTTAGCGCGCTAGTCTGGGGGACTAGAGGTCCCGAGTTCGAATCTCGGCGCCCCGACTGTTTCCACGGCCGCTAGGAGGGGTGGCGAAATACCTTTCGCTCGCACCGCTGCGGGTACGCGGGTTGGAGCGAGTCGCCCTTCACACCGACCTCACTGTGCTGGCCCGTCTCGGGCAAGCGCGCAGTTGAGCGGAACCCGTACAACTCGCTGCCTAGGCCGATTACGCTCAGTCCATGGTCGTCCGAATCGGATGGTTCCTGACGGGCCTCGTCACGGTCGCCTGGGCTGCTCGGACAGTCGCCTATAGCCGAGAGACCGCTGATCTTGGCTTCATCTTCATTACGTTCTGCGCTGCTCTTGCCGTTATCGTCGTCTGGATCGGCATCCTGATCGCCAGCAGCATCACGGCCGGTTGTCGGCTGCGCCGCGAGATGCGGAATGAGCAGCCGACCAGACGAGTCGACGTCTAGCCCTTCGCGGGCCTCGGGCGCGTCGCGCTCCCGGGATCGGCGCGCGGTGAACTGCCTCAGGGCAGCGCGCCGGGCGGGCGAGGCTCCTCCGGGGGCCTCGTTTCGCGTCAGGGGCGAGGTTCGCTAGCCGACGCCGCCGGGCCTGATACCGTCGCGCTCGTCCGGCTGCTCGGTGAGCAGGCGGTGGATGCAAAGGCGCGCGGGCGGCCTCGACTCCAACGCCGACGCCAGTAACGAGCGGAGCCAGATCATCGGCGGGTACGCGACGACAAGCGGCGACCCGAATGCCGTCCTCTGGACGCTGCGACGCGGCTGACGCACTCTCGGTCGTTCGGGCCGGACTCAGTAGTTGCCCTGATGCAGAGAGTTGCTGCCAGCGTCAGGCTGAATGACATAGAGGTGAGTGATGCGTCGGTTCGCGCTGCTTCTCGCTGGGTTCGTCTTTCTCGCCGCCGTCGCTGCCACCGTTTCCGGGGGCTCGACTCAGGCTCAGACACGTTGGGTGATCACCGATCTTGGCACGCTTGGCCGAAGGGGAAGCGAGGCGTCAGCGATCAACGAGCGCGGCCAAATCGTCGGAGCGGTGGATACCAAGCGGAGGAAGACGTACGACGTCGGCGACCACATCTACCACGCATTCTTGTGGCAGAACGGCAAGATGCGTGACCTCGGCGCGCTCGGGGCGAGGGAGAGCTACGCGTACGGGATCAGCGGGCGCGGGCAGATCGTCGGCTGGGCGGGCACCATCTCGGGCATCGCACGCGCATTCCTGTGGGAGAACGGGAAGATGCGCAGGCTCAGCATCCGCGGTCTGGGTGCTCAGGCGATCGCGATCAACGATGACGGGCAGATCGCCGGAACCAGCGCGCGCGCCTTCTTGTGGCAGAACGGGAGGATGCGTGACCTCGGCGCGCTCGGCGGGCGATACAGCGAGGCATCGGCGATCAACGAGCGCGGCCAGGTCGTCGGGAGAGCCTTCACGAAGGCGACGGACAACGAAGGCAACCCGATCTACCACGCATTCGTGTGGCAGAACGGGACGATGCGTGACCTCGGCGCGCTCGGTGGGCGGTGGAGCTGGGCGTACGGGATCAACGACCGCGGCCAGGTCGTAGGGCAGGCAGATACGAAGGCGAACGACGAGAGCAGCAAGTACGGCGATCCTATCTACCACGCATTCCTGTGGCAGAAGGGGAACATCCGCGACCTCGCCCGATCCGCGCGATATAGCACGGCTTACGGGATCAACGATCGCGGCCAGGTCGTCGGGTCAGTAATGGCTCTGGGCGAGAACCAGTCGGAGCGTGCCGTCCTCTGGCAGGACGGGAACATGATCGAGCTGACAATCCTCCCCGGCCATGAGGCAAGCCGGGCGGTCGCGATCAACAACCGGGGTCAGATCGTCGGCTGGAGCGAGATGAAGACCGGGGAGAAGCACGCCGTCCTCTGGACGCTGCGGCGCGGCTGACGCGCGCTCGGTCGTTCGGGTCGGGCTCAGTAGTTGCCCTGATGTAGCAAGCGACTGCGAGCGTCAGGCTGAGTGGCAGAGAGGTGAGGCATGCGCCCCTTTGCGCTGCTCTTAGCTGGGTTGGCTCTGCTGGCAGGCGTTGTCGCCCTATCGTCGACGGGCGGTACTCAGAGAGAGGCGCCAGTCTGTGCGTTCGGCCCGACTGGGCGCAAGCTCGGCTGTCTCGGTGAAACGACCTACTCCTGGTGTGGGATCACTATCTACGGGAACAAACGCTGGCTGTTCGCCTATGAGGGCAACCCTCCGCCCGACGTGAATGCACAGCGATTCCAACCGGGAATCTGGCGGATCCGCGACTGGCCGAGCCGCAAGGTCATCGGACACGCAGTCGCGACGAACTCGAAGCAAACTCGCTGGAAGCTCACGAACTCGCGTGGAAGGCTTGTGGCAACAACACGAGGTGGCCCTAATGGCGACCGCTGGCCATGGCTCTCGGGCCCGGCGATTGCATTAGTGCTTATTGGGGGATGGCCAGCGGACTGCCTCGACTAACGCCGTCTCACACTCGTTTGTGAGCGAGGCTGAGAGCTCCCGAGTTCGAATCTCGGCGCGCCGACTCATGAAAGCCCCCGAACATGGACTTTGCAGTTCTCTAGCCGCGGTGCCCCGAAGGCGACCCAGGCGGGACTTCGGGAAGAAGGCCGACCCGCACTAGGTCGAGACATAGGGCCGCGGCATCGCTGAAGTGGATCGCCTGGAACCCGAGCGCCTTTGCCGCGTGAACGTTCGCCAACGAGTCGTCGATGAAGAGCGCCTCTGTGGGTTCGATGCCGAACCGTTCTGCGAGGTGCTCGAAGATCCGATGGTCGGGCTTGTTCACTCCGACCTCGCCCGAGATGACGATCCCCTCGAACCACTCCAGGAAGTCGAACCGCTCTCGCGCAACCGGGAACATCTCCGCTGACCAGTTGCTGAGCGCGAGCAGTCGAACTCCTTTGGCACGCAAGTCTGCGAGCACGTCGACCGTTCCTGGGATCTCCCCGGCCAGCATCTCGGGCCATCGCCGGTGGAACGCCTCGATGAGCTCGCGCCGCTCGGGATACTCCGCGACGAGGAGCTCGACGGCCTCGGCCCAGGGTCGCCCCGCATCCTGGTGCGCGTTCCACTCCGCCGTCGTCACCTCGGCCAGGAACGACTCCATCTCCTCAGGGTCATCGAACAGCTGCCGGTACAGGTGGCGCGGATCCCATTCGACGAGGACGCCCCCGAGGTCGAAGACCACGGTGGTCGGCGTCACATCTGACACCCTGCAAAACTAGCGGTGTGGAGCAATCGTCGACGGGCTCACTCCTCGCGGCGGCGTGGGGCTACGAAGCGCTCGTAGCGAGCTTCTGCTGCAAGCTGACCCTGGCGGTTTCCAGCAATGACTCGGCCCGGTGGAGGTGCAGCCTCGTCGTCGCGAGTGCGGGGCTGCCGTAGCGCGATTCACGGCGAGGGCGTGCTCGATCTCGGCACATGCCGCCTGGGCGTCCTCCAGGACCAGGTCGAGCAGACCCGGGGGCGAACCGAGTTGCGCGAGAGAGGCTCCACAACTGCGAAGAGGCTTGATGAACCTGACAGGCAGCTTCTCGCCTTGGGAGACGCCAATCGCTGTTACCGCCTGGTTGAGCGGCCGTGCGATGCCGGCTCTCCACGTGGAGAAATGCGCTACCCAGGCACGACCTTCGGTGTCGAGATTCCGGCTGGGCGCGCGCGTGACGAAGAACGTGGCGACGCCGAGCCCGAGCACCAAGACGAGGACGAAATATTCCGATTCTCTTCAAGCGCGCAAAGCGTATACATCGGCGTTCTGGACACAGCCCTCGGTGATTCCAGGGTTTGAAGAGCCGATACGCGTCCTCAATCGCCTTCACAGGTCGATTGAGCGAGATAGGCGCGAGAGTCCTTGCTGCGGGGCAGGCCTCGATCGCGCCTATCTCGACTCCCTGGCGTGGGGCGCTCATGTTCCCCAGGCAGCGTCCACCGTAGGCTCTGGCGCGTCTCGAGTGAAGGGTGGCTATCCACTTCGTGGCCAAGCGTTTGCCGGTTTCGTGAGGTTCCAGGCGTGGACATGGCATCAGTCGGGCGGGGCGAGCGTGCCTGTGGCTTGGATCGCGTCGAGGTCATTACCTGACCGACGCGTGCCGATAACCACAGACGTGAGCTCGCGAATCTCACTGACGATCGGCCTCTCGATCGCCGCGCTCATGTTCGGCGGATGGCGCATGCTGGTGCCCGGAGCGGACGAGGCGACTCAGGCTGCAAGCGATAGCGCGGACACGATGATCAGCGCCGTAACCCAGGCGTTCTTCTCGAGTGCCGAAGCGTCGCTCGAAGCACAACGGTCCGCCACCGGCACCTACGCCGGCACGCCGCTCGAGCCACCGATCGTTCTCGTCCGTGCAGACGAGAGTGGCTACTGCATCGAGGTCGACCGCGCCCCATTGCTCCAGCACGTGGACGGGCCCGGCGGGACCCCCGCGGCCGGCCACTGCACCTGACCATGTGATTACTCGCGGGGACTACTCGCGGGGCTCTCTGACCGCACACGCCCGCCGGTAGGCGTCTTCTATTGCCTTGCAGAG
>CAVQVA010000028.1:0-36806 GCA_963716975.1 uncultured Actinomycetes bacterium | reverse complement strand
GATGGCGATGTTCGGTGCCATCGTCTTCATCCCGCTCTACCTCCAGCTCGTCTACGGAGCGAGCCCGACGAGCTCGGGGCTGCGGATGATCCCGCTCATGGCCGGTCTGCTCATCGCCGCGGTGTTCTCCGGCCGCCTCATCAGCCGCATCGGCCGCTACAAGGTCTTCCCGATCGTGGGCACCGCCGTCCTCGTCGTGGGAATGTTCCTGCTCTCGCAGCTCGGGGTCGGAACCGCGCCTGTGCTCGCCTCGGTCTACATGGCTGTGGTCGGGGTCGGCATCGGGCTCGTGATGCAGGTGCTCGTCCTCGTCGTCCAGAACGACGCGAAGCCGCGAGAGATCGGCGTCGCGACCTCGACCGCGACCTTCTTCCGGTCGGTCGGGGGCTCCTTCGGCGTCGCGCTCTTCGGGGCGATCTTCGCCTCCCAGCTCACGGACGCGTTGAAGAAGCTTCCTCCGGAGTCCGCCAAGTACCTGGCCGGCGGCGTTCATCTGAGCCCCGAGCAGGCGAGCCAGCTGCCGCCTGAGGTGCATGCGCAGTTCCTAAACGCGTTCTCGCATTCCCTCCACGGCGTCTTTCTCTGGGGCATGGCGATGGCAGTCGTGCCGTTCGGGCTGTCCTGGCTGCTGAAGGAAGTTCCGCTCCGCACCACGATCCACAACCCCGACGAACCCCTGCCGGAAGCCGTCGGCTGAGCGGCTGCTAGCACGCCGACGGTGCTCGCGCGGGACTCGCAGCGACCTATCAGACTCGAGAAGTGACCGAGGCGCCTGTCGACCTCGACTCCCTCATCGGGGGGTGGCGACTTGCCTTCGAGGCTGCCCAGGGAGCGCTCGCGGCCGCGAGCCACGATCTCGCGCCGGACGAGCTCCGTCTGCGGAGTCAGCGACTTGCCGAGGAGCGCGCAACTGTCGTACGCCTGCTCGATGCGCTCGCGCGCGAGCGACACATGAAGCACTTCCTCGTTCGCCTCATTGCTTCGCCGCGGGAGGCGAAACGTCTCCTCGGGCTTCCGCAGGACGTGGCCGCATGCGTCTTCAACGTCGACGGCGTCCTCGTCCCGAGCGCGTCCATCCACGCCGAGGCATGGCGCGAGACCTTCGACGAGTTCCTCGCAGAACGGATCGGCCGCACGGGCGTTCCCTACGCGTCATTCAGCATCGGCGTCGACTACCCACGGCACGTTCACGGGAGGACGCGGACGGAGAGCGTGCGCGAATTCCTCGCAACTCGAGGGATCGCCCTTCCGGACGGGTCACCGGACGATCCAGCAGGCATCGAGACGGTGAACGGGCTCGCCAATGCGAAGAGCCGTGCGCTCCTGGAGCGGCTCGAGCAGCGCCCCGTCAGCGCGTACGAAGGCGCTCGCCTCTATCTGGAGCTGGCGCAGGATGCCAAGATCCGTTGCGCCGTCGTCTCCGGAAGCACGAGCACACGAATGCTGCTCGAGCGTGCACGACTCACCGCCTTGATCGACGACTGCGTCGACGGGAACACGGTGCGCTCCGAGAACCTCCGGCGAAAGCCCGCACCTGACATGTTGCTCGCCGCCTGCCGTCATCTGGGCGTCGAGCCCGCGCGGACCGTCGTCTTCGAGACGACCACGGACGGGGTCGCTGCGGGACGCGCGGGCGGCTTCGAGACGGTCGTGGCGATCGACCGCGACGGGGAAGCGCGAATGCTTCAGGCTCGTGGCGCGGATCTCGTCGTGGCCGATCTCGGCGAGCTCCTCGAGCGACAACTGGTCGGTTGAACGGTGATTCTCGAGCGACCGCGACAGGGAGATCGCGACCGACCTTGCGAGCGAAGACGGAAACGCCAACAACCGGCGCCGTGTCGTCTGGCTGTACAGAGCGGCGCAGTAACGGCATGACCCAAGGGCCGCGTCGCATCAGTTCGGCTTGACCCGCCGCCGCCCTTCGTTTATTCATACTGGACAGTGCGCGCTTCTCCCGACCCGCGTCTCGCCGTGGGGTTGATCGGTCTCGGCAACATGGGCACCGCGATTGCAGAGCGCCTCCTCGACGCCGGCTATCCGCTCGCGGTCAACAACCGGACACAGGAGAAGGCAGAGGCTCTCGCGGCCCGCGGCGCCGTCGTTGCGACGACGCCGGAGGAGCTCGTCCAGCGGGTCGACGTGGTCATCACCTCGCTCGCGAACGACGAGGCGTTCGAGGACGTGACGGCGCGAGTCATTGCCGCTGCGCGACCCGGCATCGTGCTCGTCGACACGAGCACCGTCTCGCTCAGCGCCTCGGAACGCATCGCCTCGCTTGCCGAGATGGCCTCCGTTCGCTACCTGCGCGCACCCGTCAGCGGTAATCCGAGCGTCGTGCGCGCCGGGAACCTGACCTTCATCGTTTCGGGACCGCGCTCCACGCTCGAGGACGTGGAGCCAGTGCTCCGCGCGATCGGTCCGACGATCCATCACGTCGGAGACGGAGAGCAGGCGCGCATCGTGAAGCTGGCGATCAACCTCATGATCGCGGCGCTCGCGCAGATGATGTCCGAGGCCCTCGTCCTCGGCGAGACCGCCGGCGTCTCCCGGGCCGCGCTTCTCGAAGTGATGGGGAGTTCCGCCGCCGGGGCGCCGTTCGTGAAGTACAAGACCGAGCCTCTCCTCCGCGACGACTTCTCCGCGACGTTCACGACGGCACTGATGGAGAAGGACATCGATCTCGTGCTCGACGCAGCTGACGACGCCGGCGTCGAGCTACCGATGGCACGAGAGCTGAAGACCTACCTTCGAGCTGCTTCCGATGCCGGGTACGCCGATGACGACTTCATCGTGCTCTTCCGGTATCTGCGAAGCACGTGCGGCCTCGACACGACCGCGACGCCGCTTTCGACCGTGAGCGAGCATCCCGACCAGGAGGTTGTGCGGTGACCACGCGAAGCAGGACAGTCGGCTCCCCCGACGCAACGCGCGCCGTGGACTGGGAGCAACGCATCGACTTCCCGCGACTGCGCCAGGAGCGCCTCGACCGCGCCAAGGCGGCGCTCGAGGCCTCGGACCTCGGGGCGGTGCTGCTCTTCGACCCGAACAACATCCGGTACGTCACTAGCACGCACATCGGCGAGTGGGCTCGGGACAAGAACGCACGCTTCACGCTGCTCGCGCGCGGCGCGGACCCGATTCTCTGGGACTTCGGCTCCGCCGCTCGCCACCATCAGCTCTTCGCCCCCTGGCTCCCTCCCGAGAACTTCCGCGCCGGCGTCGCTCCGATGCGCGGCGCGATGCCTGTCGAGACCGGGATCCCGGACCGGCTGGGAGGACGCATCGCCCACGAGTTGCGCGAGCTCGGCTTGCAGGACGAGCCGCTCGGCGTCGACATGGCGGACCTGGTCACGATCGAAGCCCTTCAGCGCGCCGGCGTGCACGTCACCGACGGATCCCAGGTGCTCCTCGAGGCACGCAAGATCAAGACCGACCAGGAGATCACGCTCCTCGACCAGTCCGCCGGGCTCGTCGACGCGGTCTACGAGGAGATCTACCGGATGCTGCGACCGGGCGTCTACGAGCACGAGATCGTGGCCCGCGCGCACCAGCTGCTGTTCGAGATGGGATCGGAGCAGGTGGAGGCGGTCAACGCCGTCTCGGGCGACCGCTGCAACCCGCATCCGCACGTCTTCTCCGACCGGCTCCTGCGGCCGGGTGACCAGGCCTTCTTCGACATCATCCACTCCTTCATGGGCTACCGGACGTGCTACTACCGCACGTTCAACGTGGGCGGCGTCAGCCACTCGCAGCTCGACGCGTACAAGCAGTGCCGCGAGTGGCTCGACGCGGCAATCGCGCTCGTTCGTCCGGGCATGACGACAGACAGGATCGCGGAGGTGTGGCCGACCGCTCGAGAGCTCGGGTTCCCCGACGAGGAGACCTGCTTCGGGCTCCAGTTCGGACACGGGATCGGCGTCGGGCTCTACGAGTCGCCGATGATCTCGCGCGTCCACTCCCTGGAGAACCCGGTCGCGCTCGAGGAGGGCATGGTCTTCGCGCTCGAGACGTACTGTGCCGCGACTGACGGCCGGTCTGCCGCCCGGATCGAGGAGGAAGTAGTCGTGACCGCCACCGGATGCGACGTGATCACGCGCTTCCCGGCCGACGAGCTGCTCGTGGCGGGCCGCCAGTACGTGCGTGGCGCCGACCTCCTCGAGGGCAAAGGCGACCGCCAGCACGGCGGCAACCCCGACCTCGCCGTCGCCGTCGCATCCGCGGCCGTCGTCGAGACCAGCGCCGTACCTCTATGACGGTCGAAACAGGGACGCGCACGCTCGCGGACGGACGGCCGAGCTACCGCCTCGTCCGCCGCGAAGACATCGAGCTCGCGGACGCACTCCCGGGCCGCTCGAATGGGTTGACCGCGTGCCGGCTCGTCGACGGCACGCTCGGGTCGACACACATGGCGCTCACGCTCGTCTCGCTCGTGGACGGGCACGTCGACGAGCACCTGCACTCCTTCGAGACGAGCTTCTACGTGCTCGAGGGCGAGCCGGTGCTCCACCTCGAAGGGCGCGGCGTGAAACTTCGACCCGGCGCATGCGGAGCAATACCGGTGGGAACGCCACATGCGTTCCGCTGCTCGGACAGCGCGCTGTGGATCGAGATGGCCTCGCCGCGACCGCGCGTCGATGCGAGCGACACGTTCTTCCTGGGAGCCGCGCCGAACGGCTCCGTCGACGAGCTCGACGCGCGCGACCCGCGCAACCACAACCTCTTTCTGCTCACCGAGGGCGAGACGGACCTCGATCGTCTGAAGCACGGCCAGGCGATGGGCGCTCCCACCGTGTCGGGAAGCATGGCGACCGCGGTTCTCGCCTACAGCGGAATCGCAGTCAAGATGCTCGTCGACCAGCGTCTGGACGCGCAGCTCCACACGATGTTCATGGTCGACTACCAGCCTCGAGCCTGCGCGAACCCGCACGACCACCCGTTCGAGGAGTCGTACTACATGCTCGAGGGCGAAGTCGACGTCGTCGCGGACGGTGACCGGTACACGCTGCGGCCGGGCGACGCCTTCTGGACCGGAACCGGATGCGTGCATGCCTTCTACGAGACGCAGGGGCGGACGGTGCGTTGGCTCGAGACCTCGGCGCCGGGGCCGCCACCCCGCCACTCGTACCGACACCAGCGGGACTGGGACTACCTCGCCGAGCGCCTGACCTCCGAGTCGAGCGCGGGTATTGCATGAGCCGGGTAAGCGAGCAGCCGACGACGGGTGTCCTCGACGACCTCGAGCTGTATACGAGGATCTACCACCAGATGCTCCTCATCCGTGGGTTCGAGGAGCTCGTCCAGTCGCTCTTCCTCGCGGGCGAGGTCTACGGGACGACGCACCTGTACTCCGGGCAGGAGGCGATCGCGACCGGTGTCGCGAGCGTCCTCGAGGAGCGCGACCGCGTGGCGGCGACATACCGTGGTCACGGTCACGCGCTCGCGCTCGGAGTCGACGCACAGGCGCTGCTCGACGAGATGCTCGGGCGTGAGTCCGGTGTCAACGGCGGACGCGCGGGCTCGATGAACGTGAACTCGCCCGGCGATCGGTTGATCGGCTCGTTCGGAATCGTCGGCGGCAGCATCGCGGCCGCGACCGGGGCGGCCCTCGCGCTCAAGCGGACGACGGGCGGCATCGCGGTCGCGTACTTCGGCGACGGCACGATGAACCAGGGGTACGTCTTCGAGTGCCTCAACTTCTGCAAGGTGTTCGAGCTACCGCTGGTGCTCGTCTGCGAGAACAACGGCTACGGCGAGTACACGCCGTTCCGCTCGGTGACGGCCGGCGAGATCCGTGCTCGCGCGGAGGTCATGGACGTGCCCGCCGAGACGATCGACGGGATGAGCGTGTGGACCGTGCGCGCGGCCGCCGAACGAGCGGTCGCCCATGCTCGCGGCGGCGGCGGGCCGATGTTTCTCGAGGCGATCACGTACCGCTTCGTCGGGCACTCGCGAAGCGATCCGGGCGCATATCGACCCGAGGGAGAGCTCGAGCGCTGGCGGGAACGAGACCCGATCGCCGTCCTCCGTAGCCAGCTCGAAGCGGAGGGAGTCGCTCCGGCCACTCTCGACGACCTCGAGCGGGAGATGACCGCGGAGCTCGATGGCATGCGCGAGCGCGGTCTCGCAGCCCCGTTCCCGACCGGGCTGACGCCCCGCGAGTTCAAGGACTGACAGGCGTGGCGGGCGAGCTGACGATGCCGAAGCTGTCCGACTCGATGGCCGACGCCGTGATCATCCGCTGGCTGAAGTCGCCCGGCGACTCCTTCGAGCGGGGCGAGGGCCTGATCGAGGTGGAGACCGACAAGGCGACCGTCGTCTACGAGGCCGAGTCGGCCGGCACGCTCGCCTCGATCCTCGTCCCGGAGGGAGCCAGCGCGGCAGTCGGCGACGCGATCGCGCTCCTGGCGAACGGCGAGGTTCCCCCGAGCAGCCAGATACCCGCGGAGGTCGCAAGCGCACTTCGCGAGACCTCCGCACCTGCACCCTCGTCCGGCGACGCGTCACCCGCGGAGCGCCCCAACGCGACGCCGGTGGCGAAGCGGACCGCAGTCGAGCTCGGGATCTCGCTGCACGGAATCACAGGCACGGGGCCGGGCGGTCGCATCACGGGTGACGACGTGACGAGGGCGGCGTCCGCGGCGGGTCCAGCGCCGCAGGATAAGAGCGGGAAGGGCGACGTCCGCGTTCTCGAGCTGACGGCGACGCAGTCCACGATCGCCCGCCGGATGGTCGAGTCCGCGACGACGATTCCGACCTTCACGATCTCGACCGACATCGACGTGTCCCTGGTCGCGGCCTTGCGGAGTGGGGCACGAGCCGAGGGAGACGACGCCCCGTCGCTCAACGACTTCGTCATCAAGGCCGTTGCCAGAGCACTCAGCGAGTTCCCTCGGTTCAACGCCTCCTACGTCGACGGCAAGGTCGAGTGCTATTCACGCATCAACGTCGGGGTCGCCGTTGCGACGGATGACGCGTTGCTCGTGCCGGTCGTGTTCGACGCGGACCAGAAGTCACTGGCCGAGATCGCCGCGGACACGAAACGGCTCGCCGAAGCGGCGCGAAGTCGCACCCTCGCGCCCGACGACCTGCACCACGGCACCTTCACGGTGTCCAACCTCGGCATGTTCGGCGTGCGTTCGTTCACTGCGATCATCGACCCACCCCAGGTGGGGATCCTCGCTGTCGGTGGCGCACGGCGCGAGCCGTTCGAAGACGGCACCGACCACGTCGGGTTTCGCGATGCGATGACCGTCAACCTCACGTGCGATCACCGCGTCGTCTACGGCGCCGATGGTGCGGAGTTCCTGTCCCGGCTACGCGAGTTGCTCGAGCGACCGCTGTTGCTCCTGTGATGAAACGAGGACGCTGACATGCCGACGCTCGCCTTTCGCACCGCGATCCGAGACGCGCTCGACGAGGAGCTGGCAGCCGACGAACGGGTGATCCTCTTCGGCGAGGACGTCGCAGTCGCGGGCGGCGTCTTCGCGGCGACGACCGGCCTCTACGACAAGTACGGGCCCGAGCGCGTCTTCGACACGCCCATCTCCGAGCTCGCGCTCGCGGGTGCTGCGTTCGGATCGGCGGTACACGGCCTGCGGCCGGTCATCGAGATCATGTTCGGGGACTTCCTTACACTCGCGATGGACAGCCTTGTGAACCAGTCGACGAAGTACTGGTTCCTCACGCAGGAGCAGGTCAGCGTGCCGCTCGTGATCCGCTCGGTCGTCGGAGCCGGGGGGCGCTTCGGGGCCATCCACTCGCAGATGCCCGTTTCGTGGTTCATGGGAGTGCCCGGCCTCAAGATCGTGTGTCCGTCCAGTCCGGCCGACGCGAAGGCGCTGCTGAAGGCCGCCATCCGCGACGACAACCCGGTGCTCTTCTTCGAGCACAAGCGGCTGTACACGCTCGAGGGCGAAGTGGACGGCGCGCAGGGCCGGCTCGGAGAGGCTGCGGTGGTTCGTGAGGGCCGGGACATCACGCTTGTCGCGGCGATGAAGAGCGTCCACGACGGCCTCGAGGCGGCAAACGCCCTCGAGGAGGGTCGAGTGTCGGTCGAGGTGATCGACCTGCGAACGCTTCGCCCGTTCGACCTCGAGACCGTCCTCACCTCCGTTCGAAAGACCGGCCGGATCGTGGTCGTCGAGGAGGGA
This sequence comes from uncultured Actinomycetes bacterium, assembly GCA_963716975.1. Taxonomy (GTDB): domain Bacteria; phylum Actinomycetota; class Thermoleophilia; order Gaiellales; family Gaiellaceae; genus GMQP-bins7. The sequence goes on along the minus strand of CAVQVA010000028.1, from coordinate 28,656 downwards.
CCGCTGACGGGTGGCTGGGCCGGCGAGGTGCTCGCCTCCGTCACGGAGCACGCGCTCGGCTACCTCGACGATGCCTGGCGTATCGCCACCCCTGACACGCCGATCCCGTACAGCCCGCCGCTCGAGGACGCGTTCCTGCCGGGGCCGGACCGGATCGCGGCCGAGATACGGCGTCGCCTGCGGTAGAGCGAACGTGATGCCGGAGACCCCCTCTCGATGAGCGACCTCGCGCCACAATCAGGGCCCCTCGACCGCAACTTCGAGGCGTCGAAGGTCGGCAGCCGTCTCCGGACGGAGCGAGAGCGTCGTGGAGTCGGACTTCGTGAGCTCGCGCGTCGCGTCGGCGTCTCGCCGAGCCTCGTCTCGCAGATCGAGCTCGACCGCGTGAACCCGTCGGTCAGCACCCTCTACGCGCTCGTCACCGAGCTGGGAATGACGATGAGCGACGTCTTCGGCGAGCAGCACGGCGAGCGGGTCGTCCAGCGAGGCGTCGGTCTCGCCGAGAGCCCCGAGACACGGCGCGTCATCAACCTTGCATCGGGCGTGCGTTGGGAGCGCCTGACGCGCGACAGCGATCCCGACGTGGAGTTCCTGTACGTCGTCTATCCGGTCGGCGCGGCGTCATGCCCTCCGGACGCACTCATGACGCACAGCGGCAAGGAGTACGGATACGTGACGAGCGGAACGCTCGGGGTGCAGGTCGGATTCGAGGTGTACGAACTCGGCCCGGGTGGGTCGATCGCGTTCGACTCGTCGTCACCGCACCGGCTTTGGGCCGTGGGTGACGAGCCCGTCCACGCCGTCTGGGTCGTCATCGGCCGCGAGGCGGACCCGCAGACGACGGCGTCGCTGCCGCGCGCGGTCGCGGACTAGCCGCGCTCAGCCTGCCGGAGCTTCGCCCTGCTCGGCTCGAAGCCGGCCGACGCCGCCCCGGCTCGTGCGCAGGCGGGCGAGGAGCTCGGGACTCTGGTACAGCACGAGCGCCAACAGGATCAGGATGCCGATGGTCATCTGCGAGTACTCGGTCGGCTGGTGGAACAGCGGCAGGACGTTGTCGATCAGCGAGAGGAAGAGCGCCGCGAGCAGCGCGCCCACGAATGATCCGCGTCCTCCTGCGAGACTCGCACCACCGAGGACGGCGGCGGCGATGCTCTCGAGCGCGTAGTTGCCGATGAGCGGCGAGCCAATCTGGACCTGGGCCGCGAGGTAGAAGCCGGCGAGCGACGCCATCAGGGAGCAGAGGACGAAGGCGAGGACCACCATGCGGCCGGTCGCCATGCCGAGCCGGCGCGACGAGGTCTCGTCGAGGCCGACGGCCCGCATGGCCAAGCCCGTCCGCGTGTGGTACAGCCACGCGTCGGCGAGCACGGCGAGGACGACGACGCCGATGAAGGCAAGCGGTACGAAGCTGACACTCCTCGTCAGACCACTTATGACGTCGCTCGAGATAGGCCCTTCGGGATGGTCTCGCAGCAGGAGCGACGCACCCTCGAGGATGCTGAACGTGCCGAGCGTGGCGATGATCGACGGAAGCTTGAGGACGCGGATGATCACGGCATTGAAGATCCCGGTCGCCAACCCGATTGCGATCAGCACCAGGCCTCCGGGAAGCAAAGCCCACCCAGACGTGTCGAACGACATCGTGTACGAGGCGACGACGACGCAGAACGTCATGAGCGCCGCCACCGAGACATCGAAGCCGCCGACTAGCAGCGCGCAGGTCTGGCCGAGCGAGACGAGCGCGAGCGGCATCGTCAGGAGGAGCAGGTTGTTGAGGTTGAAGCTCGTGAGGAACGCGTCCTGACGGACGGTCGCGTACGCGCCGACCGCGACGATCAGCAGCGTCATCAAGACGAGCGGCAACGCGCCGCGGAACCTGCCGAGCCTCACTCCGACTCCTGGGAGCTCTCCGCCGCCTGCTCCCTCGCGCTCGCCGGCGAGCCGACGATGGCTTCGACGATCCGACGCTCCCCGAGCTCGTCACCGGGGATCTCGTCCACGATCCGCCCGCGCGACATCACGACGACCCGGTCGCAGAGCCCGGCGAGCTCGAGCGGGTCGCTCGACTTGACGATCGTGGCGACACCTTCCTTCGCCTTCTCCCGCAATGCACCGTAGATGTCGAACCGTGCGGCGACGTCGACGCCCTGGGTTGGCTCCTCGGCCAGGATGACCTTGACGTCTCCGCGCAGGAAGGGTCGCGTCAGCGAGACCTTCTGCTGGTTCCCGCCGGAGAGCGTCTGTACCGACTGCTCGATCGACGCCGTTCGGATGCTCAGGCGTTCCACGAGACCGTCGACCGTGCGGCGTTCACGCCTGCGGTTGAGGAACCCGAGCCGTCCGAGACGACGCAGCACCTGGATCGTTGCGTTGGCTCGCACGCCCAAGACGGGGAAGAGCGATTCGGACGCGCGGTCGCCGCTCAGCAGCACGACTCCCGCGCGAAGCGGCCCGAGCGGCGAGCTCGAATCGAGCTGGGTGCCGTCGCAGGTCGCCGTGCCCGTGGCTCGCTCCGCACCGGCGAGCGCCCGGAGGAACTGCACCTGCCCGTTGCCCTCCGCGCCCGCGATTCCGACGATCTCGCCGCTCGCGACCTCGAGGTCGATCGGCCCGAACCGGTCGCCCTGCAGGCCTGAAACGGCGAGGAGCACCCTGCGTCGTTCCTCCTGCTCGTGTCGCGGCGGAAACGCCAGCTGGAGCGGGCGCCCGATCATGAGTGCGACGAGGCTCTCCTCCGACATCGAGGCGGCCTCGAACGTCCCCTGGCCCACGCCGTCCCGGAGAACGCTGATCCGGTCGGCGATGCCGAGGACTTCGGGCAGCCGGTGGCTGACGTAGACGATCCCGACGCCAGCGCGGCTCCGCTCGTGAACAAGTGCGTGTAGGCGGTCGACGTCTTCGGGCCCGAGAGCCGTCGTCGGCTCGTCGAGCAGGAGCACCTTCGGCTCGGCGAGAAGCGCCTTGACGACCTCGACGAGCTGTCTCTCCGCCAGCGAGAGCGTCCCCGCGGGCGCCGTCGGCGAGATGTCGAGGTCGAACTCGCCAAGCCGGTCGGCCGCCCATCCACTCATGCGTCCGTAGGTCGGTCGGAGGTCGGACGGCGCAGCGAGGTAGAGGTTCTCGGCAACCGTCAGCTGCAACACGTGCGAGTACGTCTGATATGCGATGCCGAGGCCGAGCCGGCGGCTTTCGGCCGCAGAGACTCGCCGGCGCTCCGTCTCGCCCACGACGACGGTGCCCGCGTCGGGAGCGAGGAAGCCGCTGGCGATCCCCAGCAATGTCGATTTCCCGGACCCGTTCTCCCCGACGAGGGCATGAATCTCGCCGGCACGGCAGTCGACGCTGACCTCGCGAAGCGCCTGTACCGCACCAAACGCTTTCGATACACCTCGAAGCGAGAGCACGGTGGGGCTCGCGGGCCCGGGAATCGACATCACTTGTATTGGTCTTGGTGTTCCAGTGCCTCCTACGGGTACATCTTCTTGAGCAGGCTCAGCGGGATCAGTGAGGTCGCCGAGGCTTCCATCGGATAGCCCTTGACGCAGGAGTCGCGCTTCCGCTGGTTCTGCAGCTCGATCGGGAACACGATCTTCGGCGGGATCTTCGCCCCCTTGAGCTTCATCATCCCTGCTGTCAAGGCGACCCGGATATGCGAGTTGAAGGAGCTGGTGTAGTACATCTCGAGCTTCGGGTTGTTGAGCTGGTTGAAGAGGCAGCCCATGCCGACGTCGTCCGTGCGGAGTGTCAGGACCGTGTTGAACGGAATGCCGGCGGCCTTGTAGGCCGCGTACCCGCCCTGGCCCATGCCGAGCCCGTACTCGTAGCTCCAGCCCTTGATGTCGGGATTCTTCGCGAGGATTCCGGCCACGACCTGCTGCACCTTGGACGGATTCCAGTCCGTCGGCTCCTTCGCGACGAGATCGATGCTCGGTCTGAGCGCAGGCTCCTCGCACTTCTGCCAGCCCTCGGAGAGTGGGTTCCCCGCGAAGCCGCCAAGGAACGCGATCTTTCCTGACTTGACCCGGTTGTTCATGGTGTACGCCCACGTCTTGCCGGTCACGCAGGTGTCCTCACCGACGACCGTCATGTAGTTCTTGCCCGGATCGCTGACGTAGCCCCAGGCATAGGTCGCAACGGGAATACCGGCGTCGGTCGCCTCCTTCATCACCGGGATCATGGCGTCGCCAAAGTCCGGGTAGGTGACGATCACGTCGACACCCTGGGCGATTGCCGCCTTCCAATCGGCAAACGCCTTGTTGAAGTCCACGTGTGCGCTCGAGTAGATGATCTCGCCGATCTCGGGATACGTCAGCGCCTGGAGGATGAACTCCATCTTCGACATCTGGCGGTAGACGTTCTCGCCGAACTGCTCGATGTACGCGACCTTGAGCTTGCCTTTCGTCCCGGTCTTGCAGCCGTTGTTCTTCCAGCACTTGAGCGCCAGCGCCTCATTGACCTTCCTGTCGGCTCGGCCGAGCCCGGCCAACGCGATGTTGCGCGCCATCCCTGGCTTCGGGATGAGCTTGGCCTTGAAGAGCGTGTGCGCGAGCGTGGACCTCTTCGCCGCGTACACCTCGCCATAGCCCTTCCCGGTGCTGATGACCACAGCCGGCTTCTTGGCCGCCGCCTGCTTGTTGTCCGTGCTTCCGCTGCTCGTCGAGACGAGCGCAAGCGCGGCCCCGACCACCAGAAACGTCAGGACGCCCACGACCAATGGGCGCTTCCGTCGCACCTCTGACTCCCTTCGACCCTCCATCCTTCCTCCTTTCGCTGCCTGCCTCAGCTCGTATTGTCCACTGCCGGAGAACTCCCGGACCGGTTTTCGATCACCCGTAGGACGCGGCCGAGGAGCGACGCCACCCGATCGCCCGAGACCAGCATCCCGACGATGATCGCAACGCCGAACACGATGAACTGCAGCGCCGCCGACAGTCCGAAGATGAGCAGCATCTCCGTCAGGAATGTGAGCGCGAGCGCCGCCATCCAGGTCGAGGTCGCGCTCGCGAGCCCACCCGAGAGTGCCGCGCCCGCGATCACGACCGCCGCGATCGGCGCCAGCAGGTAGGAAGCGCCAAACGCCGGGTCGATGGTGACGCGCACACCAGCGAGCAGGATCGCCGCGACGGCGTAGAGGGCGCCCGCCGCCGTGTACGCGAACACGACGTGTGTTCGGACACGCAGCCCGGCCAGCCACGCCGCCCTCGGGTTTGCACCCACCGCTTGGAACCGTCGACCTGGAGCGGTATAGCGCAACGCCAGCGCGACGACGATTGTGATCGCGACGCCCGTCCAGAACACGGCGCTGAGCCCGAAAGGCTTCCGTGCCGCCCACGACGAGAGCGAGTCCGGCACCTGCAAGGAGATCGTGTGGTCGCGCGCATACTTCGAGCTCCAGGCGAGGGCGATCAGCCCGACAGCGAGCGTGACGATCAGTGGGTTCAGTCTCACGATCCCGACGAGGACTCCATTGGCGAGACCGATGAGTGCCCCGAGGCCAACGCAGACGAGGATCCCGACCAGGAGACCATGGTTGGAGCCCACGCTTACACCGACAAGCACGTTCCCGCAGATGGAGATCACACCGGCGGTCGAGAGGTCGATGCCCGCCTGCATGACCACGAGCATCTGCCCGAGCGCGGCGACAGCCAGGATCGTCATATACGGGAGGATGTAGGACCACGACGTGTTGTTGAGCGTGCTGGGTGCGAACAGCGCGGCGATGACGAGAAGAGCCGCCATCGCGAGCCAGACGGGGAGGAAGCGTGCCGCGACGAGCGCGTTCGCAACGACTTGCGCGGAGCGCCCCATGGTTGCGCCGTCGGCGACGCGGTCGGTGTCACCCGGCGAGCTCACGGACCGCACGATCCGGAGCGGCAGAACGGTGAAGAGCGGGCCGCGACCAGGTGCCCATTCTCGCGCACCCCGAGCGGGAGTGTCAACCGTGACCGAACGCACGCCGTGTGCGGCCCCCAGGACTCGAACGCGCCGAACTGCGGGTCAGACCGCGGCAACCCCCTTTAACAGGCGCAAGTCTCGACTCGGAAGCGGTTGACGCCCCTGCGCGGGGGTGTTTATGCTCGCTGTACATCCGGCAGCGCGCAGCGGCCTGCCGCAGGCGGGCGCGCCCGAGCGCTGACGCGATTTCGATGTTCCGCCGGCCAAGGAGAGTGGCATGAGTTCGCAGCGCCTCGTTATCCGGAACGGGTTCGTCGTCTCGATGGACCCTGACATCGGCGAGATCCCGAGCGGCGAAGTCCTGGTCGAGGACGGCGTCATCGTGGATGTCGGTCCCGACCTCGGCGTATCGGACGCTGAGGAGATCGATGCGACCGGGATGATCGTCATGCCCGGGTTCGTGGACACGCACCGACACACCTGGCAGACACCCGTGCGCGGGGTTCTCCCGTGCTGCACGCTCGACAACTACTTCGCGGTGATGCTCGGCAGCGTCGGTGGCCACTACCGCCCGGAGGACGTTCACATCGGCAACTACGCAGGCTCCCTCGAGGCCATGAACGGAGGCGTTACCACGCTGCTCGACTGGTCGCACATCAACAACACCCCCGACCACTCCGACGCAGCTGTCCAGGGTCTGAAGGACGCCGGCATCCGAGCGATCTACGCGCACGGCGTGCCGACCGGCGGCGAGTGGTGGTCGTTCAGCGACCTGGAGCACCCGGAGGACATCCGGCGCATCGCGGAGACGTACTTCTCCTCCGAGGATCAGCTCCTGACGCTCGCGCTCGCGGCTCGAGCGCCCGGCAACTCGAACTTCGAGGTCGCCAAGCACGACTGGGACCTGGCGCGCGACCTCGGCGTCCGTATCAGCGTGCACGTCGGCATGCGGCTGACGACGGTCCACGTGACCCACGTCAAGAACATGCACGACCTGGGTTTGCTCGGCCCCGACACGACGTACATCCACTGCACGGACTCGACGGACGAGGAGCTCGACCTGATCGCATCGACCGGTGGGACGGCCTCGGTCGCGCCGTACGTCGAGATGCTCATGGGCCACGGGCGCCCGCCCACCGGCAGGCTCCTCGATCGCGGGGTCCGGCCGTCGCTCTCCGTCGACGTCGTCTCGAGCGTCCCCGGAGAGATGTTCACGCAGATGCGCACCGCCCTCGTCTTCGAGCGGATCGGCGCGCACACCGACACGCCCGACGAGCCGTTCGCGCCGAAGCTGACGCATAGGGACGTGCTCGAGTTCGCCACGATCGAAGGCGCCCGCGCGTGTGCGCTCGAGGACAAGGTCGGATCGCTCACACCGAAGAAGCAGGCGGACATCGTCCTGCTCAACGTCAGTGCGATCAACACGGCTCCGATGGTCGATCCCATCGGGACGATCGTGGTCTTCTCCGACACGTCGAACGTGGACTCGGTTTTCGTCGCCGGTCAGGCGGTGAAGCGCAACGGGAAGCTCGTCGACGTCGACCTCGCGAAGACGTTCTCCAAGCTCGACGAGTCTCGGAATCACATCCTCGGCGAAGGCGAGCTACTGCCGGACTGGGCAGCCGAGGCGTCGGCAGCCGTCTAGGTCGTTAGCGCTCCGCCCCGGTCCGCGCGCGTTCGTGCGGACCGGGGCCTTGCAGCTCTGAACGAGAGGAGAGAGCATGGGCAACGTCGTGATCGTCGGCGGTACGCAAGGACTCGGCCGCGAGCTCGCACAGTCGTACGCGGACGAGGGTCGCGACGTCGTCGTGACAGGGAGAGATCGGGCCCGCGCAGACACTGCCGCGGCGGAGATCGGCGGCAACACCACCGGGATCGGATTCGATCTCGCCGATCCGCACACGATCGCGGAACACCTCGCAGGCGTCGGCGAGGTCGACCACCTCGTCCTGGCCGCGATCGAGCGCGACGTGAACAAGGTGCACGACTACGACATCGAGGGTGCGCTCCGGCTCGTCACGCTCAAGCTCGTCGGCTACACCGAGGTGATCCACACGCTCACGCCGAGGTTTCGCGAGGGCGCGAGCATCCTGATCTTCGGCGGCCTCGCCCGCGACCGTCCGTACCCGGGCTCGACGACCGTCACCACCGTCAACGGCGGCGTAACAAGCCTCGTACGCACCCTCGTGATCGAGCTCGCGCCCACGCGGGTGAACGCGCTGCACCCGGCCATCGTCGGAGACAGCCCGCAGTGGCGCGACATGGCGCCCGAGCGGCACAAGGCGCTCGTGGACCGAACGCCGATCGGACGCCTCGTGACGATGGCGGAGGTCGTCGGCGCATCGCGCTTCCTGCTCGAGAACCAGGCAATCAACGGCATCAATCTCGAGGTCGACGGGGGCTGGATGTGCATGTGACTCACCCCATCGCCGGGGCGGCGCGATGTTCGCGTCAGACGGCGGAGGAGACGCGACGGCCCAGAGCTGCTGCCAGCGCAGCGGCTAGCTCGCCCTCGGCGCTCGCGTGCGGCGCTGAGCTTCGCCAGCAGACGAACCCGTCCGGACGGACGAGAACGGCCCCTCCCGGTCCGCCGCCGAAGAGAGCCTCGAGCTGCCCGTCCGCGTCGCTCACGTCCGTCCCGATGCGATACGGGTTCACGGGAACGCCGAGCGACGCGCCGGCCGCGCGCGCGCCAGAGCGCCAGTCCTCTCCGTTCGATCCCGCCAGCACGACGAAGTCGCGCCCGAACAAATCCAGGGTCGACTGCTCGACGCCGCCGAGGGTGACCGGCACGTGCGGTGCCCGAAAGCCCGGGCTTCCCGACGGCTCGCGCGGGTCCTCCCAGAGCGGGCCGGCGTCGGTCGTCTCGCTGGCGATCCCTGAAGACCGGTACCCGTAGCCGAGCTCGACCGTCGCCTCATCGACGATCGGCATGAGATCGTCCTTGCCGAGGGAGGGGTCGAGCCGGAGCACGTAGCGCGTATACGCCTGCTCGGTGGTGAGCGCTCCGATGGGCTGGCGTTCGGCGTCGTACGTCTCGAGCAAGGACTCGCCTGCCCGGCCGTCGAGAACGTGGGCGAGCTTCCAGGCGAGGTCGTACCCGTCCTGGATACCCGCGTTTCCGCCGAACCCTCCGGTGGGAGGCATCACGTGCGCCGCGTCACCGGCTACGAACACGCGGCCCTCCCGGAGCCGTTCGGCGTATTCCGCCGACGCGGACCAGCGCTGGACGTTCTCTATCTCGACCGCGATGTCCGGATCACCGAGTGCCTCTCGGACATAGGCGATGCACGTCGGCGCGCTCATGTCCTCGCCGATCCGGACCGACCGATTTCCGTCGGCGTCGGTCGTGGAGTTGACGACGAGGAAGCCCGCCTGCAGATCGATGGAGAAGCGGAAGAACCCTTGCAGCCCGGGTCCGAAGACGTAGACGACGCTGAGATTGCGATCGCCCATCAGTCGACTGACATCTGCTCGGAAATAGATCGTGATGCTGTCCGAGAAGCTGCCGTGCCCGAGTTTGCGAATGCCGAGACGCTCACGGATCGGGCTATGCGCACCGTCGGCCGCGATCAGATACCTCGCGCGCACCGTGCTCTCGGGCCCGCCGTCGCGCGGCTGGACGACGGCGGTCACACCATCGGCGTCCTGCTCGACGGAGACGGCATCGGATGCGTACCGGATTACGGCACCGAGACGCTCGGCGGCTTCGAGCAGGACCGGCTCCAGCCCGATCTGTGTCACGAAGATGCGCGGGGACGGGCTGATGTGCTCCACGCCTTCGTTGATGAACCGGAAGTACCAGTCGAGCTCCTTCCCGCCGAGGCTCTCGACGGAGACGATCGCGCCGTTCTGGACGAACTCCCGGTTGGCGGCCTCCTCGATGTCGGCCTGGAGCCCGACGGCTCGGTACGTCTCCACCGAGCGCTGATTGACGAGCGCAGCCCGCGGGTGGATCGCCGTACCACGGTGGCGCTCGAGAACGAGCGAAGGCACGCCGTGATGGCCGAGGAAGACCGCGGTCGACAGCCCGACGAGGCTGCCGCCAACGATCAGAACGGGAACGTCTTCGTCCGCCACGCGCGCCTCCCGAGCTCAGTTCTTGTCGAAACGCCCGACCGGGCTCACTCTATTTGCTCGCGGCAGGCGATCTCGAAGACGCCCGTGCTCGGGCGCCAGCCAGCGCCTGAGCGCGATGAGCAAGGAGCCGCCGAACAGGGCGCGGATCAACCGGCGTCACTTCGTTCCCAGTAGCGCGCGGTCGAAGAACGCGATCACTCGGCGCTCGTATTCGGCGGGTTGCGCATCGATGCCGCCCGTGTGCGTGGAGCCCGGCACCTTCCAGATCGCCTTCGGCTCGCCGGCGGCTTCGTAGTACTCGGGCTGCCGCGTGCTCTCGCCGCCAAGTCCGGGGTCGGCGTAGATCAGGAAAACGGAACGCGGCGCGATTTGCCCGATCCGATCCACGATCGGCGGCGGAGGACCGTGGTTCGAGAAGACCGTGAGGGCTGCCGTCATCACGGCCAGGTTCGGTTCCGCGAGCAGCCGTGCCAGGCCTGACACGTCTTCATCTCCAACACGGCTGCCCGCACCCTCGGACACGACGGCCTTGATCGCCGTCGACTGCGCGGCAGCCTCGAGCAGCTGCTCGCCACCGATCGAGAAGCCGATGGCCCCGATGCGCTCGGCATCGACGTCGGGACGGCTCTGGAGGAAGTTGGCACCGGCATGCAGGTCGCGGTCCCCGGCCCAGCGCACCGTGTCTCCCTGGCTCGCTCCCTGGCCGCGCGGCTCGAGCAGCAGCACGCCGTACCCATGGCGGGCGATCATCTGCGCCTCCTTGACCCGCGTCGCTCCTGGAAAGACGATCACCGCGGCGCCGTTCTTGGACGGGACGTACGTCGCGGCCAGGTCGAGAGAGTCGCTGGTGGTGACCGTAACGCTCTCGGAAGGGACGGTGAGATCGGGAGCAGTCGCCGTCTGGCCGACGTGGGTGTAGATGTAGGGAAAGCCGACCGGGAAGACGATGAACCAGAAGGTGGCGAGTGCGATTGCCACTGCCCCGACGGCGAGCAACGACCGGCGGAGGTACCGCCGTCGCCGGCTCCCCTCCTTACGGCGTGCCTGCCAGAGAATCACCGGCCCAGCAATGAGAAGAGCAACGCCCGCGGCGATGGCGAGCGGCCCCGTGTAGTCGTCGCTCGATGCGCCGCCGTCGACGAGGTGGTACATCCCGGGCGTCCCGATTGCGAGCGCGAGAGCGCCGAGCGTCATCGACACGTAGGCGCGCGCGCCTGCGCGCAGGCGCGGACAGGCGACCGCGCAGGCCGCGAGGACGGCGATCGGGACGAGTCCGCTGCCCAGGTGATCTCCAGCTGATGTCCCCGGCTCTGGCTGGACGAAGTTGTCATCGACGATGTGAAGACCGACGAGACCGACCGCCAGCAGGAAGAGCCGATATTCGCGACCGGCGACGCCCTTGGCTGGATTGACGGTCGTCACCGGACGTGCCCCGCAGTCGGACAGCTATCCAGGCGCGACGACGGGTGCGCCGCCGTGACTACAGGATTGCCAGATCTAGCTTGTGCGGTAATGACGTCCTTCACCCCTAGCCGGCCTCGACGTTGCGGCGAAGGTTCTCGTGGTAGCCGGCCATCTGGCGGGCGATGAAGAGCTTCGCGACTGGCTGGAGCGCCCGCATCACACCGCGTAGCTCGCCGTCGGCCACGAAGTGCACGCGCGTCCCATCGCCGTCGGGCTCGAACGACCACGTTCCGTCGATTGGGTACGGCCCCTCGACGATGTGCGCGTGGACGCGCACCGGTCGGTCGAACTCCGTGAACTCGACGATCTGCTCGAACTCCTTGCCGCCCGGGGGCTTCGTCCACTCCCGGAAACGAGTTCCCAGCCCTGCGGCGCCGTCCGTGAGCTGCTCCACCGACGTCTTGGACGTTTGCCAATCGGCAAGGAGCGCCGGGTTCGTGACGTAATCGAAGACGACCTCCGGCGGCCGGCCCACGAAGAATGTCTGCTCGATGCGCATGCTCATACCTTCCTGCTGTGGATTGGTGTCGATGTCGAATGCGGTCGTACTCAGGGCAGCTCGGCCATGGGTGGGGACGCGGTCAGCCGAACGCCCCCGCTCTGACGGAAGGCGAAGTAGGCCCACACGGTTCTCGAGAAGCCCCATCCGAGTGCGATCACGCCGCTTCCGAGCAGCACATAGGCGAGGTCAGGTAGTCCCTGGGCCAGGGTCAGCAGCGGTATCCCAAACTGCTTCGGCAGCAGCACGAGTACGAACAACGCCCAGCCGAGGTTCAGCGCCAGCGCGACGCCAGTGCGCACCTTCCATCCGAACCGACCCGAGGGAGGACGCCGACGCCGCAGAGCCGCCGCCGACCGGATCATTCCGCTGATCTGGAGAGCGATCACTCCGAGCAGCGCCGCATAGACCACGAGGATGCCGGTGCTCGACGGAGGAGATTCCGGCTCGCGCCCTTCCAAGAGGCTGGCCACGCCTTCGGCGACCATTCCCATGCGTCCACGAATGAAGAGATCCACGGAGTTCTCGGCGTTCATCAGAACGACTACTCCGCGATTGCTTCCAGGCATGAGCACGACGTTCGCGTGGTAGTTGAAGGTCTCGCCTTGATGAAAGACCGCCGGGATACCGTTGATCGGCCCGATGAACCAGCCCATGCCATACGACGTCCCGGATTCGGGCGTTGGGACGGCGGGCTTGTGCAGTTCGGCGGTGCCCGACGGCGACAGGACTGCCGCGTCGCCGTAGCGGCCACGATTGAGCTGAGCGATCAGATAGTGAGCCATGTCTTCCGCGCTGGAGATGAGGTAGCCCGCGGGTAGAAGGCCACGGTTGTACGGCAGGTCGACGGCTGCGGGCCGGCCGAACCAGTAGTGGTGCCCAGTTGCGAGGCCCTGCTCCTTCGCCGCAGCTTCGGAGGTGAAGGAGTGGCGCATCTCGAGAGGACCGAAGATGTGCTCCTGGATGTAGCGCTCGTAGGACTGACCGCTCACGGTTTGCACGACGAGCCCGAGCACCGAGTAGTTGATCGTGCTGTATTGATGGGTAGCCCCCACCGGCTTCGTCAGCTCGACGGTGCTGAGCGTGCGGACGGCTCGTTCCAGCGCGCCGTCACTCGTATCGCCACTTCCCTGGAACGACCTTCCCGTCTTCGTCGACAGGCCGCTTGTCTGGTTCAGCAGGTGGCGAACGGTGATTCGAGCCGAGGCCTCTTCGTCTGCAACGCGGAACCACGGGATGTAACGCTGAACGGGTGCGTCGAGTTCGACCTGCCCCGCCTCGACGAGCTGCATGATCGCGAGGGCAGTGACGGACTTGCTCAGGGACCCGATGATGAAGGGCGTCCGGGGTGACACGGGCCGCCCGGACGAGTCGGCGTGGCCGAACCCCCGCAGGTGGACGATTCGATTTCCCTCCACGATCCCGAGGGCCAGGCCCGGGATGCGCTGCGCATCCATCTCAGCCTCGACGAACGTGTCTATCGCCTCATAATCAGGGGTGGTCGAAGGTGCTCCCGCGGAAGCCGAAGCGGCCTCGGAGGCTCCGGGACGACTGGCGAGAAGGGCGCCGGCAACCACGAGCGCTGCGAGCACGACCACGGTGGCGATCCGTCGACGTCGCGTACTCACGCCGCGCATCCGGCCGCCGACAGTTGTTGCAGCGACGGCCTCGCTGGAGGGCATGCGACGAGCGACGATCACCGCCGTCGTGGCAGCAAGTGCTGCGGCGACGAGGAGGCCGAAGCCCATTGCTTGCGTGAAGGCATCGCCCGTCGTCGCGAGCACGTCAGAGGCCGCGAGGGGTGGGAGCTGGGCAGCAATCGCGCTCGCTGCGCCAATCGAGCTCTCGGCGGCGGCCTGCGCCTGCGGGGGTAGAGCGCCGAGTGAGCCGTCGACGTCGTTCGAGTACAGGGAGCCGACGAGCGAGCCGATCACCGCCACGCCGAGCGCTCCCGAGACCATCCGCGCGACCGTGTTGGTAGCCGAGGCGACACCGGACTTGGCTGCCGGCACCGCGCCGACGACGGCGTCGGTCGCCGGGGCCATCACCCAGCCCATGGCGAGCGCGAGCCCAAAGAACCACGCAGCGAGCAGAAGCCCACTGGTGTTCGACTCCCAGAGCATCGTCACCGCAAGAAGGAGCGAGAGACCGGCCAGGCCTGCTGCGACGACGCGTGAGGTGCCGAGTCGCTGCACGGCCTTGCTCGAGGAGCCGGCGCCGAGCATCAGCCCGAGCGCCATGGGGCTCATGATCGCGCCTGCCTCGATCGCGCTGTATCCGTGAGCGAACTGCAGGTACTGGGTTAGCGCGAAGATCGCGCCGAGCATGGCGAAGAAGGCGACGCTGACAGCCGCCGTGCCCACGCTGAAGCGGGCGCTGCGGAAGAAGCCGAGGTCGAGCATCGGGTCCTTGGTGCGTGCCTCCCACCAGAGGAAAGAGCCGAGTAGCGCGATACTCGTCGCAAGCGATCCGAGCACGAGGTCGGACGTCCAGCCTTGCTCTGGCGCCTCGATGATCGCGAAGACGAGGATGCTGAAGCCGGCTGCGGAGAGTGCGGCTCCGAGCAGATCGAACGAGCCGGGTCGGGGATCACGGCTCTCGGGCACGTAGCGGATGCCGAGCAGCAGCGCCGCGGCCGCGAACGGCACGTTGACCAGGAAGACCGACGGCCAGGCGAACCACTCGAGCAGCAACCCGCCGGCCAGCGGGCCGAGACCGATCCCTACCGCCGCCAGAGCGGCCCAGATCGCGATCGCCTTACCGCGCTCCTCGCCGGTGAAGACGTTGGCGATGATCGAGAGCGTGGCGGGCATGATCAGCGCCGCGCCGACGCCCATCGCAGCGCGCACCACGATCACCTGGTCGGCCGAGCCCGCGATGAGAGCCCCGAGGCTGGCGAGCCCGAAGATCGACACGCCCGCCTGCAGCGCCAGCTTCCGTCCAAAACGATCGCCCAGCGTGCCGAAGACGAGCAGCAGGCCTGCAAAGACGAGGAGATAGGAGTCGACCATCCACTGCAGCTTCGAAGCGGAGGCGTCGAACTCGTCCTGCAGCGTCGGCAAAGCGACGTTGAGAATGGTGTTGTCGAGCCCGATGATCACCAGGCTCAGCGAGAGCACGCCGAGCGTCTTCCAACGGCGGGCGTGCTGGATGGGATCGATCGTCATCAGGCTGCACTCCTTTGAGTCTGCGATTGCAGATCGAGGGACGGGCGCATCGCAGAGCCGAAGCCGAGACCCCGGACAGCTGCATACGCGAACGGGTGCTGGAAGGCGGCGAGCGCGTGCGCTCCCGGGATGTCGAGATCGAACTCGTCGCCGAACCTCTCGTCCGCGACGGTGACCCTGACTCGGTCTGTCGCCTTGCTCCAGAGGAGCGAGACCGCGAGACCGTCAGTTCCACGGCTCGCGAGCTCCTTCCAGTCGGTGCTAACAGGTGTGATCACGACTCGACCTCCCGAATTTCGTTGTCGTTTGCGTTCGGGAGGACGATCCGCGGAGCCTGGGTGGTCTGACTTCACCCAGCGACGGGATCACCCAGGGTGAATCCGCTCAGGTGAATCGACGGGTACGGCGATGTACCCTCCGTCGTCATGTCGGCATACACGTCGGCAGGTGTCGAGGAGGCTCCGCGCCCGCTCATCCAGTCGAAGCTCGAGGCTCCCGTCCCACGCCAGCGAGTCTCACGCGGCGAGCTGCTCGAGCTCTGCGCCGGGCCGCCGCGCAAGCTGACCCTGATCCGCGCTCCTGCCGGCTGCGGGAAGTCGACCCTGCTCGCCGACTGGCACGCGCTCGAAAGCGAAACCCGGCCGTTCGCCTGGGTCTCCCTCGACGACGCCGACAACGACCAGGTCCGGTTCTGGACCTACTTCATCCAGGCGCTTCGCACGCTCGACCCGAGCGCTGGCGAGGTCTCTCTTCCCATGCTGAGAGCTCCGCGGGTCAATGTCGTCGACGACGTTCTCCCGCCGCTTTGCAACGAGCTCACGGCGCTACCGCACCAGGTCGTGTTGGTGCTCGACGACTACCACGTGGTCACGAACCCGGAGATCGACGAGGGTCTCTCGTTCCTTCTCGACCACCTTCCCCAAACCCTCGAGCTCGTGCTCTCGAGCCGATCCGAGCCGGCGCTCCCGCTCGCACGTCTACGCGCCCGCGGCGAACTCGTCGAGATCGACGCGCAACAGCTTCGCTTCTCCGACGAGGAAGCCGACCTCTTTCTCAACGACCTGCACGGGCTCGACCTCGATCGGGCGGATGTCATCCGGCTTCGCGAGCTCACCGAGGGATGGGCGGCCGGCCTCTACCTGGCGACCCTCACCATTCGCGGACGGGTAAGCGCGCACGAGTTCATCGAGGCGTTTGCCGGCGACAACCGCCATGTCGTCGATTACCTGAGCTCGGAGGTTCTCGCCGGCCTGCCCACGGAGATGAGGCGCTTCCTCCTGGACACGTCCGTGCTCCAGCGTCTCTCGGCTCCCCTGTGCGACGCCGTCACCGACCGGCCTGGCTCGGCGCGGATGTTGCACGAGCTCGAGCGTTCGAACTTCTTCCTGGTCCCCCTCGATGCGAAGCGCGAGTGGTACAGCTACCACCAGCTCTTCGGCGACCTACTGCGCCACGAGCTCGCGCTTGCCGAACCCGAGCACGCTCACACCCTGCATCGCCGGGCGAGCGCTTGGCACCGAGAGCATGGCGACGCATCCGAGGCCATTCGCCACGCTACGGCGGCAGGGGACGTCGCCGATGCCTCCGAGCTGATCCTTCGCCACTGGATCGAGTTCCGGGACGAGGCTCGCCTCGAGACCCTGCTCGCCTGGATCGACGAGCTCCCGCCCGAGGCGGTGCCAGCTGATGCCCGGCTATGCCTTGTGCGGGCATCGACGCTGCAAGAGGTCGGCCGAATCGCCGAGGCCGACGAGTGGCTGGAGGCGGCCGCGCGGGGAGCAGCAAGCGGCTCGCTCCTTGCCGGCCCGGCATCGGTCGCGTCCGGTGTCGCCGCGTGTCGGGCAATCAACCAGTACTTCCTCGGAGACGTGAGTGGGATCGCCGAGACGGCGCGACCCGCCCTCGAGGTCGAGGAGGCCGGCTCCGACTACTGGCGGAGCGCGCTTCTCACCACGTTCGGCGTCTCACTCTTCCTCGGCGGGGAGGGTCGAATCGCGTCGGCCGTTCTCGACGAGGCGGTGACGTCGAGTGAGAAGTCCCGCCACTCCCTCGCGCTCGTCCACGCCCTCGGCTGGTGCGCCGTCGTCAATGCGGAGATCGGTGAATCGGATCGCGCCGATCGGATGCTCGACGCCACCGAGGCGTTGCGACGCAGGCGAACCGAGTTGACGACCTACTTCGGCATGTCGATGGCGCACGTCGCTCGCGGAAAGCTCCTCGAGGGGCAGGGGCGGTTGGGAGAGGCAGATGACGCTCTGGCCCTAGGCATCGATCTGGCTCGAGGAGGTGACGCAAAGTTCGACATTGCGTACGGGCTTCTCACGCACGCAGGCGTGAAGGGTGGTCTCGGCGACCGCAGCACCGCGAAGGACCTGCTGGGGGAAGCTCGCCAGACGGCCGAGTCGTGCGTGGATCCAGGCGTGTTGCCGGAGCTCGTGGCGAAGGCGGAGCGCAGACTCCGCCTCGTGTCGCGCAGTGCCACGCGCACGCCGTACGAGGAGGACCTCAGCGAGCGAGAGCTCGCAGTACTCCGCCTTCTCGCGACCGACCTCACGCAACGCGAGATCGGTGAGGCGCTCTACGTCTCGTTCAACACCGTCAAGACCCACGTGAAGAGCATCTTTCGCAAGCTCGGTGTCGCGACACGCCCGGACGCCGTGACGCGTGCGCGCGAACTCCGACTACTCTGACCTTCAGTCGGCATGACGGACCGCACAGCCGAGCTGACTCGTGTCGGGCGTCGTCTCCGCCACCAACACAGTCGTGCACCGCCCGGCGTCCAACCTTGGCCTCATGGAAGCCAGGCTGCAGAGATCACGGCCGAGTAGGAGGGACGCCGTTGCAGGAGTATCCTCGTGAAAGGCGCCTCCTTTCATCCGTGCCCGCGCCGACTCGTTCCAGCGGTCGCGCCTGAGAGGTTCCGTTCGTCTCTCGCCTCAGCCGCGACGACGGTGAAGGGCGGTTCTGGGGCGCAATCGTCGATCGCGTCCTGCGCCGATCACCGTCGACGTCAACAAGGACCGAACGGTTGCGAACATCACCGTCCCGATCGCAGGGAACGGGACCGACGCTGCCTCAAACGCTGCCTTCCGCATGCTGCGCGAGACGGTCGTTCCCGAGACCGTCGGCGCCGTTCCGGACACGGAAGCCGGCGTCACCGGGCAGACGGCGGAGTGGAGGGACCAGGCCGACGCGCTGAGGTCGAACCTGGCGCCCGTCGTCGGGTTCGTTCTCCTCTTCGCCTTCAGCCTGATGCTGGTCGCGTTCCGCTCGATCGTGATCGCGATCAAGGCGATCCTGCTCAACCTGCTCTCGGTGGCCGCCGCCTACGGCGTGCTCGTGCTCGTCTTCCAGCACGGCCTCGGCAAGGGTCTGCTCAGCTCCACCGCCGGAATCGAGGCGGTCGTGCCGCTGCTCCTGTTCGTGATCCTGTTCGGCCTCTCGATGGACTACCACGTCTTCATCATCAGCCGCATCCGGGAGACGTACGACCGCGGCAAAAGCATGGACGAGGCGGTCTCGTACGGAATCAAGTCCACCGCCGGTGTGGTCACGAGCGCCGCACTCGTCATGGTCGCCGTCTTCGCGGTCTTCGCGACGCTCTCGATGCCGTTCTTCAAGCAGTTCGGCGTCGGGCTCGCGGTTGCGATCCTGATCGACGCCACGATCGTCCGCGCTGTGCTCCTGCCCGCGTCGATGAAGCTGCTCGGCGCCTGGAACTGGTACCTCCCGAGCTGGCTCGAGTGGCTTCCGACCCTCGAGCACGGGAACGCCCAGCGCGACCTCGAGCCCGCGCGCTCGGCGTAGACCCCGAGTCGAGTCCCCGGCCCCTCAAGTTGGGAGCCGGGGACTCGGCCCTTTCCACGACTGCCACTCAGCCTCTGCCCAGTTGTTCCTCACCGCATCAGGGCATCTGCTGACCCCTACCAGCGGGAGCCTTAGCTCCGCTCCCAGGACTCATCGAAGGTGTATGCGCAGACCGAGCGACGGGTGAACGTCACACTTCGCCGAACACGCTGAGCGGCATCACCATGCCGACGTTCCAGACACCCGCGTCGACGATCTCGTGGATGCGAAGGTCACCCGCGAGGCTGCAGAGGACGTACGCGTCCTCACGACTCATCCCCCTCTCGGTTCCGAGCCACGAGATCATGTTGCGTACGGCCATGCGTGCGCCCTCCATGAGGTCGGCGTCGATTCCCATCGTGCCGAAGTGAGGCCCGGGATCACCCACCGCGCGCGGGACGTGGAACGCCGGCCCGGGGATCGATCGCTTGTGGAGCTCGAATCTGAGCGTTGCCCCCATCGCGCACTCGATCGCGCTCACGCAAACCTCCCCGTCTCCCTGAGCGCCGTGCCCGTCTCCACAGGAGAAGAGCGCCCCCTCGCACCAGACGGGGAGCCAGAGCGTGGAGCCGACGACGAGGTGGCGGCAGTCCACGTTTCCCCCGCCGCGGTGGGGCGGAAACGGAGAGTGCTCCCCGGGCTCCTCGGTCGGTACGCCCATCGTGCCGAGGAACGGATCGAGCCGTACGTCGACCCCTCGTGCGACGGTCGCGGTCGACCCGTTCCGCAGGTCGTAGACCTTCAGGAACGGATCCGGGAAGTCGTCCGGAAGGAGACCGAGCTCGGGAATGAACGCCGTCCACCCCCAGGGGCCCGGCTCGAGCTCCAAGACCTCGACCTCGAGCGTGTCGCCGGGCTCAGCGCCTTCGACGAACACCGGCCCGGCCAGGTTGTAGATGGTGTCGAAGTCCCACTCCACCTCGTCGATCGTCGAGGCCTCGGCCACCTGTCCCTCGCCGGTGATGGGAATGTCGTAGCGAACGACGTCGCCCGGGCGCACCGAGAGTGCGGGCGCCCGATCGCGCCACCAATCGTGATGGATGTCCGGCGGCCCTACCCGGTGCTCGCTCCCCATTGCGTCCCTCCTCGTCCTGTCGTATCCGCCTTCACGAGTCCAGCTTCAGTGGGTGATCGAACGATCGAGTCTAGGCAGCAGGCCGTGCCCGTGCTCGAGTCCTGGATTCTCTTGTCGTGCCATAGACGGATCGTTACGATCGAACGACGCTCACCGACATGTCTCCGCGCCCCCGTGTGGAGCAGCGGGTCGAGCGGAACCGAGGCTAGGAGAGGACATGAAGCGTGTACCGAAGGTCCTGCTCGTGCTCACGGTCGTCGCGCTCGCAGCGGTGGCTGCCGCCTATGCAAGCACCGGCTCCCCGCAGCGTGCGGCGAGTCCGGATCGCGCCGCGCTCACGCAGGATCGCGCCGCGCTGATGCAGGCCCACCGCGGCGGAACCATGAAGCTCATCGCGAAGACCGCCGGGGGTACTCTCGACCCGCAGGTCAACTACACGCTCCAGTACTGGAACCTGTACATGGCGACGTACGACGGCCTGCTCGCCTTCACGAAGGCGAGCGGGAATGCGTCCTTCATCGTCGTGCCGGACATCGCCGAGAAGATGCCCACGGTGACGAACGGTGGGAAGACCTGGACGTTCAAGATCCGCAAGGGGATCAAGTTCTCGAACGGCAAGGAAGTCACGACGGACGACGTCGTCGCCTCCCTGCAGCGGATCTTCAAGGTCAAGAGCCCGACGTCGGGCGGGTTCTACGCCGGCATCATCGGCGCGGACGCTTGCCTGAAGAAGGCGGCCACGTGCACGCTGAAGGGCGGTGTCAGCTCGAACCCGTCGGCACGCACCGTCACGATCAACCTCAAGGCGCCCGACCCGGAGTTCAAGTACAAGCTCGCCGTCCCCCACGCGTCGATCGTTCCCGCGGACAGCCCGGCGAAGGATGCGGGGACGAAACCCGTTCCGGGCACCGGGGCGTACTACTTCGCGTCGTACAACCCGAACAAGCAACTCGTCATGAAGCGCAACCCGTACTTCAAGGAGTGGTCGCGCGCCGCGCAGCCCGACGGCTATCCGGATCAGATCACGATGTCGTTCGGCCTGACGGCCGAGGCGCAGGTCACGGCGGTCGAGAACGGGCAGTACGACTGGATGTTCGACTTCCCGCCCGCCGACCGTCTGTCGGAGATCGGGACGAAGTACGCGGATCAGGTGAAACTGAACCTCCTCACCGCGTTCTGGTACCTGCCGATGAACACGAACATCCCGCCGTTCAACAACCTGAAGGCGCGCCAGGCGGTGAACTACGCGATCGACCGCAACGCGACCATCAAGATCTTCGGCGGACCGAAGCTCGCCTCGACCTCGTGTCAGGTGCTTCCTCCCGGCTTCCCGGGGTACAAGCCGTACTGCCCCTACACGAAGAACCCGGGGACGAGATGGTCTGCGCCCGACCTCGCCAAGGCCAAGCGGCTCGTGCAGGAGTCGGGTACCGCCGGCCAGACGGTGTCCGTCTACTCGGCGGACGACGAGGTGCAGAAGGACATGGCCGTCTACATCCAGAGCGTCCTCAACCAGATCGGCTACAAGGCGAAGGTGAAGCCGATCGCAGGGAACATCTTCTTCACGTACGTGCAGAACACGAAGCACAAGGTCCAGATCAACGTCCAGCAGTGGTACCAGGACTACCCCGCTGCGTCGGACTTCCTGTACATCCTGTTCGGATGCGAGACCTTCCACCCCGGGAGCGACTCGAGCATCAACATCGCGGGGTTCTGCAGCAAGAAGATCAACGACCAGATGAAGAAGGCGCTGAAGCTGGGCAACGAGAACCAGAGAGCCGCCGACGCCATGTGGACGAAGATCGACCGCATGGTCACCGACCAGGCGCCGATGGCGACGATCTTCAACCCGAAGCACCTCGACTTCGTGTCGAAGCGCGTCGGCAACTTCACGTTCAGCAAGCAGTACTACTGGGTCATCGACCAGTCATGGGTCCAGTAGAGGCTTCGGCGAGGGTCGGGCTTCCGCCCGGCCCTCGCCCGCTCGCGCCCCGATGAGCGAAGCGCTTGTGGGCGGGTCCACCGCCCCGCCGGCGGCGCTCGAGACCGCCGGTGCGAGCCCGTGGAGGCTCGCCTGGCGACGACTTCGCCGCAACAAGGTCGGGCTGGCGATGCTCGGTCTGTTCATCGTGATCGTGCTCGCCTGTCTCGCGGCGCCCCTGTACGCGGAGCACATCGCCCACACGGACCCGTTCCGGTCGAACATCGACGGGACGACGATCGTGAACGGGAAGGTCGTGCCCGTCGTGCAGGAGTCGTCCTCCGGGCTCGGGCTCGGCGTGACCCCGATCGGCCCCACGTGGGACCCGCACCACTACCTCCTCGGCGCGGACAACCAGGGACGAGACGTCGCGGCGCGGCTGCTGTACGGCGGGCGGAACTCCCTGCTGATCGCGATCACCGCAGCGCTCCTGACGTGCATCTTCGGAACGATCATCGGCCTGGCCGCAGGATTCTTCGGCGGAGCGGTGGACGGCGTGCTGTCTCGCCTGCTCGACGTCGTCTGGGCGTTCCCCGTCTTCCTGCTCGCGATCTGCCTCTCCACGGTTCTGGCGACGAGCAGCTACGCGATCGGCCCGATCAGAATCGAGTCAGGAAGCCTCGCGCTGCCGATCGTGATCATCGGCATCGTCTACGTGCCGTACGTCGGACGCTCCGTTCGCGGCGAGGTGCTGTCGCTCCGGGAGCGCGAGTTCGTGGAGGCCGCGATCGGGATGGGCGCTTCGTCCTGGCGCCTGCTCCGGAGCGACATCTTCCCGAACGTCGTGACGACGGTGATCGTGCTGTTTCCGATCATGGTCGCGCTCGCGCTGGTCACCGAGGCGGCGCTCTCCTTCCTCGGAATCGGCGTGCAGCCACCGAATGCGAGCTGGGGGACGATCATCCTCGACGGCCAGAGCCTGCTCTACACGCGCCCCACGGTCGCCCTCGCGGCGGGCATCGCGATCGTGCTCACCGTCATTGCGCTCAACGTCCTCGGTGATGCCGTCCGCGATGCGCTCGACCCCCGAGCGAAGCACAGGGCAGGACGCTGATGCTGCGCTTCGTCGTCCGGCGCATGGTCTCGATGGTGCTCGTCCTGTTCGCGATCAGCGTGCTCGTGTTCCTCATCTTCTTCGCGACCCCCGGCGTCGATCCGGCCGCGCGGATCGCCGGACGGAACGCCGACCAGCAGACGCTGAAAGCCGTCCGGCACGACTTCGGCCTCGACCGACCGATGCCCGTCCAGTACGCGCTGCTCATGAAGAAGCTGTTCATCACCCGAGATCTCGAGTCGTCCGTGAACCGGGGCGCGAAGGTCGTGCCGCAGGTCGAGGAGGCGGCTCCGGTCACGCTCTCGCTCGTCATCGGCGCCGCGCTGATCTGGGTCCTGACGAGCATCGTCATCGGCGTCCTCGCGGCCGTCTTTCGCGGCTCGGCGCTCGACGTGATCCTGATGATCGTCGTGCTGATCGGCATCTCGATGCCCGTCTTCTGGCTCGGCGAGATGGTGAACCTCTTGTCCCAGAGCCGGCTCCACGACACGCTCCTCTTCTCGTGGGTGCCGCCGCTCGGGTACACGCCGCTGACGTCGTCGCCCTTCGGCTGGTTCAAGTCGTTGCTTCTTCCGTGGCTGACGCTGGCGGTCCTGTACGCCGGCATCTATGCCCGGGTCGTCCGGTCGTCGATGATCGAGGCGCAGGAGCAGGACTACGTGCGCACGGCGTACGCGAAGGGGTTGACCGAGCGCAGGGTCCTGGTCCGGCACTCGCTTCGCACCTCGCTCGTCGCGTACTT
Organism: uncultured Actinomycetes bacterium; assembly: GCA_963716975.1. Lineage (GTDB taxonomy): Bacteria > Actinomycetota > Thermoleophilia > Gaiellales > Gaiellaceae > GMQP-bins7. The sequence continues at coordinate 4,853 of CAVQVA010000028.1, read as the reverse complement.
CAGCCTCTTCGGGCTCGACTTCGGCGCGCTCGTCGGCGGCGCAGCCCTCCTCACCGAGGTGGTCTTCAACCTGCACGGCGTCGGGAAGCTGACCTACGACTCCCTCACGAACCTCGATCTGCCCGTGATCATGGCCACCGCCATGTACGTGGCCTTCTTCGTGATCGTCGCCAACGCGCTGATCGACCTCCTGTACGCGTGGCTCGATCCACGGGTGCGAATTGCCTGACGCAGCGGTCGCACCGCTGCTCGACGTGCGCAACCTGCACGTGGCGTTCCGGACCGAGGACGGCGTCGCCGAGGCGGTCGACGACCTCTCGTTGACCGTCTCGCCCGGCGAGATCCTCGGCATCGTGGGCGAGTCCGGCTCCGGCAAGACCGTGTCGATGCTGGCGATCATGCGTCTGATCCGGGATCCGAACGCCATGATCGGCGGCGAGGCGTTCTTTCGCGGGCGCGACCTCTTGACGCTGTCGAAGGACCAGATCCGGTCGGTCCGCGGGCGGGAGATCGCGATGATCTTCCAGGATCCGATGACGGCTCTGACGCCCGTGTACACCGTCGGCTGGCAGATCGTCGAGCAGATCCAGGCCCACACGCACGTGTCCGACGCCGAAGCGCGAGCCCGCGCGATCGAGCTCCTCGCCGAGGTCGGCATCGCCAACGCCGACCGACGCGTCGACGACTACCCGCATCAGTTCTCGGGCGGGATGCGTCAGCGCGTGATGATCGCCATGGCGCTCTCCTGCAACCCGGCGCTCCTGATCGCCGACGAGCCGACCACGGCGCTCGACGTCACGATCCAGGCCCAGATCCTGGAGCTGCTCCAGCGACTGCGAGATGACCACGGCTCGGCGATCGTGCTTATCACGCACGACATGGGTGTCGTCGCGAACGTCGCCGAGCGAGTCGCGGTCATGTACGCGGGGCGGGTCGTCGAAGAAGCGCCGAAGTCACGCCTGTTCCGGAACCCGCAGCATCCGTACACCTGGGGGCTCCTCGGTTCGGTGCCGCGCCTCGACCGGCCGCGGCTTCGACGACTGGTGGCGATCCCCGGTGCGCCGCCGTCGCCGTTTGCCCCGCCGGAGGGATGCCGTTTTGCGCCACGCTGCGTGCACCGCTTCGACCTCTGCTCGACGCGGCCGGAACTGCTCGAGCGTGCCGAGCCCCGCCACCTGGACGCGTGCCACCTGGACGTCGGGTCGCGATCGGCGTTGCGGCAACGCGATCTCGAAGCGGAGGCAGCTCGGGAGACCGCCTGACCAAGCTCCGAGCCGCGCCTTGGCCGCGAAGGGTCAGGACGAAGAACGACGCGTCGCCACCATGGCCGATCACCCACGCTCTCGTCGACTCCGAGCCCGCTGCGCACCCACGACGAAGCCCTTCTGCTCGCACAGGCGGATCACCTCGGCGAGCGCCGCGTCGGCTTCCTCGGTGAACCCGGCGACCTGAAGGACCTCGCCGAGGCCGTCCAGCACGAAGGCTCGGAGAAAGAGAAAGTCCGTCGGCTCTGCTATCGCAACGGCCTCGCGGGCGAGCCCGACGGCTTCCTCCGCGCGGCCCTCGTGGGCAAGGACCTTCGCCCTGACACATCGCAGCAAGCCTTGCGAGTATGCGTCGTCGCTACCGGCGGTCTCCTCGCCCAGTTGGACGAACGCTTCGGCTTCCTCGTACCTGCCCTGGACGTAGACGACCTCCGCGAGGATGCCGGCGATCGTCGGCAGCCAGGCCAACTCGCCCATCCGCTGCAGCGTCTCCACGCCCCAGCGCAGCTCGCGCTCGGCGGACGTCGCGTCACCCGCCCAGAGCTCGGCCAGCGCGCTCATTTCGGTGAGTGGTCCTGCAATCCACACGGTCAGCGCGACCTCCTCGAGCGCCGATCTCGCCTGCGCGATCAACTGCCGCGACTCGTCAAAGCGGCCGCGCATCGCCTCGAGGTTCCCCCAGCTAAAGAGGGCGGCCGACATCGCCTTGCGATCACCGTCGGCCCTGCCGAGGACGTCACTGCACCGTTGAATTCCCGCCTCGACCGGCATGCAGCCGGCCCACACGACCAGCGGCACCCAGGAGAGCGACTCCAGCCACTCTCGGAGATCGCCGGCGGCGTACGCGTGCGCGGCCGCGTTCTCCCACGCCTCCTCGGCGGCGCCGAAGTCGCACTTCGTCAGGTGGAGCAGGCCCAGCAGGGACCACCCTTTCGCCAGCCCACGCTCGTCGTGGTGCTCTTCGAAGATCGCCATCGCCCGCCCTGCCTCGCGCTGCGCCTCGTCCGCCCAACCCTCCGGCTCGGCCAAGGCGCGCACCCACAGATCGAGGATCAGAGCGTGCGCCTGCAGGCGGCGATCCGCGGACGCCGTCGCGGCTTCGTGCATCTCGGCAATCACTTCGCGAGTCCGCCGCAGGTCGCCGGTCTCGAGCAACGCAAAGGCAAGCTCGGGCAGGAGCCCGAGTCGACCGGGGTCGTCGCGAGGGCCGAGCGAGACGGCGCGGGACAACACGTTGACGGCGGCGGGCATGTCGCCGCGGGCGAACGCTCGCCGCCCCGCGGAGGCCAGGGGAGCGGCCGCCCGGCGGGCAAGCGACTCGACGCTTTCGTTCGACAGGCCGAGCTCCGCGAGCGACCGATACGCCTGCTCCAGGTGATAGCCGACGATCTCTTCGATCTCTCCGGCGCGGTCGCGCCGCTTTGCCTCGATCCACGAGGCGAACCCCTGGTGGAGCTGCGCTCGGACGCTCTTCGGAATGCCGTTGTAGGCAGCGTCCCCGACCAGGATGTGGGTGAACCGAAAGGCATCCTCGTCCTGCAGATCCGAGCGATCCGGGCGGATCAGCTCCTTCCTCACGAGCGACTGGAGATGGCTGCCGACGCGGGGCCGCTGCTCGTCCGGCGACATCTCCGCGATCGCACCCCACCAGAAGACGCGACCGATCACGGACGCGCGCTCGATCACAGCGCGCTCCTCCTCGTCGAGCCGATCCAGCCGCGCGGTGAGCAGGGCGTTGATCGTGGGCGGAATGGTGAGGTTCGACAGGTCGTCGCTCGCCGTCCAGGTCCCGGCGACAGCGCTGAGCAGGCCGTCGTCGATCAGCATCCGCAGCGTCTCCTCGACGAACATCGGGTTTCCTTCCGCCGCGTCGGCGATCCGCACGCGAGCCTCGTCCGCCAACTCCGCGCCACCGAGCAGGTTCCTGATCAGGCCGGCCATCTCGGCATCGCTCAGGGGCTGGAGCGTGATGAGGGACGCGTTCGCCTTCGACGTCATCCAGTCGCCGCGCACCTCGAGCAGTTCCGGGCGAGCCAGACAGACCAGCAGAGCGGGGACGCCGTCCAGCGAGTCGGCGAGATACTCGAGCAGATCGAGGAACGTCGGCTCGGCCCAGTGAATGTCGTCGAAGACAACAACCAAGGGTGCACGCGAAGCAAGTTGGTCGAGAAGCTTCCGTACGGCCCAGAACGTCTCCTGCACGCCCGGCGTGACGTCCGCCAGTCCCATCAGTCCCGCCAGACGAGCGGCGACGAGCGGAGCGTCGGCGCCCTCCAGCAACCCGGCGATCCTCGTACGAGCCTCGTCGGGCGAGTGAACGTCGCTCAGTCCTGCGGCAGCCCTAAGCACCTCGACGATCGGCCAGAACGTGATCCCTTCGCCGTACGGTAGGCAGCGTCCGACCACGACCATCGTCTGATCGCCGAGTCTCGGGAGAAACTCGCGAGTGAGCCGGGACTTACCGACTCCGGCCGGGCCCATCACCGTGACCAGCCCACAGGACCGGGACTCGACGGTCCGCCGGAACACGTCCTCGAGCGCGGCAAACTCCCGATCGCGCCCGATCAGAGGCGACTCGAGACCACGCGCTTCAGGCGGCGTGGGTGCGACGTCGACGAGGCTCCACGCGGCAATGGATTCCGACTTCCCTTTCACCCGGAGATGCTGGATGGGCGCTGTCACCGCGATGTCCCGAACCAGCCGGTAGGTCGTCTCGCCGATGAAGATCTCGCCCGGGCCGGCTGCCTGCTCGAGCCGGGCCGCGACGTTGACTGCGTCTCCGATCACGAACGACTCGCCCTTGCTCGAGTCCCCCGCGATCACCTCGCCTGTGTTCACGCCCGTCCGGATGTGGATCCTGACTCCCCACTGACGTTCGAACTCCTCGTTCAGCCCCTCGAGCGCATGACGCATTGCCACGGCCGCCCGGACCGCTCGGAGGGCGTCGTCCTCGTGCAGGCGCGGGACGCCGAACACCGCCATAATCGCGTCGCCGATGAACTTCTCGGTCGTTCCCCCATGTCGCCGGACCACCGCTCCCATCTCCTGGAAGTACCGGGTCATGAGCTGGCGAAGCGATTCCGGGTCGAGCCCGCTGCCCAACGCGGTCGAGCCCGCAAGGTCGGAGAAGAGGACGGTCACGACCCTCCGCGTCTCCGCGGCACCGCCAGCCGCTCCGGTCAGCAGCGATCCGCACGATGCGCAGAAACGCGATTCGGCCGCGTTCTCGCCTCCGCACGTGGAACAGACCAGTGTCCCCGCAGCGCGTGCCATCTGAGGCCATGGATTGTCCGTGCACGCCCCGCGCGGGGCAAGCCCACACCTTGACAACGCGAGGCCGGGCCTGGATATTCGTGAACGCCCACTGAAAGGGGAGAACGATGACCAACGGACCCGGGCGCAAGTGCCCACTCACGTCAAGAAGTATCTCGAGCGAAACGATGTCGCTCCAAGCGACCTAACCCCCGAAGCGCTCGAGACGTTTGCCGCCCTCTCGGTCAGCGAGGTCGGCCTTCTGAAGCTCGTGGGGAAGAGCTTGGAAGGTGTTGAAGACAAGGAAGCGGTCCTTCGGATCCACTAGTTCGGGCG